>JALCNP010000008.1 GCA_022649135.1 Bifidobacterium sp.
GCGTTCGGGCTTGTCCGACAACGTCCGGGACGGCATCCTCTCGCCCCACAGGGCCTGGCCGGCGTCATCGACCCGGCGCGTGCAGACGCCGGCCACATGCATGTCGACCGGCGCCTCCCCGACGCTCCCCTCGCGGCGTCGGCAGCGTTCGCCGGCCGCCGACCCGGACAGGGCGCCCCTGAGTTTCGGCACCTTTACCGCCATTTTCCCGGCCCTGACCGTCAGATCGCGCTCGTAGTGGCCCGCGCGGCACGCCTTCCTGGAACAGGACCGCTCGTACCGGGCGGCGCCCGTGATCTCGTCGGCCCGAAGCGTCCGGCATCCGGCCCAAGGATCTCGTCGGCCTTCTCGGACGCCATGCGATCCAATCGGGTCCCCGGACATGGCCTGGTCGGCCTGCATGATTTTATCGGGCATGGCCCGTACCTGCCTTCCAATCGGTTTTCACTTTCAGCGATCGGAAATCGTACACACAGGACGGGCTATGCTCCCACCACCTCACAACTGCGCAAAAATCCGGGCGTTATCCTCAAAACATATTTAAAGCCCCTCAAAATATTCAAAGTACACACCAGAAATATTCAAAGTACACGGCCATAGATTGAGGAAATCCCCGCACCGAATTAAGGCTCGGTCGGGGACGTGGCCAACCACTGAATGGGGAGTGATTAGCAATGAATGATTCTACCGATATTGAGATACCAGATGATCCATGGATGTCGCACGCGTTGATCTCCAAGCTCATGACACAGGTCTCCCTGCCCTACAGGAAGCCGAAGAACAAAGAGGTTATACGACGAAACGGTAATCTAACGGTGACATTCATCGCCGCGGCTGATTGTTTGCCGTATGGTAAGTATCCGCGCTTGTTTGAATTATGGGCTTGCACGATGGTGAAAACAGACGACGAGTGTTTCGACCCAGAGACCAACACGTTGAACCTTGGCAGCACGTTCAGGGAGTTTTTGAGACTACTACACATCGAGGTAGGAGGTCGTCAGCTCAAGACCATCAAGCCGCAGCTTGAACGACTGTTCAAATGCACTTACACGATTGATAACAGCACGGGCAGTACGACAGATATTCACGGTTTCGTAGTTGCCAAACACGCGCATATTGATTGGCTCACGAATGAGCCACAAGAACACTCATTGTTTGAGAACACAGTGCAGCTCAGTCAGGAGTATGTGGATTATTTGCGTGATTCTCCTGTGCCTGTGGATCTGTCGATTGTGGCGCAGTTGAGCTCGCCTATTGCGTTGGACGTGTATTGGTGGCTCACACGCCGCTACAGCTATTTACACGAGCGTCAGAGTATTACCTGGCAGCAGTTGTACAACCAATTCGGCAGCACAAACGTTATGCCTGCTTTTAAGCAGAGTTTTAAGAAGGCTGTGAGCGAAGTGTGCCGTGTGTATCCGCAGGCGAACATCACGTGTGGAACGAACTACGTGACATTGCATCCAGCTCAAACTTCCGTGCCTACGACGATGCAGACGCGTGCGAAGGAGCTGCTCGCGAAGCAGTCGCGTGAGCGTGAGGAGAAAGCGCAGGCTGATGGGGTGAAGCGTGATGTCAGTGAGCGCGATATTCAACAGGTGCTCTCACAAATCGACGATGCGGATTACGTGAATGCTCGCCGTCACGTTGTACACGGTTTAAACGCCGGTTACACGAGCGAACGCATTATTGAAGTGTGGAACACTGGCGAACGATTCTAACGCTGTTTCTGCGTCTCTTATCGGGTTCGGGTGTCCCGCCTCCAAGTCCAACTTGGAGGGCATGTGTATATACACATGCTATGCTTGCTACCCACTTCCAACCCCAATTTGATATAACGCGGGGACCCCGCGTATAATCGTTGTTATTGCAACGTTTTGAGCAGTTTTTGGGCACTTGAGTGCAAGAAGTGCATGTTATAAATATTCGTGTTTTAATGGTTGTTGAAGATTTTTCTTGCTTGGTTTTCATATTTTTTATTGTTGATTTTTGATGTGATAGTGATGATGCTATTGATTATTTTTGATACTTGTTGCTCTTGTTTTTAGATTGTTTTTTGATTGAGTCATGTTTAATCTGCATAAGTTAATATTTAGCTCACTCTTATCCTTTTATGCTTATCTAACCTGTTTTCTAGGGAGAGAAAACAGGTACAAATAATGTTTAGAAGAAGAGGATTAATATGAAGAAGAATAAAGTTATTAGCGCAGTAACAGCATCCGTGTTGGCTATAGCACTCATGTTTGGTACTGCTACTACAGCATCAGCAAACCCGATTTATGATTACGCGTTACGTGTCCTTAACTCTCGAATTGAATGCGAGAATACATTGAAAAGAATCAGGCATACCCTCCGTTGGGGATACTGTCAGACAACTCTTGTCGGTGTCACATTCTTGGTTGGTGTGAGAAAGTAATATTGCAAGTTCTTAGGTAAATTTTTGCGAATACAAGTGGGGAAATATGGAAAAACAGTCACTAAAAGAGCTTGAAGAAGCTCTCACGGTTATGCAAGAAACTAATGATTCTAGTAGTCCTTATGCTCACTCGTATATAGATAGTTTACTGACTTTGATACATAGGTACGGGGACGGGGAAGAAGACCTCGAAGAGGTGTTCAAATGGTTTGCTTTGGATACTGTCTCCTTACTGCAATTCTTTGATACCAGGCTGACGGTTCTGGAAAGCGGAAAACCTTCGCCCAAGTGGTAAAAACAAAGACAGTCTACGCGAATACTATGTTCGCGTAGACTGGTCATATGACTACTCGTGAACAGAAGAACTATTCATACACCCAGGCTGTTGAAATCGTGTCGTGTTCCGAGTCAACCTTACGCCGCAAACTGTTGAAAGACGGTGTTGCGCTTGGCGCTACGAAACTGAAAAGGGGCTGGGTTATTCCCCACACGACGCTTGAAGCGTTGGGAGTATTACCAGTCGTGAACACTCCAGTTGAAGAGTCTCGACTAGTCGAATTACGTCAGGAAAACAGTCGCTTGCGTATCGATAATGAGGGGCTACGCAAAGAAAACGATGGTCTTAAACAGCTCCTGGCTGAGCGTGAGAAAGTCGTAGCCCTCCTCGAACAATCATCTAAGCGGCAATCATTCTGGCAACGATTCACCCACAAAAATGAAAACGCTGGTGAGTGATCGGCATTCTTCCTGCTTTTTGTTTTTTCTTCTTGCTTGTGTGTAGCAAGCTAAAGTAAATGTACAGACATTTACGCTTAAGCAGATTCCAGCCTGCTGGTTGTCATCATCTTTTCATGCTTCAAAGTCGCTGCGCTAGGCAACCCAAAATCATCTTCGTGCTACTTCTAAAAGTGAGTTATCCACCGTCAAATCAAATTTTAAAAATCAAGTTTTCTAGTATAGGTATATAGGCATATAGGTATATAGGCATATAAGGGACCCCTTCTCAGCCCTACAGCCAGTAAGACTAAGAGCACATATAGATATTTAAAGCCCCTCAAAACATATTTAAAGCCCCTCAAAACGGTAGTGCCCGGAGTCTTGCGCACTTTCGGTTTTGTCGTTGCGCGTGCGTTTTCGGTTCGCTTCCTGTATGGTGTCGCCGAGCCGGGGCATGTCCGGGCGGCGCCGGGTCGACCAGCCGTTGGCGGTGACGTACCGGATCCTCGCACCGATGAGCGTCAGCGCCGATCCGCCATCGGGGAACGCGCCCGCCACGCGGGTCCTCCTGCGGATCTCCCGGTTCCATCGTTCGATCATGCTGCTGGTCCGGATGCGACGCCGGTGCTCGACCGGATAGTCGTCCAGCAGGTATGCCGCGGTCTCGCCGACGCCCTCACGCAGGCACCCGGCGGCCTCCCCGAGCTTCCCGGATTCCATTTCGGCCGCAGTCGTCTCGGCCCTGGCCGGCGCCGAGTCGCGCGGCTCCATGGCGGACACGGCCCTGAGCGCGCCGGCGGCCCGCCGCGTGTGCCGCCGGGAGACTTTCGAGAGCACGCCCACGCATGAAGCGCACCACGCACCGCTGGCAGCGGGACCGGGGCGGCGGTCCGCCGACCGTCGAGACGAGCCCGCCATGAGGTCGGGGTCGGAGCCGGTGACCTTCTCGACCATGTGCCACCAGCGGGCGGCAAAGTCCTGTCCGGTACGGCTTGTCGGATCGGCCCCTTGCCGGTACAGGCGCACAAGCTCGGCGGTGAGTTCCTCGATTGCCTGCGGTGCTCCGGACTGCGTTTGCCCGGCCGCAGTCAGCACGTGCAACTGTGAGTCGGAGAGATAATCGAGCACCGAGGTGTACGGAAACTCCTGCCGGCGCAACTTGATCAGCACCATGAGCCGCTCAAGACTCACCTCGCCGTGCCGCTGCACCTCGGGGATCATCTCGTCGAGCGTGGACACCGACTCCTGCAAACGCTCGATCTCCTCCACCAGCAGGCGCCTCTGCCGGAAGAAGAGCTGCGATAGGCCTTCAGGATCACCTCCACCGATAAGACGCTCCTTGATGTCGTCCAATGAGAATCCAAAGGACTTCAGGAACAGAATCTGCTGGAGCTTCAACACATCCTCGCGCCCATAACGGCGCCTCCCAGAAGCATTCAGACCAGCTTCAAGCAGTTCCTGCCGGTCGTAATACTGCAACGTCCTCACCGAGACGCCGGCAGCCCGAGCCAGATCGCCGACCGACAGGGTTTGTTCTCGCGGTTCGCCGATGTCTTGATGTCTCTCATCCTGTGGTTCCACTGTCTCTTCCTTCCGTCGCAGAGTGCCCCGAACATCACCACCATGCGACGTGACGTAACGTCATATGCAAGTTGGCTCTCAGCGAACAGCGTCAGCGAACCGCCGAGCGAAAGAGATGGCGATGATCAGGGCCGTTGTTCCCACGCCGAGCCAGGCGACGACCTGGAAGCCTCCAGGGGGTGCCGCAGATCATTGCACAGGGGGGTTTCAGCCCGCCATATCCACTCTGATCCGGCCGTCCGACCGGGTCCAGCGTCTCCCCGCCCCGCCTGAAACAGGCGGGGAACGACGCTCTTGCCGGACGATCAGGGCAAGATCCTGCACCCGAGCGGCAGCGGGTCGCCTTCACAGCTCCGCTCCCCGCATGGGAGGAGGTTCCGGGTCGTTTGTCTCAGGCCAGGTTAGCCTCGGCCCACGTTCGCATCGCCGCACGGATGATCGTGGCGTTTGTCCGCCCTCCGTAGGTGGCGGCGAAACGGCCGTCCACGACATACATCTCGGACAATCCGATGTAGGCGTCGCGGTCGGGCTTCTTTCCGCCCCAGTAGTCCGTGACCCAGGCATAGTGATCGGCGACCAGTGCCTGGAATGAGTCAGAGTCCGGGTCGATGCCCGTTTCCACCGCCGTGCGGAGTGCGGCGTTTACGTCGAGGCTCCTCGCGTCGTCAGCGTCTCGTTGGATCTTGCTCATGTCTTCGCGCCTCGTGATGCCTTTCTCCCACGCTTCGTCTCCCCAACGCCGCTTTACCTCGTTCTCATATGCAGACTGATCGATGCCGGCGAATATGTCACTGATGGTCACGACTTGGCCTTTCCGTATCGCCTGCAGGGTTTGCCGCACCGCGTCGATCTGCTGCATCATGTGATCTCGCCGCTCCTGCAGAAGCGACAGATGCACCCGAAGCGCTTCCTCCAGTGGCTCGTCATCATCGAGCACGATCCGAATGGTCGTCAGGGGCAGTTCCAATGCGCGCAGCGAAAGGATCCTGTATAGGCGGGAAAGCTCCGTCTCGCCATAGAACCTGTATCCGTTGCTCGCAACCCGTGATGGATGCAGAAGCCCGATCTGCTCGTAGTAGCGAAGCGTGCGGCTGGTCAGCCCGCTCGCGCGTGCGACGTCTCTGATCGCCCACTCCTGCATTGCGCACTCCCGTGACTACTGTCGGTCGGTGTTGAACGGGGTTCGACCGGGAACCTCGAAATCACCAGTGATGTTACCGCCAACCCATTCCCGTGCCTGCCTCTGATCCACGGTTCTGGGGGCGGTCAGGACAATCTTGTTGCCGTCCGCATCGGTAAATGCAACATCCGTCGCGAACCACGACGTGTCGTAGGGGCCGGTTACCTCGGCACCCGCGGCACGCAGTCGCTTCGCCACCTCGACAAGATCCACATCTCCTGCGGCGAACGACGCGGTCGTGGATCCGGAGACCGAGGTACCTCGAATCACGAGGATGTCCTGGAACTTCTCACGCCGCAGATGCACGAGCAGAGGAGCACCGTCCCGCCCGGGGATGGTCGCGAGCGCCACGAAGCCCGCGGCGGCGTACAGGGCTTGCGTGGCGTCCAGGTCGCGCGATACGAGATTGACGAACATGGGCATCGGATAGATCGACCGGTCGATTGCCGGTCCCGTTTTCTCTGTCATGCCGTCAACTATTTCAGTTGACGCTGCGGCAGAGTCAAGTTTGCCGGCTGAGCGTGTCGGCGATCATCTCCTAGTAAGCAACCGTCCCTGACGGCGCGTCATGGGGGCGGTCAGTGCAGTCCGGTGGTGTCGGTGGCGCAGACGCGAAGGCGGTGCCCGTCGGGGTCGAGGGCGACGAAGGTGTATCCGAAGGGCAGTTCCGTCGGATGCAAGGCGATCGGGATGTTGCGGGCTGTCCATTCGCCGTAGAGCCGGTCGACGGTTGCACGGTCGGCATCGCTGAACGACAGCTCGGTGCCGCCGACATGCGCTTCGGCCTTCGGCTCGATCAGCTCGGTGGTCTGCAGGCCGAGCGTCACCGTATCGCAGAGCGCGAACACGGCGAACCCGACATAGGTCGCCACCGGATCGGAACCGAGGATCGTCCGGTAGAATTCGGTGCTGGCCTGCATGTCCGAGACATAGAGGATGACGCTGGTAGGGGTGGACGAAGGCATGGCATTCCTTCCGCTGGGTTCTCGGCCGGGGTGCGACCAGGCCGTTGTCATCCCCAGTATAAGGACATCACCACATACTTCAGCCGCCTCGATAGCCTCAGCCCGTCCGAACCAGAGATCGAGGCTGAGATCGCGTTGAGTTGGGAAAACAGAGGGAAAAAGGATGAGATAGCAAAGAACATCGAAACATTCCTCAGGCATGGAGACGAACGATGTCGGAACGGCGAGCCGATGCCCGTGGAATTCCACGACGATGCCCACAGGATATCTCTATCATCCGCAGACCAGGAACTGGGACGCCCCCGTGGACGTCCAAGCACCGGAATCGGCGTTCAGCAGCCGCCGGATTGACGCCGGTGGCACGTGGGACACGACGCGAATCCGCTCGGCTGCGAGACGCTCGGAGGCCACCGCGGACTTCTCCCTGGATTGCCGGAGTCTGACTCTTCCACGATGTCCTCAATGACAATGGAGTGCGGGCTGATCATGCTTTGTCGTGCACGGTCACGGTATAGCCGTCGGGGTCGAGGAACGAGAAGGTGGTGCCGAAGGGGCCGTCGAAGGGCTCCGCGATGATCGTCACGCCATCTTCCGACAGCTTGCGGTGCAGCGCATAGGCGTCCTGGCAGTGGAACCAGACGCCGATGCCGGCGCCGAGCTGGCCCAGCGCGTCGAGATCCACGCCCGGCAACGGGTTGCGCACGGCGAAAGCGACCGGACCGTTGGCGAAGACGACGGCACCGGGATTGGGCGCGGGCACGCGCGTGAGTCCGAGTGTGTGCTCGTAGAAGTCGGCCGAGGCGTGCAGGTCGCGTACTTGGAACGAGATGAAATCGGGGCCTTGGGTGACGTCGGTGGATGCATTCATGGTTCATGCCTTTCATGAGGACGGTGTGAAGCGGCCGGGGCATCGGCCGCCTGCGGGTCCGACAGCATCCGGCTGTCGGGTTACGTCAACATATTGACGTTCATCGCCGTGTCTGTCAAGACATTGACATGAGGGTGCTGTATGAATGACCATATGAGAATGTCGCATGAGCCCAGCCCGAGCGAGCTCGGGGTGCGCGTCAAGGCAACCCAGGCCGTGCTCAATCAACGCATGGCTGAGGTGCTGCGGCCGCTGGGGCTGACCGTTCCGCAGTACGCGTGCCTGAGCAACCTGGTCGACGAGCCGGGGATCACCAGCTCGGAACTGGCCAGGCGCAGCTTCGTGTCGCGCCAGTCCATGAACGTCCTGCTCCGGGGCCTTGAACGCACAGGGCTCGTGAAGCGGGACGAAGGGCCGAGGCAACGCCGGGACAAGGCAGCCCAGCTGACCGGCCCCGCCACAATTCTGTTCGCTCAGGCGGATGCGGCGGTCCAGGTCGTGGCCCGGCGCATGACCGCCGGTCTCGACAAGACGCAGCGTGCCGAGCTGTTCGCCCTGCTCACCGCCTGCTGCGACGCGCTCGGCGAGGAGCAGCCCCGCTCCTGAATCCGCGTGGCCCGCGTCATCCGCTACACGGCGGATCCGTCCGATCCCGTACTCCCCCACCCCCGCCGACATCATGCGGCTCGCCTCGCCGCACCGGCCTGACGTCCCCGTCCGACACCCCGCCATGCTCCCGAATTCCCGGAACGGACTGGAGGAACGTGGTCGCTATTATGCACAGCCCTCCGACAATTTTCATGGGATTCAGCGTCGTTCCCAGCAAAACCGCGGCGAGAACGGTTGCAGTCAGAGCCTCGAACGATCCCAGCATCCCCGTGGTGTTCGCCGACACGTAGCGCACACTCGCAAGGAACAGCGTGTATGCGAAAAGGGTGCCGCCGGTTACGATATAGACCACCACGACCCAGTCAAAGCCGCTGAGCCCCGCCACGGGGGACGTGAACAGATTGGGGAGCATAACGATGCCGCCGCAGATCATCGCGGCCCCCACCAGCGGAATCGTGTGGTGACGGCGCATCATGCCCGCCGGAATGATCACCTCGAGAGCCGTCGTCAGAGCCGCAAGAAGGCCCCACAGCAGAGCGGCCCCGGAAAGAACAAGATGGTCCAGCCTCCCCTCCGTGGCCAACAGAACGGTTCCAATCACCGCACAGACCACGGAAAGCAGATCAACCACGCGAGGAACGGCCCTGCGCGACACGGCTGTATATACGAGGATGAACACCGGGGAAAGAAACTGGATGGTGGTCGCCGTGGGGGCGTCGCTGTGGCGGACCGCCATGAAATACGTGAACTGGGACCCCGCCACCCCAAGAACGGCGAAGGCGAGAAGCGCGAGCCGGTGCCCACGATCCCTGAACACCCCCGCCATCTCCCCCGGATAGCGCATGTGGCTGAATACGCCCAGAAGCACGCCCGCTCCAATCAACCTGACGGACACGAGCCACGCGGGCGTCAGAATCGTATGCGCATACAAGAACTGCACGGCAACCCCTGCCGTCCCCCACAGCGACGCCCCGACAGCGGCTAAGGCCATTCCCTTGGTCGTACTTTTCACATCCGATTCCGTTTCCTGTTGAGCCGATGGATTCCGGGCCATTGCGATCCTATCATCCTCCATCTCGCCGATATATGAAGATCCCCTGCCAGGCTTACTCGCAGTATGTCCACGAGGGTGTCTTTGCGGGCAAAGCCATTCCCATCGGGTAAAGTGCACAGCGCAAACGGTCTCAATACGCATCCGGCTGCATGAGTGGGCATTCACTCGTATGCGCCGACGATCCCGATTCCTTGATGGAGGAACGTGCGGAATGCTTTTCCAGGGGAGAGAACCGGTCCCAGGGCGGCATGAGAGCGCTGCCGCCCCATGAGGCCTTTGCCGTTTCTCACATATGTGAAACGCACCGGCATCGCGTCTTCTGGCGCGGAGGACGCGCTCGGGGCTCCCACATCCCGCCTGCCGGATGCGCAGACTGCACCCTCGCAGAAGCAGCGAAGACATCAGCGCAAGGGTGGACGGAGCCGGCGCCGAGCTGTGACACGGCAGGAGTCCGAACCGTTCTGACGGGACTGCGACCATGGATCACGACGATCCCCGGCTCAGGCATTGCACGCATCCATGCACGCGGGGCTTCCCGGCACGACCGGACTTTTCGTCGTGAAGCCGCGTGGAGGCAGTGCGGGACTGCGAACGGCCGCCGTCCGCCAACCATCAACCGTCAACCGTCATCCGCCAACCGCCAACCGCCAACCGTCAACCGTCAGCACGATGCCCTTGCCCTTCAGATTCTCCAGGCATTCCCTCAGATAGGCCTCGTCATGCTCGGGATATATCGGATCCGGGACGGTGCACGGAACGAGAACCTCATACGGCTCGCAGGATCTCCCGCGATACAGGGGATCCGACCACCGGTCATCCGGATGGAACCCCCTTCGACGCATGTCGTCCATGACAAGCAGATGAAAGCGATACAGCCGATACGGCGAATAACGAAAGACATAGTCCACGGTGGCGTGCCTGCGCCCCCACCCGTTGCCGCGCAATGCCGCTATCTCGCGGTGCTGCCCGAGCAGCTGCATGCGTGGCAGATGCGATATCAGCTCCTGATGCCACAGTCTCATGCGTCCACCTTATATCACCGCAAGAACGGTGCACTCCGCACAAGCCACGGCGCCGCGGGACATCCATGCCCCGGCCGTATCCGTCCCCGTAAAGGCGTCGTTGTCCACTGCAGGCGGGACGATCGCCATGGACGCCGCCATGGCGATCGTCCCGCCTGTCCGACTCTCGCGCTGCGGGAGTCAGGCGTTCCATGCTTCCGCCACGAATTCTCAGGAGGTTCCATGCCATCGTCGACCCCACCACGCCCGCAGGTCCCCGGAGAAGACGCCGCCCGCGAGATAACGCGGATGGCCGACCGCCTTATCGTCGAACGCAAGGCGCCGGGATACGCGTGCGGGGTGTTCGACCCGTCGGGCATCCTCATGTTCGCATCCCGCTCGACGCTGCCCGGTGAACCGTCCTACGACGAACACACCCGGTTCCGCATCGCCTCGATGTCGAAAAGCTTCACCGCCGCCGCCATCATGAGGCTCGCCTGGCTGCACCGACTTGACCTTCACGATCCGGTACGCCGCCATGTTCCCGAATTCTCCGTCATCGCGGATGAGGTCGGATCGGCCGTGATGGGGATGGCCAATGCTCACGGGACACGGAATCGGCATGCCGTGGACGAATTCGACATCACCATCGCTGATCTGCTGTCCATGAGATCGGGACTGCCCACGGACGACGCCTGGGCGGACAGGCAGGAGTCGATGACGGAGCATGATTTCCTGTCATTGCTCCGACGCGGCGTGCGCGCCGCATTCGCGCCCGGAGAATGCTATCAGTACTCCAACATCGGCTTCGCCGTCCTCGGGCAAATCATCGTGAATCTGACCGGAAGCACGGTGGATGAATATGTCTCACGCTCGCTTCTCGACCCTCTCGGCCTCGGCGAGACGACCTACGACTACCGTCGGGTCGATCCCGCCGCCCTTGCGCTCGGACACCACATCACAGCGGAGGCGCGCGGCTGGGATCCCGAGGACTTCACGACACCCGGGGCGTTCAGCGCGATCGGAGGGGTCATCAGCTCCGTCCACGATGTCGTCCGATGGGCGCGCTGGCTGGAGGAGCCATTGCTCGGGGCGGACGGCGCACCGTTCCCGCACGCCGCGGACGGCGACTTTCCCGGGAGCGTTCTTCCTCCTCGCTACCGACGTCTGATGCAGCGCGGCCACACCCCCGTGCCCCCGGTGATCAGGGGCGGATCGGGCGGGAATCGGATGACACGCCGGGATTTCAGCGAGCTGGAGTCGTACGGATACGGTCTGATGATCGACCACAACCCTCGCTATGGGGACATCACCCATCATGCGGGAGGATATCCCGGATATGGTTCGGACATGCGCTGGCACCAGGACTCGGGCCTGGGCGTCGTCATACTCGCGAACGGCAGATACGCCGAACCCAGCATCATCGGGTCGAGGATTCTGTCCCTGCTGCTCGACGACGCCCAGGCGCGCCGCCATACCATCGCAGGAAGATCGGTGCGTCTGTGGAGGGAAACCGGTGCAGCAGCGCGTCGGGTCACCCGCATGCTCCGCTCGCTAGGCGGTTGCCCGCGGATCGATGCCGCAGCCTGCCGGCAGGCCCTGCAATCGATCGCCGACCTCTTCGCGGACAACATGGGCATGGACTCCTCCATGACGCATCGGTCGGCGTCACTGGCCGGACTCCTGCGCGAAGCCGGCAGACCGATCGCCGACCCCCGTGCGGGCCAGCCATGCGACGGCCCGGCGGATTCCCCCGAAGCGGAGTTCCTGAATCCGCGCTCGGACGGACCCGCGAACATCTCATGGACGGTCCCGTGCGAACGCGCTGGCATACGCTGCGCCCTACGGCTCACGCCCTTGCGCCCGTCGCTGGTGCAGACTCTGGAATTCACCACGGCGTCGACGCCAGACGCCGACGGCGTGACATCGGTCACCCCAACCGTGAGGCCCGTATGTGACTAGGCTGCGCGACCAGGCGACGCACAGGCATGGAGAATCATCATGAACGGGAAACGGGCCCGTATTATCATGTGAATCAGGAATCCCGTGAACCGTCCCCTAGACGGCCTCCTCCGGCAGAAGTCCCGCCGGGTCTCATGAAAATCCCGGCACTCTCGGAAAAGAGAACACTATGAGCGAGACGAAAGCATTGGTCATCGGCCATTCCCCAACGGCATCGCTGCGCCGATTCGGGCCATGGCTTGGGGAATCGGGAGTCGCCTGCACCCTGGTGCACGGCGCGGACGGCCTGCCGCGGTCACTGGATGGATACGACGCCCTCATCGTTCTCGGCGGCGCACCCATGCCGGACGACGACGAGCACTACCCCTGGCTTGCCCAGACGAGAACGCTGATAGCGCAGGGCCTGGAACGGCACACGCCCATGCTGGGAATCTGCCTCGGCGGGCAGCTGATAGCCTATGCACGCGGAGGGAGGGTCCAGCACCGCGTTCTGCCGCCCGAACATGGCATGACCGAAATCACCCGGGACGCATCCGCAGCCGACGACCCTCTTTTCTCCATTCTGCCGGGCACGTTCCCGATGGCCGAGAACCACGTCGACCACATCACGCGGCTTCCCCAGGAGGCGATCCTCCTCGCCCATTCCGATCGCACCCCGATTCAGGGGTTCCGCATCGGACCATGCGCCTGGGGAATCCAGTTCCACCCCGAAGTTGCCTATGGAAACATCGCGACGTGGGACAGCGAGGAGCGCAACTCGGTGCGGGCGGACGGATTCGACTGGGATGAGCTTATCGGCAGCGCCCGTGCGCATGACGACGAGAACACGGCCGTATCCCACCGCTTCGCGCGCAGATTCGCCGACATCTGCGCGCACGGAATCTCGAAGGAGCGACTGGGGTAGCCATTCCGGGCCGTGCCCGCCCCGGTCTTCCGGCGCCCCGGCCCGCCGGAAACACACATGCGCACAGGACGGTGAGGATCACTTACCGCTGCAGGCTCCCGGCCTTCATGAAGGACCGGTATGCGCCGTCATTGGCCTCCAGAACGCGCAGGGCGTTCCGCCAGCCGAGCTTTTCGAGATCGCGCTCGCTCCAGCCGCGCGAGCGCAGCTCGTCGAAGAGGTTCTGGTATTTCCCGACGTCCTCCAATCCCTGCGGCATCGAGCCCGTCCCGTCGAAGTCGCCTCCCAGACCGACGTAGTCGACACCCATGGCGTCCCGCGCATTGTCGACGTGGTCGGCGACCATCGCCATCGTGACGGTGGGTCTGGGTCCTTTCTCCCCGCCCTCGTACCACTCGTGCAGGGCCTGGGAAACGAATCCGGGCACCGAGGCGATCATCTGCACGCCGCCGTTGGAGACCAGCATCCTCTGGACGTCCTCCGGCACGTTGCGCGGATGGGGGTTGACGGCGTAGCAGGACGAGTGGCTGAACATGACGGGCAGCGCGGAGGCGCGGATCGCGTCGCGCATGGTGTCGGCGGAGACATGGGCCAGGTCGACGATCATGCCGATGCGGTTCATCTCCCTCACCACCTCGCGGCCACGATCGTTGAGACCATGCCATGGATGTTCGCCCACCGCGGCATCCGCGAATTCGTTGGTGTTGTTCCAGGTGAGGGTCATGTACCGCACCCCCAGCCGTGCGTATTCGCGCAGGACGGCGAGATTGTCGTCGATCTGGTGCCCGCCCTCGATGCCGATCAGGGAGGCGATCCTTCCCTGTTGCTTCGCCGACAGAACGTCATCGGCCGTCGCCGCCAGAGCGAACGTCCCGGGATAGCGCGCGCACATACGATGCACGAAGTCGATCTGCTCCAGTGTGGCTTCGACCGCCGCCGGTCCCGTGAAATCGCTGCTGACATAGGCGGACCAGAATTGGGCCACGTACCCTCCCCGCCTGAGTTTGGGGATGTCGGTGTGCAGCGTCTGGGGCAGCTCCTCGTCGATTCCCTCTACGCTGTAGCCCCTGTTCTCCCTGCTCTCCCAGGGAAGATCGTTGTGTCCGTCGAATACCGCAATCATGGGATGCGTGGTGTCCATCGTCGTGTGCCTCCATATATCGTCTTGGTGTTGTGTGGAAATGGTGTTGTGTGGAAATGAAGTCGTGTGTGCCTGCGCCGTTATCCACGGCCTGCCGGCATGGCCAGCCCGGCCTGTCTCATGGCGTCGGACAGGCACGGCGTGACACGGCCATCGTATCCGGTGACGGTGTGCGCATGGACGAGAGAGCTGACGATGGCCTCTTCGCTGGCCGCGGCGACGGCACGGAAGCAGATGTCCATGGCGTTCTCGTTGAGACGCTCCCCCACGCTGACCAACGGCTGGTACCGGCCATGGTGGTTCGAGCCCGCCCAATGGCCGATGCGGTTCGCCGTGCTGAACGCGACGACGATTTCGCCGCTGCCATTGCCGATGTATCCTCCGCAGCGGGCGATGCCCACCGTGACCCGCTTCGCCATACGGGTGAGTTGCCGGGAGTCGACCGGCGCATCGGTCGCCACGACGGTGACGATGCTTCCACGGTCCTCGTGCCTGTCGGGGCCTCCCCATCCACCGCCCGCATGCCTGCTGCGATGGGCGGGGGATTCCCCGGAGGCGGCCGGGCCGGGCCGGAGAGCCGAGGCCAGCGACATCCCCAGAGGCTCGCCGGATATTCTCAGGCATTCGAGCGATCCGAAATTCGTCATGACGAGCACGCCGATGGTAAAGTCACGCCCGTCCATGGCCACGACACGAGATGAGGATCCGATTCCTCCCTTAAGCCCGAAGCACCGCATCCCCGTTCCGGCGCCCACGTCCCCCTCCGCAAAGTCCTCACCCGCCCCGGCTATGGCCTTCTCGCCGTCGTCCGGTGTCACCGCCATGGAACGTATGCTGTTGATCTCCCCGTCATTGCACTCCATGACGACCGGATTCACCGTCCCGGCACTCACCCCTATCGACGGGTGCCGGGACAGACTGTATCGTGTCAGGGCGTCGAAGCAGGCCCCGCAGGACAAGGTGTTCGTCAGAAGAATCGGCGTCTCCAGACTGCCCAGCTCCTGGATCTGCACCAGCCCCATGCTTTTGCCGAAGCCGTTGGAGACATAGGCCCCCGCGGGGAGCTTGTCGGCGAAGCAGTCCCCCGGAGGGACGATCGCCGTCACCCCCGTGCGCAGCGCCACGGAATCCTTCGAATCCGGATCCCGGCCATAGGGGTCCCGGGGCGCCCGTCCGTTCACGGTCACATGGCCGACCCGTACACCCGGGACATCGGTGATGAGATTGCGCCCGCCCCGCGGACTTGCGCACAGTTCCTCGTTGACGGTGAATGCCGTTCCCATGATCCGTCACCCCTGATGCGGTTGGGCCGCCGACAGGTCCGATCGGTCCCGGGTGCAGACATAGCGCCGTATGGCCATGCCCAATCGGCGCATATCGTCGAGCACCGGCTCGCGCAGGTCCCCGTATGCGGATTTGTCCCAATTCGCGAGGATGGCGTAGGCGACGGTGATTCCCGTGGACCGGGCGGTGACCATGCCCACGTCGCACCGAACGTCCGATTCCGTCCCGGTCTTGTGCCGCACCAGGAAATCCCCGTCGTAGGGCCAATGCGCCAACGGATCGACGCAGAAGGCCCCGGAGGCCATCGAGGTGTCGAAATCCGCACCAAGCCAGCGTTCGATTCTCGAGCTCGCACCGCGGCTGATCATCGTTCCCCGCGACAGCCGGACCATGTAGTCGCACAGCTCGTCGGCCGACCCCCGGGACATGTCGTCGGGCAGATCGGGCCCCGTCCTGCGGGTCATGCGGACCTTGTCCAGCAAAGTGGATCGAGTGTACCCCAGCGTCTCCCGGGCGCATCTCTGGACATGCGACAGCCCGACGCGCTCCACGAGCAGATTGGTCGCATAGTTGTCGCTGCACGCCCCGACCATCACCGCCAGATCCGCGACGGTGAATGTGCGTTGGTCGAGCATGTAGAGTATTCCCGAATCCTCCATGAAATCATCGGGACGTTCGTCGTCCCTGCTGACGACGTCGTTCAAACCGATCATCCCGGCCTCGACCTGCCTCATCAGCTCCGCAAGCAGAAAGAGCTTGCCGATGCTCGCGGTCCTGAGCGAATCATGGGCATTGAGCTCGGCAAGAGCGTCAACCCGCGGGGCCGGATCCGCGCCCGCGCCCCCCACCCGAACGACATCGATCGACCAATGCACACGTGAATCAAGCGTAACCATAATCGATATTGTGCGTCATGAATGTTACGCGACGCGATGCCACGCCGTGTTGCCCCGCGGACCCGGCGTCGGCAATCGCGGCCGGGACGCCGCGGCCGCAAAAAGGGTAGACTACCGGTAATCGACATGAGCGTACGTCGGCATTTCAACGCATCGGATCATTCGACGCGGGAACACGGAGGAGCGGATATGCTGTCTTTTGAAAACGACTACAGCGAGGGCGCCCATCCGGCGATTCTCCGGCGTCTTGCCGAGACGAACATGGAGCAGCTGCCCGGGTACGGCACCGACCGCTACTGCGCTGACGCCACGGAGAAGATTCGCCGCGCCACCGGATGCCCGGACGCCGACGTCTGGTTCCTCGTGGGGGGAACCCAGACCAACCAGACGGTGATCGATTCCATCACACCCCAGTACGCCGGGGTCGTCGCCGCGCAAAGCGGGCATGTCAACGTCCATGAGGCCGGAGCGATAGAGTTCACGGGGCATAAGGTCCTGACACTTCCCGCGCATGACGGGCGGATCGACGCGAACGAACTCGCCGACTACTGCGAGGGGTTCTTCGCCGACGCCAACCACGACCACATGGTGTTCCCGGGATCGGTCTACATCTCCTTCCCCACGGAGTTCGGCACGGTGTACACGCTTGCGCAGCTCGAGGCGATAGGCGAGGTGTGCAGGCAATACGGCATCCCCCTGTTCGTCGACGGGGCCCGCCTGGGCTACGGTCTCACCGCCCCGGGGACGGATGTGTCGCTGCAGGACATCGCACGCATAACCGACGTCTTCTCCATCGGCGGAACGAAGGTGGGCGCCCTGTTCGGCGAGGCGGTGGTCTTCCCCCGTTCGCACAGCCCCCGTCATTTCCTGACCCTCATCAAGCAGCACGGAGCGCTTCTGGCCAAGGGGTGGCTGCTGGGTCTCCAGTTCGACACGCTGTTCACCGACGACCTGTACGGCACCATCGCCGCGCACGCCAACGACGCCGCCGAAACCATACGTACGGCATTGCGCGACAAGGGATATTCCCTTACCTTCGATTCACCGACCAACCAGATTTTCGTGACGCTTGATCAGCAGACGATCAGCAGGCTGAGCAGCCATGTAAGGATCGGATTCATGCAGAAGGCGGACGAGTATCACTCGGTGATGCGCATCTGCACGAGCTGGGCCACCACGCCGGAGCATGTCGCGGAGCTGATCTCGCTGCTGTAGGCCTCCCGAACCGCCGCGCGGGCGGATCATTCGCCTGCGCGGCGGAAGTCCGCGATGGCCTGCCGCTCCATGGCGACGAAGCTCCTCACCGAGGACTCGATGCCGTATCGTTCCCTGGCGAATCTCGCGTAGCGGCCGCCCCAATACGCCCTCGCATCGGGATGGTCGATCCACCAGTCGATCCTGCGGGCCAGCTCCCCCGGCCTTCTCGCCGGGAACAGGGATTCGTCGACCAGTGCGAACTGCCGGGCCGCGCTCAGCTCGCAGGAGGCGATCACGGGAACGAGGCCGCTCGCCATGGCCTCGATGACGCTGAGGGACTCGATATCCGCCGTCGAGCAGTGGACGAACAGATCGCATGAACGCAGCGTGGCGGGCATGCGGTCGTTCTCCATGAAGCCGATCGACGCGGCATCCCCCAGAATCGACTTCGCTCTGCGCCGCAGCCGTCGGGCGAGCGGACCGGTTCCGCATACGCGCAGCTCGATGTCCTCCCGGTGGCGGCACATGGCGACGGCCCTGATGAGCGTTATGTGGTTCTTCTCGCGCGTAAGGCGACCGGATGCGATGATTCGGAACGGTTTGGGGGCACGGGGACGCGCCCGCCGCCCCTGCCGGGGGGCGAACCGCGGGGAGTAGCCGTTGGAGATCACGTGGAGAACGGACCGGTACCCATGCCTCCTCAGCTGCCGGGCGATCATCGCACTGGGAACGTGCACGTGCCGCACATGGCGATACAGCCAGTGGTCGAAGAGCCGGTACAGCATGGAGGACATCCCGGGGATGAACCGCAGGGGACCCGCCGAATACATGATGTTCTGGGGCTGCAGATGGAATCCGGCCGTAACGGGCACGCCCATCGCCCGGGCCGTGCGGCATGCGTGCCTCCCGAACGCGAACGGCATGTAGACGTGAGCCACGTCCACCCCGTCGAAGGCGCGGTGGAACAGCTCCTCGTCCGGCTCCGCGAACTGCATCTGCTGTTGGGCGGCGACCCAGGAGACCACGGGGATCGTTTTCACGCGGGCCGCGTACCGAGGGGCCCCCACCCCGACCAGCCGCACATGGTGACCCTGACGCTCCAGCTCCGCGGCATACTGCAGGGCGGAATTGGACGTTCCGTTCCCCTGCGTGTCGACGGTGTCGACAACCAAGGCGATGGTGAGGGCCCTCTTCCCCGACTCCCCCACGTTCGCCTCACCGACGTTCGACTCCGCGCGGTTTCCCCGCTCCTCCACTGCCTTATGCACGCCTTCATCCTATCCCACCGCATCCTTGGAGCTCGGCGGCGGTGCATGGACTGCGGCTCTTCCACCCCGCCGGACGCCGGGACCGCAGCGGTCACGGTCCATGGTCCGGGTCCTCGCGCGATCCGGAGGGCAGGCGCCCCGCGCAATTCGGTAACCCCTGGATGGCACAATGGGGCGTATGAGCGAGAACGCTGAGATTCAGGCAACAACCGTCACCACCGATCACATTCTGGGAACGCCCTGGGGAAAGAACAGAACCCGGATACTCATGCTGGGGTCCGGCGAACTCGGCAAAGAGGTCACCATCGAACTCATGCGCCTGGGTGCCTGGGTATGCGCGGCCGACAGCTACGAAGGGGCCCCCGCCGCCCAGGTCGCGCACGAATCCCGCGTTCTGGACATGGCGGATCCGACCGCCCTTCAGGCGTTGTTCGACGAGATCCGCCCGGACATCATCGTGCCCGAGGTCGAGGCGATCGCCACCGAGGATCTGGCGGCGGCGGCCGGCAGCGGAATTCAGGTCGTACCCAGCGCGGACGTGGCATCGATCTGCATGGACCGCGAGCGCCTGCGAGTGCTTGCCCACGAGGATCTGGGTCTGGCGACGACACCATACCTCTTCGCCGGGTCGCTGCAGGAGCTCAGACGGAACGCGGAGTCCGTAGGGTACCCCTGCGTGGTCAAACCCATCATGAGCTCCTCGGGTCATGGGCAGTCGGTGGTCGACTCCGCCGAGGGAATCGACGCGGCGTGGCATGAGGCGCAGGTGGGGCGGCGGGCGGCGGGCGCAGGCTCCGTCTCCCGGGTGATCGTCGAGGCGCTCGCCCCGCTTGACTACGAGCTGACGGTTCTGACGGTGAGCTCCAGCGCAGGAGTGGTGACGTGCCCCCCCATTGGGCAAAGACAGGAGCACGGCGACTACCGCGAGTCATGGCAGCCGGCATACGTCGACCCCCAGGTTCTGAGCACGGCGCAGGATATGGCGTCCCGGGCCGTCCGGGGTCTGGTCTCCCAGGCGCGCAGGTCCGGGGAGCGTGGATGGGGCGTGTTCGGTGTCGAGCTTTTCGTGCTCGACGACGGGAGCGTGCTGTTCAACGAGGTCTCCCCCCGCCCGCACGACACGGGGATGGTGACCATGATCTCCCAGCGACTCAGCGAGTTCGCCCTGCATGCCCGTGCGATCCTCGGGATTCCCGTGACGCGTGATCATGTACGTCTGTGCATCGGACCGGACCGTGTCGCCGCGAGCCATGCCCTCGTCGTGCACGGCGAGGGCGAGGTGGGGTTCGGCAATGTGGCCCAGGCTCTGGCATGCCCCGACACCGACCTGCGCATCTTCTCCAAGCCGGTTGTTCACGGACACCGCAGAATGGCGGTCGCCCTTGCGGTCGGAGACGATGAGACACGTGCACGCGCACTCGCGGCGCGGGTGGCCGGCGATCTTCGCCAGGAGCGGTCCTAGCTGCTCGCAGAGGCCCGGAAGCCGGTTCGCGCCCCGATGAAGCCCGAGGGGCACGCGAACGGATTCTTGTAGTCGCCGGTTGTTATCCTTTGAGCGTTAGTTCACCCCTCATTCATCTCGTATCGCACGAGAAAGGCGAGTCATGGAGAAACTGGAAAAGCTCTACGAAGGCAAAGCCAAAAAACTCTACGCAACCGATGATCCGGACGTTCTCTGGGTCGAATACATGAATCAGGCGACCGCCGGGAACGGCGCGAAAAAGGCCCAGATCGAAGGCAAGGGGAGTCTCAACAACCACATCACCACGGTTATCTTCAACCTTCTCAAGGCACGGGGAGTGAAAAGCCACTTCATCAAGCGTCTTTCCGACACCGATCAGCTGGTGCGCACGATGCATATGTATCCGCTGGAGATCATCATGCGCAACACCGCCGCCGGATCCTTCGCGAAGCGATACGGGGTCAAGGAGGGGACCGGGCTGAAGAGGCCGGTCCTCGAGTTCTGCGTCAAATCGGATGAGCTGGGGGATCCCTTCATCAACAACGACGGAATCATCGCGCTGAATCTGGCGTCCGACAAGGAGCTGGACGAGATATCCCGCCAGGCCAGGGCGGTGAACAAGGCGCTGAGCGACATCTTCTCCTCCATCGCCGTGCAGCTCGTCGACTTCAAAATCGAGGAGGGCCGAACCCCCGACGGGGAGATCCTTCTGGCGGACGAGATAACCCCCGACACATGCCGGCTGTGGGATCTGAAAGACGCAAGCGGAAAAATCGAGCATCTCGACAAGGATCTGTTCCGACGCGACCTGGGAAACATCATTCCGGCCTATGAGGAAATCTACGATCGACTGAAAACGCTGGCGCACGCGGAAGGCGTCGCCACGGAGTAAGCAGTGTGAATCGCCCGCATACCGTCAGCCACGGATGCGGGCGATTCGGTGTCGACGCATTCACCAACCCAATCCACCATGGAAGCAGACGCAACAAGAAGGCAGGACAAGCAGTGGTTTTTCGTGTGTACGTGGAGAAGAAGCCCGGATATGACGTGGCGGCGCAGCAGCTGCGCGATGAACTGACGACGACTCTGGGGCTTCCGGGCCTCGACGGGGTCCGAATCGTGAACCGCTATGATGTCGAGGGCATCAGCAGGGAGCTTTTCGACAAGGCGACGCCGACGGTGTTCAGCGAGCCTGCGGTGGACACCGTCTCCATGGCAATGCCCGATTTCGATCATTGCCATGTCTTCGCGGTGGAGTATCTCCCCGGTCAGTTCGACCAGAGGGCCGATTCCGCCAGCGAATGCATCCAGCTCATCAGCCAGGGGGAGCGTCCGGTGGTTCGAACCGCAAAGCTCTACGCGCTGGAGGGGCCCCTGGGGAACGAGGATGTCGAGGCCGTCAAGCGCTATGTGATCAACCCCGTCGAGGCCCGGGAGGCGTCCCTGGAGGAGAAGTCCACACTGGCCGTTCACGTGGCGAAGCCCACGGACGTCGAGGTTCTGCACGGATTCACCTCACTGGATGAGCGCGGGCTGTCCGACTTCATCGATTCGCGCGGCCTGGCGATGGATCTCGCCGACGCCCGTTTCTGCCAGCGCTATTTCCTGGAGGAGGGCAGGGATCCCACCATCACCGAGATGAAGGTCATCGACACCTACTGGTCCGACCATTGCCGCCACACCACTTTCGGCACGCAACTCGACAACATCCGCATCGACGACCCTGAAGTGGACAAGGCCTTCCACACCTATCTGCAGATGCGCAGGGAGCTGGGACGCGACGGCAGACCGGTCTCTCTGATGGACATGGCGACCATCGGGGCCCGATGGCTCGCCGAGAACGGCGTGCTGACCGGCCTGGACACATCGGAGGAGATCAACGCCTGCACGGTCAAGGTCACGGTCGACGTCGACGGCGAGGACCAGGACTGGCTTTTCCTCTTCAAGAACGAAACCCACAACCACCCCACCGAGATCGAGCCATTCGGCGGGGCCGCGACCTGCATCGGAGGATGCATCCGAGATCCGCTTTCGGGACGTTCCTACGTCTACCAGGCGATGCGCGTCACCGGGGCCGGTGACCCCAGGGTGCCGGTGAGCGACACGCTCGAGGGGAAGCTTCCCCAGCGCAAGATCGTCACCACCGCCGCCGCGGGCTACTCCTCGTACGGCAACCAGATCGGCCTTGCGACAGGTCAGGTGAACGAGATCTACCATCCGGGCTATGTGGCCAAGCGCATGGAGGTCGGCGCCGTGGTGGGGGCGACGCCCGCGGATCATGTCCGGCGAGAGGAACCCGTCGCCGGAGATAGGATCATCCTTCTTGGCGGGCGTACCGGACGTGACGGCATCGGTGGTGCCACGGGCGCGTCGAAGGCCCAGGACACCGACAGCCTGGAGGAATCCGGGGCGGAGGTGCAGAAGGGGAACGCCCCCGTCGAGCGCAAGCTTCAGCGCCTTTTCCGCCGCAAGGACGCCTGCGTGCTCATCAAACGCTGCAACGACTTCGGTGCGGGCGGGGTGTCCGTCGCCACCGGAGAGATCGCGGACGGGCTCACCATCGATCTGAACAAGGTCCCCAAGAAATACGATGGCCTTGACGGCACCGAGCTGGCCATCTCGGAATCCCAGGAGCGCATGGCGGTCGATGTCGCCGCCGAGGATGTCGACGAGTTCCTCGGCTACGCGCGCGAGGAGAACCTCGAGGCCACGGTCATAGCCACGGTGAGCGAGGAGAAGCGCATGCGCATGACCTGGAACGGCGACACCATCGTCGATCTGAGCCGCAGCTTCCTCGCCTCCAACGGGGCGCCCAAGCACCAGGACGTTCGGGTCGAACCCGGCGCCGCCTACCAGCCCTCGCACATGCGGGGTTCCCTGGCGCAGCGCATGCATGATCTGGTGACGGACATCAACGTGTGCTCGAACAAGGGGCTCTCGGAGCGTTTCGACTCCACCATCGGCGCGGCCACGGTCCTCATGCCCTTCGGCGGGCGATATCAGCTGACCCCGAATCTGGCGATGGTCGCCAAATTCCCCGTCGTCGGGGAGACGACCACGGCCTCGGCAATGGCATGGGGATTCAACCCCTACATCATGGAGAGGAACCAGTTCACGGGGGCCTATCTCTCCGTCGTCGAATCGCTGTCCAAGCTGGTGGCCTCCGGATTCAGCCACACGCACGCATATCTGAGCTTCCAGGAGTATTTCGGCAAGCTCCGCGACGTTCCCGAACGCTGGGGCCGTCCCATGGCCGCGGTTCTGGGGGCCCTCATGGCGCAACGTGATCTCGGGGTCGGCGCCATCGGAGGCAAGGATTCCATGAGCGGCAGCTTCGAGGACCTCGACGTTCCGCCGACGCTGATCTCCTTCGCCGTCGCCGTCGGGCCCATGGGCCATGCGACATCCCCCGAATTCAAAGCCCCGGGCCACCGTATCGTCCGCATCGCGCCACGCTATGGAAAGGACGGTCTCACCCCCGACAAGGACGGGCTTCTCGAGGCCATGGCAATCGTCGAGGAGCTGATCGAGACGGGCGGGGCCGTGGCCGTGTCCACTCCCGGATACGGCGCGAGCGCGGAATCACTGTTCGCCATGGCGCTGGGCAACCACATCGGCCTGAAGCTGAACGACGAGATCGGCATCGATGATCTTTTCGCTCCGGCATACGGCTCGTTCCTTCTTGAGCTGACGGATGACGCAGTCCTCCCGGCGGCGTCCAACCGCGTGTGCATGGGCGAGATCGGCAGCACCACCGATCGCTACTCGTTCGCCGCGGCGCACGAGGATCTCGATCTCGCCGGTCTGCAGGATGCCTGGGAGGGGGGCATGGAAGAGGTGTTCCCCTATCGGTCCACGCATCGGGCCGCAGACGGACAGGACGCCGGGCCGCTCGATGCCATCAGCTTCACGCCGACGAGCCGCCACGCCTATGCGGGCGCGGGGGTCTCCAAGCCCCACGTCGTCATCCCGGTCTTCCCCGGCAACAACTGCGAGTATGACTCCCAGGCCGCCTTCGAACGCGCGGGAGCCGATGTCAGCACGCTGATAGTCAACAATCTCGATCCGCAGGCCGTCGCCGAATCGACACGACGACTGGTCGAGGAGATACATCGCAGCCAGATCGTGATGCTTCCGGGAGGGTTCTCGGGAGGGGACGAGCCGGACGGGTCGGCGAAATTCATCGAGGCCTTCTTCCGCGCCCCCGAGGTGAGCGAGGCCGTCCGGGACCTTCTGCGCAACAGAGACGGGCTCATGCTGGGCATATGCAACGGGTTCCAGGCGCTCATCAAGCTTGGTCTCGTTCCCTTCGGGGACATCGTGCCCATGAACGACCAGTGCCCGACCCTGACGTTCAACACCATCGGACGTCACCAGAGCCGATTGATACGCACGCGCGTCGCCTCGACGCTCTCCCCCTGGCTGGCAAAGACCGAGGTGGGCGACATCCACACCATCGCCATCTCCCATGGGGAGGGACGGTTCGTGGCCCCCGACGCCATGCTCGAATCGTTGAGACGGAAGGGCCAGATCGCCACCCAGTACGTCGACGAGAACGGCGCCCCGAGCATGAATCTGGAGACGAACCCCAACGGATCCATGCTCGCCGTCGAGGCCATCACCAGCCCCGACGGTCGGATACTCGGGAAGATGGGCCACACCGAACGCTCCGGCAGGGGCCTGTACGTCAACGTTCCCGGAAACTTCCACCAGCCCCTGTTCGAAGCGGGGGTGGAATATTTCACCGCGTAGCGTCAACCGGCGACTGGAATATGAGATAGTTTGGCAATGACGGGACATGCGCCCGCCGCATCGGCATCGGCAGACCGGTGATGTATCCGGCGCTTGATAATGTGTGTGGCAGTGGATTCCCCGTCTCAACGGTTTTGGAAGGAGCTTTGGCTTGTCAGCTGAACTCGAAGACATTCACGAGGAGTGCGGTATTTTCGGCGTCTGGGGTCATCCCGACGCGGCTCGTCTCACATACTTCGGGCTGCATGCCTTGCAGCACCGTGGTCAGGAGGGTGCGGGCATCGTATCGAACGACGACGGCACCCTCATCGGGCATCGGGGGCTGGGCCTGCTCACACAGGTGTTTTCGGACGAACGCGAGATAGTGCGCCTCAAAGGCGAGAACGCGATTGGCCATGTGCGCTACGCAACCGCGGGGTCGGGCACGACCGACAACATCCAGCCCTTCATCTTCCGTTTCCATGACGGTGATGTGGCCCTATGCCACAACGGCAATCTCACCAACTGCGTGAGCCTGCGAAAGAACCTGGAGGACGAGGGGGCGATCTTCCACTCGAATTCGGACACGGAGGTCCTCATGCACCTCGTTCGCCGTTCCTCCCGGCCGACGTTCATGGAGAAGCTCAAGGAGGCGCTGAACGCGGTCCACGGTGGATTCGCCTATCTGCTCATGACCGAGCACTCGATGATAGGGGCTCTTGATCCCAACGGGTTCAGGCCCCTTTCCCTTGGCAGGATGACGAACGGCGCCTACGTCCTCGCCTCGGAGACATGCGCGCTTGACATCGTCGGCGCCGAGCTTGTGCGCAACATCCAGCCCGGCGAGATCGTCGTCGTCGACGACGACGGATACCGCATAACCCGGTACACCACGCACACGCAGCTGGCCATATGCTCCATGGAGTTCATCTACTTCGCACGTCCCGATTCCGACATCTACGGCGTCAACGTCCACTCCGCACGCAAGCGCATGGGCGCCAGGCTCGCCCAGGAGGCGCCCGTCGACGCCGACATGGTCATCGGCGTGCCGAACTCCTCACTGTCCGCGGCCTCGGGGTACGCGGAGAAAAGCGGTCTGCCCAACGAAATGGGGCTGATCAAGAACCAGTACGTGGCGCGCACGTTCATCCAGCCGACGCAGGCGCTGCGCGAGCAGGGCGTGCGCATGAAGCTGTCGGCGGTGCGCGGGGTCGTCAAGGGCAAAAAGGTCGTCGTCATCGACGATTCGATCGTGCGGGGAACCACCTCCAAGCGCATCGTCCGGCTGCTCAGGGAGGCGGGGGCCGCCCAGGTCCACATGCGCATCAGCTCGCCTCCGCTGAGATACCCCTGCTTCTACGGCATCGACATCTCCACGACCAAGGAGCTGATCGCCAGCAAGAAGTCCGTCGAGGAGATCCGCGAATACATCGGAGCCGATTCGCTGGCGTTTCTCAGCCTCGATGGGCTGATCGAATCCATAGGGCTCGGGGCGGACGCCCCTTACGGGGGCCTGTGCGTCGCCTACTTCAACGGAGACTACCCCACCGCCCTGGATGACTACGAGGACGATTTCCTGCGCTCCCTCACGCCCGAGGATCGGGTCCGGCTCCCCGAATTCGCCCTGTACAAAAGCAATTACGCGGGCAATGAGTACGCGCATTGCCCGGTCGGGGAACATGCGTGAGCCGGGCGACATCCCGGATCCACGCATCGCTCCGCCACCACGACATCATCACGGTCCACGCACCAGGAAAGGGTAATCATGCCTAAAGCATACGAAAACGCCGGAGTCAGCGTCGAGGCGGGATATGAGGTCGTCAAGCGCATCTCCTCACACGTCGCACGAACCGCACGTCCCGGCGTTGTCGGCGGCATCGGGGGCTTCGGAGGCCTGTTCGACCTCGCGTCGCTCGGCTACAAGGAGCCGGTGCTCATCTCGGGGACGGACGGAGTGGGCACGAAGCTCATGGTCGCCACGATGGCCGGCAGGCATGACACGATAGGCATCGACTGCGTGGCGATGTGCGTGAACGACATCGCCGCGCAGGGCGCGGAGCCGCTGTTCTTCCTCGACTACATCGCCTGCGGCAAAAACGATCCGGCGCTTCTCGAACAGGTCGTCTCCGGCGTGGCCGATGGCTGCGTGCAGGCCGGCGCCGGGCTCATCGGCGGGGAGACCGCGGAGATGCCCGGCATGTACGCCGCCGACGAATACGACCTCGCGGGATTCGCCGTCGGCGTGGCCGAACGTTCGGCCATCATCGACGGCTCCTCGATCTCCCGGGGCGACGTTCTCATCGGTCTTCCCTCGAGCGGCGTGCATTCGAACGGCTTCTCCCTGATCCGCAAGGCTCTTTTCGAGCAGGCGGGGTATTCGGTTCGGACCCGTCTTGACGAGCTGAACGGTGCCAGCCTGGGAGAGGTCCTGCTCACCCCCACCACCATCTACGTCAAGGCGCTCCGTCCGCTGGTCACGGCCGGCGCGGTCAAGGGGGTGGCGCATATCACCGGCGGCGGCTTCATCGAGAACATCCCCCGCATGATCCCCCGGGGTCTGGCCGTGCGCATCGATTCCGGCAGCTGGCCGGTCCCCCCGATCTTCGACGTGATCGAAAAGGCGGGCGGCATAGACCATCATGAGATGTTCAACGTCTTCAACATGGGAATCGGCATGGTGCTCGCCGTCGACAGGGACCGCGAGCAGGAGGTGCTGCAGCTGCTGCACGCGAACGGTGAGCGGGGATACGTTCTCGGCGAGGTCATCGCCAGGAACGATGATGACGTTGAATTGCAGTAGGGATAAGGAGCAAGGATCATGGGTATGAAGGTTCTGGTCATAGGTTCCGGGGCGCGCGAGCATGCGATCGCCCACACGCTGATGCGGGCGGACAGCGTCGATGAGGTGACCGTGGCACCCGGCAATCCGGGCATGAGGCTTGACGGGATACGCACCACGGAGCTGAGCACGTCGAATCACGCGGCGCTGATCGATTTCGTGAAGAACAACGGCTACGACTGGGTTTTCGTCGGCCCCGAGGTCCCGCTTATCGAGGGCATCGTCGACGACTTCGCGGATGCCGGGATCAAGGCGTTCGGACCCAGCAGGGCCGCCGCGCAGATCGAGGGCTCGAAGGACTTCGCCAAGCAGCTTATGATCAGGCACGGCATTCCGACGGCCGGATATCATACCTTCGAGGATCTTGATCTGGCCGAGACGTATGTCAGGGAGCATGGGGCCCCCATCGTCATCAAGGCCGACGGCCTCGCGGCGGGCAAGGGCGTCACGGTCGCGATGGACGTCGAGACCGCGATGCGGGCGCTGCGCGATATTTTCGTGGATCACCGCTTCGGCTCCGCCGGGGCGAAGGTCGTCATCGAGGAGTTCCTCGAGGGACAGGAGTTCTCCCTGATGAGCTTCGTGCGCGGTGCCGACTTCTGGCCCATGCCGATCTCCCAGGATCACAAGCGCGCCTATGATGCAGACAAGGGGCCGAATACGGGGGGAATGGGAGCCTACAGCCCCGTTCCGCAAATCGGCCGGGATGTCGTCGACGCCGCCATCGAAACGATCGTGCGACCCACGGTCCAGGCGATGGTCGACGACGGCACCCCCTTCACCGGGATTCTCTACGCGGGCCTTATCGCGACCGTCGACGGGCCCAAGGTCATCGAGTTCAACGCCCGCTTCGGCGACCCGGAAACGGAGGTGGTCCTTCCCCAGCTGACATCCGATCTGGGAGAGTCCATCGACGCGCTGCTGCACGGCGGGACGCCGACCTTCACATGGAACACATCGGATGCGACCCTCGGCGTGGTTCTCGCCTCCGACGGGTACCCTACGAATGTGGTCAAAGGCGCCGCAATCCCGCGTATCGACGTCGATGCGAACAGCCATGTCTACTATGCGGGCGTGGCGCAGGGAGACGACGGGCTGATCGCCTCGTCGGGCCGCGTGCTGCTGGTCGAGTGCTCGGCCCCGGACATCAGGCAAGCACAGCGGAAGGTGTACGGGATCATCGACGGTCTCGATACCACCGGCATGTTCTATCGGCATGACATTGGGGCGAAGGCTCTGAA
This sequence comes from Bifidobacterium sp., assembly GCA_022649135.1. Lineage (GTDB taxonomy): Bacteria > Actinomycetota > Actinomycetes > Actinomycetales > Bifidobacteriaceae > Bifidobacterium. The sequence continues at coordinate 29,317 of JALCNP010000008.1, forward strand.
ATAGGCCACGGGCGGAACCAACCGCGCCCGGCCCCGCCCGACACGGTTGGTTCCGCCCTCCCGTCGGATCTGTGATCACGGTGGACGATGAGTCCGACGAGGGCGCGGAACCCTTCCTTCGCGAAAGGCCCGACCCCCTCCCCCGGACTCCACTGTGATATTTCTTCGCGTACGCTATTTCTTCGCGTACGCTATTTCGCGATGTCCATGAATCCCGTGTTCTTGAGATATCCGTTCCCCGCAGTGATGTCATACTGGATGAGACGGTAGTCCGCCATCAGCTGCTTCGTCGTCTTATCGAAGTCGGAGGACGACATCGGATGACCCTGCGCGTCCAGATAGATCGACTGTCCGGCTGGAATTCGCGACCATCCCTGGATCTTGTTGACCACGGGCGGCTCCATGGCGGATATCTTTCCGTGCAGCTCGGTGAGGAAGGCCAGGAACGGGGAGACCTTGGCGTTCATGTGCTGGGCCGCCTGGGCGGAGAAGAAGTTCGGCGACGAGTATTCGCTGTTCGCGTCGCTCTGGTCATGGGATGCGGACGCCTTGTTGGACCATATGAAGTAGTCGGTGAGATGCAGGGCCAGTGAGTTGCCGGAGTCCTCGCCCGCGGTGGAATAGATTCCCGGGAGATGATCGCCGTAGAAGACGACCGTGACGGGCTTGTCGAGGGCATCGAGCTGATCGAGGAATGTCCGGGTGGCCGTATCGGTGTACTCCATGCCCTTGGCGTAGGTTTCGATCGATTCGGTCTCATCGGATCCCAGCTGCGAGGACGTCGTGCTGTGGACCTTGAATTCGTTGTTCTTGTACCAGGAATGATAGGGCATGTGGTTCTGCATGGTGATGATCTGGACGAACTGGTTCCTCTTGGTGGAGGACATCTCCTCGTAGGCGCTCTGGTAGGCCGACGCATCCGACACATAGGGGGAGTTGTCGATCTTCCTGCGGTGGGAGATGACGTCCTTCCCCTCCAGCGAGTAGAAGTGGGAGAACCCGAACTTCTTGTAGTTCCCGGCCCGCGAATACATCGACGGCTCATAGGGGTGGAAGGCGAGCGAATTGACGGAGCCGCCCCACAGACGGTTGATCGTGGGAGTCCATGCCTCCCCGGGGACGAGCTGCTGGTAGGGGCTGGTCAGGGAGGAGTCGAAATTGGCCATGCTCAGTCCGGTTAGCCCCATGTATTCGAGGTTCGCGGTGCCCCCACCATAGCCGGATGACAGCATATACCCGCTGGTGGTGTGCTCCTTGATGCTCCGGACGTTGGGCATGGGATCCTTGTTGATGGACAGCCCGGGGACCCGCGAGGGGTCCGAGAAGGATTCCGAAAGGATGTACACCACGGTGCTGTCGGTCATGGACTGCTTGCGTGTGGCGTTGATGGACGTCGCCTCGGTCGTGTATTTCTTCGCTATCGCCTGCATGGTCGCCTCGCTGTAGTTCGACGGCATGTCCATTATCTTCGGGTTGAGCTGTCGGATGAAGGAGACCACCGGACCATTGCGCTGGGCGTCATAGACCGAATCCCACATGGAGGGGATGTCCCCCATCGCGGAGGAGAACGAATTGGCCCACGAGCCGACGGTGCTCACCTGAATCGCGTAGAAGCAGAAGAACAGGCCGGGAAGCATGATGAGCAGAATGCGCAGCACCGCCCCGAGCCCCTTGTTCCCCGGAGCCACCATTCGTCCCTTGCGCGCGTCGATGCGGTTGAGGTAGAGGAACAGTGCCACGAACGCCAGGACCACGACCACGGCCATCGCGATGAAAGTCCCCGATCCGGACGGCAGGAAGCTCAGCAGGCTTCCGGTGTCCGACCCGAGGAAATTGAGATCGGAGGGAAGTATCACCTCGTATCGGATCTCGACCTTGGAGCGTTCCGCCACGGCGATGATGATGGAGACGGCCAGCATGATCGGGGTGGCTATCCAGAACCGGTTGATGAGCATCAGAACGATGAGGTAGATGATGCCGACAAGAAGAAGATTGAGGACGAACACGAAATTCAGATTGGTCCACATCTTGGAGATGACGCCCCAGAGCCCGACGAGGGGGCTCGCGAGCTGCACTCTCGTGCCGGACTGCGTCACCCCCCACTGCAGGATCGCGACGATGATGATGTCGAACAGCACGAAAAGAACCGCATACACCCAGTTCTCAAAAGGACGGGCGCGCCTTCCCCCTCGCCCGCCTCTCGCGTTGCCCCGTCCGCCGGACGCCTCCCCGTTCGAGGGATGCTTCCGCTCCCCTGCATCGGTGCTCTCACCGCCCACGGTTGCGATGGTCAGTTTCTCTATGCCGTTGTTTCGAGAATCCACGTTGCGTACCCTATATCCGTTCTACCTGTTTTGGCGGTCTGCGCTCGGCATACCGTCCCAGTCTGACATACACGCAGCTTAGCCCATCGGGACCGACGATGACGGTACGGCATCATTCTCACACAGAGTCTGCATCTCGTTTTCCAGCGTCTTTTCAGGCAATGCCGAGTTTGCATTCCCTGTGTACCGCACCGCTTGCGCGCTCCGCCAAACCATGCCATAATCTGCGCAGTACATTTCATCCCTATGAATGATGTTCTGCGCCGGATTTGCCGCTATCATCGAAAGTCGGCTGTATGATTGGCGCTCACGGAAGGAAGGCGACGTGACCGGTTTCGCCAAAATTCATCTGATCACCGGGTGGCTGCCCTTGTCGCTTTTCACGGCTACGGGGGTGTGCCTGGTCATCGTGCTCGCCCTCGCGCTGTTGGGACGAAGGGCACGGTCCCTGCTACGCGAAATCATCATCGGCTGCGTCTGCATGGCGGCCGGAGGCCTGCTCATATGGCTTCTCTCCGACGTGTTCATGGTGTTCGGGGTCAGCGTCGGATGGGAGGTCATGCTCTCCGTCGCCGTCTCCTGCGCGATCATCGGCATGGCCATCACCGCCCTCATCGACTCCCACGGCGTTCGCAAGGTGTTCGCGATCATACTGATCCCGCTTGTGGTGTTCAGCTGCGCACTGCAGATCGACATGATCTACGGCGAATATACGACGCTCGCCTCGATTATCGGGAAACCCGAGTACAAGGATCTCAACGACGGAACCCTGCACACCGCCTCCATGAGCGTGGCCGAGTGGAAGTGTCTTGCCGCAAGGAACGATCTGCCCGCCATGCCGAAATCGGGGATCGTCAGATCGGTGGACATTCCGGCGACGTCCTCGGGCTTCGCCGCGCGAAAGGCCAATGTGTATCTTCCCCCCGCGGCGCTGTCGAAACGCTCCCCCGCGCTGCCCGTGATGATCATGATGTCGGGCCAGCCGGGCAGCCCCGACCGTTTCTTCTCCGCGAGCCGCATCGCCGACTCCCTCAACGCCTTCGCGGCGGCCCATCACGGGCTTGCGCCGATAGTCGTCTCGCCGGATCAGAACGGATCCGTCCTGCACAACTCGCTGTGCTCGAACACGGACGTCTACGGGAATGCGAAGACATATCTCACGGTTGACGTCACCCGATGGATATCCTCGCATCTTCCGGCGGCGAAGGCCGGCGAACAGTGGATGATCGGCGGGTTCTCCCAAGGGGCCACCTGCAGCACGCAGCTCGGACCGGCCAATCCGCGGCTATACGGATTCATCTTCTCGGTCGGGGGCGAGCTGGAGCCGACGAGCGAGTCGCGGGCGCACACCATAGAGCGTTTCTTCCATTCCGATGCCGCCGCCTACAAGAAGAACGTCCCGTTGTCCATCATCGCGAAACACGCCCCATCGACCCAGACGTATTTCGCCGCGGCGGGTCAATGGGACACGGAATCACAAAGAAACCAGGCGACGATCGGTCAGGCCGCGAAGGAGGCCGGAATGTCCGTGACCACCCTTGTCGTCTCCGATGCCGGTCATGACTGGCACTCCGTGCAGGCCGCCCTTCGACCGGCCATCGATCTGTTCTGCCAACGAACGGGATTGGGGGGAGAGATGAAGCCCTTGCAGCAGTACCCCCGGCTTCGGGTCGTGCAGGTGCCCTAGCGAAATCGGAATCGACACCCGCGGACGCATTCGCGCAACCCCCATCACCAGAACCCTAGGCTGAAGGCATATGAAACCCCGGCATCGAAAAGGAATACAGTAGAAGCATGACGCACAATGATATGAGCACGACTCAGCATATGCAGGCGCCGCAGACCCCAGCCGTTTCATCGTCGCAGCCCGGGGCCGGTCCCGAGGGATCCGACCATCCGCATCCCCGGGGAGGCGGATCCCCCTCGCGTCCCGCCTCCCCGGGGAAAGAAAGCGGCTGGACGCTGCTGGGCTACGACGTGCGCCACTGGGCTCACGGGCATATGTTCGCCATCGTCACCACTGCGGTTTTCATCCTTCTCAACATCACCCGCTGGGTATACCGGGCGATCCGGCATCTGGGAAGCGGGCCGAACGCCCTGTCCACCGATTTCGCGAAGATGATGGTCAAACGACGCATAAGCATGAGCGGCATGCATCGGGAGCTGGATGTCTCCAGCCCGAGCCTTCCCTCCCAGATATGGAATCTGGCCGGATCTCTGGTTTTCGTCTCCGGCATACTCACGCTGCTGTTCAACGCCGCCCTCATGCTGCTCATCCTCAGCGTCGCGCAAAGCAGGCTCGGCGTCGCGCGCACCGTGGTGGTGTCCGTGGGAAGCGCCGTGCTGGGAACCGCAATCGGGCTGCTGCTGTGCGTGGCGGCCAACATGTATCTGAACAACTGGCAGTGGGTGCAGCGCATACCGGTCTCCCTGTCGCCTCTCATCGTCATGGTGGGCGCCCTGATGGCGGCCAGCGCCTACGAGTCGATTCTATGGCGCCGGCGGATTCTCCTCATCGGCTACACGGCGATCTCGGCGCTTCTGCTTTTCAGCGGAAACCCCGGGGATTACTGCGCACTGGCCGCGGCGGTCGTGGGTCATGTCACCGGTCGCGTCATGCACGGCAAGCCGACGGAGCACATCGCCTGGTGGAAGGGCACGGACTACGAGATTCGACGGCTGTTCGCCGCCGCGCAATTCGTGCTCGCCATCGGACCGATCCTCGCGCTGACCTCCCATTCGCACGCCGGTCCTCTGACGGGGCTGGGACTGTTCACCGCGCCGGATTTCGGCAGCAGCACGCTTCTCAACGTGTGCCTGAGCAGCCGTTCGGCGCGCAGCTGCATGATCCTCGCCGCAGGGGCCAAGAACCTTACGGCGGTGAGTCTGTGGTTCGGCGTGCTGCTCCCGGTCGCCGCTCTGGCCGTGGTCGCCTGGGGCGTCTATCGAGGCAAGCGGCTCGCCGCCTGGACCAGCATCATTCTCAATTCGACGACGGTGATTTTCGCCGCCCTGTATTATCTGGTCTTTCCCCTGGTCATCGACGCCGACAATCCGGCACTTGTCGGGCGCTATGGATTCACCCCCGCCTTCATCGCAACGGCCCTGCCCCCTCTGGCCCTCGTGGTGCTCCTCGTGAAGAGTCTTCCGCACTTCTCCGTGCGAGCAAGCCGCATTTCCGTGCGCACCGGCATCGCCGCGATCGTCGTCGCCCTGCTGGGGACCAGTGCGGGGTATCTGCTCTTCGGCTCCCTTTTCCCCCGTGACTTCGTTCCCCGCGCGAGCATTGCCCGTCTGCTCCGGGATCTTCCGAGGCGATTCCTTCCCATGGGCTTCGCCGGTCGTACCGGTTCCCTGATCAGGCCCAGAACGGTGTTCTCCATCATGGTCACCCAGGGGGCCGGGATCATCTTCTGGATGTGCGTTCTGATCGTCTTCGTCCTCTGGTTTCAGGATTCCTTAAAATCCGACGGATACGGAAGGGCCAGGGCGAGCCAGCTCGTGCAGGTCGGGGGCGAATCGATGAGCTTCATGACCACATGGGAGGGCAACCGCTACTGGTTCTCCCCGACGGGACGCAGCGCCATAGCCTATCGGGTGCTGCATGGCGTGGCGCTGACGGTGACCGGCCCCTTCGGCGATCCGCGTGAGTACATGACGTCGCTGCGAGAGTTCATTCGCTTCTGCGATGCCCATTCGTGGTCCCCGGCCTTCTATGCGGTCCACGAGGAGCAGCGGCAGGAGCTCGAGGATCTGGGATGCTCCTCGATCCAGGTGGGCACGGAGATGCTCGTGGCGCCGAGCACATGGCAGACGCGGGGGAAAAAGTGGCAGGACATACGCACGGCCATCAACAAGGCCAAGCGCGATGGGGTCACGGACGTGTTCACGACGTATGATGCGGCCGGCTGGAACGTCCAGCAGCAGATCGTGGGAATCTCCGAGCAGTGGGCGGAACTCAAGTCACTGCCCGAGATGAAGTTCACTCTCGGAGGAATCGAGGAGCTGACCGATCCGCGTGTCGCTCTGCTCTATGCGCAGGACGGCGACGGCAAGATCCTGGGAGTGACCAGCTGGCTGCCGACCTATCAGGAGGGCCGGGTCATCGGATGGACGCTCGATTTCATGCGCCATAGAACCGACAGCCCCAACGGCGTCATGGAGTTCCTCATCGCCCGGATGGCCGAGCGTCTGCGCGACCAGGGGCAGGAGGACCCGGATCATGCCGTGACATTCATGAGCCTTTCCGCGGCCCCCCTGGCCGGGCTCAGCCCCGACGGCCAGGATTCGGCGATGATCACCCACGCCCTCCAGATCGTCGCGGACACCCTGGAACCGGCCTACGCATTCAAATCGCTGTATTTCTTCAAACGCAAGTTCCAGCCGATCCCGTCCCCCATCTACATCTGCTATCCCGACTCAGCCAAGCTGGCGCAGATCGGTCTCGCGGTGACGGGAGCATATCTGCCCGAGCTCACGCCCTCGCAGATCCTCGACATGCTCAAATCGCTCAGGCCCAACGACGACAAATGACCGAGCCCGGCTCGCAGCCAGGTGTCCGGGCCCTTCCCCGATGAGTTTCCGGACACCCATGAGGCGTTACGCGGCCTTCGAAAACTCTGTGACCAGTGCGCCCATCCAGGCGAGAAGATCGTCGTATTTCTGCGGCATCTGCTCGGTCAGGCTCACGATGGGCACACCATTGCTGGTCGCCGATCCGGTGATCTGATCGGTGACGGAATCCGCCTCCTGGGAATTGAAGACGAGCATCGCGATGTCCCCCCGCGCCAGAGCCTTCTGGAAACTGGTGATGTCCCCCGGGGTGGGCTCGCTTTCGTTGGCGGACGCCTGGGCATAGCCTCGAGGCGTGGCGTCGCTCATCTTCAGATCATGGGCAAGATACCACGCCACCGATTCCGTTGCGGCGTACCGCACGTGCGCAGTCCTGACGCTGGCCGCTGCGATCCGCTTCTCGAGGGCCTGTTCCCTGGCATGCCATTTTCTGTTCAATTGCGTGTACTCGGCCTTATGCGACGGATCGGCCTTCGTATACGCCCGGGTTATGGCATCGGCGACATCGTTGCGAACGGCGGCGGAGAACCAGACATGGGGATTGTCCCCGGTCTTCTTTCCTGCGGCCCGTGCCGCATCGACCACCGTCGCAGAGGTGGACTGGGCCGCCTTTGACGCCCAGGAGTCATATCCCGCCCCGTTGACCACCACCACCTTGGCCTTGGTGAACTGCATCACGTCCTGGCTTGTGGGCTCATAGTCGTGCGCCTCCACCTTGGTGTTGCTCATGATGCTCGTGACGTTCACGTTGCTCCCACCGAGATCGTGTGCCACCGACCCCCACTGGTTGATGCTGGCCACGACGGGGACGGCCTGCGAGCCGGATGAGGCCCCGGTGGTGGACGAACCGCATGCCGCAACCGCCAGCACGGTTGCCCCCGCCGCCGCAACCGCGGCAATGCGGGTGAGTGTCGAATGTCCGTTCATTCCTGGTGTGTGTCTCATCTTTCGCTTTCCTGTCGTATACGATTGTCTATGCTGATGCGTCACATCCCGCGGAGCTGTTGCGATGCGGAAGATCCGCACGCACGGTCGCCGCGCGACCGACATACTTGATTCTACACAAATATTGATATCCGTTATCACGTATGCCGAACGCGAGAACGGCATGGAAAAAGCGATCCGTTCGCCGACCCTTTCCGGCATGTGATCACGATCCGCTCATGCCCGTGCTTTCTGCAGACCTGTCACGTCCACGGGCGCTCGGCCATCAGGACCATCAGAAAGCCGACCTTCTCGCCGACGACCATGGATCCGCAGCACCTCTCAGCAGCCGACCGCCTGCCCACATGTGACGAGATCGCCCAGACCCACGGTATGCGCATCCTCGTGCACGACGGCCCCCCTTCCCGCAATCGATCTGATTATCCGCGAGCAGCTGCACCCACCATCCAAATCGACATGTCCGGCAAGGCAGCCCACCCCGATCACGGGAAGCTCGAGGACGTGAGCCGCCTCGTGGATCAAACGGGATACCACGGCCCCCGTGGAACGATCCTCGAACACTCCGTCGTCCTCGTCACTCCCCGCAAGCATGAGCCGATCATCGTCGAAGAAGCGCTCTTCGAATTCATCGAGACCGACGGCATTCGCTATGACGCAGGAACCGGTTCCGTCGCCCCACTGCCCAAGCGCGACCATGTCGTTGAGATATTGTGCGACGGGGGTGGCCTCCACCCCGACGGGAAGCGAGACGAGGAAGACCGAGGCGGTCGTCTTCAGCGTTTCCATGACATGCCCCGCATTGTGCTTCACGCAGCAGGTCAGGCAGCAGTCGTCGAGCGGGCGGGATTCGGTCCGCGCGCGCCCGGCATCCTCACGGTCCGCCGGCATGGTGATGGTTCTGACCACATCGAGACCTTGCGGTGCATCGTCGTCAGCACGGACGTCATAGGAGACCACGCACGCGCCATCGCTGGAGTCTGCCAGTGAAAATGCCACGGAGTCCAGGCTCAGACGATCGGCTCCCGTCAGCAGGACAACACGCAGGGAGGATCCCTCCCCATCCGGCCGCCGGTCAGGGGAATGCAAAGACGGATGAATCATATCGACCTTCCAATTTGTGATAACGATTATCGTTTGCTATATTGTCAGATATGACCAAACAATGTCAAATCCTGGGAACGCGCGCCTCCGTGGGCAACAGCGTCTCCCACTCGCACCGCACAACACGTCGCCGATTCGAACCGAATCTTCAGAGCAAAAGGTACTGGGTTCCTTCGCTGCAGCGACACGTCACCCTGCGCGTCAGCGCGAAGGGCATCAAAACAATCAGCAGACTGGGAATAGACGCAGCGATCGCACGATCGCTGCGGAATGGCCTGATCACAATGGAAAAGTCTCGGTAACACATCTGGAGGCGATCGCCCCGGCTCCCGCGAGAGAGCCCGGCTCTCAGTGGGACGACAAATCGAACGACCCACCGATACAGATGACCTACCGACACACGCGACCCACCGATACAAGCGACCCACCGATACAAGCGACCCACCGATACAAGCAGACAAGGCTCGAACACAATGGCAAGCAAATCTTCGGATATCCGACCGGTAATCACCCTGCGTTCCACGGCGGGGACCGGATTCACCTACACCACCACGAAGAACCGACGCAACACACCGGACAGGCTCGAACTGACGAAATTCGACCCCGTCGTACGCCGCCGCGTCACCTTCCGGGAAACACGCTAAGGACGATCATGGCCACAACAAGCAAAATCAACAAGCAGCTCGCACGCGAGCGCATCGTCGCACGATTCGCCGAGCGACGCATGACATACAAGCGAGACAGCGTGAATCCCCATCTGAGCGCCGAGGAGAGGGAGCATGCCATGGAACTTCTGCACGCACTCCCCCGCGACGCGAGTCCGGTACGGCTGCGCAACCGCGACAGCATCGACGGCAGACCACGCGCCTACAACAGGAAATTCGGACTCTCCCGCATCAATCTACGCGAGAAGGCACATCACGGAGAGCTGCCCGGCGTCACGAAATCAAGCTGGTGACCAGCGGTGACCCCCCATCCGAATTCATCCCCGAACCAGCAGAACCCCGAGGAAAACGCATTATGAAAAAAGACATTCATCCGATATACGACTACGTGGTGTTCCACGACAGTTCCTCCGACAGATCCTTCCTGACGAAATCGACCCTGGCCGCCAAGGCGGCAAGCCTGCCCAGCATCGTGTGGGAAGACGGACGAACCTACCCGCTCGTGAACGTGGAGGTCTCGTCCTACAGCCATCCCTTCTACACCGGCAGGAGCATGGTGCTCGACACCGAGGGACAGGTGCAGAAGTTCAACGCCCGATACGGCAGGACGACAGCACCGCGGGGCGCGGCCCGCACACAGAGCGGACACGGGGGCCAGGCATGAAGGTCAAGGCATCGATTCGCTCGCTGGCGAACAAGGAAGGCTCCGTCGTCGTCCGGCGACGCGGACACCTGTACGTCATAAACAAGAAGAACCCCCATTGGAAGGCACGGCAAGGCTGATGGCACTACCAAAATACAAAAGATCCCGCGCGAACACACATGCCCGACGCTCCCAGTGGAAGGCTCAGGCCGTGCAGACCATCGAGGTCCGCACGCCCGAGGGAGACACCGTCCAGGTGCCCCAGAACCTCGCGGCAGCCGCGCGCAGGGGTTATATGAGGCCCTGACCCTCGGAGGGGCAATTCCTCCCCCCGAACCGTCTCCATCCTGATCCGGCCGGTTCCTCCGCAGTGGGCTTAAGCAATTCACTGTGTCATGATGATGGGCCTGCACGATGCCGTGAAGCATCGTGCGGGCCCATCATCATGTCGTCATCGCCATCCATCCGTGCCGCTCTCGCGCGGAGGCGAGTCACACCGCCCACCGCGACGCCTGACACGGCATGTCCGTGTCGTTGTCGTGGGGATGCGAGGCCGCCGGAATCATGTCGGACGCTTTCACTTTCCCAGCTTCTTTTGGCATTCGCCGCACAATCCGAACACCTCAACGGTATGGGAGCTCATGGTGAAGCCATGGGCGCTGGCGATCTTGCGAAGCCAATCCTCATCGGGAGGTTCGATCTCCACCGTCTTGCCACAGTTCTCGCAGATGAGATGGTGATGGTGTCTGCTGTCCTCGCATATGCGGAACATCTGCTGGCCGTCAAGGCGGACGGTGTCCGCCGACCCGGATTGGGCAAGGGCGTTGAGCCGGCGGTAGACCGTTGCCAGACCTATGCCCGACCCCGCGCTTTCCAGCCTTCGGTGCAGCTCCTGCGCCGAAACGAAATCCTCGCATTCGCGAAGCTGCTGCAGAACCGCGTCCTTCTGCCTGGTATGCCGTGACACGGGCCCGTTCGTACTCATCCCGACCACATCCTTTGCTCGGTGCTGTTTGCCATGAACTACCGCCTAGACTAGCGCATAACCCAACGCCGAATCCACTCTCAGGAAAGCCGCCTGGACGCCGAATCCCGCAGGTCGTCCCAGCAGCCGGTCGCCTCGAGCTCGCCGACGGTTCTTTCGGTGTCATCGGTCAGAACCGTGATATGGCCCATTTTCCGGTTATGCTTGACCTCGGCCTTGCCGTAGTCATGCACGTTCCACTCCGGGTGATCGCCGATCAGAGCGCGAGTGGGGGCGACATGCTGCCCCAGGACGTTCACCATGACCGCGGGGCTGAGCAGCCGGGGCTGAACGAGGGGCCATCCCGCGATCCCGCGGATATGCGCGTCGAACTGGTCGATGGAACAGGCCTCGATGGTGTAGTGGCCGGAATTGTGGGGCCGCGGTGCCAGCTCGTTCACGATGACGCGATCATCCCGGGTGATGAACAGTTCGATTCCCAAGGTTCCCGACAGTTCGAAGCCCTTCGCCAGCAGCCGTGCAAGGGCATGGGTCTCGCGTTCGACCTCCTTGCTGACCCGAGCCGGGGCGATGGTCAGATGGAGGATGTTATGGCGATGGATGTTGCGCACTATGGGGAAGGTCACGAAATCAGTGCCGTTGCCGGATACGAGGATCGACGCCTCGAAGGCGAAATCAACGAAGCCTTCCAGAATCGAGGGAGGAAGACGGCCTTCGCGCTCCGCCCGGTCCTCGACCCTGCGACGATCGGAATCGTCGTGCAGCACCACCTGGCCATGACCGTCATAGCCTCCGCACCGCGTTTTCAGAACGGCCGGATAGCCCAGATTGTCTATGGCCGAGCGCAACGCGTCGCAGTCGTCCACCTGCCTCCATGGTGCCGTCCGTACGCCATGCTCGTTGATGAAACGCTTCTCGTGCACCCGGTCCTGCGTGACGCGCAGAAGATCCGTTCCCTGGGGGGTGGCGGTGATGTCGCGGACTTCGTCGATGGCATCGGCGTCGACGTTCTCGAACTCATAGGTCAGCACGTCGCTGCGCCGGGCGAGCTCCCTGATGGCCGATTTGTCGCCATATGCGGCGGTCACCTGAAAATCGGCGACCTGCGCGGCGGGGCAGTCGGGGGTCGGATCGAGGACACCGATGCGAAATCCCATGTATCTGGCGGACAGCGCCATCATGCGGCCGAGCTGCCCCCCGCCGATGATGCCGATCGTGGCGCCCGGAAGAAGCCGGGCCATGCGTCCATGCGTTTCCTCAGACAAGCTTGGCATTGGACTCCTCCACCTTGTTCTCCAGATCCCTGCGGTAGTCCTGAAGCGCCGTCGCCAGCCCCTGATCCGCTATGCTCAGGATGCTGACCGCGAGAAGCCCCGCATTCGTGGCCCCGGAATCGCCGACCGCCGTGGTGGCGACCGGGATTCCTCCGGGCATCTGCACGATGGACAGCAGGGAATCCCATCCGGACAGCGCATGAGACCGCACGGGAACGCCGATGACGGGCAATGTGGTCTGAGCCGCGACCATGCCGGGAAGGTGGGCGGCCCCTCCGGCACCGGCGATGATGACCTTCAGCCCCTTCGCACGAGCCCCGCGGGCGAACGACGCCATCAGATCGGGCGTACGGTGGGCCGAGATGACCTGCTTGGCGTAGGGGACCCGGAAACGGTCCAGCATCTCGCAGGCGTGCCGCATGGTCTCCCAATCGCTCGCCGAGCCCATGATCACCGCGACTTGCGGCTGTATATCTGCCATAACAAACCTCCACAATCGGAACAACACGCACAACTCTACGCAAACGAGGCGAAAAACACTCCTGCTCGCGGCCAGGCACACGACGGACGGGTGAACGGATCGATTCGCGCACGCCGACGGCCGAATCACACCGCCGGACGCACGGACGCGGAGCATGCCGTCGGCATCACATGCGGATGATCACATTGCCGAACACCTGCCCGTCACGCAGTCGTGCGAAGGCATCCCGAGCCCTCTCGAACGCGTAGACCGAGTCGATGACCGGATGCAGATCGGCCCGCTCGACGAAGCGCAGCAGTCTTGCGAAATCCTGCAGCGACCCCATGGTGTTGCCCTGTATGCGGATGTCATGGAAGAAGACCCTCGTCAGCTCCGCCGGCGGCTGATCGCCGCTCGTCGCCCCGCACACCGCGATCGTTCCCCCGGGCCGGACCGATCGGACGGAATGCGACCATGTTGCGGCGCCGACGGACTCCACGACGGCATCCACCCGGTGCGGCAGCCGGGCGCCGGTTTCGAACGCGGCATCGGCGCCTATGCCCCTGGCCCTTTTTCTTCTGTCCGCCGACCGGGAGGCGACGAACACCTCCAGACCCGCCGCATGGGCCAGTTGGACGGCGGCCGTCGACACCGCGCCGCCGGCACCCTGGACAAGGACGGAATCACCCGGTTTTACCCGCGCGCAGGAGAACAGAAGCGAATACGCGGTAAGCCAGCTGGTGCTCAGGACACAGGCCTCGTCCATCGACAGGTTCTTCGGCTTGGCGAAGACATGGGCGCACGGAACGCAGGCGTGTTCGGCCATCGTTCCGGGGTAGAGCTCCGAAAGAATCGTTCGGGGGACGCCGGGCTCCACTCCGAACCCGTCGGGGCCCAGGACCGTATACAGCACCACCTCGCTGCCCGCCTTCAGCCCGTGCGGCCCGCCGATGTCGTCCTCGAGGATCCCCGCCGCATCGGTGCCGAGGATCATCGGGGTCAGGCCGGGATCCAGACCCACTCCCTGCAGGCTCCACAGATCATGGTGGTTCACGCTGGTGGATGCCACCGCGATCGTCGACCACCGGCCGACCTGCTCCGGCACCGCGCATGAGCGCCGATCAAGGTCGCCGACGACCAATTCCCCCAGCGGGTCGTCCCCGTTGACCCCCGCCGCGTATACAGCCCTCATATATGCTCCTTCCGCGTCACACATGCCGGTTCGCACTTCGATTATACGAAGATGTTGCGGGTATTGCGCCTCCGGGCCACGAACGAACCCGGATCCGGTCTAGAATCTCTTCGTTAGAGATGTACGAGGCAAGGAGCGGATCGAATGGCTAACGGTGTGTTGCGTGGCATCAACGGCCCCGCCGACGTCAAGGCCCTGGATGCCAGGGACCTTCCCGCCCTGTGCGGGGAGATACGGCAGACGCTCATCACATACGGCACCCTGCACGGGGGGCACATCGGCTCCAACCTTGCTCTGGTGGAGGCCACCGTCGCCCTGCATCGGGTGTTCGACTCCCCGCATGACCGCATCGTCTTCGACGTCTCTCACCAAAGCTACGTTCACAAGATGCTCACCGGCCGGGCGCGGGCCTTCACCGATCCGGAGATGTTTGGTTCGGTGACGGGGTTCTCCAACCCCCGGGAAAGCCCGCATGACTGGTTCGTCACCGGCCATACCGGAACGTCCATATCCCTGGCATGCGGTCTGGCCAAGGCCCGTGACCTGGGGGCGGACGACGGAGGCGGAAACGTCATAGCCCTGATCGGCGACGGCGCGCTCAGCAGCGCCGTGGCGTTCGAGGGACTGAACAACGCGGCCGAGCAGGGCGGGAACCTCATCATCATCGTGAACGACAACGAGATGTCCATCGCCGCCAACGTCGGCGGAATGTACGGCAATCTCGCCGCTCTCAGGCAGTCCGAGGGCCGCTGTCCGACGAACATCTTCCGATCGTTCGGCATGGACTATCGATACGTCGGCCGGGGAAACGACGTCGACGCGCTGGTGGAGGCGTTCTCATCCGTGAAGGGAATCGACCATCCCGTCGTGGTGCACATTCATACGGTCAAGGGCCTCGGGCTGCCGCACGGGCGGATGGACCCGGACGACGGCGGGGCCCGCGCCGATGCCGATGCGGGCCGTCCACGCAGCCTCGGGCAGCTGCCCGAGGCGGGGCGCTGCGAGGCGAACCATTGGATCGATCCGGTCTCGAAGGCGGGAAGTCCCCAGGGTTCCAGAAAACACTATGGCTCGCTCGCGATGGACTACCTGTCCGCGCGGATGGAGTCCATCCCCGGTCTCGTGGTGATCTCCCCCGCCACGCCCGGATCGAACGGGATCACGCCCGAATTCCGCAGCCGCGCCGGAGTCCATTACGTCGACACGGGAATCACCGAGGAGCATGCGGCAGCGTTCGCCTCGGGCATCGCGAAGGCGGGAGGAACCCCGGTTCTGGCCACCAGCGCCACATTTTTCCAGAGGGCGTTCGACCAGCTGCAGCAGGAGGTGGCCCTGAATGCCACACCGGTCACGATCCTCGTCTTCGCCGGTGGAATCTCCTCCACGGACAACACGCATTCCGGGGCCGGCGACATCGCCATGTTCGGGAACATCGCCGGAATGACCTGTCTGGCGCCGATCTGCGAGCGGGAGTTCATCGATATGCTGGCCTGGGCCACCGGCACCAGGGACCACGGGGCCGTGGCGATACGCGTGCCCGGAGACGCTATTCTCACGGCGGAGAGATCCCGGCCCTACCCGCTCTTCGCCTCTGGAGGCGGCTCGTCGCAAGGGGGGCCCGAAACCACGCGATCCGGTTCACGCTTCGATCCCCGGTCCTGCGACGAACGCTGCCCCTTCGCCTCGTACCGAGTCACCCGTTCCGGTTCGGACGTGGCGATTCTCGGGCTGTCCGACACATATCCGCTTGCGGAAAACATCATGCGGGCCCTGGAGGAGAGCGACCCGCCCATTCATGCGACCCTTGTCGACGTTCGACAGTTCTCGCAGGTGGACGACACCACGCTCGAGACCCTGCGCCTGCATCACCGGCTGGTGGTCACCATGGAGAACGGACAGCGTGAGGGCGGCTGGGGGGAGAAGATCACGGCGTACTACGCGAATCATCTGCCGCCCGCCGCCACGGATGAGCCGACCGCCGAGAAGGCCGTCATCGCCGCGGCCATAGCGGGTCCCGGAACCGAAGACGACCGGTTGCGGAAGGCGCATGACGTGCAATGTCCCCGTGTTCTGAACTTCGGAGCCGCAAAGGAGTTCACCGACCGCGTTCCTCTGCCCGAACTGGAGGAACGATACGGACTCACGTGCCCGAACATCGTACGATCCATCCGACAGGCCCTTGCCGCACTCGGGGGCGCCGACCCGAAGACGGCCTGACCGGAGAAAGAAGACGGGCCGGTTATGGTGCCCGCGACGGCACGCCCGCTACCGTGCGAGCGCGATGTTCTTTATTCCCTCTTTGTCGCTGTGCCGGTAAAGGACGAAACGATGGCCTATCACCTGGACCAGGCTTGCGTCCACATGCTCGGCGAGCTCCTCTGCGGCCTGCCGGGCGTCCAGCGGACAGGCGTCAAGCACCGAGCACTTGATCAGCTCGTGCGAGAGCAGGGTCTCATCCGCCTGTGATATCGCCGATTCGCTGATTCCGTTCTTCCCGATCCACAGCATGGGGCCGAGATGATGGGCAAGGGAGCGCAGCTGCTTGACCTGCTTTTTCGTCAGCGTCGCGTGTGTCGTCTGCATATCGCTTTCCGTCTGTGTCATGGGTGGGAAATCCTCGTGGTCATCGCGCGCATCGCCTGCCGCGGCACCGTCGCTATTCGGCACGGTAGTCATGAATGACCGCCTCGATGTTGTTCCCGTCGGGATCGAGCACAAAGGCGGCATAATAGCCCTGATGGTAGTTCCTCGGACCGGGGGCGCCGTTGTCGGTTCCACCCGCGGCGAGCCCCGCCTGGTAGAACCTGCGTATCTGTTCCGCGTCCGTGGCCCGGAAAGCTATGTGACGGGGTGTCGGGCGCTGGTCCGGAGCGGCCTGCTCGACCCACACGCTGTCGGAGTCCGAGGCGAACTGCTGGGCCTTCCCGTACAGGGAGCCCTCTCGGTACCCCAAAGTGGCGAATATCGCCTTGTAGAACTTATTGGAGGCGTCAAAATCGGTAACGGGTATTCCCAGATGATCTATCATGAGCCCCATTATAGAATCATGCGGACACAAGCGTTAATCCCTCGGAGGCGCGTCACGCGCGGGCGGCGCCTCGCCGTCGTCCGCGCGCCTTCGTCCACGTCCGCATTCACCCACGTCAACACCAGCACCAGCACCAGCACCAGCACCAGCACCAGCACCAGCACCAGCACCAGCACCACGGTTCACCCTCACACCCTCACAACCACACGGTCACGCACAACCCACACGCAACGCACACAAACCCACACGCAACCCTCAGCAGGCGACCCCATGCCGGCAGGACACCGCCATGGCGACGACACACGCGAAATCGGCGATTACGGGAACGGCGCGGCATTGTTGCACAGCGGATATTATGATTTCATCCAGATGAGGAAACGAAGGCAATCATGAAATTCGGTATGCGCACACCCAGCATAAGACGCTCGATCGGCGCCCGGACGACGGGCCGCGCGAAACGGGCCGTGAAGAAAGCCCTGATCCCCGGCTACGGGAAAAAGGGCATGGGCTGGATTCGCAATCCGAAGAAGGCTCTGTACAACAAGGTCTATCGAAAGACGACATTCAGCATCGGGGATCTCTTCAGATAGTCCCGCCCGGCACCCCGGCCTGCGGATGAATAATCCATCGATTCCACGGGAGCGCGCCCGGGGAAGAGTCTCCCATCACGCGTCCATCCGGAGGTCATCATGTGCGGCAGCATCACCAAACGGCATCTGTCCCGCTCCACGGTCGTCGGCGTCGTCCGCGCTGCGATCCCCGACTGCTCCGTTCGCGGCGTCTGCGAACTGACAGAAGGCTATTTCAATGCGGCCTACGCGGTCGACTGCGACGGCGGCCGGCGCTGCATCGTGAAGGTCGCCCCCTCCCCCGACACCCCCGTCATGTCATACGAGCACGATCTGATGTCCGTCGAGATCTCCACGATGCGCACCATCGCCCGCCTCACGGACATCCCCGTTCCCCGCGTGCTTTTCCAGGATGACCGCGGGAAGCTCTGCGGCTCTCCTCTGTTCGTCATGACGCGGATGCCGGGCGCCAGCCTCAGCTCGCTTCGCGGGCGCGGGCTGGTGGACGATGCCGACCACGCGCGCATTCTCCACGACATCGGAACGTACAACGCACGAATAAACTCCATCCATCCCGCCCTTTTCGGCTACCCCGCACTGAGGACGACATGGTCGAACTCATGGCATGCGGCCTTCTCCACCATGCTGGGCATGGCCCTCGGCGACGCCGGACGGGTGAACTGCGATCTGGGCCTGGATGCCGGCAGACTGCTGACCGCCCTGAGCCGCGAGGGACCCATCTTCAACCAGGTCCGCCGACCCTCTCTTGTTCACTGGGATCTATGGGATGGGAACATCTTCGTGGACGGAGGCCGGATCAGCGGCATCATCGACTGGGAGCGGTCATTGTGGGCCGACCCGCTGATGGAGGTGGGGTTCCGCCGCCATTGCAGAGACGACGCGTTCATGAAGGGCTATGGAATGTCCCGGCCAACGGCAGACGAGGAGAGACGAAGCCTGTGGTATGACATCTACATGATGATTCTTCTGGCGCAGGAGGGAGAGTACCGCCATTACGCGGAGGACTCCATCCGGCGCTGGGCCATGCCCATCCTGCAAGACAGGGTGGATGAACTGTCTCGCTGATTGCGCTCGGGGCCGAGCCGGGCCGCAGACGCGATCGGCGGGTTCCTTCCGCTCCTACGGACACGGGAATACCCCCTATCCACCCCGATTGCTATAATCAAAGATTGTTTTGGCCCCGTAGCTCAGCTGGATAGAGCGACTGACTTCTAATCTGTAGGTCGTCGGTTCGAACCCGACCGGGGTCACTTACTCCTGTAAGGGTTTATATATTCAAACCGCCGGCTTGTCACAACGTCATGAGCGCCATATGCGTGTCATGCCGCAAAACGGGATCGGGTGCCGCAGACCCGGACCGACCGTTCGCGGCCACCGGCCCACAGGCACCGGTCACCGCCCACCGGCTCGCAGACGCCGGGATTCGCGAATGTGATTCAGCCCACTATGGACGTTTTCGTATGGCGTCGGACCCCTTTTCCGCATATACCGGTCAGACCCTGTACACATGGACAAGGAGGTTGATATGAATGTAGCAGACGACGCAAAGAAGGCAATGAAGGACGCGGGCGAGAAGATCGCGGATGTCGCCGGTGATGTCAAGGACAAGGTGGCCGATGCATTCGATGATGCAAAGGACGCCTCCAAGGACGCTGCGGACAAGGTCGGCAAGGCGGCCAAGGACGCGGCGGACAAGGCCAAGGACTCCCTCGAATAACACATGCGACCGCATCCTCAGGGGCCCCGCTTCGGCGGGGCCCCTCCCTATAAGCGGGGACCTTCGCATAACGGGCTATCAATGGACCGTTCGTGCCGCGGCGCGAACGGTCCAGCCATGAGAAACACAGGCGCGGTGCACGTCCGTTGCGCATGTCCCCGCCGCCGAAGTGCGGCGATCGGGAAACGGGGCGACGATGATGGTCATCCGTCCTCTCGCGGCCGCGTGCGCCGATCCTCCTGACCATGACGATATTGTCCTCCATCGATTCGCCTCGACCATTCCTCGACCTGCCTGTCGCTGAGGCCGAATGTCTTCTGAAGATTCACGGAGAGAGCGCGCACCGCCCTCTCGCGCTCTTCCTGCGAGACGCCCGAACGATGCGCCACCCGCCCGTAGGAGCGCATATAACCCATGAAACGTCTCTTGTCCGCCTCGGACAGGTCCATGAAGGTGTCAAGCCCATCCCGGCCAAGCTGCGAGACCTCGGCAACCTCCTGCTGCCTCCCGGCATTGGATATGAAGGATTGAATGGGGATGATGATGAGCAGCACGAAGCCCGGAACGGGATAGAAATACGACAGGGCGGTGAACAGCACGATCAATCCCATGCCGATGAACAAAGAGTTGCCGAAAATATACCCGTATGTCCTGCGCGCATCATCGGATGACCCGCCCTTCGAGGGGATGATGCTTTTGGCTATCACGGCCTCCAGCACCGTGACAAGAAGGTACGACACCCCGCACATCCCGACCGTGACGGAGGTGACGTCGGAGATCATCATGTGGGTGAACGCGGGAATCAGCGAAACGCAGAGAAGCAGCACAAAATCAAGAATGATCGCGCCATGAGAGACCTCGTCCACCTCATTGAACATCAGGGCATGCTTGTACCAGCAGTCGGCCACATAGCAAAAACTCACCACATAGATGCCGATGTTGATCGCGAACTGCCGGTAATCGAACTGGCCATGAACAATCTCGACCGGCACCTCCAGCACCATGATCGTCAGAATGAT
Source organism: Bifidobacterium sp. (assembly GCA_022649135.1). Lineage (GTDB taxonomy): Bacteria > Actinomycetota > Actinomycetes > Actinomycetales > Bifidobacteriaceae > Bifidobacterium. Next base: position 49,832 of record JALCNP010000008.1, read on the forward strand.
CGCGAAAACCGCGTCGCTGAAGACGTCGAACCTCTCTTTGAACTTGTGCAACGGACACCTCCCCTGGGAACGGAAACCGGCGATGGGGCCATCCGTGCCATCACCGGGACGACACCCGGCACGCCCATCCGGATATGTCGTCAATCGTACCGCTCGCCGGCACCGCCCCACGCAAGGTGAATCCTCCTCGGTGGCGCGCGACGCCGCCGATTCCGTCTCGCCCCCACCCGACGCGTCCTCCCTGGTCCCGCAGGGGAAAGAGCGGGCGTAGGGGCAACCGTGCGGCACCCCGTTCCCCCCACCGCTCAATAACCGCATCGATCGCCGGCGGGCTTGTGGGCACGCTTCGACCGGTGTTAGAGTGGTGGCGGACCATCAAGGTGGCCCGGTAAAAATGGCACATTGGCACAATGGAGTGGATCATATGTCTGATAAAAGAGTTGCAGTCATTACCGGCAGCGGCCGCGGCATAGGCAAGGGAATCGCGGAGCGTCTGGCCCGGGACGGATATTGCGTCGTGATCGCTGACCTCGATCCCCACACGGCCCAAGAGACCGCACGGGAGCTGACGGACAAGGGTTTCGCGGCGGCCAGCGTCGCCGGAGACGTCTCCCGCAAGGAGGATCACCGCACATTCGTCCAGACCGCCGTCGACGAGTTCGGCCGGCTGGACACCTACGTGAACAACGCCGGAATCGCGCAGATCAAACTTCTGCAGGATGAGACGCCTGAGGACATCGAGAAGATCTTCAGCATCAACGTCTACGGCGACCTGTACGGAATCCAGGCGGCCACCGAGCAGTTCCGCAAGCAGGACGACGGCGAGCGCATACGCAAGATCATCAACGCCTCCAGCATCGCCGGCCACATCGCCTTCGATCTTCTCGGCGCCTATTCGGCAACCAAATTCGCGGTTCGCGGTCTCACCCAGGCGGCGGCGAAGGAACTTGGCAGGGATCACATCACGGTCAACGCATACTGCCCGGGAATCGTCGGCACGGACATGTGGGACCTCATCGACGAAAAGATGGTGGAGCTCAAGGGTGGAAAGAAAGGGCAGTATCTGAAGCAGTATTCGCAGTCCATCACCCTGGGCCGGGTGGAGACGCCGGCCGACGTTGCCGACTACGTCTCGTATCTCGCCTCTCCTGGAGCCGACTACATGACGGGGCAGTCGGTCCAGATCGACGGCGGAATCCAGTTCATCTAGCCCCGGGTCCGGCCTTCGGCCGCTACGGGAATCAGATAGGCAGTCGCCTGCGCAGAGGGGCTCGTTCATACGAAAGCGAGCCCCTCTTGCGTATGCACTGGCGATTCCCGTTATCCGCATATCCTTGCGTACCGACTGCGCGACGCATGGTGTGCGCCTGCGGAGACGGTAGCCCCCTGAATTCGGCGCATGCCATGCATGGCCTGGCATGCGCCGGCGGAGACGGCGAGCCGTCGCGGTAAGGAGGAGGCAGGGTGATGTTCGGCGCGGGAGCATACATTGCGCATCCCGAAAGCCGCGGAGGACGGGGATGTGAGGGCGCGGGAGCACGTTCCACCCGCCAACCGTCGTCGACCGGGCACAGCCCTGTGCACCATTATTCTCCACAGGCGCACCGTGCATCAAGCCCAATCCCCGGACAGCCGAACCGGCCGACGGGACGGCCGAATTTGATATTTTTGAATCGAACAGCCACATACCAACCGAAAGGACAACACATGAACGCATACACCCTTCCCGACCTCCCCTATGACTATTCCGCCCTGGAGCCATACATCTCCGGCCGAATCATGGAGCTGCACCACTCCAAACACCATCAGGCATACGTCACCGGGGCGAACACCGCCCTGGAGCAGCTGGCCCAGGCCAGGGACAGCAACGACTTCACCTTCATCAACAAACTCGAGAAGGACCTCGCCTTCAATCTCGGCGGCCATATCAACCACAGCATCTTCTGGACGAACATGTCCCCCAATGGAGGGGGACGCCCGGAGGGGGAGCTCGCCGCCGCGCTCGACGAGTACTTCGGATCCTTCGACAAGTTCCAGGCTCAATTCACCGCCACCGCCCTCGGGGTGCAGGGATCAGGCTGGGCGGTGCTCGCCTGGGACTCTCTCGCGCAGCGGCCCGTGGTGTTCCAGCTGCTTGACCAGCAGGACAACATGCCCGCCGGCATGATTCCCCTCCTGCAGCTGGACGTATGGGAGCATGCCTACTATCTGGATTATCAGAACGTGCGCGCCGACTATGTGAAGGCGTTCTGGAACATCGCCAACTGGGACGACGCAGCACGCAGGCTCGCCAACGCCATCCGCAAGTAGCAGCCCCCAGGGATTTCGTGAGCCACCCGTTGCGGTCACGGCCCGCAGCCCATGGAACCATCCACGGGCTGCGGGCCCGCTGATTCACGCCAGCCCGGTCGGTCCGCGAACACACCGGTTCCGCGCGCACCTGGCTCCTATGGGTGGATCACCGTGTCCTGTGCCAGGCGCGCATGCAGATTCTGATCGAAAAGACGCACCGAGGGCACCGCCGCGATGAGTGCCGCACACAGCAGCGCACCCACGCCGGCGACCACAAACATCCACTGCACGCCGATGCGATCGGCGACGGGACCGGCGATCACAAGCCCCACCGGGCCGGAGAGATTCATCAGAGACATCTGCACCCCGAAAACCCGTCCGAGCTCCTGCGGCGGAAACGACTGCTGCACCATGGCCGTGGGCAGCGTCCCCGGGAACGCCGTCGCCAACCCGGCGAGGGTGTTAAGAGCCACGAACATCGCGAAGCCACGCATGGTGGGCGGAAGAACGCCACACAGACCAAAGGACACGCCGAGCACGCCCATGGCCACCATGACGGGCCGCACCCGGTCGTTCCACTTGCCGTAGGCGCCGATGATCGCCCCTCCGGCGAGGGAACCGACCGACCACACCATCTCCACGATGCCCGCCTGCGCGACTGTTCCATGAAAGAATGCGATGGTCATCAGCGGGTACATGCTTGCGGCCGGCATCAGCGTCAGCCCGAACAGGGAGCTGATGGCGATCATGGGCCACAGTCCCCTTGCGGTGCCGATTCTCTTCAGACCGAATATCGCATCGGCGACGACATGCGGCCGTTCGCCTAAGGTTGCGGCATTCGAGCGGATGGTTATGAAGAGCAGCATCACGATGCCCAGTGCGGCACCGAGCACGTCCAGAAGGATCAGGGCATTGATCGGGACGAACCCGTACAGCATCGCCCCCAGCGCCGGGGACACGATAAGGGTCGCGGATTGCACCATGCCCAGCTGGCCGTTGATCTGCGTGATATGGGACGGGGGAACCAGCGTCGGAACGATGGATTGGATGGTGGGCATCTGGAAGGTCTGGGCGACCGCCCTCACCAGCAGGGACACATACACCAGCCACAGGGGGAAGGTCGAATTCACGGTGCCGACCACGGACAGGACCACCGCCGCGGCCGCGGCGACCACATCGGGAACGATCAGCAACGCCTTCTTGTTCCATCGATCGACGAACGTGCCGACGAAGGGGCTGAGAACCACCATGGGAAGCATGGCAAGCAGCGTCGCCCGACTGAGGACCGTGGCGGATCCAGATTTCTGGGTGAGATACCAGACAATGGCATATTGAACGACCATCGAGGTGATTCCGGTGATGAACTGGCTCGCCAGAAACAGAAGGCTGTTCAATCGCCATGGCCCGGGAAGCGCCGGGGCTTGCGGATGGTTCATGGTGAGGGCTTTCTCATTGGCTCGTAGCGGGCGGCGGCATCCATGCGCGGACGAGCACCCATGCGGCCCGTCCGGCAGTCGCAGACGAGCCCGCGGCACCGCAAGCGGCACGGCCACGGCCCCCAAGGACGGCGCCTTGCGCACACCCAGTGTATCGCAGACCCCGGGCCAGTTGTTTCGAGAAGGTGACGGGGACCTTCTCGGACGACACCGCGCGAAACCGCCGCCCGTCGCGCGCCGGCAGGTACGGCGCGGTGGCCGCGAAGCATAAGCTGCAAGAAAACAGGCGACGCGGACACGGACCATCGACGCCTATTGTGGTAGAAGGCATGACTGCCGCACGACGGAAGGCCCGATCGGCGCAGGCGCAAACGGCCGCGGCACACGCGCCGACGGCAACGACCACGATTCTTGCAAGGCAGGCGATTATGAACGACAGGGAAACGGTGATCTTCACCCATCTGCGCAACGGCTTCGACCGAGGCATCTCACGGCCTCTCTCCTGGAGGGCGTACCAGCTGGACTCGATGGCCCGCATGGTGAGGGACAATGCAGAAAGGATCACCCGGGCGGTGCACGCCGACATGGGCAAGCCTCCCGCCGAGACCGTTCTCATGGAAATCGACATGCTGATGCACGAGATCCGTTTCGTCAAACCCCGCATGCGGATGTGGGCGGCACGCCATCACAAGGCGGCCCCGATCCTCATGCAGCCCGCACGCACATGGACCCATGCCCGGCCGCAGGGGGTCGTTCTCGTCATCTCACCGTGGAACTACCCTCTTCTTCTCAGTCTGCAGCCCATGGTCGATGCGATCGCCGCGGGGAACTGCGTGTGCCTCAAGCCATCCGAGCTTGCGCCGCAGACAAGCCGTCTCCTTGCCGAGCTTGTGCCGCGGTACCTCGACCCACGGGCGGTCGCGGTCGTCGAGGGGGATGCCGGGACGGCGACCCGGCTTCTCTCCCAGTCCTTCGATCATGTGTTCTACACCGGCTCCGGCCGCGTAGGGAAAATCGTCATGCACGCGGCAGCCGAGCATCTCACGCCCGTCACACTCGAGCTGGGCGGCAAGTCGCCGGTTTTCGTCGACGGGTCGACGAACGTGAGAGTCGCGGCACGTCGAATCGCATGGGGGCGCTTCATCAACGCCGGCCAAACATGCGTCGCCCCGGACTACGTCCTCGCCACGCCGGATGTCGCGGACGAGCTCACGAAGGAAATCGGCAGGGCGATCCGCATGTTCTTCGGCGCCGACCCCCGCGCCAGTTCGAGCTATGCGCGAATCATCAACGTACGGCAGTTCGATCGGCTCGTCGGTCTTCTGCCACGCGCCGAGGGATCCGGGACCCCGGGGAAGCCGAAGCCACAGGAGGGTTGCGGCCGCATCGCCTTCGGTGGATCGCACGATCGCGACGACCTGTATGTCGAACCGACGGTTCTGACAGAAGTCGACCCCGATTCCGCCGTGATGAGGGAAGAGATATTCGGCCCGATACTACCGGTTCTGACGATTCCCGACGCAGTCCGTGCGGCACGTTTCATCAATTCACGACCGCATCCGCTGTCCACCTACGTGTTCAGCAGAAACCCGCGGACCAGAGCGCTTTTCGAAGACTCCGTCGCAACCGGTGCCCTGGGGTTCGGCCTTCCTCTGGGCCATCTTGCGTCCAGCCGACTGCCGTTCTCGGGAATGAAGGATTCCGGTCTGGGGACCTATCACGGGAAGGCCGGCTTCCTCGAATTCTCCCATGTCACCTCCGTGACGAGCAAACCCGGCGTACCCGATACGCTGAGAATCGCCTATCCCCCATACACCGACCCCAAGCGGCGCCTGTTCCGTCTCCTGTAGGGCGCCGTCCGCACGGTCGCCGCATCGGAGCGATGAATTACGATGACATCATCGTGTCTCATCGAAAAGATAGAATCGGGGCATGAGCAAGCAGAAGAGTCCGGGCGACGACATCACCTCATCGGGGAAAACCTCCGACGGCCTTCCCTATTCCCAGATGCTGACGGGGACGAAACCCCCGGCCACCCCCCTTCTGCAGACGATACGCGAGATGGATCTGCGGGACCGCGATGAGTTCGACCGGCCAGGGGGCAGCTCCGCGACGTTTGAGGATCGCCCATGCCCCCGTCAGGACCTTACCTTCGACGACGCCCAAAAAACCTTCCGCCACATCGGGGTCGAGTGGAGCGACAAGCGACTCGAGGAGTGGCACGTCACCGGCCCCTCGCAGACCTTCACCAACCTTGCGCTGCTGCTCAGCGACCAGTGCCCCTATCTGACGAAATGCGCGGTTTTCGCATCCGACACGAAGACGAATCTCCTCGACCACCACGAATGCGGCGGATCCGTTGTTTCCCAGATTCGTCGGACGCTGTCCTACATCGTCGGGCGCTGCGGGGAAAGCTGGCCCGTTCCCGCCGTGCAGGAGGCGCTGGTCAATGCGCTGGTGCACCGCGACTACAACTATTCCGGCCCCACCATCGTCAATCAATTCGCCAGCAGAATAGAGGTGATCTCCCTGGGCGGCCTGGTGCACGGTCTGGAGGTGAACGATCTTCTCAACGGAATCTCCCAGGCCCGCAACCCCCATCTTGCGCAGATCCTCAGCATGCTGGGCCTATGCAACAACTACGGCATCGGAATCCAGCACATCATGGACATCTACGAGGACAACGAAACCAGCCCCCAGCTATGCGTCGGTCCATCCTCCGTGGCGGTGATACTGCCGAAAACCATGCCGCTCAACCGTGGCACACCCTACACCGACGGAACGGAATCGACCAGGCACGACGATCCCTCCTCCCCCGAGGCCGCATTACACCCGCCGACAGCCCAGCGCTACATATTCCCCTCACCGACGCAATCGGTCACCCACGACCATGCGCTGGCCCTGACGGGGATGAGAGTGATCGGGTGCGCACCCCTGCAGGTGGCGTTTCTCGGCCACGGCTGCGCCGATCCCGAACGCGACGGCGCGAGACCCCTGGCCGACGCGACGCAGCCGTACCCCGTGCACACCCTGGAGCAAATCACCCTGCACTATCTGGCCAGCGCCGGGGTCCCCCTCACCCGCGCCCAGATCCAGCGCAACCTCGGAGTGAACAAGAACCAGGCCGCGCACCTGTTGCGCCAGCTCACCCGGCAGGGCAAGGTACGCATGGAGGGGCAATCCAGGGCGACCCTTTATTCGCTGCCGTAGTCTCCTCGTCGCGGGGAGGCCGCACCCGACACCCCCGGATCACCCGTCCCTCGATCGCACGTCCCTCCGCCCTGCGCTCCCGCCGTCCCCCTCCACGCACAGCGGAGCGCGGACAGGATTACGGTATAGACATTTCGGATAGCCCCTCCCCCACGCCCAGCGGCGGGAACGGGGGCGGCTCCTAGAGTTTCGCGAGACGAGAAAGCACGCGGATTCTCGAAAAATACGCCTCCTCGCTCAGCCCGTCGACAGTGGGCGTGTTCCTCAACGTGACCCCGTCCAGACCTCCGGCGCCGGCGATCCGGGCAAGAACATCCCTGTGCCACGACTCCTCAAGAAGCGGCTCCGTCTGGCGGCAGCCCATGGCATACAACGCGCACACCAGAGCATGGCCTCCCCAGTTCGAGGTCCCCGACACGATGAGCTCCTGGGTCGCCACGGTGCAGGCTATCCTCTCGCCATGCCTCACGATCCCCTCGATGGCATAGGGGGCGATGCGGCCCATCCCTATCTCATTGCCGCCATCCCCGATTCCGATCGTATGAAGACCCAGGTGGGAAAGCCTGCTCAGAGGGGCGGTCCATTCGAGAATGTCGATTCCCCTCATGTTCCGGGGGCTGCCGTCGCGAGAGGGCCCCACCCTTTCGATGAAGATGACGGTGTCCACCCTATTGTCGCGGACGAAATCGCGCATCTTCTGAAACCAGGAATCGAATCCGGATCCGCCGGGGGCGATGAGAACATGGTCCTCGGGCAGCGAGCCGCACGCACTCGCCTGCACCACCGGCCGGCACCACGAATCACTGACCAGCCAGGCATCCCCTCCAATGGCCCTGAGGGCGGCACACAGCTCGACGGCCCCCACCGGACCGTCGGATTCCGCGGCGGGAACGGCAGCCTTGGGAATGAAGAAGCCGGTGACCACCAAGGCCCTGCTGGGACGGGCCGCGAACATCCGGGCGGCGCGAAACAGATCGCCACGGACAAAGGTCATCAGCGTTTCGCTCCCCCTCCCCACATCGCTGGCGGCCGCGGTCTGAAGTCTGGAGACGGCGTGGTATCTCAGCAGACTCCGCAGACTCGCTCTCCCGCCGACACCGGACCTCACCGAATCATTCATCATCTGCTCTCCTTTGCGCTCGAAGCGTCCTCGACCGTTTGTGCGGTGGCCGTCACCGCGTCGGCCGTCACCGCGAGAATCTGACCGAATTCGATCAGATCCCCGACATGGGCATGGATGTGGAGGACGCCCCCCATCGTGGCGACGATCTGCGTCTCCATCTTCATCGCCTCGAGGACGACGACCGGCTCACCCGCCTCGACACGACTCCCATCCTCCACCAGCCAGCGCACCACGGTCCCGGTGATGGTGGAGGGGATGTCCCCCGGATTGGCCTTCGCCTCGACCGCTCCCCCTTCGGATCGATCGACATCCCGACTCGAGCCAGAGGACGGGGTACCGGTTATGATGCCGGTTCCGGCGGGGATTCCCAGCTCGACCCGCCTGCCATCCACCTCGACCCACGTGCGCGTGATCCGCGGCCGGCCCGCACGGGTCCCGGGCTCCTCGCCCTCCAGGGTCGAGGCCGGCACGCGGGGCAGAAACACCTCCTCGATCCAACGGGTATAGACGCGGAAGGAGTCGGGACCGATAAAATCGCTGTCCTCGAACACCGCCCTATCGAAGGGGATGACGGTGGGGACTCCGCCAATCGACAATTCGTCCAGCGCCCTGCGCATGCGTCTTATGCATTCGAGACGGGTGGGCGCATGCACGACGAGCTTCGCAAGCATCGAATCGAACTGCCCGGGAATGGCGGAGCCGGCGGCGACTCCCGTGTCAAAGCGGATTCCGGGTCCGCTGGGGATTCTCAAAGCGGTGATCGTTCCCGGGAACGGAACGAATCCCCGGGAGGGATCCTCGGCATTGATCCGGCATTCCATCGCATGCCCCTGCGCATGCGCGTGCAGGCCCTCGATCGATTCTCCTTCGGCGATGCGCAACTGCAGCTGAACCAGATCGAGCCCCGACACCAATTCGGTGACGGGATGCTCGACCTGGACGCGGGTGTTGACCTCCATGAATGACAGGGTTCCGTCATCGGACACCAGAAACTCCACGGTTCCCAGACCCACATACCCCACCCGGGAGCAGATGGCCACCGCGGCATTCTCCAGGCGCGCGAGGATTCCCCCCTCCAGGAAGGGCGCGGGGGCCTCCTCGATCAGCTTCTGGTTGCGCCTCTGGAGCGAGCAGTCGCGCGTTCCCACGGCGACGACATGACCATGGGTGTCCGCCACGATCTGAACCTCGACATGGCGTGGTCTGTCCAGAAAACGTTCGATGAAGCAGTCGCCGTTGCCAAAGGCCACCAGAGCCTCATGCGTCGCGGATTCGAAGGCCTCGCGCACATCCTCGAGCCTGCGCACCACCTTGAGCCCGCGACCGCCACCGCCGTACACCGCCTTGATCGCTATCGGCAGCCCGTGCGTCCTGGCGAAGTCGACCACCTCACGCGCGTCATGGACCGGGGCGGTCGTTCCCGGGGCCATGGGGGCGCCGACCTCCGCCGCTATGGCCCGCGCACGGACCTTGTCCCCCAAATCCCGGATCGTCTCCGGCGAGGGACCGATCCACACCAGTCCGGCGTCGATGACGGCCTGTGCGAACTGAGCGTTTTCGGAAAGGAACCCGTAGCCGGGGTGTACGGCATCCGCATGGGACCGCAGCGCCGCGTCCACCACGGCCTCGATGTTCAGGTAGGTCCCTGCCGCCGAACGACCCGGAAGGGCATAGGCCTCATCCGCCAGGTGCACGAAAAGCGAATCGGCGTCATCGTCCGCATACACCGCTATGGCCGTTCTCCCGCCGTCATGGCAGGCATGGATGATGCGGACCGCGATTTCACCGCGGTTGGCGATAAGAACCCTATGCATGGCGTACTGCTCCTTGGCTGTTGTTGTCCATTGATGTCCGTCGCGGCGTGTGGCGCGTGAATCGAATGCGCGCCCCGGCGGGGAGCTGCCCCGCGAGTTGCAGGGATCGCGGCGTCAGCACGGCGGCGACGGGGTAGCCTCCCGTAACGGGCTGGTCACGAAGGAACAGCACCGGCTGCCCGTCGGAGGGAATCTCGATTGCACCGCACACCGTGCCTTCGCTCGCCAATTCCCGGGTGACGCACCGTTGCATGGCGCAGTCTCCCTCGAGACGCACGCCGACCCGGTTCGAACGCGCGGTGACAAGCCAGGTCTGCGCGAACAGCAGGTGCATGCTGCCGGGGGTGAACCAGTCGTCGCGCGGACCGACGACGACCTCAAGCTCGGTCGTGTCGCCTTTGCGCGGAAGGTCGGGCCATGGACTCGGCTCTCCGACGACGGAGAACCCATGGAGGCCGCATGCAAGGAAGTCCCCCGGAAGCACCGGATCCGGGCCGATGCCCGACATCGTATCCCGGGAGGCGCTTCCCAGCACCGGTCGAACGTCGAATCCCCCCTGCATGGCGATGTAATCGCGCCAGCCTGTGCGGGGAGACCCCAACTCGACGCTTTCCCCGTCGCACACGATGACGGCGCGCTCATCCTCGATGCGGCTGCGGGAGCCATCGGTGGCAACGATCGATATCGGCACATTCGCACCGGCGACACAGACCACGACCTCTCCCTGCGCCGTGAAGCGCATGTTGCCGCCGGTCACCTCGAGCGCAGCGAGGTTCCTCTCGTTCCCGACAAGTCGGTTCGCCCGTCGCAGGGCGGGCCTGTCGACCGCCCCCGAACCGGTCACGCCCATATCGCTGGCACTCCGGCCGCCGTCCTCGAACACGGCAAGCATCCCGGGGCTGTCCACCCGGATGCCCGTGACGCGCGGCCCGCCGTCCGTATGCCGCGGCGTCTCCCGGGAGCGTCGGGAATCGCCGCGATCCGCCTCCGGAAGGAATCCGCCGCCACGGGTATCCTTGCCGCCGCTGCATTCCTCGCGATCATCCAGGGAAGCGAGCGCGTACCTCTCCCGAACGGGACGGAAACGGACGACGTCGCCGGGCCGTATAGCCGCGGGGGGATTCCTTCTCTCATCCCACACAGGCGCGGTCGTGACGCCGAGAAGCTGCCACCCACCAGAGCTTTCGCGCGGGTATACGCCGCTGAAGGTCCCGGCAAGACCCACGGAGCCCGCAGGCACGACCACTCTCGGGGTCGGACGCCGAGGCACGTCGAAAAGAGGGTCGCCGCCGCTGAGATAGGTGAATCCGGGGGCGAACCCGACGAACCCCGCGGTCCACGGGTGCCGGGCATGCCGTTCCACGATCTCCTGCTCGCTCACGCCAAGCAGACGAGCGACCGCAGGAAGGTCCTCTCCGTTGTAGATGACGTCGATCGTCACCTCGCGCGCGGCCCGCTCGCCCCGGGGCCGGACGTCAAGCAGGCGCAGCGCCTCGATGATCCGGGAACGGGGGGCAAGGGCGGAATCGAACTGCACGAGAACCGTATGCGCGGCCGGAACCACCCGGCCGAGGAACCGCAGAACCGATCCGGGCCGTTCACGGTCCTCGGCGATGGCAGCGTGCAGCGCCATCGCCGTCTGAAGGTCCGGGACATCGATCAGCAGACCGTCCTCACCGGCAGGGAGGAAGTTCATCATCCCTGCCGCCGCCGGACACGCCCCGTTCCGGCGAAGGCGGTCACGGTCACGCCGTCGTCGGACAGCTGCCGCCTTATCGCCCCGGCCATCTCAAGCGCCCCGGGGCTGTCGGCATGGACGCATACGGAATCAGCCTCGATGGCGATGCGGGAACCATCGATGGCGGTGATGTGGCCGGTCGTCACCAGATCTCGCACGCGGGCCGTCACGGCGTCGACGTCGCTGATGACGGCGCCGGGACGGGTTCTGGGAACCAGCCGGCCCTCGGGGGTGTAGGCGCGATCCGCGAAGGCCTCGCGATACACCGCGATCCCGGCCTTGTCCGCCATCTCGCCGACAACGGATCCAGGCAGAGTCAGGAGCCCGATCGAGGCGCCCATGGCTGAAATCGCATCCACAACGGCCGCGGCGTGCCTCCGGTCATCGACTATCCTGTTGTACAGCGCCCCGTGGGGCTTGACATAGCGAACGCTTCCTCCCACGGTCGCGGCCAATGCCTGAAGGGCCCCGATCTGGTAGATGATCTCCGCGGTAAGGTCGCGGGGCTGCTCATCGACGAACCGCCGTCCGAAACCGGCCAGGTCGTTATACGAGACGTGGGCCCCTATGGTCACCCCGTGACGCACGGCGTCCGTCACCGTGCCCAGTATGCCTGCCGGATCGCCCGCATGGAACCCGCAGGCTATGTTCGCGCTGGAGACCACGCCGAGAAGTGCTCTGTCATCTCCCAGACTCCAGCGCCCATAGCTTTCCCCCATGTCGCTGTTGAGGTCGATTCCCATTCCCTGTCCATCCATCCCTGTTCGAGTCATCCTGTCTTCCTCCCTGCGCCGTGCGCGATCTCGGTGCGTCTCGGGCGCGAGCGCCGGAACGCCGCCCTGCGTCGGGCGGCGGCATTTCGCGACGCGAGCCCCGCTACACCATGTAGCATCTGTCGGGCACGTCCGTGACGAACATGTACCCTGGGGCGTGGGTGATCGCAAATGACGGCTTCGATGCCATCACCGCAGCCTGGGGTGTCACGCCGCAGGCCCAGAACACCGGAATGTCGCCATCCTCCAGAATCGGCGGATCCCCGTAGTCCGGCCGGCCGATGTCCGCGATCCCGATGCGCGCGGGGCTGCCGACGTGCACCGGCGCACCGTGCACGCTCGGGTACCGGGCGGATATGCGGACCGCATCGCTGACACGGTCAGGCTGGATCCCCCTCATGGACACCACCATGGTCGAGCTGAAGCGTCCGGCGGAAACGCATGGTATCGACGTGTCATACATGGGCACATTGCGACCGGCCAGAATATGGCGGACGGGAATCCCCGCATCCATGAGCGGGAACTCGAAGGTGAAGCTGCAGCCGATGAGGAATGTGACCAGATCTCCGTGGCTCGCCCACACGGATGTGATGTCATCGACGGTGTCCGTCAGCTCTCCGTTCTCCCACACCCGGTATCGGCCTATATCCGTTCTCACGTCGGCATCACGGGCGATCGAGGGAACGGGCGACCCCGCGTCGAGGACGTCGAGAATGGGGCAGGGTCTGGGGTTGCGTTGGGCGAACAGAAGAAAATCGTAGGCGTATTCCTCGGGAAGGGAAATCATGTTCGCCTGCGCGAACCCCTTGGATATGCCGCATGTGGGACGTGTCGCCCCTTGCCGGAACGCCCTTCGAGCCTCCACGGGGGGCGTCGATTCGCCCAGTTCGGTTTCGCTCATTGTCGTCATCACCTCGGATTGTCTCGCCGTTCAGTTCCGTACGATATGCAGCGCAGATTAAATGCCTATTACGGTTTCGTATCGCGGCGTGTCAACCCTCAGACACGGGGACGGGCACGCTGCGCCCTCCCCGGCTTCCTCCCTCTCCCCCCGGAGGTCGACTGTCCGCCGAAGCCGGCGGGGGCCGGCGTACACACGCGCGTGGGCACACGAGCGTGGACATGGGTTTGTTACGGACGCCGCACGTTCGTAAACGCGCACGGTAATACGCATGAGCTAGGTTATGGGTGAATCCACCGGAAGCATCACAAAGGAGCATCATGGACGCAGTCATACTGGGCATCGGAAACGCGCAGGCGCTGTTCGCACCGGAGCATTCGCCGCTGGAGGCGGGCGGCGATGACCTCCTCAGAATCATCGATCCACAGGAGACCTGCGTTTCGGCGTTCGATCTCAGCGTGCTGCGCGGCGACGGAATCTTCGAGGCCACGACGGTGTGGAAGGGGTATCCGGTCTCCCTGGAGAACCATCTGCGGCGACTCGCCCATTCCGCCCGGCTCATGGACATGCCCGAGCCCAATCAGGAAGCCTTCTCCCGAGCGGTCGATGCAATCGTCCGCCGCTATCATGCCCCGGAGCCCGGGCCGATGCTTCGCATCCTCGTCTCGAGAGGGCTCGATCCCACCACGGGCGTGGGGGAGGCCAGCGGACGGGGCGCGCTGCCGAGTGTGTGGATGTTCCTCGACGGCGACGGAAAGCTTCATGAGCTCGACCCGATCTCTCTGACCTCGCTGAGCCGCGGATATCCCTCCGACGCCACGAGCAAGGCGCCTTGGCTGCTCAACGGCGCCAAAACGCTCAGCTATGCGGTCAACCAGTCCATGCATCGCGAGTGCGACAGACGGGGCGCGGACGACGCCATCACCTACACCACCGACGGGTTCACTCTGGAATGCCCGAATTCCTCGATCGTCGCCCAATACGGCGATCGACTCACTACACCGGATCCCCGCATCGGAATCCTGAACGGGACCTCGCAAAGAGAGTTCTTCGCGTGGGGACGTCAGGAGGGGATGAACGTCGAATACAAGAAGCTCTCCCTGAACGAGCTGCGTGACGCCGATCGGCTATATATGACGCACGGCGGCTGGGTGATTCCCGTCAAGGCGCTGGACGGGCGGAGCTATGACGTCGACCCCGGCCAGGTGGCGGCGATCAACGACGCCATCCATACCGGCAGAACCCACGACGATGCGCTGACGATCGGTCCGGTCGGGGACTACGAGCTCTAAAAATCCGGACACCGCCCCGGACATGGCCACAAGGGGGGCAGGACGGAAGAGACCCGCGCGGGGCGATTCCCCATCGCCCCGCCCCGCGCAGGGGCTTTGCGGCGACCGTGCTCGGCCCGCGACGCCGCGCCGACGAGGGCCGGCCCATGACCACTCGGGCCGCATGACGATTCACTCCGCGTGACGATTCACCCCATACGGACATTCACCCCATGTGAACACGCCACCCCGCGTGACGATTCGCCCCACGTGTGGCCGTTCACCCCACGGTGTTGCCGTAGACCTGGGCCTGAAGATCCTTACGTGTGGTTTCCATGCGGGTCACCTCGCCCAGCAGGGCTATCTTCTCCTCTCCGTCGGGGAGCTGCGCCATCCTCCTACGGGCCGAACCGATCCGACGCATGAATCCCATGTCGAGAAGACGGACCAGGAGCTCCGCCGCATACTGCTTTTCGGCGGCGCTGGGAAGCTTGACCGGGTCGGAGGAGGAATCCTCCCGGGCCTGCGAACCGGGGTCGCTGGTTTTCTCGTCGACGGGAAGAGGCAGGGGCATCACGGCAAGCTCGTTGATGACCTGCTCAAGCAGGGGGCCGCCCGCCTTGGTGAGATTATGGATCCACAATCCCTGAGGCGTATCGTTATCGGGGAGCCCCCCGGCGGCGGCCACGGCCTGGAACAGGGATCTGAACACCGGGGTCATGAAATTGGCGAGCGCAAGTCGGCCAAACCAGTCGGAATCCATCGCGCGAGGCACCTGGATGAGCGTGGCCATGAACTGCTGTTCGCAGATGAACACCGCATCGTCGATGCGGTAATACGTCTGGTCTCGGGCATCCCGACGCTCCAATGCCCTGCGCGCGGCCGGATCGTCAACAGGGCCGCGGCCGGCCTGTCTTTCGGCCGCATTCGGCCCCGATGCGAACCGTCGGGGGGAAGCGTAGGCGTCGTCGTCGCGTATGTGCAGTCCCCGTCTGCTGGCATTGACCTCGCGACGCATGATCTCCAGCTCGACTCCGACGCGGCGCGTGGCCTTGCGTGTATAGATGTCCAGCAGGGACCGGTCGCGAATCTGGGCGATGAGAGGGGCCACGGCCTTCACCGCACCCATCTGCCCGGTCGTGAACGACGTGTCGAAGCGGTCGATCGCCGCGTTGATGACGAAGTCGTACAGGGGCGTCGACCCTTCGATCAGCGATCGCACCGCCTCGTTGCCGCGCTCGATTCTCAGATCGCATGGATCGAGATTGTCGTCGGCCACGGCGACGAAGGTCTGGGACAGAAAGGCGGAGTCCAGGTTGAAGGCGTGCAGCGCCGCCTTCTGCCCGGCGGCGTCCCCGTCGAAGGTGAACACGATTCGAGAGCTCAGCGACTGCCCTTCGACCTTTCTCGGCCCCACAAGCTGGACCGCGCCCAGCGAGTCGTCGGCGATGAGCCGCCGCACGATTTTGGCATGCTCGGCGCCGAAGGCCGTGCCGCATGTGGCGATGGCGGTGTCGATGCCCGCGAGATGGCAGGCCATGACGTCCGTATATCCTTCGACGATCACGACCTGGCGCTTCTTGACGATGCTCGATTTGGCGAGATCTATGCCGTACAGCACCTGGTTCTTGCGGTACAGCGCGGTGTCCGGGGTGTTGATGTATTTGGCGGCGATGGTGTCATCGTCATAGAGCTTGCGGGCACCGAATCCCAGCGTGCGGCCGGTGGAGTCCCGGATGGGCCAGGTGGCCCTGCCCCTGAAGTAGTCGTAGACCCCTCTTTGGCCCATGCGGGCCAAGCCGGCGTCGAGCATCTCCTTCTGCGTGAATCCCCGCGAGGCGAGATGCCTCACCAGGTTGTCCCATCCCTGGGGCGCGTAGCCGCAACCGAACCGCTCGCAGTCGGCCTGGCTGAAATTGCGCCCGCCGAGAAGCTTGCGCGCGGCGAGAGCCTCTCTGCTGGTGATCTGCGAAAGAAAGAAACGCTGGGCCTCCTCGTTCGCCTCGATCAGACGGGCCCTCGCCGACCCGGAGTGCTCCTCGCGGCCCCCACCCGACTCGTAGTGGAGTTCGATGTGGTACTTGTCGGCGAGGAGCTCCACCGCCTCGCGGAAATCGATGTTCTCCCTGTGTTCGACATAGGCGAAGACATCGCCGCCCAGCCCGCACCCGAAGCAATGCCACACCCCCAGCGACGGACGAACGTTGAAGCTGGGCGTTTTCTCGTCATGGAAGGGGCACAGCCCCACAAAGGTCCCGGTCCCCGAAGGTTTAAGCGTGACGGTGGAGGAGACGATGTCATACAGGTCGGCCGCGGCACGCACCTTTTCCACGTCTTCTTTTTCAATCATCCCTGCCATAGGTCACTACAGTAGCGTCAGCACAGAATCGAATGCATCGCGAGGGCGGAGCTGTCGGTGAGGCTCGCCACCTGATCGACGGCGACACGCAGCCGCTCGTCGTCGCTTGAGGCCTCGTTCCAATCCTCGAGGAACACGGTCTCCAGCGCGTCGCTGGCACGCGGGGAGTCCGACATGAGGACGTCGACGAGATCCTCGACGATGGACAGCTCCTCCTGATGAAGGGGTTCGCGCTCCCGCGGGGCCATCACGAAATGAACGGCGATCCCCTTGAGCGCGACGATCTCGTATGCGGTGGAGGGCGGTATGATCACCGATGCGCTGTAGCGCGTCAAAGGGCCGGAGCCATAGGCGCGCCGCGTGGCCGCCTCGACCGATCCGGCGAAGCGCCCGATGAGGGTGCTGGTGATGTTCTTGAGCTGCGCGAGAGCCTGCCGCGACCCGTTGAAGTGAGCGGGGAACATACGCTCCCCGGTGAGACGCTCCAACGCCCTCAGCAGCTCGTCGGCATCCCATTTCGCGCCGTACCAGGCACGGGTGACGTCGACGATGGCGTCGATAACGCGCGCATCGGCCAACGCGATGGGATTGAACGATCCGGTCGCGATCGCGTCCTCGACGTCGTGGACACTGTAGGCGATGTCGTCGGAAAGATCCATGACCTGGCACTCCATGGGGGTGCGTTCGCGCGGCGCGTCCGCCTTCAGCCAGTTGAAAACGTCCTCGTCGTCCGGATACACGCAGAACTTTGCCGAACGCTCGCCTTTCGGGTGACGCGAGGCCTCGGCGAGCGTCCACGGGTATTTGACCGCGGCGTCCAGTGAGGCCCTGGTGAGATTGACTCCGGCCGGGCGCCCATCGGGATGGAAGATTTTCGGCTCAAGCCGCGTCAGCAGCCTCAAGGTCTGGGCATTGCCCTCGAACCCGCCTATGTCCCTGGCGATACCGGCGAGCGCCTTCTCGCCGTTGTGGCCGAATGGCGGGTGTCCAAGATCGTGGGCGAGACAGGCGCAGTCGACCACATCGGGATTGCAGCCGAGCATGGCGCCGATCTGCCGCCCGATCTGGGCGACCTCCAGCGTATGGGTCAGCCTCGTTCTGGCGAAATCATCCGTTCCGGCCACCAGTATCTGCGTCTTGGCCCCCAGCCTGCGCAGCGCCGACGAATGGACGAGCCGTGCACGGTCACGTTCGAAAGCGGTGCGGGAGCGCGACTTCGGCGGCTCCTGAGCCCATCGCTCCTCATCGCGGATGTCATACCCCTCATCGGGAAGACGCTCCGCCGTGCTGTACGGATTGTCCGACGCGATCAGTGCGTCCATGCTTCAATCCTCTCCCCCGGATTCGCCCATTCGCGACCGCTCCCGTACTCGGGCGCAGTCGTCCATCGAACGCGCCCGTTCGCGGAAAGGATTCTAGTCGAGCGAATCCACCACGACGATTTCCGTGGGGACGTTGCCCGCGGTCGCCTTGGAATAAGGGCAGAGCTTCTGTGTGCGCTCGACGAGAGCCTGACGGCGTCCGGCGTCCACATCGGGCAGATACACCTCGATCCTCGCCTTGATTCCGAATGACTCGCCCTCGTCCCCCAGTGAAATATGGGAACGGACCTTGCTGCGCACGAGCTTGGTCGCGGGGATGTGCATCTCCTTGGCAGCAAGACCCAGAGCGCCCTGGAAGCAGGCGCCCCAGCCGATGGCGAACAGCTGTTCGGGGTTCGTTCCCTTGCCTTTGCCCCCCATGGCTACCGGGGTGTCAAGGTCGAGCTCCAGGTCGGGTGTATGGCTCACGGCGTGCCCGTTGCGCCCTCCGGTGATGTCCGCGACGGCGGTGTATGCGATCGTGCTTGGCTCTTTGCCTGCATAAGTTGAAGTGGTCATGATGCAATACCACCACGTCGGTCGGCTCTTGGCAAGCCCGTTTGTCTGCCAGCTGATGTGATGTGCGCCACGGGCGGCGGCATCAGACCGCCGGGGGCTCTGCCGGCGGAGCGGTGCACGCTCACAGAAGGGTGCGCGGATCGAGCATCGCCGCATCCGACGCGGGAAGGGCCTGCGAGGCGTTCAGATAGAGGCGCGGTATGCGGTTGCGCAGACAGGCGAAAATCTCATAGCTTATCGTATCCGCCGCCTGGGCCCAATCGTCCGCGGTCGGCTCCCCATCCTCGACGCCACGCCCGGGGCCGAACAGTTCGACCGTGTCGCCCTCGCGCACTCCGAGGCGACCGGCGTCCCCATGCAGATCCAGAACAAACTGGTCCATGCACACCCGACCCGAGACATGCAGCAGACGAGGGCCCTGGACGGTCATGACCCGAACCGGGCCGCCGGGTCTGTCCATATGCTTCGCCCCCTGCTCGTCGAATCCGGAGGCCGAGCGGTGGATGCCGTCGGCATATCCGACCGGCACGATCGCCGTGCTCGTCCGCTCGGAGGTCAGGTACGTCCTGCCGTAGGAGATCGAGTGTCCCGCCTCCACGTCCTTCACCGTGCCAAGCTGGGCCTGCAGGGTCATCGCCGGACGAAGGCCGTACTGGGAGGGCGTTCCCATGGCGCGATCGGGTTCGTAGCCGTACAGTCCGATTCCGGGGCGGGTGAGCTCATAGTGTATGTCGGGACGCGAAAGGGTGGCGGCGGTGTTCGCCAGGTGCCTGATCTCCGGTTCGACGCCGGCCTTGGCCATGGCCCGAGTGAATCTGCCGAAGGATGCGATCTGACGGTCCGTCGATGCCACGAATTCCGGCACGTCCGGCGCGTCGGCCACAGCAAGGTGGCTCCACTGGCCCACGATATGCAGCACGCCCTCCCTGGCGAGGGGGGCAAGCGCCTCCAGCGCGGCCCCGAATCCCTCCTCGGTGAAGCCGTTGCGCCCGAAACCCGTGTCCACCTTCACATGCACGCGCGCGGGGACGCCGAGCCTTCGTGCGGCGGCCGCCACGGCGGCGATGCCGTCAAGGGAGCCCACCGAGATGTCGATGTCGTGGGAGATGAGGTCGTCGAACGGCGCGCGAAGCCCGTTGTAGACCCAGGTGAGGATGCGGCAGCGGTCCGGGCCGATTCCGGATTCGCGCAGGCGAAGGGCCTCCGCCGATTGCGCGGTGCCCAGCCACGTCGCCCCGCCGGCCAGGGCCGCAAGAGCCGCCGGAATGAGACCGTGCCCGTAGGCGTCGGCCTTGACCACGCCCATGACGGCCGTCGAACCGTTCGGGCCTCCCACGACGTCGACGAGATGTCTCATGTTGTTCTTCAGCGCGGCGAGATCGACAATCGCCTGCGCCGGATATCTCCGCATCGCATCCGTATAGTTCGTCATGCCCGCG
Source organism: Bifidobacterium sp. (assembly GCA_022649135.1). Classification (GTDB taxonomy): domain Bacteria; phylum Actinomycetota; class Actinomycetes; order Actinomycetales; family Bifidobacteriaceae; genus Bifidobacterium. The sequence goes on from JALCNP010000008.1 coordinate 70,068, forward strand.
GGGGTGGAAAAGTGCCATTGCGGCAACGCGTTCAAACTCATGCCCCCATTGTGTCTCGCATATGTGACGAATGCCGTCAGCCCGGCCGGACCACGGTTATCATGGAGAATGGTTTCACCGGAACGGCATGACGAGAGAGCAATGGACCTACTACGCAAAAAATCCGTGGATCAGATGATCCACGAGGCAACTCCCCTTAAACGCACCATGAAGACCTTCGATCTGACCATGCTGGGCATAGGGGCGATCATCGGAACCGGCATCTTCGTACTCACCGGAAAGGGAGCGCTCACCGCAGGGCCGGCCCTGTCCGTCTCGTTCATACTCGCGGCCGTGTGCTGCGGGTTCGCCGGATTGTGCTACGCGGAATTCGCCTCCATGGCACCGGTGTCGGGATCGGCCTACTCGTACGCGTACATGGCCTTCGGCGAACTCATCGCGTTCGTCATCGGATGGGACCTGATTTTGGAATACGCCCTGCAGGCCGCGACCGTTTCGGCCGGCTGGTCGGGGTACTTCAACAAGCTGCTGGAGGGGTTCGGCCTGCATCTTCCGGTGGCCCTGACGGCGGCCTACGGGACGACGCCGGGAGTCACCACGTACTTCAACCTTCCCGGATTCGTCGTGGTCCTCCTCATCACATGGATTCTGTCCATGGGGATCAACCAGACCAAGCGCACGAACGACATCATGGTCCTGATCAAGCTCGCGATCATCGTTCTGTTCATCGCATGCACGGTCTGGTACGTGAACCCGGCCAACTGGAAGCCGTTCTCCCCCTACGGGATATACACCTTCCGGCCCGGCTCGACACAGCCGATGGGAATCGTTCCGGCCGCGTCGATCGTGTTCTTCAGCTTCATCGGGTTCGACGCCGTCTCCTCCTCGGCCGAGGAGACCATCAACCCCAGCAGGACACTTCCCCGGGGCATTCTGCTGTCCCTGGCGATCTCGACCGTTCTCTATGTCATCATGACGTTCATCATGACCGGGATCGTCAGATACCCGAAGTTCGCGCACTTCGTCGATGCCCCGGTGGCCGGGGTCATTCTCGCGACCGGAATGAACTGGCTCGCCTTCATCGTCAACCTCGGCGCCCTTATAGGCATGTCCACGGTCATGCTCGTGCAGCTGTACGGGCAGAGCCGCATATGCTACGCCATGAGCCGGGACGGTCTGTTCCCGCGGTTCTTCGGGGATGTGCACCCGCGATACCGCACCCCCTTCAAGGGAACCTGGTTCTTCGGCCTGCTCACCGCCATCGCGGGCGGATTCATCAACATCAACATCCTGTTCGAACTGGTCAACATCGGCACGCTGTCCGCATTCATCATCGTCTCCGCCGGAATCCTGTGGATGAGACGGACCCAGCCTCAGACGCATCGGGGATTCAGGGCACCCGGGGTTCCCTTCACCCCGCTTGTCGCGATCGTCTTCTGCCTGGTGCTCATCGCCGGACTGAACTGGGAGACATGGCTGCGATTCGCCGTCTGGTTCCTCATCGGCCTAGGGGTGTATTTCGGTTACAGCCGCAGGCGCTCGAAGCTCAACGCGACCGACGGAACCGCGGAATCCCTCTGAGCCTCGGCCGTCTCGACCGTCTCGGCCGTCTCATCCGTCTCGACCGTCTCGGCCGTCCCCACCCGTCACCACTCGTGCCGCTGATAGGCGATGCGCACGGTGTCCTCCGTACGGTCGACGAGATGGATGAGGCCGCAGCGCGCGAAGCCGTTCGTCTCCACTATGTGCTGCATGGCCTTGTTGCGGGGATGGGTGTCGACACGCACGTTCCCGTAATGGTCGATCACCCAGCCTATGCAGTCGCGTGAGGTGTGGCCGGCCAGTCCCGAGGACGCGATGCGGTGGATCGTCACGTAGGGATCATTGTCCAGCCAGGCCCCGTTGATCTCGGCGTAGGTCGGATCGTCCCCCGGACAGAGGGCGAACTGCGCAAGGATGCGCTCCTCCCCCGTGCGAGGGTCGTCGTCGACCAGCAGAATGGTCCGACCCGACTCGATGTCGTCCCGGACCACCGAGGTTCGGGGGAAGGTGCTCCCCCATTGCGTGGCATTCCCTGCCTCGGCCATAGTCGTGCGGGCATGGGCGTAGATCTCCTGGATGCGCTCATAATCGGCCATCGTCGCATGGCGGAACCGTCGGACGGGTGCGTTACTGGCCACGTGTCACCTCGAAATCCTATCGAAAACAACTGGCGGCAAGGCTACCACGGGGACCCGTCCATGTCCACCACGATAATGGTCATTGCTTGTCGTCGAGCACGGACCAGGAAGATGCGGGGGAACGCGCGACATGGCATGGGGGCATCGGCAACGAGCCCATCCACGTCGCGCGCCCGGCACATGAGGAGGGCGCAATGTCCACCATCGTTGAGGTCAGGGACCTGTGGAAGCGCTTCGGCTCCTTCCAGGCCCTGCGGGGAATCAGTTTCGACATTCATCCCGGAGAGGCCATGGGCTATGTCGGCCCGAACGGCGCGGGGAAATCCACCACCATCCGCGCTCTTCTGGGCTTCATCAGGCCTTCGAGCGGCAGCGCGACCATATTCGGCAAAGACTCGTGGTCCGACGCCGTCGACATACACCGATCCGTGGCCTACGTGCCGGGCGACATCTATCTGTGGCCCAACCTGACCGGAGGGGAGATCATCGACTTCGTTCTCGGTCTGCAGGGCAGCCCCGATCGCAGGCGTCTCGCCGATCTCATCGACAGATTCGAATTCGACCCCACCACCAAGGCACGATCCTATTCGAAGGGCAACCGTCAGAAGGTGGCCCTCATCGCCGCCCTGGCGTCGAACGCCGAACTGTATGTCTTCGACGAGCCCACCTCGGGCCTCGACCCTGTGATGGAGGCCGTGTTCACGCAGGAGACCGAGCGCATCAAGCGGGAGGGCAAGGCCATCCTGCTCTCAAGTCATATCCTGTCCGAGGTGGAGAGGCTATGCGACCGAATCGCCATCATCCGCGAGGGCAGGATCGTCGAATGCGGGTCGTTGGAGGACATGCGCCATCTCACCCGCTATGAGTTCAGCGTGCGGACCACGCGGCCCGCGACCGCCCTCGCGGACGTGGCGGCCATCCACGATCTTGAATTCCACGGCACGACGGCCACCTTTCAGGCGGATTCGGACTCGATCCAGGAGGTGCTCGACGCCCTTCGGCCCTATACGGTGGTAAAGCTCGACTCGGCGCCGCAGACCCTGGAGGAGCTCTTTCTGCGCCACTACGCCACCGACGGGAGGGCCTCATCATGAACAGCCCGCTGGCCGGAACGCTCGCCATGCTGCGCGGTCTCGTGCGCAGGGACTGGATTCTCCTCGTCGCATGGCTGCTTGGCGTGCTCGCATTCGCGGCGTCGGGAGCGGGGAAGTTCGACCTCGCCATGCACACCCCCTCCGCACGGGAGACGATGTTCGCCCTGTTCCGCAACCCGGCCATGGTGGGTCTGTTCGGCCCCTCGAGGACGACCGCATCCACCACGACGATCGCGACGATGTTCGGCCAGACCATGTCGCTTCTGACGAGTCTGACCTGTGCCATCATCTCGATCGTCTATGTGACCGATCGCACGAGAAAAGACGAGGAGGAGGGGGTCACCGAGCTTCTTCTTGCGCTCCCGGTCGGCCGGTTCGCCCAGACCACGGCCGTGGTGATCGAACAGTGCGCCCTGCAGCTCCTCATCACCGGGACGCTTGCCCTGTCCATCCAGTTGCAGAACGTACCGACGATGACCGTCTTTGCGGACAATCTCCTTTTCGCGGCGACGATCGGAGCGCAGGGGCTGCTCTGGGGAATCGTCTCGCTCGTGTTCGCACAGGTGTTCTCCACGGCCGGCTCCGCCCGAGGGGCTTCGTTCGCATTGCTTGGGGGGCTGTACGTCATTCGCATGGTCACGGACACCGTCCATGTCGATGCCGGCTGGTTCAACCCCCTCAGCTGGTCGTACCTGTCCTGGGCGTATGCCGACGACGACTGGCTCCCGGTGGCGATGACCGTCCTCCTGTCGTCCCTGCTGCTTGCCATCGCCTACCTGCTGGAGACCAACCGCGACGTGTCCGCGGGCTACCTCGCGCCGCGTGCGGGCAGGGCGCATGCGTCACGGCTGCTGCGCACCCTTCCCGGAATCGTTCTGCGCGAACGGCGGGGTCTCCTTATCGGCTCGTTGGCGGGCATGTGTGTGGCAGGGGTCATGTATGGATCCATGTTCGGCCAGATGACCGCCTTTCTGCACACCGGTTCGGGAATCATGAAGCGGCTTCTCGCGATCCCCGGCTACGCGGCATCGGCGACCAGCCAGTATCTGGTGACCATTCTCTCGCTCGGCGGCGTCGCAACGGCGTGTCTGGGCACGGCGCTGTTCTCCTCCCTTGTCCGGCAGGAGCGTCGGAACAGGCTCGAGCTTCTTCTCGCCACGCATCTGAGCCGTTCGACCCTGTATCTGACTCATCTCCTCATCGCGCTTGCGGCGACGGCCGCCGCCCAGCTCTGCTTCTCTTTCGCCTTGTGGTGCACCATGTGGCTGTCCCGAACCGGAGACGACAGCCCCTTCAGCTGCGGGACCGTCATCCGATCGGGCCTGGTCTATATGCCGGCGGTATGGTTCACGATGGGCCTTCTGGCCCTGTTCATGGGCCTGGCGCCGAGGCTGGCCGGTCTGGTGTGGGCCTATCTCGGGTTCGACTTTCTCATGGGGTATGTCGCCAAGGTCATCGACTTCCCCGACTGGGTGAACGATCTCAACGTCTTTCACGACACTCCGGCTCTTCCTGTGGAGGCAATGCGCTGGAGCGAGGTGTCCACCGTCACCGCCGTGGCGCTGGTGCTCCTCCTGATCGGGCTGATACGGTACCGGGAACGCGATCTGATCAGCGGCTGATACGGGATCGGTTCCGCCTAGACATGACGGTTCCGTCATGGCCGATCCGTATGGATCGTGACTCGTGCCGATACATGCGCCAGCCGCCCCCACCGGCGAAATCGGGCGTATATATGCGTCGGCGGTCCGTCTCCCCCGCCTTGCTCAGGCTCAGGAGACGGACCGCCGACCTCGCGTATGCGTTCTTGTGCCTCACACGACCTTGCGCACGAACGGGTCGGAGCTGATGCCCTTCGCGAGGATGTCCCGGCTCCACTGCTTTGCCGAGAAGAGGCTGTGGTCGCGATAGTTGCCGCAGCTCTCTATGGTCGTCGCCGGGACATCCTCCCAGGTGGCCTTGTCGGCGATGAACTCCAGGGACTCCTTCAGCGCACGGGCCACGTCCTCGGTGCTGTGCTCGCCCCATGTCAGAAGGTGGAATCCGGTACGGCAGCCGAACGGGGAGCAGTCGATGTACCCCGGTATGCGTTCGCGCAGCAGGACGGCGATCGTATGCTCGATCGTATGCAGACCGGCGGTGGGGATCGCGTTCTCGTTGGGCTGCACCAGACGCAGGTCGTAGTTGGAGATCACATCGCCGTTCGGCCCTTTTTCGGTGTCGATATAGCGCACATACGGCGCCTTGACCTTGGTGTGATCCAGTTGGAAACTTTCTACCACTGGTTTATCTGCCATGGGAAACTCCTTCACTCACATAGCTGGCAATCGCCTGCATGAATCGCTTGCCGTACAGGTTCAGCTTATTGTCCCCCACTCCGTTGACGGAGAGGAACTGGTCGGCGGTCACCGGTTCGATGCGGGCCATGTCGCGCAGCGTCTTGTCCGAGAACACAATGTACGGGGGTTTGCCTATGTCGGTGGCAATCCCCCGTCGAACGGCACGCAGACGTTCGAACAGCTCGCTCTCCCGATCGGTCGGGATGTCATGAGACCCGTCGGCGCCCGGTTCGCCACCATAGACCGTTCTACTCCCCCGCATGTGCGACACGCGCTTGATCTCATAGTGGAAATCCTGCCGTGCGGCTCGCGCCGCATCCACGCCGAACTGGATGATGGGAAGCCGTCCCTCCGTGACGTGCAGCAGGCCATCGGTGATCATCTGCGTGAGAACATCGCGGATTCTCGCGTCGGGAACATCCTTTAATGCCCCATAGCTTGCCAGTGCATCCATCCTGCGCTGGAGAAGATCCTGCGCCTTCGATCCGCGGAGCACCGCCACGATCTTGCCCATGCCGAATCCCTGATCCAGATCATGGACGCAGATGCTGATGGCTCGCGCGATTCCGGTCACGTCAACGCTTTCTACTGTCCCCTCGCAATTCGAGCAATTCCCGCATGTGCCATCGTGCGTCCCGGTCCCCGTACGGCCGGGCTGCGGATGCCCGGTGAGGCGCCTCCCCTCGTCCGGCACCGAGCCGTTCCGGGTTCCGTCTCCCGACTCGTCGCCGTCGCAGTCGGAGAAGTATCGGGTCATGTACCGGTGCAGGCATCCGGCGGTGCGACAATATCCGATCATGCCGTCCAGCAGGTGTCGCTTGCTGATCTTGACGACCTCCTGCTCCTCGGCCGTAAGACGATCGTTGCCGCTGTCGGACTCAAGCAGGCGAAGACGTGTCATGATATCCGCATCGTTCCACAGCAGCGTGCACCGGCTTGGCTCCCCGTCACGCCCCGCGCGGCCCGCCTCCTGGTAGTACGCCTCAAAGCTCTGCGGCATGTTGTGGTGAATCACATACCGCACGTTCGACTTGTCGATCCCCATGCCGAACGCGTTCGTCGCCACGACCACCGGAGCCTCGTCGGTCACGAACTCGCGCTGTGCACGGTCGCGAACCTCCGCGGGCAAGCCTCCGTGATAGGCGACCGCACGCACGCCCGTGTCCTGCAGCCACGCCGCGAGCGCTTCGGTCTCCTTGCGGGTCGCGCAGTAGATGATGCCCGAATCCTCGCGATGCTCGGCCACATAGCGCGAGATCCATCGGTTCTTGGCCTTGGTGGGCATATTGATGACATCGAGGAAGAGATTCGGACGGTCGAATCCCGTGACCGTGACGCAGGGCGAGCGCAGCCCGAGCAGACGCACGATGTCCCTTCGGACACGCTCGGTGGCCGTCGCGGTGAACGCGGCCACCTCCGGTCGGTGCGGCAACGAGCCGATGAATTCGGCGATGGCCAGATAGGAGGAACGAAAGTCCTGGCCCCATTGCGAGACGCAGTGCGCCTCGTCGACCGTGACCGAGGATATCGCGGCGCCCGCCGAAAATCGGCGGAAACGCTCGGTCTCCAATCGCTCGGGGGTCACATAGAGAAGGGTGAGGCCGCCGTGAAGCGCCTGCGCGAGCACCGTCGACTGCTCGTCGACGGACTGGGTGCCGTTGACGAAGGCCGCCGGTATGCCGATGTCGTTCAGGGAATCGACCTGGTCTCGCATCAGGGATATCAGAGGCGAGACCACCAGGGAGAGGCCGGAGGACATAATCGCGGGAATCTGATAGCAGACCGATTTTCCGGCCCCGGTCGGCATCACCCCCAGCACGTCGCGGCCGGCGAGGATCCGACCGACAAGATCCTGCTGGCCGGGGCGGAAGGAGTCATAGCCGTAGTAGCGTTTCAGCACCGCGAGTGCCGATTGCTCAGATTGTGTCATAATCCCCGAGTCTATATCCTTCCCTTTCCCACGGCCGTCCCGCGCCGACGCCGTGGATAAACGGCGGATCGTCCGGCCGGTCAGTCCCCCAGACCTGCGAAGGCCTGGTCAAGGTCGGCGATGAGGTCGTCCGCATCCTCGATTCCGACCGAGAGACGAACCAGATTCCCGGGGACCTCCAGCGTCGTTCCGGACACGGAGGCGTGCGTCATGGCCGCAGGATGCTCGATCAGCGATTCGACGCCGCCGAGCGATTCGGCGAGGGTGAATATCTCCGTCGCCCCGGCGAAACGCTTGGCCGCCTTCATTCCGCCGGTGAGCTGCACCGAAATCATCCCGCCGAAACCACCGTGCATCTGCCGTGCCGCGATGTCGTGCCCCGGGTGGGATTCAAGGCCGGGATACCACACGCGGTCGACCCCCTCTCGCCCCTCAAGCCAGTGGGCGATCGCCATTGCGTTCGCGCTGTGCACCCGCATCCGCACCGGCAGCGTCTTCAGCCCGCGAATGTCAAGCCATGAGTCGAAGGGCGAGGGCACGGCCCCGGCGGCATTCTGCACGAAGGCCACCCGGGAGTAGGTATCATCGTCGTCAAGCAGCACGGCGCCGCCGACGACGTCGGAATGCCCGCCGATGTACTTCGTCGTGGAGTACACCACGACATCCGCGCCATCCTTGAGGGGGTGCTGCAGCACCGGGGAGGCGAAGGTGTTGTCCACCACGACCCTGGTCCCGTGCGCGTGGGCGACGGCCGCCGTCGCGGCTATATCCGTGACGGCGAGCAGGGGGTTGCTGGGGGTCTCCACCCAGAGATAATCGTAGTGCCGGTTCGACAAGGCCGCGCTTACCGCCGCCGTGTCGGTGGTGTCGACCACATCCAGGCCCACCCCCCAGGGGACGAAGATCTTCGACAGCAGCCGATATGTTCCGCCATAGACGTCATTGCCAAGCAGGATCCGACCCGATGGCCGCAGCGTCGCCCTGAGAAGCGCGTCTATCGCCGCGAGCCCCGAGGAGAACGAAGCCGCATGCCGCGCCCCCTCCACGGCTGCCAGCTGGGTGTCGAACGAGGTCCGGGTGGGGTTCGCCGACCGGCTGTAGTCGTACCCGTTGCGCAATCCCCCCACTCCGTCCTGCTTGAACGTCGATGTCATGTATATGGGCGTGACGACGGCCCCCGTGATGGGGTCGGGCTCCTGCCCGGCGTGGATGGCGCGGGTGGACGGCGCAGTCGTGGAGAATGCCCCGTCGTGTCGTTTCTTCGAGATTTCGCTGATGTTCATATGTTCATTCCTTTGTTCTGTGATGATGTACCGATGAAGTACCGATGGTGTACCGATGAAGTACTGCCGTGGGATGTCCGGCATGCTGCGGATGCCGTGCGCCGGCCGATTCCCGACGCCGGGGAATACGGCGCACCAGCCGTCCGGCGGCACCGTCATGGGCGCGGCGAGGCGACGGCTCGCGACGGCTGCGACGTCCGCTCGACGACGTCCGCATAGCCGTGGGACCGCATCCAGTCGTCGTTGAATATCTTCTCGAGATATCCCCGTCCGGAATCGGGAAGCAGGACGACCATCAGCTGACGTTCGTCGAGATCCTTATCCCTCGCATAGCGCAACGCACCCGCTACGGCCATCCCCGACGATCCGCCCACCAGCAGGCCCTCCTCGGAGGCGAGTCTTCTGGTCATCATGAACGCATCGCGATCATCGACCTGAACGATGTCGTCGGTGATGTCCCGGTCGAAGGCGGCGGGGTAGAAATCCTCACCGACCCCCTCGACGTCATACTGATGCACATCCTCCGGATCGGAGTAGATGGATCCCTCCGGATCCGAGCCGATGACGCTCACCGCGCCGTGGGAGACCTCCTTGAGGTATCGCCCCGTGCCCGAAATCGTTCCTCCGGTCCCGATTCCCGCAACGAAATGCGTCACCCGCCGCGCAGTCGCCTCCCATATCTCCGGGCCCGTGGTCGCATAGTGGCTCAGAGGCCCCTGGGGATTGCTGTACTGGTCCGGGCGAAAGGCACCGGGGATGCTGCGGGCGAGGCGTTGGGAAACCTGGTAGTACGACCGGGGGTCATCAGGGGCCACGTCGGTGGGCGCGACCACCACCTGCGCTCCGTATGCGCGCAGCACCGCCCTTTTTGATTCGGACACCTTGTCCTGGACCACGAAGATCGTTCGGTATCCACGTTGCTGGGCGACCAGGGCCAGCCCCACGCCCGTGTTGCCGCTGGTCGGTTCCACGATGGTGCCGCCAGGCCCGAGCTGTCCCGATTTCTCCGCCGCGTCGATGATGCGTTCGGCGATGCGGTCCTTCGACGATCCTCCCGGATTGAAATATTCGACCTTGACCGCTACGGTCGCGCGGATTCCCGCGGTCACATGGTTGAGTCTGACCAGGGGGGTGTCGCCGATCAGGTCCGAGATGCTGTTGTAAATGGTCATATCTGCTCGTTTCGTTGAAAAGTTGTCTCTGTGTCGTCACTGGTGTGGGGAGATTGGAAGGAGGAGGAGCGGCGGAGCTTGAACGGGACGACTCGTGCGATGGTGGTCTGTCGCGGCACTCCGGCGGCTATGGCGCCGGATCGGAAAACAGACACGGGTCCGCGCCTCCCGACAGGCCTCAATCGGAGGGCACCGGACGACTGCCATCCCCTCGCGAAAACGGGTGGCCGCCCGGGGGAACCGAGGGAGGCACCCGATGGGGATACCGAAGGAACACCATCGGCCGCATGGCGCAGGCACAGGGATTTCCGAAGCAGCCGAAGCGAACGCTCCATGGGGAAACCTTGTCCTGCTTGCGAATCGCAACGGATGCGGCGGTCACGCCCTCATGCAGGAATGCTCTGTCCACGGTGCATGTCATGACATTCGTCCGCGTCGTTGCTCAATCCGTTGTTCAATCCATCGAATGATCGCATCGGCATGCCACCCTTGCGAACAGCCATGCGCCCCAGGTCCGCCATGCGATCATCGGCCGCAGAGTCGGTCGCCGAGCGATTATCGGCGCAATCACCGGAATGCATGTGCTTCACCGCGCCACTTCACGTGGATTACGAAGCCCAATCTCAAGTTATGCTGTAAGTCCGCACGCCTACCGGCGTCCGTTAACGACAACAACAACATGAGTTAAAAATCATGGCTTTAAGAATACCATCGCCCAGGACACCGGCGTGTCGCATCGGGGCCCGTCTGGGGAGGCCGCCGGTGGATGGGCGGGAGCCGCCGATCCCGATCGGCGCATCGGGGCCCGTCCGGGAGGTCGTGCCGCCGCGCACGGTTCCGGGCGTCCGCCGACCGGGCCACGGGATGTTTTACTGTGTGACTATGAACGTGATTGAAACGCAGCCTGAACGCGTCGACCTTCCACTGGTGGTTCTCCCGGTATCCATCGCCTCCATGATCGAGCCGTTCCGGGGCAATCTGAGTCTGCTGCACGACGTGGCGCGCGTGCGCATGCATCAGGACTTCACCCTTGACGAGGACACGATCGTCTCGCGGTGCGCGGGCGCCGACGCCGTGATGGTCATCGGGTTCCATGTCACGGATTCGATCCTCGAACGTCTCGGGGACCACGTGCGCTGCTTCGCCTTCGGAGGAACCGGGGTGGCCAGCTACATTGATCTCGCGCGGACCCGCGCCCTGGGCATCCGCGTGTGCAATGTCGTCCATTACGGGGACAACGCCGTCGCCGAACACGCGCTGGCGCTCATCATGGAGCTCTCGCGGCATGTGGGGGACCTTGACCGGTCCGTCCATATGGGGGCGTGGACAGGCACCGATGGGTTGGCCCTGCATGGCAGGACCATGGGTCTGGTGGGGTTCGGCGGAATCGGCCAGGCCATGGCGCGCATCGCCCGGGGCCTGGGCATGAGGACTCTCGTATGGAATTCGCATGTCGACGCCGAGGCCGCACGCTCGCTGAAGGCGACGCCTGTGGAGGATCTGGGAGATCTCTTCGAACGCAGCGACATCGTCAGCCTGCATCTTCCCTACACGGCGTCGACCAGGGGGATCGTCACGGGAAGGCATCTGTCTCGACTGCGGCCGGGAGGCATGCTCATCAATACCGCGAGGGCCGAGATCGTCGAACGCGGCGCGCTGCAGGCCCGGCTCCAGGCGGGCGACATCATGGCCGGACTCGATGTGTTCGACCAGGAGCCCCTGGCGCCCGACGACCCCCTGCTGTCCATGCCCGGCGTTGTGCTCACCCCCCACGTGGCCTGGCGGACGGACGAGGCCTATGTGAGCCTGACCAGACAGGTCGTTCGGGCGATCGCCTCCTTCTTCGACGGGGGCACGTTCAACGCGGTCGCCTAGCCGCTGCCTTTCGCGCCGCGGCCCTCGGCCGCCCGTACGTCGTTCGCCGCTCTCACGCCTGCGGGGAAGCGCCCTGCGGGCGTTCCTACAAGATCCCCATCACACGCTGCACCCCTGCCAGCTGCCGTCTGCGCGTGAAGAACAGCGACATTGCGGCGAACACGGCGCATAGGGCCACGGTGAACGCCAGCTGCGGCCAGATGCTGAATGTGGTCTGATAGTTCGGCAGATCATAGCCCAGGAGCGTGTGCGGAACGAAACGGGTGACATGCCCCCTCATCAGTCCGATGACGCGGATGTACCGTGCCATCAGACCGGGGTCCGACCTGAACGAATATGCCGTCGGGACCAGAACCACGACGGCCGCGACACCCGTGACCCTCGCGATCGCTCCCGAGACCGCCCACAGCTCCCCCGCGGCATGCCCGGCGAAGATGCACAGGAGCAGGGTGAGGGTCACCGTGCAGAACATCGCGACGTAGTCCGCTTCGCCGGACATCCAGCCAAGCATGAGGTCAGGGAAGCGTATGGGGCCGAAAACCGAAACCTGACTGCGGGCGAACACCTCGAATCCGAAGGAATTATGAAAGGAAAGCAGTGTCGGAAAGGTGTCGGACAGAAAGCTCAGCGCCGTTCCCAGCAGGGCGACGGCGACGACGAGCGCGACGTTGGCGAGCATATGGGTGCATGCGATCGCCGTCCGCGCGACGGCGTTGCTGAGCAGCTCCCTGAACATTGCCAGGGAGAGGACGAATCCGCAAAGGACCATCATGGCACCACTTCCCCGCCCCAGACCCTCGACGTAGGGGATGCCGGGAGAGTATGAGCTCATTGCGTGCATGCGGACGAGCAGCAGACCGGCCCCGTTGACGAGATGGGTCAGGGACACGGGTGCCAGATACCACACCGTCCATGCGCAGAATATGACCGCCCGGGGGGCGATCTGCCGGCGCAGGGCGATGGAGTACTGGTTGACTGCGGTGTTGTTCCGCGCACCGCCACGTCGTGTGCCGATCATAGGTTTCCTCCGGAGGTGAGTTGAATGACATAGCTTTGCAGATCGAGCGGCCGGGAGACGATGCCGGCGGGAAGGTCCCCGCGCACCGTCCCGTGGACGGCGACAATGGACAGATTCCCCAGGCTTTGTCTGCTCATCACCCGGGGGTGCGTCTTGTCGAGATATGAGTCCATCACGCCGCGTTCGGCGGTCAGGGTGACTCCTTGATTGACGAGGTTGGAGAGGTCGAAGGACTCCAGGACGGTGCCCCCGTCGAGGACGACGGCATGCTCGATGATGCCCTCGACCTCGGCGATGGCGTGCGTCGAGAGGATGATGGTTCTTTCCCTCCGGTCGTAGGCCTCCAGGATGTAGCGGTAGAGGGTCTCCCTGCCGGTCGCGTCGAGTCCCTTCGTGGGCTCGTCGCACATCACATAGTCCGTCGGCGTGCACAGGGCGAGGATGGCCTTCACCGCCTGTCTCTTCCCCTCGGAGAGCCGGCCAAAGCGATCCGCGGGGCCGATGCCGAAGGATCGAAGCATTCGCCCGGCGAGCTCGCGGTCGAAATCGCCGTAATAGTACGCGACAAGCGAGAAGATCCCGGACAGTGTGGAATAGAGCGGATAGGGCCATGCCTCATTGCTCAGAAACATGCGCCGCTGCGCGGGGGCGTCGTCGACCACGGACACCCCGTCGAGCAGAATCGTGCCGGAATCCGGCAGGGTCCTGTTGCCGATCATGCTCAGAACGCTTGTCTTTCCCGCACCGTTCTTTCCCAGCAGACCGTAGATCACGCCTGGCTGGAACTGCACGTTCACGGCTCGTACGGCGTCATGTCCGCCGAATCTCTTCGACACATTGGTGAGCGAGAGCATTATCGGTAGCTCCTTTCGATGACCTCGGTGAGTTGCGCGGCGGTTATGCCCAGTCGCTTCGCCTGTTCGACGACGTCGACGACCTGCTCGTTGAGCAGTCTGTCCCGCTGCATCGATCTCATCTTCTCCTGAGCACCCGCACTGACGAACATTCCGATTCCCCTTCTCTTTTCGAGCAGACCCTGGGTGACCAGCAGATTCATCCCCTTGAGGACCGTCGCCGGATTGATGGTGTACACCGTCGATATCTCGGTCGTGCTGGGCACCTGGCTTCCTTCGGCCAGGGAGCCGGCCGCCATGGCATCGCCTATCTGCTCGGCAACCTGACGGAACAGCGGGGTCGCCCCCGAATAATCGAATCGCATGTGCCTCCGCATCCGCACCGGCCGGACATGCCGGGCCGCAACCGCCCCGGAAGACGACCCCACAGATCTGCGCCACGGGCTTCATCGCGTCCGCCAGTCACGGTCTGGGCCATGGGGAGGCCGACCGGACCCACACCGCGAATCCCCGGACGACCCACCGAGACAGTTAGTTAGTTAGTTAGTTGGTTAATTACTTACACAACTAACTATAGAGGTAATCGTGCGCAAAGGCAAACCAGGACGATCACGACGCGACGGCACCGGAAAACACTCCCGCCGCAGCGGCCCCGACCCGGACGACGGACAGCTACAGGGACGCCGCCTCTATCAGCCGCCGGGTGTAGGGGCTGCGGGGGGCATCGAGGACATCCGCCGCGACGCCCGTCTCCTGCACCTCACCATGGTGAAGGACCAGCAGGTCATCCGCGATAGTGCGCACGATTCCCAGGTCATGGGAGATGAGAATCATCGCCAGCTCCGGTCTGTGCGCACGAATCGACGCAAATGTGTCCATAATCCGCTCGCGCGCCACCACATCCAGCGCGCTCATCGGCTCATCGGCGACAAGAAGCGCAGGGTCGTTCACCGTCGCCCGGGCGATGGCCACGCGCTGGGCCTGTCCTCCGGAAAGCTCGCAGGGGTAGCGCCCCATGAACTCCTCGGGATCCAACCCGACCGACGCCAGGGCCTCCTCGACTCGACGGACGATCCGGGAGCGATCCCCCCTGGCCGCACCGACCGTCAACGGTTCCGCGACGGAGCGCCATACAGGCCAGCGGGGGTCCAGCGAACCATGGGGATTCTGGAACACCAGTCCCGACTGCATGCGCAGACGCCGACGCGCACCGTCGCAGGAACGTCCCGCGAGGACTTCTCCGCGGAAACGCACGACGCCGCCATCGGGGGACTCCAGCCCCAGCACGATCCTCATCAGCGTGGACTTCCCCGACCCCGATCCCCCGATGAGACCCAGGCAACGGCCCCGCATCGCACGAATGTCCACGCGGCTGAGCACCTGTCGACGCGAACCGCGCGAACCGTAGCCCTTGCTGATGGACACCCCCTCCAGAACCACCGACGAATCAGCGCAGCCACCGAAATCTGCGGTGGGGGGACGCACCTCCCCGGCGCCCTCATGGCGGCTGTCATTCATCGCGACCCCCTTTCCTCGCAGGCGCGGATGCGCCCCCGCGACCGGACGGCAGTCGCAGACGGCGGGCGGCATCCACCAGCCGCCTGGTCTGTTCGGCCGACGCCGGCCCTCCCATCTCGCCGATGGCGGACTCATCGACGATTCTTCCCTCATCAAGCACGTAGCATCGAGTCACGGTGCGCATCAATACCGAGAAATCATGAGTGATGAACAACAGCGAGGCGCCGGAATCGTCGACCAGGGAAACAAGCAGATCGAGAATCTGACGCTGCGTGATCGAATCCAGCGCCGTGGTCGGCTCATCCGCAACGATCAGGCGGGGGGATGTCACCAGAGCCGTGGCGATGGCCACACGCTGCTGCTGCCCGCCCGACAGCTCGGAGGGAAAGGACCGTGCCAGCCGATTCGAAATGCCCACGGTGTCCAGCATCGCCATCGCCCGGTCCCTGCGCTCCGATCGGCTCAGATCGTAATGAATCCGCAGCGGCAGCATGACCTGATCCACAACGGCGGTCAAGGGGTTGAGCGAGGCCGCCGGATTCTGGAAGATCATGCCGGCGAAACGCCCGCGCACATCGGCCAGTTCCTCGTCGGAGGCGCCGACGGTCTGCCTGCCGTCGAGAAGGGCCGACCCCCGCACATGAGCATCGACCGGGGCGAGCCCGAGCACGGTTCGGGCGAGCATCGACTTGCCGGAACCGGACGCCCCGACCAGCCCCACGCGCTCGCCGTCAGCCACCGACGCATCGACATCGCGGATGATTGCACGGGACCCGATGGACATGCTCAAACCATGAATCTCCAAGCTCATGACCGCCTCCCGGCACGCGTGCGATCACGCCGCAGCCGCGGATTGACCACAGGATCCACAGCATCTCGCAGCATGTCGCCGAACACGTTGAGAGCCGTCACCACCACCGTGATCACCAGACCCGGCCACAGCGCGGCAAACGGATATACGTTGACGAAGGAGGCGGAAGTGGAGAGGGAGTGCCCCCAGCTCGGCACGCCCGAGGGAACGCCGATTCCCAAATACGTCAGCCCCGATTCCGCCAGTATCGAGGTGCCGGCCGACAGGGAAAGCTGGACAGCCATGGTGGGCACGATGGCGGGAAGGATATGGGTGGCGAGGATCCTCAGACCCGTGACCCCGCTCGCGGCGGCGCTGACGACATACTCGGACCTTGCGGCGAGCAGCGCCTGGGGACGTGCGACGCGGGCCAGGTTGAGCCCATAGCCGATTGAGCACGCGACGATGACCACGGCGATCGACGCCCCGAGGGGAACGGCCACAATCAGCGCCAGCACGACGGTGGGAATGGATATCAAGGCGTCGACGACCACCACGGAGACGCTCGAGAGCATGACGCTGCGTGCCACCATCGCGGACACGAGGGCCACTCCCAGAATCGCGGAAAACGCCACCGTCGCCACGACGATCAGCAGATCGACGTAGGAACCGGCCATCAGCCAGCTGAGAACATCCGCCCCGGCCCCGTCGGTTCCCAACGGATGCCGCAGTGAGCCGGACGCCCAGACGTGATATCCATCCGTGTTCGTGATCGGCTGCGGCGTCCAGAAGAGGGACACCACGGAAACGGCCACCCACAGGCACAGCACCGTCAGGGAGAACCGGCCCTCCGCACGCCTCCATACGGAGCGCAGCACGATCATCACGCCATCCATCATCGCTCCCCCTCCTTTCCCAGCCGCGGATCGAGGGCCCTGTGCAGTATGTCCACGAGAAAGCCCATGGCCAGGAAGAAGGCGACGAGCATGAACAGCTGGCTCTGCACGGCGATCAGGTCGCGGTTGCCCACGTCGGCGATCAGACCCGCGCCCAACCCGGGAAGGGCGAAGAGATTCTCCACCACCATGGCACCCGTGATCATCTGGGCGAAGGTCAGGCCTATGACGGAAACAAGCTGGGGCGCCGCCAGCCGCAGTCCCACACGAATCACAGCGCGGCGCCGGGTCATCCCGCAGGCCATGGCCATGTCGATGAATCCGCTGGAGACGAGGCCCCCGAGGGACGATCGCGTGTAGCGCATCAGACCCGAACCGACGATTATTCCCAGGGTGAGCGCGGGAAGAGCCAGAGAGGCGAGGCACGAAAGGACGTCATGCCAGCCGTCCTGCGGAAAGCCCTGTGAGGGGAGGATTCCGACGAGTCCGCTTCCCCGGGAGAAGAGCATGATCAGCAGCAGCCCTCCCCATAGCGCCGGGATGGATCCCGCGACGATCGACGCCGCGTGCAAAAGCGCGCGGACATGGGGACTGCGCGCCAGGACTGCTTCGCAGCCCAGCGGAATCCCCAGCGCCATGGCCACGGCCATGGCCGCCAGAATAAGAGGGAAGGTGACCGAGGAACGCGATCCGACCTGGGAGCCGACCGACCGGCCCGTAAGCACGGAGGTGCCAAGGTCGCCGTGGAGCAGGGACGCCAGCCAGTCGACGTACTGGCGCCCAAGGGATCTGTCAAGGCCGAGCTGCGCACGCAGCCTGGCGATCTGTTGGGGCGTGGCGTTCATGCCGGCCATCACGGAGGCGACGTCCCCGGGCAGCACGCGCAGCGCCGCAAAGACCAGTATCGACATGCCGAACAGGGCGACGACGAACAGCATCAGCCGACGAACGACGAATCGCATCCGACCTCCCTCCCCCGCATCCGTTGGAATCCTGGGCGCAGCGGCATCATCACGCCTCCGGCGTATAGGCGACGCGGTAGAGCGCAAGCAGCGTCTGGTTGAGGTTGAGGGGGAATCCGGTCAGACCCCGCCTATAGGCCGTCGTCACCCGATAGTTGAACAGCCAGTCGGCCGGGGCGTCCTCGCTGACGATTCGGGCGGCCTGCGCCAGATAGCCGGCGCTGCGCTTCGTGTCGACGGCGCTCATCGCCTCCTGGTAGAGCCGCCGGACCTGGGCGTTGTCATAGCCGAAATAGTAATCGGGATCGGCCCACTGGTAGAAATCATGGCTTTCGTTGTGGTCCACCAGGGAGAGGTCGTAGTCCTTGTTGGTGTAGACGTCCTGCAGCCACGTGGAGAACTCGACCATGGTGACCGTGAGGTCGATGCCGATTTTCCTCAGCTGGGAGCGCAGTTCGGTGCCGATCTCCGCACCGTAGGTGTTGGCATAGGTCAGTCTCAGCCGCAGCGGGTTCTTCTCGCTGTACCCCGCCTGGGCCATCAGCCTGCGCGCCTTGGCGAGGTCGTGCGGGTACAGTCCCGTGAGATTCTCGTATCCGGGGTCGAGCGAGGGTATGGGACCGCCGAGGGCGGCATCCGCCCCTCCCCGGGATGCGATGATCTGCGCATGATCGATCCCGTAGCGCATGGCCTTTCTGACTCGCACATCCTTGACGCCGGCCGCGTGCATGTTGAACGCGAGGACGTATTTGTCGGTGTCGTCCCCCGCTTTGACCACGTACGTGCCGGAGTCCTTCTTCAGCGGGGCCGCAAGGTTCTCGGTGATGGGGGCGAGCACCTGGACGTCCCCCGACCGCAGGGCGTTGACGGCGGCGTTGTCGTCGGCGAAATAACGCACCACGATGGTGGGGGTCGTGGCCTTGTTCGCCCCCCAGTACCGGGGGTTGGCATGCAGAGTGATGGATGTGTTGGCGACGAATTTCGAGATGGTGTAGGGTCCCGAGCCAACGGCCTGCGTCTTGGGATCGTATGAGGCACGCCTGTCGAAGACCAGACCCGCACGCCCCGACAGGCTCCACAGAAGATCGGAGTAGGGGGCGCTGAGCCGAAGCTGAACCGTATCGGGCCCCATGGCCCGTATCGAGGAGAAGTTTCGCAGAAGGTCGGCGTCCTGGTAGTGCTTGTCGATCAACTGCTGGATGGACCATGCCACATCGTCGGCATCGAGTGCATCCCCGTTGGAGAAGCGCATGGAGTGGTGCAGGTGGAAGGTGTACGTCAGGCCGTCGGAGCTGACGCCCCAGCTTGCCGCGAGCGCCGGAGAGACCTCGTTGCGCGAGTTTCTGGAGACAAGGCCTTCGTATACGTTGCCGATCAGGATCTGGTCGAGGGCCGAGCCCGATTGCGTGCGGATATCGAGATTGGTGGGGGCCAGCTTCAATCCGATGCTGACGGTGGATGCGCGCGACTTCGGCGCCGGGGCCCGCCGCACGTTGACGGCGATCGCGGTGACGAGAACGGCCACCGCCGCGATCGCCGCGACGAGGATCCAGATCCGGCGGCGGGGCCCCCGACCCGCCGTCTTCGTCCGGGCGTTGAGAGTGTCGTCCGTGCTGGCGTGCGCCTGTCCATGCGCCGCATCATTGTTCGGTGAATAGTCCTGTCGAGACATGGTTTCCCCTTGACGGTTTTCCTTGTATGACGGCTGCCCGCCCATCAGGGTCGTGCGCCACGGGCTATTCTAGCTCTATGATGGGAAATCACAACCGATTGAGGAGGCAACATGCTCGTCGCCGTTGACATAGGCAACACCAACATCGTGCTGGGTTTCATCGACGGGACCCGGATAGTCGGCACCTATCGCATCACCACGAAAGTGAACCACACCTCGGACGAATACGGCCTGATGATCACCCAGTTCCTCGAGCTGAGCGGATTCACGCCCGAGGACGTCGCCGACGTGATCATCGCCTCCGTGGTTCCCAAGGTCATGCATTCGTTCCGTTCCAGCATCGTCAAGTTCCTCGACATCGATCCGATGGTCGTCGGCCCCGGAATACGCTCGGGGATCGGCATCCGACTGGACAACCCGCGGTCGCTGGGGGCAGACTGCCTCGCGGACTGCGCCGGGGCGTTCTATTCATACGGGGGGCCCGCGCTGGTCGCCGATTTCGGGACTGCAACCACGTTCAACTATGTCGACGCCACAGGCAACATCACCTGCGGGCTGGTGACCGCCGGCATCCGGACCGCGGCGGCGGCCCTCTGGGGGCAGACCGCCCAGCTTCCCGAAATCGAGATAACGCGCCCGCGCTCCATTCTGGCCACCGGCACGAAAACCGCCATGCAGGCGGGGCTGTACTATGATTTTCTCGGCGGGACGGAACGCATCATCGAGCAGTACCACCAGGAGATAGGCGAGGAATTCACCGTGATCGCCACGGGCGGACTGGGCAGCATCGTCAAGGACGACATCTCGCTCATCGACGTGTACGATCCCGATCTGATCTTCAAGGGCATGGAGCATATCTATCGGCAGAACGTGCGGTAGAGGCATCGGGGACGGACCTACCGCACGGTGAAGCCCTGGTTCACCCCGTACTCCTCCATGTCCTTCTGCCACAGGGCGATGCCGTCGCGCAAGGTGACCTTCTGCCCCGGATCCTGCGGAAGCGTTATGGCGCTGCCGTCGGGGTTCGTCAGCCCCTCGTCGATCTCACGCTGCGCCTGCTGCAGGCTTTTGGCCGCGTTGGACCACTGGTAGGCGGTTCCCACCGTGTTGTGGAAGTCGCTGCGGGCGTAGACCTCGAACGGCAGATACTGGTATCCGACGGACACGTTCTTCGCCGCTTCGGAGAGCACCTCGTTGAAGGCCTGCCCGCCGAAATAGGGTACGTCTATGCCCCGGGAATCCCGGATCGTTGTCTTCTTCAGAAACTGAGAGGAGGCCAGGGTGGCGTTATCCGCGGGGAAGGCCCCTCCATCGACCCTCATTCGTATGCCTTCGCGGCTGTGGCACACATAGTCGACGAAGCGGTATGCGGCGTCGGGCTTCCTGGAGGACCGCAGGACGCCCAGGGCGGACCCGCCGTCCTCGGCATTGCCGCGAGCCCCATTCGACGTCGGCATCTGGGCTACCTTCCACAGACCGGCCGTTCCCGGCACGTCGGACAGCAGCATGGACGGCATCCAGGCCCCGGCGAAAACCGAGGCGACCGAACCGGAGCCCAGCTCGCGCTTCCACCTGTCGCTCCACGTGGCCGTATGCGTGTCGATGAGATCCTCGTCGATCATCTTCTGCCAGAAGGCCGTGAACTTCCTGGTCCCCGGATCGTCGGCGAGGTTGACCGTCACGGTTTTTCCGTCGTTCGACGTGTGGTAGGGCCTTCCGCCGGCGAGCCAGATCATGGCGTTGTAGAAGCTTGCGTCGCCAGCGTCCGCCGCGATGTACACGCCTATGGATTTGAGCTTCTTCGCGGCATTGTAGTAGTCCTTCCACGTTCGGATCGTGGACCCGTCGATGCCGACCTGGTCGAGCACGCTTTGGTTGTAGAAGAAGGCCATGGGCCCCGAATCCATCGGAAGACCGTACACACGTCCGTTGAGATGCACCGAGGACCATGTGCCCGGGGTGTAGAACCCCGCATCCCCCGAGGCCTTCGATGTCAGGTCAAGGAGCTGCCCGCTCACCGCGTACTGCGGCAGGGCGAAGTATTCGAGCTGAACCACGTCCGGCATCTCGTAGCCATCCTGGATGGCCGTGTTGAGGTTCTCGTACCCGCTTGAATCCTTGATGACCACCCTGATGTCGGGGTTCGCCTTCTCGAAGCTTCTGGCGACGGCCTTCATGCTCGGCTCCCACGACCACACCGTGACGACCGTACGGTCGTCGGAGCTGCACCCGACGGTGGCGAATATCATGATCACCGCAAGGATCGACGCCAGCGTTCGCCTGATTGTCATGCCCGACTCCTTTGCATCATGCTCGAGTCTACGGCATGGCCCGGTAAAAGGACGTCATGGCGTCATGAACGAGGCCACGCCCCCGCGGGACGGCGGGGGCGTGGCCGATGCGGCGCAAACCGGGGCTACTTGACGGTGTATCCCTGCTGCTGCGCATATTTGTCAAGATTCTTCTGCCACGCCGCAACGCCCTGCTGCAGGGTGAGGGACTTCCCCGTGTAGGCCGCCCCGGTGTTGTCCGAGAACACGCCTCGGGCGTACACCTCGAACGGCAGGAACTTGTACCCGGTCACCACGTCCGCCGCCGCCTTGGCCAGAACCTTGTTGTACTGCTGGCCACCGAAGTACTCGTTCTTCGCGCCCTTGGCGTCGACCATCGCCGTCTGGTCAAGGAAGTCCTTCGATGCGAGCGACTCGTTGTCGGCGGGGAAGGCCCCCGCATCGACGCGTGTCTTCACGCCCGTGGCGTTGTGGCATGCGTATTCCATGAACTTGTATGCCGCCTTGACCTTCGCCGAATCCTTGGACTTCACGATGGCCAGCGAGGATCCACCGTTTTCGGCGTTTTCGGTGCCGCCCTTCTTCCACGTGGGCATCTGGGCGACGCGCCATTTTCCGGAACCGTCGGGCGCGCCGGTCAGCAGGTTGTAGGGCATCCACGCTCCGGTGAGAAGGGACGCTATCGAGCCATCGTTCAGACCCTTGTTCCAGTCATCGGACCATCCGGCGGTCTTGGTGTCGATCAGGCCTTCGCTGATCATCTTCTGCCAATAGCCCGTCCACTTCTGCACACCCTTGTCCCCGGTGAGGTTGATGGTCACGTTCTTGCCGTCGGCGCTGGTCGAGAAGGGTTTGGCCCCGGCCTGCCACGTCATGGAATCGAAGAATCCCGCATCTCCCGAATCGGAGGTGATGTACGAACCGGTGGCGCGAATCTTCTTCGCCGCCTGGTAGAACTCGTCCCATGTGGTCGGGACCGAGGTCACGCCGGCCTTGTCAAAGACGTCCTTGTTGTAGAAGAAGGCCATGGGGCCCGAATCGAGCGGCAGGGCATAGACGCCCCCGTTGATGTGCACCGAGCTCCATGTGCCCGGCGTGAAGAACGTCTTGTACGACGAGGCGCCAAGATCCGCCAGATTCTCAACATTCTGACGGATGACATACTCCGGCAGGGCATAGTATTCGATCTGCGCGATGTCGGGCGCCCCCTTCCCCGCGGACATGGCGTTGTTCAGGGCGGTGTACTCCTCCTTGTTGGTTCCCGCGTTGGTGACCTTGACCTTGATGGTGGGATTCGCCTTCTCGAACGCCGCGACGGTCCGGGGCAGAGTCGAATCCCAGGACCACACCAGGATGTTCGTCGTGCCGTGCGCCGAGGTGCCACTGCCGCCGCCGCAGGCGGCCAGCGGCACGATCATCGCCGCGGCGCCGATCATGGCGACCACTCGCTTATCAAACTTCATTGTTCTCCTTTTCTCGTGATCTCATGGGATGGTGAAGCTTAACAATCACCAGTTGATCAAATTCTCAACGCTGAGACCATTGTGAAACGACGCTAGACTTGTTGGGGCAACTCTTGTATCGTTTTAATGAATAATAGCATAAACATGATGTTTACGCAAACAAATATCGAGAACAATGAAGGCAGGATCCATGGCACTCACCGAAAGACACATTTCACAGGAACCCGCCGGCGCGCAGGCAACCGACAGAACGGCACCGGCGACGAGCACGGCCGGTCACCTCGCCCCCGTCGCCGCGATACCGCCCCGGCTGTTCGGATCGTTCGTCGAGCACCTCGGCCGCTGCGTGTACGGGGGCATTTACGAGCCCGGCCACCCCACATCCGACCGGTATGGCTTCAGGAGCGACGTCATCGACCTGGTCAGGGAACTCGGGGTGACCTGCGTGCGCTACCCCGGTGGCAATTTCGTCTCCACCTACGCATGGGAGGACGGGACAGGCCCACGGGACGCCAGACCCATCCGCCGCGATCCGGCCTGGCACAGCACCGAAACGAACCAGGTCGGCATAGACGACTTCTACCGATGGAGCCAGGAGGCAGGCACGGAGATCATGCTCGCCGTCAACATGGGCACACGGGGGATCGCCGCGGCGCTCGACGAACTCGAATACGTCAACGGGGCCGCCGGAACGACCCTGGCGGACCGCCGGATCAGCAACGGGATCACCGAGCCGATGGACATTCGAATGTGGTGCATAGGCAACGAGATGGACGGGCCATGGCAGGTGGGGCATATGACGGCGCAGGAATACGCCCGGGCCGTCGACAAGGTGGCCCACGCCATGAAACTCGCCGACTCGGGGCTGGAGCTCGTCGCCTGCGGATCGTCGAACGCCCACATGCCCACATTCGGCGAATGGGAGCGCACCGTTCTGACCACCGCCTACGACAATCTTGATTTCGTGTCCTGCCATGCCTACTATTTCGAGCACGGGCATGCGGACCTGCAGGAGTTCCTCACCTCGTCGCAGGACATGGCCACCTTCATCGACACGGTCGCCGGCTGCGCGCGCGAGGCGAAGGAGGACAACGGCGGCACGCACGACATCGCGCTCTCCTTCGACGAATGGGGGGTGTGGTACAGCGACCGATGGAACAGAATCGAGGCCGAATGGAAGGCGAACGCGGCCGCCGTCCACCACGATCCATGGCCGAAGGCACCCCATCTGCTGGAGGACATCTACACGGTAGCCGACGCGGTGGTCGAGGGCTCCCTCATGATCGCCATGCTGAAGCGCTGCGACAGCGTCCGCTCGGCCTCGCGCGCCCAGCTTGTCAATGTTATCGCTCCCATCATGGCGGAGCCCAACGGGCCGGTATGGCGGCAGACGGTGTTCTATCCCTTCGCCGAAGCCGCCCACCATGCACGGGGAACGGCCTATGCGCCCAGGATCACGGGGCCCGTCGTTCACACCCGCGCGTATGGGGCCGTTCAGGCCGTGGACGCGGTGGTGACCTGGGACGAGGAAAGCCGCACCGGCCTCATCCTCGCGGTCAACCGCGACGCCGCGGCGGAGCATCGACTCGACGTCGACTGCTCGACCCTTCCGGGAATCACCGATGACGGTCTTCACGCCACCCACGCCATTCAGCTGCATGACGCCGATCCCTACAGAAGAAACACCGCGACCGCCCCGAACAGCGTCACCCCCTACGCCATTCACACCATCACCGGCACACCCGCGACACTGACATTCGACATGCCCGCCATCTCGTGGACGGCCGTCCGCTTCACCGCATAGCCCCACGGCCGCGTTCCCGCCCCCTCCGCCACTCCCGAGGCGACGGGGGACGAAGGGAACCACCCGAATCTGGATAGCCCATCGCGCTCGCCACTCCCGAGGCGACGGGGGCGAAACCGCGTCTGACACCGTGTGCATGCCGAGGCGGCGGCCGTACGGCGCCGTCGCGCGGCCGCCGGCCGCTCCTCAGACGGCCGGCGACGACTCCCTGAAAACCAGCGAGCAGGGGGCCTCGAGCATCCCGGCAGGGCCCCGGGAGCCCCGGGTTATCTGATCGATCACCGATTGCACCGCAATGCGGGCGATATCCCTTTTCCCCGGATCCACCGTGGTGAGGGAGGGCACCATATACGCCGATTCGTCCACGTCGTCGAAGCCCACGACCCGGACATCCCCGGGGCATCGGATGCCGCTGACCCGAAGGCCCCGCAGAACGCCCCATGCCAGCCGATCGTTCAGCGCGAAGATGCCGTCGCACCGCGCCCCGTCGAGAATCATGCGCCGCACCGCCTCCGCGCCGTCCTCGCTTCCCCATCCGACCGTCTCGTATACCAGCTCCGGATCGTAGCCCATACCGGCCGAGGCGAGGGCGTCGCGATACCCCTCCGTGCGAATCTGACGGGACGACGCCTGCCCTTGGATGGCGCGAACCCCTCCCACGACGGCTATGCTTCGGCATCCGGCCGCGATGAGATGACTTGTCGCATCGTGCGCGGCGGTTCGATTGGCGATCACGACGTGCGTGACCTTGCGCGTGCACAGACGCTCCCCTAGCAGAACCAAGGGGTAATCGCCGTCCAGGACGTGCTCGTCGTCATCGTTCATCAACAGCGGACTGAAGATCAGACCGTCCGCCGCCCTGGTCCCCATCGACGCCACGCTGTCCAGCTCACGGTCACGGCTGTTGGTGGTCGACTCCACAATCACGCCGTATCCGTGGACGCGAGCCTCGGCGAGTATGTCCTCGGCAAGCTCCGAAAAATACATCTGCCGCAGATCGGGGATGGACAGCTTGAGCAGATGCGTCCTGCCGGAGCGCAGATTGCTGGCGACCGCATTGACCTGATACCCCAAGCGGTCTATCGAATCGGCGATTCTCGCGCGCATGCCGGCCTTCATGTACGGACGGCCGTGAAGATAATTGGACACGGAGGAGACGGAGACATCCGCATCCCTGGCCACATCGGCCATGGTCACCGTCGCCGTGTTCGCTTTCATGTCCCACCCCCTGCGTGATGTCACCTTCTGAGTATGTGTCTACACTTTACCCATCGGAAACGCATTCGCGCGCCCCGGACCGGATGATCCCCGGTGAGGGGCGCGCGAAAAGCGCCTGGCTCCATCATCGATCGCGTCTAGGGGCGTTTGACGACCACCACGCCGTTGGGATCGATGCTCACCGGCCCTCCCGGCGCACGCATGCGGGCGAGCGAGGCGACGACGACATCGCCCAGCGGCTGAACCGTCGCAATGCCGTGACCGCGATTGAAATAGAAGTCGAAATGCCGCTGATCGGATTCATCGCAACGCTCGACATGCAGCACATCGGCCGACGCACCCTGCGCCGACATGTCCAGTCCCATAGCGTCAAGCATCGAAGGCAGACTCGCCGCCAGCCCCTCGCGACCGAGACGGCACCCGACATAGGCGGCCCGGCCTCTGCCGAAGTCATTCACGGTGATCGCCGGCACGCCGTTCATCCCCGTCCACGGATCGGCCTCGTAGGCGGCAAGGATCCGGGTCGTCTCCGACACGGAGGTGATCCAGTCGGCAAGATCGTGGGCCACGGTTCCGTTCGTCAGACGCAGATGATCCATGACTCCGTCGAAATCCGATCCCATGGGAGCGAATTCCTCGGAACGCACGCCGACCACATCCGAGATCGATCCCGGATATCCCCCCAGCCAGACGTGATCGTTCTCATCGCTTATCCCCGTATAGTACGTGACGAAAAGCCTTCCCCCGCCGGACACGTAGTCGCGCACGCGACGCGAATCCTGCGCGCTGAGCAGATAGACGCTGGGCAGGACGACCGCCTCGTATGACTCCCAATGCTCACGCAGCGGAACGACATCGGGGGTGATGCCGTTGTCGGCCAGGGCCGTGAACCAGTCAAGCGGCTCCGTCCAGTGACGCACCTGCTGGGTCGGCGTCGCCGTGTGCTCGCTCGCCCATTCGCTCTGCCAGTCGAAGACGACGGCGACCCGTGATTTCACCAGCCGGGTTCCGGTCAGGCCCTCATCGGAAAGTCGCTGCAGATCGGCTCCGAGCTCGCACACGTCACGGAAGTCCTGGCTGTTCTCACCGGCGTGCGGAACCATGGACGTGTGGAATTTTTCGGCGCCGGCCCTCGACTGCCTCCACTGGAAATAGCAGATCGCATCCGCACCCATGGCAAGGTGGGCGAGCGAGTCACGCACCAGCTGCCCCGGCTGCTTGCGATAGTTTATAGGACGCCAGTTCACCGCCCCGGTGGAATGCTCCATAAGGAACCATGGCTGCTTGCGCGAGATGCCATCGACCAGGGAGGACGAATACGCAAGCTCATCGAGATGACCGGATCCGGGGGTGAAGTAGTGGTCGTTGGAGACGAAGTCCACCTCGTCCGCCCAGTCATCGTAGTCAAGACCCGTCCCGCTGGCGCTCACCATGAAGTTCGTGGTCAGGGGTCTGCCCGGGGTGATCTCGGCGAGAACGTCACGTTCCGCCTTGTAGAACTCCTTGAGGGCGTCAGAGCTGAAGCGTTTGAAGTCAAGAAGAAGACCGGGGTTGATGAAGTTGCCGTCCCCGATGAACCTCGGCGGGATGATCTGGGAGAAATCGTTGAGCCCCTGCGACCAGAAGCTCGTCCCCCAGGCGTCGTTGAGCGCGCCGATGGTCGAGTACCGTCTCTCGCACCACCTCTGGAAGGCGTACATCGCGTCATCCGAGTAGTCGAATCGGTTGTGGCACCCATATTCGTTGTTGACATGCCAGGACACGATATAGTCGTTGTCCTTGTAGTGCTCGGCCATCGCCCGGCACAGGTCGAGGGCGTATCTCAGGAACACCCTGCTCGTGGGACGCCAGTGCTGACGGGCCCCGGGCCAGCAGGTGTCCCCGCGATAGTCCTTCCACAGAACCTCGGGATGCGCCTGGGTGAGCCACATCGGAGGGGAGGCGGTGGCGGTGGCGAGGTCGACGGCTATGCCGGCGGAGCCGAGCATGTCGATGACCCTGTCCAGCCACCCGAAATCGAACACCCCCTCGGATGGTTCTATTCTCGCCCAGGAGAAAATGCCGACGGAAACCATGTTGACGCCGGCCCGGGTCATGAGCCTTATGTCGTCGGCCCACACCTCCTCGGGCCACTGGTCCGGATTGTAGTCACCGCCGTACCAGATTCTGGTCTTGTCATCCTTCAATGGCCGAGGCCACCTGTGGGTTCTTCTCTGAGTCATTTTTCCACTTTCATAAGGAGCGTTTCACCATCCACGCCCCGCGAGTATCCATCCGTCCGTCCGTCCGCATGTCCCTGGGTCGTTCGAACCGGGGACATGCGGCGGGCCGCAATCCCTGCGTGCCGGGCAGCGACGCGTTCTTCTTCGAACGACCCCAATTCGGCCGTTCCGCACCCGCCGCATCGGTTCCCGTCACGATGCGTCACGTCACCCGTGACGCGCGAATGCCCCGGCGCGTATGGGACAATGCATCTCCGTACGAGCCAAGGGCATCCCCGCACCGGTTGTGTTATTCTTTGACGGCGCCGGCGGCGAGTCCGGACTGCCAGTAGCGCTGCAGGAGCAGGAACGCGACGACCAGGGGCACGATCGTGACCAGGCTGCCGGTGATGACCAGGTTCTGTATCGCCTGCCCGC
>JALCNP010000009.1 GCA_022649135.1 Bifidobacterium sp.
CACCATCCGCGACCGGAACAGCGAGATCCACACCGCATACACCACCGGCACCACGAACACGAACACGAACACCACCGCGAACGGCCACATGAACTTCCACCCACGCCAATCACGACCACGACGACGCTCTCGTGGTATGGCGTTCTGCCCCACCGGGGCAACCACATCTGCTGAAACCATTCCAACCCTCCGCTTGAAGGAAACTCGACCATGCTGCAGCGGCCACGCCGCACGCAACTCTTGCAACACTGCACTGAAGCACCAATAAATGTTTGCGTTACCATAATAACACCATCCGCCGCGTTGTCCATTGCGCAAGGAGAAACGCGGCGGCGGGAATTCGACTATAGTGGTGAGGAAAACACAGCAATGTCAAGGTGGAGCAATGGAACGTGCCCAGCCGGCATCCATGCAGGATGTCGCCAAAGAAGCCGGTGTGTCGCCACAGACGGTATCCCGGGTCGCCAACGGAAGCAAAGCCGTCCGTCCCGATACCCGGCAAAAGGTCGAGGCGGCGATGGAGAAGTTGGGATACCGGCCAAACTACGCCGCTCGTGCACTGAAACACGGCCGGTTCAAAGACATCGGCGTGGTGATGTTCAATATGACCACTTATGGTAACGCACGCATTCTCAACGGCATCGCCGGTGCGGCGGCCGACAGCGGATACGCCATCACGGTGCACACCATAGGGAAGGAAAGGGAGCGGACGCTGCAGGGTGCCATCAACCGCATGAAACAGCTTCCCGTCGACGGCGTCATCATCATCCTGGAGGAGCACATCAGCGATTTCACGGAGTTCTGCCCCACCAGGGACCTGCCCGTCGTTCTCGTCTGCGAGGAACCGGCGAACCATTGTCCCACCATCGATGCCGACCAATATGGCTGTTCGACGGCAATAGTCGATTATCTTCTGAGCAAGGGACACAGAACCGTCTACCACATCGCCGGACCATCATCCTCCAGGGCCGCCGAAAGCCGAGCCAAGGGCTGGCGCGATGCGCTGGAGCAGTTCGGCATCCCGCTTCCCGAAACATACATCGGCGACTGGGAGGCGGACAGCGGATATCAGGCGGGACTGGCATTGGCCCACCAGCCTGATTGCACAGCAATCTACGCCGCGAACGATCAGATGGCATACGGAGTGATCCAAGGACTCGAGGCCGCCCACAGGCGCGTTCCCGATGACGTCAGCGTCATCGGGGTCGACGACTCCCTCGTGGGGCTGGTGCCCAGACTGGGCCTGACGACCATGCGCATGGAGTTCGACAGGATAGGCAGGGAGGCGTTCTCCATGGTCAAACGACAGTGTGAGGGAGAGCGAGTTCCCTCCGGAGTGAAAACCGTCATTCCAACGCGGCTCATCGAGCGAAGCTCCGTGCGCGACATGAGCCACGACGACGAGGCATAGACCCCACTGATGGGCGTATCGTCACAACGATACGCCCATCAGTGGCGGCGGAGAACCATCGTCGCGATGCGGCCAGTCACCGGTGATGTCTCATTTCTCCAGCCCATACCGAGAGACGAACAGACGCTCGACGCCCGTGATCGGATCGGTGAACCGCAGTGATCTCGCCACCAGCTGCAGAGGATGAGAGCAGTCATCGAAATCACGACTCACGATATTCGGGTAAAGATCGTCACCGACGATGGGCAGCCCCAGCGAGTTCATATGGACACGCAGCTGATGGGTTTTGCCGGTGCTCGGATGCAGAACATAGACGCGAAGTCCTTCGGAGCCCAGCCCCGCTACACCGTCGCCCACATCGACAAGCGTTCTGGCGTTGACCGTTCCCGGCTCCTCAAAGGCCTGCAGCACTCCCCTTTCCTTGACTATATGCGAGCAGCGAAGCAGAGGGAAGACACCCGGCGGGTGAAGTCTGGTCACCGTGCCGAAACGCGGCCGCCGAACCGGACTGGACGGTGCGAGGCATTCGTATGTCTTGGACACGAGCCTTCGCTGGAACAGCATCTGGTATGCGCCCCGGACATGCGGATCGCGGACGAAGACCATAATTCCCGCGGTCTGCCTGTCAAGGCGGTGCGCCGGTGTGATGTCAGGCTCTCCATACCCCTCCCTCAGCCGCATCAGAGCGGTCTCGCGATACCACATGCCCCGTGGCGTCGATGCGAGACAATGGGGCTTGTCGACGACGATGATGCGCGAGTCCTCGTAGATCACGGGCATGTCGACGTCAATATGAGGCTCCTGGGTGACCCAGCTATGAGGTCTGTCGCGTCCACCCGTGCTCACTTCCGCATCACCTCCTCCACGGCATCCACCCCCCAACTCCTGTAACGGGCACCGTGCCGCCGCCCATTGCATGCCCCGAATCCCATGCCATTTGTTCCACAGTGCATGCCCCGGGGGAACGTCGCCTATTCGACGGTGACGGATTTGGCGAGATTACGGGGCTTGTCGACGTCATACCCCTTCAGCGTCGCCATATCCATCGCGAACATCTGCAGGGGAACCACATCGACCAGGGGGCTGAGAAGCGTGGGGCATGCGGGACGCCAGAACACCATGTCGGCGTAACGCTCGACATCCGGGTCGCCCTCCTCGGCGACGACGATGGTGAATGCGCCACGGGCCTTCACCTCCTCTATCCCCGAAATGACCTTGTTATGCAGCGTGTTGCGGCCGCGGGCCGAGGGGACGATCACGACGACCGGCTCCCCCTCGTCGACAAGAGCGATCGGACCATGCTTGAGCTCGCCCGCGGCGAAGCCCTCGGTGAACGTGTAGGCGACCTCCTTGAGCTTGAGGGCCCCCTCCATGGCGACGGGATAGCCGACGTGCCGCCCCAGGAAGAGGAAGGAACGGGCGTTGAGCATCCTCTTCGCCGCCTTCTCCACGACTTCGCTCTGCGTGTCCAGAACCCACTGGATCTTCTTCGGCATCGCCTTGAGCTGTTTGACGATCTGATGGATCTCATCGCGGAACATGGTTCCCTTGACCTGGGCGAAATAGAGGCCGAGCAGATACGCGGCGACGACCTGAGCCACAAAGGCCTTGGTCGAGGCCACGGCTATCTCCGGGCCCGCATGGGTGTAGAGCACGGCGTCGGATTCGCGCGGGATGCTCGATCCCTGCGTATTGCAGATGGCCAGGACGCGCGACCCCTGCTCCCGTGCATGGCGCAACGCCATCAGCGTGTCCATGGTCTCCCCCGACTGGGAGATGGCCACGACAAGGGTGCGCGGCGTGAGGATCGGATCCCTGTAGCGGAACTCGTGGGCGAGCTCGACCTCCACCGGGATGCGGACCCAGTGCTCGATCGCGTACTTCGCCACCATCCCGGCATAGCTCGCCGTCCCGCACGCCACGACGATGATCTTGTCGATGGAGCGAAACACCTCGGGGCTTATACGGACCTCGTCCAATACGATGTCGCCGTTCTCTGCGAACCTTCCCAGCAGCGTGTCCGCCACGGCGGCCGGATCCTCGTGTATCTCCTTGTCCATGAAGGAGGGCCAGCCGCCCTTTTCCGCTGCGGAGGCGTCCCAGTCGACCGTGAACCTGTGGGAGTCGGTGATCTCATGGCCGGTGAAGTCCGTCACCGTGACGCTGCGGTTCGTGATGCACACCGCCTGATCCTGCCCCAGCTCCATGGCGTCCTTCGTGTAGGCGACGAAGGCGGCGACATCGGAGCCGAGGAAGTTCTCGCCCTTGCCAAGCCCCACCACAAGAGGGGAATCATGGCGTGCGCCGACGACGATGTCAGGCTGGCGGCTGTCCACGGCGAGAATGGTGAAAGCGCCGGACAGCATCCGCGCCATTCTACGCACCGCGGTGAAGAGATCGGGATGGCCCGTCTCCGTGATGATGGTGTTGGCGATCTTTCCCAACAGCTTCGCGGCCACCTCGGTGTCTGTGCCGGAGACGAATGTGTAGCCCTCGGCCTGCAGATCGAATTTCAGCGTGTTCGCATTCTCTATGATTCCGTTGTGGATCAGGGCGATGTGTCCATCCGCGCTCATATGGGGGTGGGCGTTGACATCACTGGGCTCCCCATTGGTCGCCCACCTCGTATGGCCTATGGCGACCGTGGCATCCGGAAGGGGGCTGCGCTGTATCTCCTTCTCGAGATTCACCAGCCGTCCGGCCTTCTTGCGCACCGCGATCTTGTCCATCCCGGGGGCGGCAAGAGCGACTCCCGCCGAGTCATATCCCCGGTATTCCAGTCTCTTGAGCCCCTGCATGCATACCTCAAGGGGTTTGCCGCAAGCCGTCGATCCACCTGCATATCCAACAATTCCGCACATGGTTAACTAGTCTATGGGACGTATTGCGCCACGGGCCCGAAAACACAGATTTTTCACGATTACAGAACGTGATCGAGAAACGCGCGGAATCGATCCTCGTGCGGATCGTCGAGAATTTCAGGGCCTCCGTGCTCGACGACGACGCCTCCGTCCATGAAGACGATCTGATCGGCCACCTCACGCGCGAAACCGATTTCATGCGTGACCACGATCATCGTCATGCCATCCTTGGCCAAACCGCGCATCACGGACAGAACCTCCCCGACCAATTCAGGATCAAGAGCCGATGTCGGTTCATCGAACAGCATGATCTCGGGTTTCATGGCCAGCGCACGGGCGATGGCCACACGCTGCTGCTGCCCGCCGGAAAGCTGCACGGGATAGTAGTCGGCACGATCCTCCATGCCGACTCTCCTCAGCTCGGACAGGGCCCGTTCCCTCGCCTCATGCTTGGCGACGTGCGCCACGTGCACCGGGGCCTCCATGACGTTCTCCAGAGCCGTTTTGTGTGGGAAAAGGTTGAACCTCTGAAAGACCATGCCCAGCTTTTCGCGCTGCCGGGCCACCTCCCGCTCGTTGAGCGACTGCAGGACATCCCGCCCATTCCTCGAGACATGACGATAGCCGACGAGCTCGCCGTCAACGTCTATCTCGCCGCCGGTCAGCGTCTCCAGCTGATTGATCAGACGCAGGAAAGTGGACTTCCCCGATCCCGACGGCCCCAGAATGACGGTGACCGTCCCCGGCATCACGGTCATGGTGATGCCCCGGAGGACGTGAAGATCCCCGAAGGCCTTATGGACCTCGATCGCCTGCACGGCCGGTACGTCTCCTCTGCCCGAAGTGTTCGACATCGCGTGCATCTCCTCTGCCCCACTCATGCGTTCAACCCCACGAAAGTGGCCTGATTGGTCTTATGGATATCGTCTTTCGGCTCCCCATCGCTCTTTCCCGGCAACGTCGGCTGTTTGCCTCTGGTTCCGATGGCGCGCTGGTTGAAGCCCTTGCCGAAGTGACGCTCCAGCCGCGACTGGACGATCATCAGCAGCGTGGTGATGACCAGATACCATATGCACGCCACGATAAGCAGCGGAATCGGCTTGTAGATGCGATTGGCGATCGCATCCGTCGCGAATTGAAGCTCAAGGCTGAACGGCACGGCCATGACCAGCGACGTGGTCTTCAGCATTCCGATGGTCTCGTTGCCGGTGGGCGGGACGATGATGCGCATGGCCTGCGGAAGAACGATCCGTCGCATGATCTGCGAGCGCCCCATGCCCAGGGCCTGAGCGGCCTCGCTCTGACCCGGATCCACCGCCTCCAGACCCGCACGCACGATTTCAGCGAGATAGGCGGCTTCGTTAAGGGCCAATCCGATCACGGCCGCAAGAAACCCCTGCTCGATGAATCCCGCAACCTGGGAGGAATCAACACTGGCGAAGGTGATGGACGTGAAGGGGATGCCCAGCGACATGCGAGGGATCAGAACCGCGAACAGCCCCCAGAAGATGAGCTGGGTGTAGACGGGGGTGCCGCGGAAGAACCAGATGTAGAACCAGCTGACGGCGCGCAGAACGGGATTCGCCGATTTCCGCATGACGGCGAGAACGATGGACAGGATGACGGCGATGATCATGGACGCCGCAGTGAGGATAAGCGTCCATCCGATCCCATCAAGAACGTTCTCGTTGAACAGATACTTCCACACGACAGGCCATTCGAGTTTGTCGTTGGTGACCATGCCCTGAATGAGCATAAGGGCCAGTATGGCTACTATCACTCCCGCGACCAGCGATCCGGGACGTCTCACCGGCAGGGCGTGGATCCTGTTGGGGATGTCCGCCCCACCCGTTTCATCTGTGCGCGTCATTCGAAACCTTCCTGCACGCCGTTATTCGTTCTCGTGCCTCAGTCCACCGTCGGGTTGATCTCAGCCTTGCTGATGGCACCGCTGGAAACGCCCCACGTCTTGAGAATCTTGGCGTAGGTGCCGTCGTCCATCAGCTTCTGCAGCGCCTTCTGGACGGCCTGAGCGGTTTTCGTGTCGCCCTTCCTCACGGCGACCGCCTCCGGGGCCACGCCGACATCCTCGCCGAGTACCGCCAGCGTGTCACCCGTCTGCTTTATAGCATAGCCCGCGATGGGGGTATCCGCGTAGAACACCGACGCCTTGCCCGTCGCCACGGCGGTGGTCACATCGGTCTGCATCTTTGAGGACTGGACCTCGACCGCCGGCTTCCCCGCGGCCTTGCATGCGGCGGTCGCCTTGGTCATCTCCGCCTCCTGGGTCGTTCCGGTCTGCACGGCGACCTTCACCCCGCACAGATTCGACGTGTCGACCTTGTCGGGGTTGCCCTTCTTCACGACGAAAGTCGACCCGGCCTTGAAATAGGTGACGAAGTCGATGGCCTTAAGACGTTCCGGAGTCACCGTGAACGAGGAGATCCCGATATCGTATTTCGAACCGACCGCGGGAATGATGGCGTCGAAGGTCGAGGAGATCGTCTCCTCCTTCAAGCCGAACACGCGGGCCAACGCCTTGGAGAGGTCCACGTCGAATCCGACGGGGGTCTTGCCGTCGGACGCAAGGAACTCCGCCGGGGCATAGGACGTATCGGCTCCTACGGTGAGGACACCGTCCTGCGTCACCGAGGAGGGAAGCAGCGCCGCGATGGCGGAGTCCTTCGTAATGGAACTGGTGTCGAAGCCTTTCTGTGAAGAATCGCTCGTGGTGGAGTCGGTGGTTCCGCACGCCGCCACGGCGACGAGCATCGCGGTGCTCAATGACACCGCAATGGCTGATTTAATTCCCTTTATCGACATGGTCTGCCTCTCTCGTCACACTGTCGTCACCGGACGTGCCTGCCTGGTGATGTATTAGGAGAGTAAATGCGTTTTGTCACGAAATGGTTAAACCGAGGCGCCATAGCACCGAATTGTCATGCATGTCACCACATGGCCGTCTGTCAGTGCATGTTCGCGTATCTCATTGCACGCAGGGCCTCGCGCCTGTCCTGGCTTTCGCGCAGGGACTGACGCTTGTCATACTCCTTTTTCCCTTTGGCAAGCGCTATCTGGGCCTTCACGAGACCATCCTTGAAATAGAGGCTGAGGGGGACGATGGCGTACCCCTTGGCCTCGATCTGCCTGCTGAGTCTGGCTATCTGGGAGGCATGAAGCAGAAGCTTGCGTTTGCGCTTGGGAGCATGGTTGTTCCACGTTCCATTGAGATATTCCGGAATGTTCGCATTCTCGAGCCACACCTCGCCGTGCCTGTCGATGGTGATGAAGGACTGGGCCAGGGAGGCGTGCCCCTCCCGCAAGGATTTGACCTCGGTCCCGGTAAGTGCCACACCCGCCTCGTAGGTGTCCTCGATCGCGTAGTCGTGGCGCGCGCGCCTGTTCTGGGCAATGCTCGAAATCCCCTTCTCCTGGGCCATGGTGCACCTCCTCTCTCTCGTTGATATGACGGCGCACGGAGCAATCCGCCGGATGTCGATGTCGTCCCGAGCGAATATGGGTCGACGGATTGCGATCGCGGACGCGGCATGCCTCTCAGTAATGAATGAACTGGTAGTTCGACGCGTTGTAGACGCGTTCCGCATAGGGGAATGACGGGAAGCCCGTGCCGCCTTCGGATATGATGACCGAGCCGTCCGAATTGACCCGTTCCACAACCGCGACATGTCCGTACTGCCAATCGGCGTTCCAACTCGTGACCCGCTGACCCCGGGCGAACACCATGACAGCGCCGACGTGCGGCGTGTTGTTGACCAGATAGCCCATCGAACGTGCGTTGGACGCCCACTGGGCTCCGTCACCCATATAGGAACCCACGGGAAGCCGCAGCTGCGATCGCCGTATGTACGCCCACAGCGTGCAATTGAGCGCCGGATAGGCACTGCCCCCAACGGTGTTGCCGGTATAGTGCCCGTAGCAGTATGAGGAGCCCTCGGCGCAGCTTCCGGGAACGGCGTAATTCATGCCGACGGCGCCGCTGGATCCGGAATTGGAGGAGCCCCCGCTACCGGAGTTCGAGGAGCCCCCGCTGCTGGTCCCGCCGCCGGAGGACGTCTGCCCCCCTCTCCCGATTTGCTGCGAGCCGCCCGAACCGGGATCCGGGGTGGTCGAGCCGGTGGGGACAGTCGCCGCATAGGAATCGATCTGCGATTTCAGCGCCACGATGTCAGCAGCCTCCTGGGCGGACTTGGTGGTCAGGGAACTTTTCTGCTGTTCGAGACTGCTGCGTGCCGCGGTTCCCTGGCTGCGAAGGCTCTCTAGCTGAGATTGCTTCGTCTGGGCGGATTCCGCAGCGACTTGAGCCGACGCGGCCTGCTCGTCGGTTTTCTGCTTCAGCGTGGAAATCTCACTCTCGATGGCATCGAGACGCTGCTGGCGATTCTCGGAGACGTTGAGGGAATCGGCGGCCGCGCTTGCGGCATTGGCCTCGCTGCGCGTCACCGCGGCCTCCGATTGCATTTTATTTACGAAATCCGTTGTCGTCGTAGCCTTGGTGACCACTTCCATAACCGTGGACGCATCGGAGCCGTGGAAGCTGTCCCGAGCGAGCTGGGCAACGGCCGCCTTGGCGTCGTCGTAGTCCATCCCGGTCTGCTTGATCTTGGCTTGGAGATCGGCCTTGTCCTTTTGGGCGGCCTGAAGCCGCTGAGCCGTGGTCTCGGCGAGATCCTTCGCCTGCTGGGCATCCTGCTGCGCCTGCTGGGCGGCCTTTTCCGCAGCCGGAATCTGGTTTTGGGTCAGATCGTTGAGCTGCAGAATCTGATCGGTGAGACTCTGACTCACCCCCGTCAACTTGGCCTTTAGCGCGCTCTGCTCGTCAAGCTTCTGCTGGTACTCCTGCTGCGTCACCGCATAGGCCCGCGGCGCCGCCGTCACGGTTCCGGCCAGCCCCACGCCGAACGTGGTCACAGCAGCCAGCGTCAATGCCGCAGCGGCGTTGATACGTTTCGCATGCTTCATTACTTCAGCCTTTCACCTCGTCTGAATTCCATATTGTAGCGTCTTTTTCTGGAGGGCGGCAGAGACGGGGCAGCCACCGGACGGTCGCGCGTCATGCCTGAAGATACCGGCGCAGCGAAATCGCCGAGGCTATCCCGGACAACGCCATGGCACCCACCACAAGAACCGGCGCCTGCAGCAGCACGGTCGTCTGATTGATGTAGGGGATCCACTGGACCGTTTTGGACAGACCGTCCGTGATGAACACCTTCACGACCGCGCTCAGGGTTCCCACGGCGAGCAGCGAGCCAAGCAGAGACGCCGTCATCCCCTCGAGAATAAAGGGAAGCCTGATGGTCCAGTTCGAGGCGCCCACCAGCCTCATGATCTCCGTTTCGTTTCTTCGCGAGGCCGCGCTCATGCGAATCGTGGTTCCCGTGAGCATGATGGCGACGACGATCATCACCGCGGCCAGCACGACCGTCACCACCGTCGCCTTGTTCAGGACGTTGAACACGGGATCGAATATCTGTCTTTGATCCATGACGTCCTCGACGCCGTCCCTGCCGCCCAGGACCTCGGACACCACCTGGTATTTGGTCGGGTCGGAAAGCTTGAGCCTCAGGGAATCCTGCATGTTGGCCGCGGTAAGGGTGCGTCCCTCGTACACCCCGTTGGGGTACTGCTTGAGGAAGGTGTTCCTGTAGAAATCCTCACGGCTTTCGTATGTGATCTTCGACACCACCCCAGCCAACTCGGTGTGGATGGTGTTCTCCAGATCGACGATCTGGGCGTGGGTGGGGGCCTTGCCGGACGAGCACGTCGTCGCCTGGCTCGAGCCGTCCGGGCATAGCCACACCACGACTTCGATCTTGTTGTACCAATCGCCCTTCGCCTTCGTGACCTGGGCCTGCATCAGGCCGGACGCGCCGATGAAGACGAAGGAGATGAAGGTGACCAGCATCACGGAGAGAATCATGGGGATGTTGCGGGTCAGGCTTGTCCATGTCTCGGAAAGAATAAAACGGGTTCGCATTATCGAAGTCCTCCCTTGTTGTCGCCGTCGACTCGAGCGGAGCCGCTGCTCTTGCCTGCGCCCGGTCGGGGGGCCTGGCCAGGGTCGCCGGACCGGGCACTATCGGTGTCTGCGGTCGTCTCGGAGCCGCGTTCCTGCCGGGACCCCGAGCGTTCGCCCTTGGCGCGTGTGGATTCGCCGGACCGAGCGCCGCCGACCAATCCCGCGGGGGAGCCGGCGGGGCTCGGGACGTCCGTACCGGCGGGTGCGCCGGAAGACGGAGGAGCCGGCGGAAGAAGACCGGAGTCCTTGGCCCTCGAGGGATCTTCGCGATCCGTCCGCGTGCCGTGCCCATCCGTGCTCCGCTCCCCCGGCTCGGACGACGGCTCGGCGCGGGAGGAACCGGCTTGCGCAGTGCCCTCACCGGAGGCCGAGTCACCCGATGCGGCGGTTCCCGCCGCTCCCGCGTTCAGCCCCTTACCCCAGGTCATGGTGGTCTCGGCCGGGCGGAATGCCTCTCCGTAACGACCCGTCCGTCCCGAATGCACCGCATTCGCGAGTCGGGCGATTCCGGCATCGCCGCTGGAATCGGTCTGTATCGCCTCCGTGACCTTCTCGACCGTGTGGACCGCCGCGATGCCGCGTCGTCCGGCATCGGCGGGCTCGCCTTGGTCCTCGTTCCGGCCAGGCCGGAATCTGGCATCCGAAACGATTCCCCTCTTGGCCTTCGACTCGACCTCGGAATCGGGGAAGAACAGGGCGGAGTCATAGGATCCGGAAGCCTCATCACGCACAAGCTTGCCGTTGTGCAATTCGACGACGCGCTTACGCATCGAGTTGACGATCTCCTCGTTGTGGGTGGCCATGACAATCGTCGTTCCCGTGCGGTTGATGGCGTCCAGCACCTCCATGATGCCCAGCGACGTGGTAGGGTCCAGGTTCCCGGTGGGCTCGTCCGCCAACAGGATCTGAGGATGGTTCACGTAGGCCCGGGCTATGGCGACCCGCTGGGCCTCTCCTCCGGAAAGCTCGTGCGGATAGTTGTTCTCCTTGCCGGTAAGCCCCACCGTTTCCAGAACCTTGGGGACCAGGGATTTAATGGTGGATCGTCCGGTCCCTATCACCTCGAGGGCGAATGCCACGTTCTGCCACACGGTTTTGTTGTTGAGAAGCTTGTAGTCCTGAAAGATGAAGCCGATGCTTCGACGGTACTGGGGGACCTGTCTGTTCGACAGGCGACGAAGATCGTTGCCCGCGACTCGAATCTCTCCCGCGGTCGCATCCTCCTCCCGCAGGAGCAGACTGAGAAGGGTGGTCTTCCCGGAACCGGACGCGCCGACGAGAAACACGAAGTCTCCCCGATCGATGGCCACCGTGACGCCGTCCAGAGCGGGCCTGGTCCCCTTCGGGTAGATCTTGGAGACATCATCCAATGTAATCAACGCCATGATTGCCCGTCCTCACTTACTTTTGGGATTGATCCTCTGCGGCGTCCCGACGACGCTGCTCGTGACGCCATCGAATGCCCGCCTCGATGAACGCGTCGATGTCGCCATCGAACACCGCCTGCGTCTGGGACGTCTCGCATCCGGTGCGCAGATCCTTCACCATCTGATAGGGATGCAGCACATACGACCTCATCTGGTCACCCCAACTGGCCTTGATGTCGCCGGCAAGCTCCTTCTTCTTCTTCGCCTCGGCCTCATGGCGCAGGACAAGCAGACGCGACTGCAGAACCGCCATCGCGGCCGCACGGTTCTGGATCTGACTGCGTTCGTCCTGCATCGTCACCACGATTCCACTGGGAAGATGGGTGATGCGAACCGCGGAATAGGTAGTGTTCACGCCCTGCCCACCAGGACCCGAGGAGCAGTAGGTATCGACGCGGATGTCGGAATCGGGGATGTCGATATGATCCGTCGCCTCCACCAGCGGAACCACCTCGACGGCCGCGAAGCTCGTCTGGCGCCGACCCTGGTTGTCGAACGGGCTGATGCGCACAAGACGATGGGTGCCCCCCTCCACGGACAGCCTGCCGTAGGCGTAGGGGGCGTCGACCTGGAACGTCGCCGACTTGATGCCGGCCTCCTCCGCGTATGACGTGTCAAGAACCTTCGCCTTGTAGCCGTGCCTCTCCGCCCAACGCAGATACATCCGCATCAGCATCTGGGCGAAATCCGCGGCGTCGACGCCACCCGCTCCGGAGCGGATTGTCACCACGGCGCTTCGGGCGTCATACTCCCCATCCAGCAGCGTCTGTATCTCCAGATCCTCCAGATCGCCATGGATTCCCGTGATCTCGGTCTGCGCCTCGCTGAGCGCATCGGAATCGCTTTCCTCGCGCCCCAGCTCCACCAGAACCTGGACGTCATCGATGCGCTGACGAAGCGAGTCAAGATGACGGACCTGGGTTTGCGTGGCCGACAGGAGGCTCGTGACCTTCTGGGCGTTCTCGGGATCGTCCCACAGACCAGGTTGGGAGGCCTCCACCTCGAGATCCCTGATCTGGGACTTCAGCCGATCCTCGTCCAGCGCCAGGGCGATGGAGTCGTACTGGGATCGGACCTCCGAAATCGCCTGCGAATAATCAAACTCTGCCATCATCTACCACCATACATTTCATTTGTTGACAATTCCCGTCATCGCCGCCCCGTTGACAGTCTGTGCACAATCGCGCCGGAAAACCGGGGGGCGCATCTACTCATCCGCCACGGAACTCACCAGCGGGGGAAACGGTCCGGACACACCTGCCGGACCATGCGCGAACGCCCGCACCCGCAGCGTCAGCGCAATCGGGGGGCGGGGAGGAGATCGATCCACGCCCGACGCGCGATCCGCGAACGCGCAGTCAAAGACCCGCGTATATGGCAGGTATCACTATGCTCAGCAGCATGGCCGCCGCAACGACGAGACATAGCGCGCGCACCACGTTCCGCCTGCGGCGCTCATGCTGCTCCCGTTTGTCCTGATAGTCACTCACATGGGCCATGCTACCGGCACCCCATGTCAGTGCCGTACGCGGCGTGGGCGCCACCCACCAGACAACTCCCGACGATGCGTTAATGTTGACAGGAACAACGGCGATAGGGCAAGGAGCATGTTGACATGAATGAGGAACGAACCGCATGGGGCTGGGGCCTGGCCAGCATCGATGAATCGGGAAGAACGCTGGATGCATGGTTCCCGGAGGTCTCTCTCGGGCCGGCGCCATCCGGCGAGTCACGCCCCCGGCACGGATTCGGCGCACTCGTCTCCGAGCGGGCGGACGCCCGGGGAGTCCGCCGCGTGCCCGTGTTCACCACGTGCGCATTGGATGGTCCCATCACGAGCTGCGAAGACGCGTATCTGAGGCTGCACGCTCTCAGCATGCGCCTGATCAGACCGAACACCGTCAACCTGGATGATGTCTTCAGCCATCTCACCACCGTGGTGTGGACCAACTACGGGCCCTTCGCCGTGGAAGACTTCAACGCACGCAAGATGGACGTGCTCCGGGCGGTCATGCGGGGCGAGCCCGGAGTCCCCCATGCTGACGTAAGTGTCCTCTCCATCGACAAGTTCCCGAGGATGGTGGACTATGTCACACCGACGGGAGTGCGCATCGGCGATGCGGACAGGGTTCGGCTGGGCGCATATCTCTCCCCCGGCACGACGGTGATGCACGCCGGATTCGTGAACTTCAACGCCGGCACGCTCGGCACATGCATGATCGAAGGCCGGGTGTCCCAGGGCGTGGTCGTGGGGGACGGCTCGGATGTCGGCGGGGGGTCCTCGATCATGGGGACGCTCTCGGGAGGCGGGCGCCTGCGCAATTCGATCGGAAAGCACAGCCTTCTGGGGGCGAATGCCGGAATCGGCATATCCCTCGGCGACAACTGCGTGGTGGAGGCGGGCCTCTACATCACCGCGGGAACGAAGATCACGGTTCACGACAAAGCGAAAATCGCTGCCGGGGAACCGTTGAGCATCGTCAAGGGGGCGGATCTCTCCGGAAAGGACAATCTCCTTTTCATCAGAAACTCCGTGTCGGGAGCCATAGAGGCCCGCTATCGCGCAACGGGGATAGCCCTCAACGAGAAGCTTCATCGGAACTAGAGAACGCCGCGCCCGCGCCCGCCCGACGAAACGCCCCGTTCGGGCGGGCACCCGCCCCCCGGGCCCATCGGACTCGACACGTCAGCGTTCATCCATCGAAACATAGTCCCGTTTCGATTCGCCGGTGTACACCTGACGAGGGCGGCCGATTTTGGTCTCCGGGTCGGACAGCATCTCACGATACTGCGCGATCCAGCCGGGAATGCGCCCCAGCGCGAACAGCGTCGTGAACATGGCCGGGTCGAAACCGATCGCCCGGTAGATCAGACCCGTGTAGAAATCGACATTCGG
This sequence comes from Bifidobacterium sp., assembly GCA_022649135.1. Classification (GTDB taxonomy): domain Bacteria; phylum Actinomycetota; class Actinomycetes; order Actinomycetales; family Bifidobacteriaceae; genus Bifidobacterium. The sequence continues at coordinate 14,633 of JALCNP010000009.1, forward strand.
GTACAGGTGGCGGGACACGAAATAATCATCGTGCAGAGCGATCTCCTCAAGCTCCGTCGCCACGTCGAACAGGGCCCGCTCGTCACCGGGAAGCTTGGACGTCTCGGCCCGATCCATCATCTTGTCCAGATACGTGCGGGCGATCGCGGCCCGCGGATCATAGGAACGGTAGACACGGTGCCCAAGCCCCGATATGCGTTTGCCGTTCGCCTTGGACCATTCGACGAATTCACGGACGCTTTTCCCCGAATCCCGGATCGCCTTCAGCTGGCGTAGCACCGCCTCGTTCGCCCCTCCGTGCAGAGGGCCGGAAAGCGCGTTGATACCGGCGGCGATGGCCGAGTACAGGTTGGCGTGGGCGCTGCCCGCGATGCGGACGACCGACGTCGAGCAGTTCTGCTCATGATCGGCGTGGATTATGAGAAGCCTCCCCAGGGCATGAACGTAAAGGGGATCCGATTCGAACGGCTCATAGGGGACGGCGAAGCACATGCGCAGAAAGTCGTCCACATACCCCCGGGCGTAGTCGGGATAGAGCATGGGCTCATCGCGGCGACGGCGAAAGATGTAGCTCACGATGGTTCGCACCTTGGCCATGATGATGATGGCGGCCTCGTCCAGCTGGTCGGAATCGTCGGTATCGGTGGTGTCCGGATAGAACGTGGCCAGGGCGTTGACCGCCGAGGCAAGCATGCTCATGGGGTGCGCCGTACGGGGAAACGAGCCCAGAAAAGTCCGAAAATCCTCGCCGACCATGGTCCGATGGTTCACATCCGAACAGAATTTGTCGTATTGCTCGCGACTGGGAAGCTCCCCGTGGCGCAGCAGCCACGCGACTTCAAGGAAATCGGATTTATCGCACAGCTGCTCGATCGGATATCCTCGATATCTCAGAATCGAGTTGTTTCCATCGATGAAGGTGATCCTCGATTCGCACTGGGCCGTGGTAAGGAAACCGGGATCAAGCGTGACCCACCCGTCGTTGCGCAGCGAGGACACCACGATCCCGTCGGGACCGGAGGTCGCCTTCACAACAGGCAAGGTGTACTTGCTTGCATCAACATCCAATTCAGCGGTTGACATCCGTTCCGCCCTTTCGCTCGTTATACCCGGCTCCGGCGCACGCCGCATCGGGCGCCCGCATTATGGCAGTGGCTGGCGCGCCGGTTGGCGCGCCAGCCACATGACGGCGGCGACTCACGATCACGTCCGATCATCATGATCCGCGGGACCGCACCACATCAGGGTTGCGCCCATCTTAACAGAGTCAGGTGCACGGGGGTGTCCGGCGTCTTACCGACGATCGGCCCCGACGGCGCCCATCGATGCCCTACTCCCGAACGGTGAGGATCTGCGGACCGTCGTCGGTGATCGCGATCGTGTGCTCGCTGTGCGCACCACGCGAACCATCGGAGGACCGCAACGTCCATCCGTCCCTGGGGTCCTGATAGATCTCGTCCGTCGTCTTCAGGAACCATGGCTCGATGGCGATGACCAGACCCGGACGGAGCTTGTATCCGTGATGGGCCTTGCCGTCGTTCATAACGAAGGGATCTCCATGCATCACGTGGCCGACCCCATGGCCGCCGAACTCGAGGTTGACGGGATACCCCTGAGAGCGGGCGACATCGCCGATCGCCTGGGAGACATCACCCAGTCTGTTGCCCGGCTGTGCCTGTGCGATGCCGGCTGCAAGCGCGTCCTCGGTGCATTTGATCAGCCTCAGGTCCTCGGGGTCGATCGCGTTGCCCACAACGAAGCTGATGGCGGAGTCCCCCACCCAGCCGTCGACGCTGATGGCCAGATCGAGCGTGAGCAGATCACCGTCCTTGAGGCTGTAGTCGTAGGGCATCCCGTGCAGCACGGCGTCATTGACCGACGTGCAGATGTAATGGGTGAACGGGCCGGTTCCGAAATCCGGAGCGTAATCCACATAGCAGGATTCCGCTCCCTTTCTGCTTTCGATGCGCTGACGCACAAAATCGTCGATTTCCAACAGATTCGTGCCGACCTTGGTTTGCGCCTTCAGGTCTTTGAGGATGCTGCCGACAAAACGGCCGGCCGGTTTCATGGCTTCTATTTCCGCAGGGGTTTTCAGTTCGATCATTAGGTTCTTTCTACCGTAGAACATTCACTTTATATATTACTGCCGCCGCCCAACAAGCGTGATGGGGAGGGAGGTCTGCACGCGCCCGACGGCGCACGGATATGCGCGACATGTGCCGCACATGTGGCAGGCCCGGCAGGCCTGTCGTGCCCGGCGCGACCACCGTCGAACGCGCGAACCGCGCGAGTCCTATCGGCGGGCGGGGCGTCCGAACCGGAAAGCCCGAATGATCGCGGAGATGCCCATGGCCACGAGGGCGCATCCGCCAAAGACGATCAGCCACATGGTCGAGGTGATCGGGGAGAACAGGATCACGATCCCTGCAAGCACCGAGATGACGGCGTAGGCGATGGACCATCCGGATCGGGGGTTCCTCCAGGATTCCGCGAGAGCGACCACGCCCTCCATCATCCAGCCGATGCCGACCGTCAAGGTGACGACGATGGCGAGCGCCTGTCCCGACACAACGACGTTTTTCAGCACGATGACCCCGCCCAGGGCCAGAAGCACCCCGATGACGATATCAAGCACGCGCCATCCCGCCGGAAGGCCCAGCTCCACGATCGACCCCACGATGCGGATCGCTCCCGATACGACGAAGTATATGCCCAGTATGACGGCGAATACCGTCAGCGTCTTGGACGGCCACACGAGCAGTGCGATTCCGAGGATCACGGCGGCGACCCCAATGATCGCATACAGCCCTCGCACCATGTTCTTGGCGTGCTGTGGCAGGAGATCCTCCGCCAGTTTGAACGGCGAATACGGCTGCTCGCGCGGCCCCTGTGAGGGGTCCGGATCCCGCCCATATGCCGGATTGTACGGCTGACCCGGCCGGCCGTATGGCGAGCCATCCCCGTTTGCGTTGTCCTCGTCGTTGCCCTCGTTGATATGTGAGTCGGACATGTCCGCTCCCCCTTCACCTTTCTCTGCGCATGTCATGCGGCATGCTGTTGTCTGTCCCTGCAATTCTAAACCGCCCGCCTCGATTATCCGATCGCCGCGGGGGCGACGACGCTTTAAGCGCAAAGGCGCCGGGAAAACGGGAATGCGGGTTCGTTGTCACCGAACGCAGTTAGGGTGGGGATATGAGTACAGCAATGATTTCCGGCCTCGATCCCGCGTCGTTTTCCTCGGTGATCAGGCCCAACGATGATTTGTTCCGTTTCGTGAACGGACCATGGATTGACACCTACCGCTTGCCTGACGATCGTTCGCGCTACGGATCCTTCGACAAGCTGGCGGAGGATGCCGAGAACCAGATTCGTGACATTCTCGAGGACGAGAACTGCCCCGCCCACAAATCGCAGGCCCTGTACCGGTCGTTCTGCGACACCGAATCCGTGGAGGAGGCGGGCATGGACCCGATCCGTCCGGATCTGCGGGCGATTGACGACGCCTCGGACAAGACGGATCTGATTCGGGCACTGGGAGCGCTTAACCCCGTAGGAGGGCCGGACCTGCTGGGCATCGGCGTCTACGGCGACCCGGGCGACCCGGACAACAACATAGTCCATATCGAGCAGGACGGCCTGGGTCTTCCCGATGAGGCCTACTACCGGGAGGAGCACTATGCCGCGATCCGCGAACGGTATGTGGAGATGGTCGCCGGACAGTTGCGCCGGGCGGGGTATGCCGACGCGTCGGATGCTGCCGAGCAGGCCGGCCGCTTCCTTGACGTGGAAACCCGCATATCCTCGAATCATTGGGATAACGTGGCCACCCGGGACTCTCAGAAAACATACAATCCCACATCGTTTGAGGATCTGAGCCACAATCTGTCCCACCTGGGGATGCAGGCGTGGGTGCAGGCATGGCAGCGCTCCTATGATTCCCTTCCCGCTTCCGCGGCGCAGCCCGTGGATCTGCGCTCGGCACTGGAGAGGACGATAGTGCATGAGCCGAGCTTCCTGACGGGCCTTGACGCATTCTGGGATGCGGCCGATCTCGATGACCTTAAGCTGTGGGCGCGGGTCCATGTGATCATCGGCTGGGCCGGGATGCTCGGCAGCGATTTTGATGAGGCCAATTTCGCATTCTACGGCAAGGTGCTTTCCGGTGCCAAGAAGCAGCGCGACCGTTGGAAGCGCGGGGTCGCCCTGGTCAACGGGGTGTGCGGCGAGGAGGTGGGCAGGGAATACGTGCGTCTGCACTTCCCCGAGAGCTCTCAGCGGCAGATGGAGCAGCTGGTCGCGAACCTCATCGACGCCTATCGTGTCTCCATCGCGCACAGCGATTGGCTCGGCGACAAGACCAAGGTCAAGGCTCTCGAGAAGTTGGACAAGTTCACCGCGAAAATCGGTCACACCTCTCATTGGAGGGACTACGCGGCCCTGAGCATTGCCGAGGACAAGGGTCTTGTGGGCAACATGAAGGCGGCGTCCGTCTACGAATCCGCCTATCAGCTTGCAAAGGCCGGGAAACCCGTCGACAGGGACGAATGGCTGATGAACCCGCAGACCGTCAACGCGTACTACGAGCCGACGATGAACGTCATCGTCTTCCCCGCCGCCATTCTGCAGCCACCTTTCTTCAATCCGGACGCCGATGCCGCAGCCAACTACGGCGGCATCGGCTCGGTGATCGGCCACGAGATCGGCCACGGCTTCGACGATCAGGGAAGCCAGTACGACGGCGACGGCAGGCTCAACGATTGGTGGACGCAGGAGGACAAGGCGAACTTCACCTCCCGGACGTCCGCGCTCATCGAGCAATACAACGCTTTTGTACCGTCCCAGCTTGCCGACCGATATGCCGATCATCCGGATAAGGCGCCGCACGTCAACGGGGCGCTGACCATAGGCGAGAACATCGGGGATCTCGGAGGCGTGAACATCGCGTTGAAGGCCTATGCGTTCGCCCTAGACGAGGCCCGGGGGAAGCATAGGGATGGGGATCCGGCAGCCATAGCGGAAACGTTGCGCTCGGCCCCGACCATGGGCGGATTCACCGGATTGCAACGCTTCTTTCTGAGCTATGCGTCCATTTGGCGGACAAAGCAGCGGGACGAGCTTGCGGAGCAGTATCTGCAGATAGACCCCCATTCGCCTGCGGAATGCAGGACGAACGGAATCGTCCGCAACGTGGATCCGTTCTATGCCGCCTTCGACGTGAAACCCGGCGACGCTATGTGGCTTGATCCTGACAAGCGGGTGCATCTGTGGTGATGCCTTCCCGCCGAAGGGCTGGCACTGGTCCCTGCGGGCGCGGCCCGGAATCGTGACAGTCTCGATTCCGGGCCGCTAAAACTCCGGGTCGCCGAATTGGTCGGGTTCCTCCGGCTCCCGCGCACATGATTCGGTCCCGGTATGCGCGCCGGAACCCGGCTGAGAATCATGTCCATGTCCCTTCGCCGCAGCCGAAGCGGAATCCATGTCGGAGGAATCCGAAAGCGTCGACCGCCCGACCGGACCGGAGGGATCCTCACCGGATTGCCCTGTGCTCACGTGCCCCGCCCTCATCCGGCGATAATCGCTGGTTCCCAAGGACAGATCATGGCCGACGCTGTTTGCCTCGATGACCAGCCTCGTGCGGTTCACTCCGTCACGCTGCCACTCCTCGGTGTTGAGAAGCCCCGACACGATGACGGGATCCCCCTTGTGAACGCATGAGCGTATGTTCAGCGCAAGGGACCGAAAAGCCTTCACGGTGATCCACGTGGTCGGATGGTCGACCCATCGTCCTGTGGCGACATTGAAATAGCTGCGCGTGCTCCCCAGCCGGAACGAGCACGCCGGCGTCGACCCCTCCTGTCCAAAACCTGCGGGGTCCGCCCCTACGAATCCGGTGACCGTCACCGTTGCCTGCTGCACCATGGAATCCTCCCTAAGCCTGCGATACTGTGGACCAGGATCCACGATGCGCGCGTCCCGCCGCCCTCCGCCGACACTCGATCATCGACAGGAAGCCGAACGCCCTGCATTCCTAAGCCGGACGTTTTTCAGTCCGGCCCGATTCCATCGCATCGTGGTTTTCCTGGTGCCACCAAGTATGCACCGCATCATACGGATACGACCCTCAGACCCCCTCCTGTGGTCGGATGCCCGCTGCAGGCGTGTCGATCAGCGGGGCACACGGGCGCCGGCACCCTCAGGGAGCGGTCACGCCCCCTGAGGAAAGGCGTGCCACGGGTCACGAACGATGCATATCGCGAACCCGCCGCACCAGTCTCTCGGCCACCTCATCGACGGGCACGGCCTCATCATTGTCACCGTTGCGGTCCCGGATCTCGATCGTTCCGTCGTTCACGGTGTCGCGCCCCGCAACCGCGATGATCGGCACCCCGATGAGCTCGGCATCCTTGAACTTCACACCGGGAGAGACCTTCCTGCGGTCGTCGAAAAGAACCTCGACGCCTTCGCCTTCCAAAGATGCGACAAGCCTCTCCGCCGCCTCGAACGCCTTGTCGTCCTTTCCGGTGGCCAATACATGGACATCGGCCGGAGCAATGGCCGCAGGCCAGGCCAGACCCTTGTCGTCATGATGGAATTCAGCGATGCAGGCGAGCACGCGCGAGACCCCGATCCCATAGCAGCCCATCCACACGGGAACGGCCTTGCCGTTGCCATCGAGAACCTTGAGATCTAGAGCCTTGGAGTACTTCAGCCCGAGCTGGAACACCTGGCCGATCTCCACGCCACGCTCAAAGCTCAGGGGGCCCGATCCGTCGGGACTCATGTCCCCCTGCCGGACCTCAACCGCCTCCACAGTGCCATCCGCCTCGAAATCACGACCGAACACGGCGTGGAATACGTGGAAACCGGATCTGTCGGCGCCGGTGACCCATTCGCTTCCACGGGTGACGTGGGCATCCAGCAGATACCGCACAGGATCCGCGATGGAGTCGTTCCGGCGAGCCTGGGGCCCCACAGCCATCGGACCGATGTAACCCTTGACGAATTCGGGATGCGAACGCAGATCCGCCTCCGTGGCCTCCTCTATCTCGCAGGGGGCGAACTGGGCCTCGAGCCGCTTCATGTCCACCTGGCGGTCCCCGGGGACCCCTATCGCCACGATCTGCCTCCACGGCCGGTCGTGATCGCCATCCTCGGGGTGCTTCACCGCTATCAGGAGGTTCTTCAACGTGTCGCAGGCCCTCCACTCCCGGCCGTCCGCACGCGGATGCAGGGCGTTCGCCTGGCTTACCACGGTCTCTATGGTCGCCGAATCGGGAGTCGAAAGGCATGTCATCCGCTCGGTCTGGCCATATTCGACATCCGGGGACCGCGGGGTGCTCAGCGCCTCCACATTCCATGCCCTGCCCGACGGCGCAAGCGCGAAGGTGTCCTCTCCGATGGGCAGCGGAGCGAGGAACTCCTCCGACTCGGACCCCCCCATGGGTCCCGATACGGCGTGGACGATAACGTATTGAACCCCCAGGCGACGGAAGATCCGCTCGTAGGCCGACCGCTCCTGGCCATAGGCCCGAGCGAGCCCCTCCTCGTCGATGGTGAACGAGTAGGCGTCCTTCATGATGAATTCACGCCCGCGGATCAGGCCGGCCCGCGGGCGGAACTCATCGCGGTACTTGGTCTGGATCTGATAGAGGGTGACGGGCAGATCCTTATACGAGGAGTACATGTCCTTCACCAGAAGGGTGAACATCTCCTCATGCGTCGGCGCCAGAAGATAATCGGCCTGATGGCGGTCCTTAAGACGGAATATGTTGTCCCCGTATTCCTCCCATCGATGGGTGGCCTCATACGGCTCGCGCGGAAGCAGCGCCGGGAAGTGAACCTCCTGGGCGCCGATCGCGTTGATCTCCTCCCGGACGATCGACTCGATCTTGTCCAGAACACGCAGGCCGAGCGGCAGCCATGTCCAGATTCCGGGAGCCGCCTTGCGGATATATCCCGCTCGCTGCAGCAGCTTGGCGGAATCGACGTCCGCGTCGGCGGGATCCTGCCGCAGTGTGCGCAGGAAGAGGGTTGACATACGAATCGCTTTGGAACTCATGGGTTCAAAGCTATTCAGGCAAGAGGACATTCACGGCGGCGGAATGGACCGGGCAACCGCGGCGTCTAGAATAGCTCCGCCTGCTCGAATTCCTCGTCGACCCCGTCGGGCTGTCCCAAAGCCTTTTTGCTGAAGGCATCGGCCCCCTCATCGGACAGCTTGGCGCATGCCGCCCGTGAATTCTCCCGCAGACGCCCATCGAGCATCACCGCATCCGGAGACACCAGAAACGCACGCTCGTTGATGCCATCGAGGTACAGCCCATCCAGGCTTTCCACCCGCGACAACCCCACGTATCCCATACCCGGGGCAAAGGTGCGGCGCAGATCCATCACCGCCCTGTCCAGCGTCATGCCCTGGGATTTGTGAATGGTGATGGCCCATGCGCAGCGCAGCGGAACCTGGTTGACGGAGGCCAGAACCGTCTCGCCGTCCATCATCTCCCATGCCGCCGGCCTCATCGTCACGGTATTGCCGTTCTCGAATTCGACTATGGGCCAGCCGCCCTTGTTCTCGGGAAGAAATCCCCGAACCGTTCCGATCGAGCCGTTGACGAACTGATGGTCCTGATCGTTGCGCAGGGCCATGACGGCCGCGCCTGTTTTCAATACCAGCATTTCCGGTGCGAGCATGTTCTTTTTCAGGCGATCCACGAGATTCGCCGGGCCGGCGGTCTGGGCGTAGAACTCGTGCCCCTCCTCGGGAATCCGGGCGAGTCTGGCGTCATTGAGACCATCCGCCTGCCGGTTGACCGGAAACAGATGGACTGCGACCTCGCCGGGTTTCGGCTGCACCCCGACCCGTGAGAGCAGAACATCATGATCGTCCTGGGTGACATCGCCGTCTCGAATATCGGTGAGCACGGTCAGCAGCTGACCGTCATCCTGGCGATGCTGCTCGGTGAGATAGCACACCACGGAGCCAAGCTCGCTCCATACCAGGGATTCGGTGACGAAACCCTCCGGATCAAGACCTTCCCGGGCATAGCGCTCCCTGGACGCGACGAATTCCGGAGTCGGTGCGATCATGTCGCCGTTGCGCCCGGAACGGCTCACCGGGGGCAGTTGGAAGAAGTCCCCGGAGAGGACGACCTGGATGCCGCCGAACGGGTCGGAACTATGACGTATGACACGGCAGACCTGATCGACCATGTCGAACAGCCATGCATGAAGCATGGAGACCTCGTCGATGACAAGGACATCGACGGACTGGATTCTTCTGCGACGACGGGAACGGATCATCTTCAGCAGGGAATCGCTGAGCGAGGTCGCGACACCCACGCCGCTCCATGAGTGGATGGTCTGACCGTTGACGTGGGTCGCGGCGATGCCGGTGGAGGCGGTGACGGCGACCTCGGCGCCGTCCGCCCGGGCCTGGTTGATGAACTCGTTGAGAACATAGGTCTTTCCCGCCCCGGGGGCGCCGGTGATGAACGCGTTCGCCCCCGCCCTCAGGATGGACAGGGCTTCAGACTGCAGCACGATTCTCTCCCCCCATGTGTGTCGCAGACGTTGCGGGTGTCTCCATACGGCTGCTACCGATGAACCGGTCGCAGCCGTATGGAGACACCCAGCTCGGGTGCGGTTCACTGCAGCGTCGTCTCATACGCGATTCACTGCAGCGTCGTTTAATAATCAGCCTTGGATGCATGGTGAGGATCTTCTACAGGATCGCCGTTCTGCTCATAGGTGCGCAGCAGGCTTGTCGCCTCGACCTGCGCCGAACCGGCCCGGGCGGCCTGTGCATCGGGTCCCGGGGAGGAGACGAAAATCGTATCTCGATAATAGCGCAGCTCATCGGCGGACTCGATGATGTCCGCAAGCGCACGGTGGCCGCCGTGCTTCGCCGGCTTGTTGGCATACACGTCCGGATACCAACGACGCGCGAGTTCCTTGATGGTGCTGACGTCGATGACCCGATAGTGCAGATTGGACATGAGGCCGGGCATGTACCGGTCGAGGAACTTCTTGTCGGACCCGACCGAGTTTCCGGCAAGATGGGCCTTCCCACGAGAGGGAAGGAAACGCTTCACATACGCGACGACCTGCCTTTCGGCCTCCTGCAGGGAAAGGCCCGAGGCGTTCCACTCATCCACAAGACCCGATGAGGTGTGCATGGCGCGCACGAAGTCGTTCATATGGGCGACCGCCGCGTCGGACGGCTTGATGACCACATCGATTCCTTTGTCGAGAACCGTGAAGTTGAAATCCGTCGGAACCACGGAAACCTCGCAGAGCTCGTCATGGAAGACATCCAGCCCCGTCATCTCGCAGTCGATCCAGATGAGTCGTGATTCCTCGGGGGTGAATGTGAGATTGTCCTTGTCGTTGGCCATCGTTGCCGCCTTTCCTGCATACCGCCGAACAGATGAGATTACCGCGCACGCCGGACTTCAGATGTCCCCTCCCTGTCGGGGGAATCCGGCAGTCCCCAATTCCGGCCCCGACCCGACCGCGGCGCCGTCGCGAGACGGCACGCGGACGATCGGGCAACCGGCCCGGCCGCGCAAGAACCGGCGGAACGAGGGCCCGTGGAATGAGGGTGCCGGAGCCGAAGAGGTCGAAGCCGAAGGGCCCGAAGACGAAGGCTCGGGGGAACGCAGACGGATCGGATGATCCGGCCGCGACCCGACGGGCCTGGCAGCCCGACACGGGCACCTTGGTCGGAGGACGTCTAGTTGTTGTGAAAGCCCGTGTAGTTGGGGGCCTCCGCCGTCATCACGATGTCATGCGGATGCGACTCGCGAAGCCCGGCATCGGTGATGCGGATGAAACGACCCTTCGTGTGCATCTCATCGAGATTGTGCGCGCCGACGTAGAACATCGACTGGTGCAGGCCTCCGATGAGCTGATAGAGGACCGCGTTCAACGGACCGCGATAGGGCACCTCGCCTTCGACCCCCTCGGGAACGACCTTGTCGTTGCTGGTGACGTCGGCCTGGAAATAACGATCCTTGGAGTACGACTTCTTGCCACGCGGAGCCATCGCTCCCAGCGATCCCATGCCGCGGTAGATCTTGTACTGCTTGCCGTGCAGCAGGACCTTCTCCCCCGGGGCCTCCTCGCAGCCCGCGAGAACACCTCCCAGCATCACCGTGCTTGCGCCCGCCACAATGGCCTTGGCTATGTCGCCGGAATAGTGGATGCCACCATCGGCGATGCAGGGTATGCCGGCCGACTTGCACGCCTGGGCCGCATCGTAGACGGCGGTGAGCTGAGGGACTCCGACTCCCGCCACCACGCGTGTGGTACAGATGGATCCGGGGCCGACGCCGACCTTCACCGCGTCGACTCCGGCGTCGATCATGGCCTGAGCGCCCTGACGGGTGGCGATGTTGCCTCCTATGATCTGCACTCCGTTGAAAGCCGGATCCGCCTTGAGCCGACGAATCATGTCCAAGGCAAGACGGGCCTCGCCGTTGGCGGTGTCGACGACAAGCACATCGACGCCCGCCTCCATCAGGGCCGAGGCCCGCTGCCACGCGTCGCCCAGGAACCCTATGCCCGCTGCCACGCGAAGACGGCCCTGCCCGTCCTTAGTGGCGTCGGGATACTGCTCAGTTTTGACGAAGTCCTTCACCGTGATGAGCCCGGTGAGCCTGCCGTTGGCATCGATCAAAGGAAGCTTCTCGACCTTGTGCTGCGCCAGCAGACGGTGGGCGTCGTCCTTGGAGATATCGGACGGCCCGGTGACCAGATTCTGTTTGGTCATCACATCCTTGACGGAAAGACGCTCATAATCCTGGGCGGGGATGAACCTCATGTCACGGTTGGTGATGATGCCGACCAGATGGTTGTCGTTATCGACGACCGGAAGGCCGGAGATGTGGAAGCGCCCGCACAGCTTGTCGAGATCCGCCAGCGACACGTCCGGGTTGACGGTGAGGGGATTGGTTATCATGCCCGACTCGCTGCGTTTGACGACATCCACCTGGGAGGCCTGATCGTCGATGGAGAGATTGCGGTGCAGTACGCCGATTCCCCCGTTTCGGGCCATGGCGATGGCCATGTCCGCCTCGGTCACGGTGTCCATGGCGGCGGAGATCGCCGGCACCTTCATGGTGATTTCCCTGGTGAGATGGGTGGTCGTATCGACCTGGGAGGGAATCACATCGGTTTCGTTGGGCAGCAGCAAAACATCATCATAGGCAAGGCCCAGCTTCTCGAAAATCGGCGGAACGGGAGTGTACGTGGAATCTGTGCTCATATCAGGATTTGTAGCCATAGATTTACTATATGGTCGTGGGCTGACGAGCGACACCCTCCCCCGGCGTCCGGCCGTGCGGCGGCTCCCGCCCGCGGAAGCCAGCCGGAAAATCACCGCCGCATGCAGGCAGCGACGCAGCCCCTCCCGACGCGACGCACGCACGGCCCCGACGCATTCCCCTGGTGTCCCTGTCGCCGTATTCGTCCCGACGCGCCGCGCGCACGGCCCCGACACGCTCCGAATCACTACATGCGGCGCCGTTTCCCCCTCCTGGGTTCGGCGGCATGCTGGGCCCCGCGCTCGGACTCGTTCTCCTGGCGAAGTTCGGGGATTCGGCGGCGCAGATACGGAAAGAGAGTCAGCACGGACAGGACGACGGCCGCCATGAGCATGCCGGTGACGACGTAACGCACCTTGAAGAACAGAATGGTCAGGGATCCGAAGGAGATCAGGGCGGCCCATCCCCACAGGATCAGCACGGCCCCCTGGACGGAATGCCCTATGCGCAGCATGCGGTGATGCAGATGCATGCGATCCGGATGCATGGGCGACTGCCCCTTGCTCAGACGGCGCACAATCGCCAGGCACATGTCCAGAACGGGAAGGAAAAGCACGAGTATGGGCAGAAGAATCGGCATGAACACCGGCAGATAGACACTGGTGTGGACGGACATCGGGTCGAGATGGCCCGTCATGATGATCGACGCGCAGGTGATGAGATAGCCGAGCAGCATGGATCCCGAATCACCCATGAACAGCTTCGCCGGATGCCAGTTATGAAGGATGAAACCCACGCATATGCCCACGAGGGAGACGTCGATAAGGGTCGACATCGACGCGTAGCTCGGCGAGGTCCGCGCAAGGATATACGAGTAGATGGCGAACGCCACGCCGCCGATGGCGACGATTCCGGAGGCCAGACCGTCGAGCCCGTCGACGAAGTTCACCGCATTGATCGACGCGACGATGAGAAAGGCGGTGATCGCCATCGACAGGCTGGGGGATGCGGTGATCAGGGAGCCGATGGGAAGGGATATGATCTGCAGCCCGCCCCATGCCACGAACACCGATATGAGAAGCTGCCCCGCAAGCTTGAGCATCCAGTCCAGGTCCCACAGGTCGTCGGCGACGCCCAAAAGGCAGATCATCACCGCGCCAGCAAGCACGACCCACGCCTGGCGCGACTGCACGAACAACCCCCCGATGAAGGGCATCCTGGATGCGAAGAGGAGGGCGACCGCAAACCCGAACAGCATGCCCAGCCCCCCCATCCGGGGGGTGGGCACCGTATGCACGTCACGTGCGCGAACCTCGCCCACCGCACCGATATCGATGGCGACATGCCGTGTCAGCGGTGTGATCAGCCATGTCACGCCGCCCGCGATGGCCGCGATGAACAGATAGACCCTCATGCACCCAGCCCGCCGCCGTTTATGTGCAGGGCCTGCCGAAGCAGCGGCTGGGAGATCACTCCCTCGCGGATGACCGAAATCCCGTCCTCGCCGTACGGGTCCGCGGCGACGACGGTGCTGGCGACGTGCCCCTGCGTCGCCCCGCCATCGAGATACAGCGCAATCTCATCGCCGAAGGCGGCGTAGGCCTCCTGCGCCGTCTGCGGGCTTTCGCCTCCGGAACGGTTCGCGCTGGAAGCGGCGAGAGGACCCGTCGCCCGGATGATGCGCAGGGACAGGGCCGAATTGGGAATGCGGATGGCCTGAGTCATGCTTCCATCGGCCTCATGGCGCAGGGTGGCGAGGGTGCATCCCTTCCGGGCGAGCGTTATGGGAGAGAAGGGACCGGGAAGAAACGCCGCAGACAGACGGTTGAGAGGGGCCGGAAGATCCAGTCTCAGCCCCTCCAGATCGTCGATGGACGACAGCAGCACCTGCAGCGATTTGGAGCGGGCGCGGCGCTTGACTTCGAAGATGCGGTTGATGGCATCATCGTTCTGCGGATCGCAGGCCACGCCATACACGGTGTCCGTCGGCATCACGATCACGCCACCGTTGCGTATTATCTCAACGGCCCTGGCGATGGACTCGTCGCTGATCGCACATATCGCACTCATTGAACCTCCGCAATCGACATCGTGGGCATCCTCTTGCATCATTGTGCCATGACCACTATAGCCGCAACCCCCGTAAGCCCCGTTGCGGCGGGTGATTGCCCCTCCCTCGCTTCCGTTCCCGCGCCCTCTCGCGCGCCCGATCTCGCCACAGGACGGGGGACGGCCACGGACTCCGCCCCTGGCAGCCGACGATTTCGGGGCGCGGACGACGAGGGCGCGGACGACCGCCCGCGGTTCCACGCCATTCGTCGGGCGTCGTTTCCATGCTGTAGCCTCGCTGGTATCGGACGACAGGGTCGGCTTCGACACCCACCCAGAGACGGAGGATCCATGCGGCGTTCCATTCCCCAGGTCGAGCTTCGCGTTCCCCGCGCGAGCGAGCGCGAGGAGATGATTCAGGGCAATCTATACGATCCCGCGGACGAGGAGCTCACCGCGCTTCGCGAACGGGCCGGCGACCTGTGCACGCGTTTCAACAGTCTGCGCAGGAACGACCGGCGCGAGCGCACGGAAATCCTCGACCGGCTCCTGCCCGGTCACGGACGCGGCCTTGACGTGATGGGGCCGATTTTCTTCGACTATGCCGTGAACACCGCCATGGGGGAGCGCGTCTTCGTGAACTTCAACTTCACGGTGCTCGATTGCGCGCCGGTCACCATCGGGAACGACGTGCTCTTCGGCCCGAACGTCTCCCTTCTGCCGCCCATGCATCCCTTGCGATGGCAGGACCGCAACATTCGGCAGCGTGCGGACGGATCGTATTACGACTATGAATACGGAAGGCCGATAACCATCGAGTCGAACTGCTGGCTGGGGGGCAACGTGACCGTGCTCGGTGGGGTGACGATCGGCGAAGGCAGCGTCATCGGCGCGGGAGCCGTCGTGACCCGCGACATTCCCGAGCACTCGGTGGCCGTGGGAAACCCAGCCCGGGTGCTGCGGACAATAACGGACCGGGACGCGGCCTGCGCCCAAGAATACGCACGCTAGCACGGCCGTCGGGCACCCGGGAAAAACCATGGTCCGACGCCGGTCGAGGCGAGGCCGCCAACGGACCCGCCAACCGGCGCGACGCCGAGCTAGGCCCCGAGATAGGCCTTGCGCACCTTCTCGTCGTGCAGAAGATCGCGCGCGGCGCCCTGCATCGTGATCCGTCCCGTCTCCAGGACATAGGCGCGACTTGCGATGGACAGCGCCATCTTGGCGTTCTGCTCCACGAGAAGAATGGTGATGCCTTCCCGGTGGAGCACGGAGATGATGCGGAAGATGTCCTTGACCAGCAGCGGGGACAGTCCCATGGAGGGCTCGTCCATCAGCACCGTCGTGGGACGGCTCATCAGGGCCCGGCCCATGGCGACCATCTGCTGCTCTCCCCCCGACAGGGTGCCGGCGAGCTGACGGCGACGCTCCCTGAGACGCGGAAAATAGCGAAAGACCGTGTCGAGGCTCTTCCCCACGCCGGATTGGTCTCCGAGGCTGAACGCCCCCATCTCCAGATTCTCCTGAACCGTCATGCGCGTGAACACATGACGTCCTTCGGGAACATGGGCCATTCCCAGTGTGACTATGCGATCGCTCGGCGTTGCCAGCAGATCACGGCCGTTGAAGGTGATGGATCCCGACCGCGCCGCAGTCAGACCGCTGATCGTGTGCAGGGTCGTGGTCTTTCCTGCGCCGTTGGCACCGATCAGCGACACTATCTCACCGTCGTCGACATGGAGGCTGATGCCTTTCAATGCGTCGATGGCGCCGTATGAGACGCACAGATTCTCTATGGTGAGCATTATTCCTCGCTTTCGGTGTCGTCCATGGCGTCGGCGGAGTCGTCTGTTCCCAGGTACGCGGAGATGACCTGGGGGTCATTGGCGATGTCGCCAGGGGTCCCGCTCGCAATCGTGCGGCCATAGTCAAGCACCTGAATCCGCTGGCATACGTTCATGACCAGGCTCATGTCATGCTCGATCAGCAGGATGGCGATTCCGAAACGCTCCCGGATGATGGTGATGCAGTCAAGGAGGTCCTCGGTCTCCGTGGGATTCATGCCGGCGGCTGGCTCGTCAAGAAGCAGGAGCTTCATGCCGGTCGCCAGGGCGCGTGCTATCTCGAGCTTGCGCTGCTGCCCATATGGCAGGTTGGAGGCCCGGCTCGACGCCAGCGAATCAAGATCGAAAATCGACAGAAGATCCATCGCCCTGGCGTGCATGTCGCGTTCCTGCCTCCAGAATCCCGGGGTGCGCAGGAGCGCGCCCCCCATGCGGTATGTGAAGGATTCGTCAAAGGCGACCAGGACGTTCTCCTCGACGCTCATCTGCGTGAAGAGGCGGATGTTCTGGAAGGTGCGCGCTATGCCGGCCCGCACCACCTGATATGTCTTCTTTCCGTTCATTCTCCGACCGTCAAGCCAGAATTCGCCTTCCGTGGGCCGGTAGACCCCGGTGAGCAGATTGAAAACGGTGGTCTTCCCCGCCCCGTTGGGGCCGATGAGACCGACAAGCTCACCTTTGCCGATGTCGAGGGTGAAATCCGAAACGGCCCTGAGCCCGCCGAAGGTGATGCCGAGATGTTCGGCTCTGAGGATGCTGTCACTCATGCCCGTGCCTCCCTGGATATCCGGGATGCCGCAGGAATGCCCGAGGGGGCGCGTCCATGGGCCGGTTCCGGGCTGCTCGGGGAAGATGCAGCGGCGGATCCGTCGCCGTGGCGGGCAACGACACCTCCCTCGGACGGGGGCTCCCCGGCCTTCTGCGGATTCCTGCCGCCACCTTTGCCTCCACGGGACAGCATCCGGTTGATCAACCGGGGAAGAGAGAACTCCCACGAGCCGAAGATCCCCTGTGGCCGGAAGATCATGACGAGCACCAGAGCCACGGAATACACAAGCATGCGGTAGTCGGAGAAGGCGCGCAGCAATTCGGGAAGAATCGTCAGGCCGACGGCGGAGACGATGGAGCCGGTGATCGATCCCATGCCGCCGAACACGACCATGATGACATAGTTGATGGAATTGAGCCATCCCGCCATCGTGGGGTTGAGGGAACCGATGTACTGGGCGAATATCCCTCCCGCGACCCCGGCGAAAAACGCCGAGATCGCGAATACCAGAACCTTGAGATACGTGGTGTTGATCCCGGAGGCGCTCGCGGCTATCTCGTCGTCACGGATGGCCTTGACCGCGCGTCCGTAGCGGGAGCGGGCGAACATGAACAGGAACACGACGGTGACGACGGTGATCCAGAACACGACATACAGATTCGCCAGGCGATCGATGCCGATAAGGGCCTGCCCCTGCTGCCCTTTGCTCAGTCCCGCTCCTCCCGCGATGGTGAGGTTCTGTATGATCACGCGGATGATCTCCCCGAAACCCAGCGTGACGATCGCCAGGTAATCGCCATGAAGACGCAGTGCGGGGATTCCGACGAGAACCCCGAAGACGCAGGCGAGCGCTCCCCCTGCGATTGTCGCGATGAGGAATCGGGAGAGGTCGCTCATCGCGATTCCCTGCGCCACGATCCATTTGCTGGTCAGGGCCGCACAGTAGGCGCCTATGGCCTCGAATCCGCAGCATCCCAGAGTGAGCTGCCCGAGGACGCCTATGGTCAGATTCAATGACGCGGTCATGATCACCGCAATGCAGGCGGTCATCATGATTCCCTTGATGTAGGGGCTTGCCAGACCCGTCTCGCACACGGCCATGAGCAGCCCGAAAAGGGCCAGTACCGCCACAAGACACACCAGATATGATTGTCTGTTCGACAGCATTGACTTTCGCATCCCCTCAGACCTTCTCCCCTTCGTTCTTTCCCATGATTCCCGAGGGCTTGACCAGAAGCACGACGATCAGGATGCCGAACACGATGGCATCGGAGAACGCCGAGGTGATGACGCCTGCGGTGATCGTTCCTATGTACGCCTTCGTGAGGCTTTCGATCAGACCGATGGCAAGACCTCCGATCATCGCACCGGGAATCGATCCGATGCCCCCGAGCACCGCGGCGACGAATGCCTTGAGGCCCAGCATCGCGCCCATCATGGGCGAGACCTGGGGGTATGCGGCGCAATACATCAAGGCCGCGACCCCGGCAAGGCCCGATCCGATGGCGAAGGTGAGCGTGATGGTGGAATTGACTTTGATGCCCATGAGAACCGCCGCCTCCTTGTCCTCCGACACGGCCCGCATCGCCCTGCCCCGTTTGGTGTAGGTGACATAGAGCTGAAGTCCGACCATGATCAGCACCCCCAGAACGATGGTCAGCAGGGTGTCACCGGGAATGGAAAGCTCTCCCAGCGACACGTTGCGCAGATGGAAGATGGTCGGCATGGTTTTGTAGTCGGCACCGAAAACCGCCTGCGAGCCGTTCTCCAGCAGCAGGCTCATGGCGATGGCCGTGATCAGCGCCGTCATGCTGTTTCCGCGCTCGCGCACGGGTTTGTATGCCGCCTTTTCGACGATGACGCCGACGGCCACGCACATGATGACGGCGGGGACGACGGCGAGCCATGCGGGGAGACCCGCGGCGATGATCATCGGGATGACGAGCATCATCACGTACGATCCGACCATGATGAAGTCGCCGTGGGCGAAGTTGATGAGACGGATGATGCCGTACACCATGGTGTAGCCCAGGGCGACCAGCGAGTAGACGCTTCCGATTTTCAGCCCGTTGAATATCTGGCTGATGAACATGAGTATCTGATTGGACATTGCTCCCCTTTCACGTGGGGTGTGCGCAGTGGGTTGCGCGCGGCTGCGACGCCGCGGGCAACGACGATGAATGATGGTGACGCGCTTACGGCGGGGCACAAACGGTGATGGAGCCCCGCATCACGGCGCGCTCCGTCGATGGGGAGAACCTCCCCGGGAGGATTCGGTGGGGGTCATGCCCCCGCCGAATATGCGGCGTGTGCGGCACCGGCCGGTGTCCCCCATCGCCTCCAGAGCGACGCGGCCACGGACAGACCGCATATGCTCCGCAAGTGGGGGGAAACCGGAGGTTGCGCCGATGATGCCGCCGCGAGATACGCGGATGTGCTACTTCTCCGGCTGAACCGTGGAGTTGTATACGGGCTTTCCGTCCTTGTATTCCAGAACGATCACGGACTTCTTCGGAGATCCGGTTCTGTCAAGGGTGAACGAGCCGGTCACTCCGCTGAAGCTCATGCCGGCCATCGCCTTGCGAACCTGTTCGCGGTTGGGTGTCCTGCCGGCCTTCTCGATCGCGGCCTTGACCATATAGACGGAATCGTATCCCAGAGCGGCGAAGGTGTTGGGTTCCCCGCCATTCGCCTTTCTGTACGAGGTGATGAAGTCCTGTACCTTCGTGTTCGCGGAGTCGTCGGGAGAATAATGGGTGGTGTAGTACACCTTGTTGTAGACCGCGGTGTCATCGGTCAGCTTCAGACCGTCGTAGCCGTCCGGTCCCATGACGATTCCCTTGTATCCCACGGAACGGGCCTGCGGAATGATGTAGGGGCCTGCGATGCTGTAGTAATACGGCGCATAGAGGAACTGCGCGCCGGACGCCTGGATCTTCTGCAGCTGCGAGGAGTATTCGGTGTCGTCCGCGCTCGATGAGCTTTCCTTGTCGACGACGTCCAGGCCGTACTTCGACGCGGCCTTCACGAAGGCGTCCGCGGTCCCTGAGGAGTAAGGGTCTCCCGTACCGTAAAGCACCGCGACCTTCTTGACCTTCAGGGTCTGGGCGGCGAAGCGTGCCGCGACGGCCCCCTGGTAGGAGTCCTTGAAGCAGGCGCGGAACATGTAGTCTCCCGTGGCGATGGAGTCGGATGTCGCGGCCGGGGCGACGGCCACGAGCTTGCTTTGGTCGGCCAGAGGCGCGACCGCCGCGGTCGTGGCGGATATGGTCGGCCCCAGCACCGCCATGACGGATCCGTCTCCGGCAAGCTTGTTGAATGCGTTCGAGGCTTCGGTCGCATCGCCCTTGTCGTCCATGCTCTCAAGCTTGACCTGCTTGCCGTTGATTCCGCCCTTGGCGTTGATCTCGGTGATGGCCAGAGTGAAGCCCTTGACCTCTGATTCCCCGTAAGCTGCGGCCGACCCCGAATTGGTGGTGATCGAACCGAGCGTGATCGTCTTCCCCGACACTGTGGCCGTCGCATCGCCCGTGTCGGACATGCTTCCGCCCGAGCAACCCGCGAGAGACATAGATACGGCTGCAATCGCACCGATCACAGCAAATTTTCCGGTGAACGTGGTGTTCATCCCAGATTTCCTTCTTCCCGTAACACAACAGGCGCACACGTGTACGGGGGCAACTGTCTCTCAGCTTGTGGCCGTCTCTCTCATTACCTCGCCAGTGTCTGCACCGTACCCCCTTTATACCGATGTCCCGGACAAATTGCAACAGAGCACGTCCGTGTCAGCCGCGGATGGCGATCATGAAACGCGGGCGGCCACTGAGGTCAGCGCAGTCCCTCACTCCCCCGAACCCCTGACGGCGGGCGTATTCGACAAGCGCCTCGCGTTGGGAGATGTCATGCTCCATGATCAGAACGCCTCCGGCCCGAAGCAGCCCGCGTGCTCTGACGAGGATACGCTCCGGTATCAGCAGCCCGTCGTCCGAACCGCCGTACAGGGCGGCGGACGGATCGTAATCCCTCACCTCGGGCTGCTGGGGGATCTCGCTCAACGGTATGTAGGGCGGATTGGTGATGACCATGTCCATCATGCCGTCCGCATCGCGCAGCGTCCGCGGATCGGTCGCATCCCCCAGAACGAGATGATAGTCGCGCAGGACGCGGGGGCACTGCCGAGATACCGCACGCCTGTTGCGGTCCGCCCACCGATAGGCATCCCTCGAGCGTTCCACGGCCCATACCCTGGCATCGCTCAGCTCCGTGACCATGGACAGGCCGATCGCCCCGCTTCCCGCACACAGATCGGCGATCAACGGGCGCTCGAGATGCCGGCGCGCAAGCCAATCCATACCCGCCTGCACCACGTCCTCGGTTTCCGGTCGCGGTATGAACACACCCGGACCAACCCTGAGGTCAAGATAGCGGAACGGCGCATGGCCAACGATATGCTGCAGGGGCTCGCGCCGCGTGCGACGCACAAGCAGGGCACGGTAGCGATCCACGAGTTCCGCGGCGCTGCATCCCACGGCCATATCGGACAGATCCGAACCGAGCACAATCGCCTTGTCGACGTCACGAAGCTCGCAGCCGAGGACATGCGCCAGGAGCAGCTTCGCATCATGCTGCGCCGCCGGGACGCCCGCCTCCCTGAGCATCTCCGCGCCCGAACGGATCATCGAGGCTATCGGCATGGTGCGGGCACCGGTCCGTTCATCTCGGCCACCATGGGCGCTCTATCGCTGCCGGGCGAGACGATCCGCCTCGTCGGCCTGGATGTCGCTGTCGATAACCGCCTGAAGATCGCCGTCCAGCACCTGGTCGAGGTTATACGCCTTGTAGTTCGTGCGATGGTCGACGATGCGGTTTTCCGGGAAGTTGTATGTCCGTATGCGTTCTGAGCGGTCCAGCGAACGCACCTGGGAATGGCGCATGTCGGCCGCCTCGGCGGCCTCCTTCTCGTGCTTCATCGCCAGCAGGCGGGATTTGAGAACCCGCAGGGCGGCCGCCCGGTTCTGGATCTGGGATTTCTCATCCTGCATGCTCACCACGATCCCCGTCGGAATGTGCGTCATGCGAACCGCAGAATACGTGGTGTTCACCGACTGGCCCCCCGGCCCCGAACTCATGAAGATGTCGATTTTCAGGTCCTTGGGCTCGATGTCAATCTCGTCGTCGTCCTCGTCGGCCTCGGGGAAGACGATGACGCCCGCCGCGGATGTCTGTATCCTCCCCTGGGATTCGGTGACGGGCACACGCTGAACACGGTGCACGCCCCCTTCGTATTTGAGACTGGCCCAGACCCCGTCCTCGGGTGAGGACACGTTCCTCGCCCGAATCGCGACCTGGACGTCCTTGATGCCCCCCAGCTCGGTGCTGTTCTCGCTTTGCACGGTGGTGGTCCATCCGCGCTTCTCCGCATAGCGCATGTACATGCGCAGCAGATCGCCGGCGAAAAGGGCGGCCTCCTCGCCGCCGGTTCCCGCCTTGATCTCCATGATGGTGTCCCGGATGTCGTCGGGATCCCGGGGGATGAGCGCGTCCCGAAGCTTGTCGCGCACTTCGGGAAGACGTCCCTCCAGCCGCCGCGCCTCCTGGGCGAAGTCCTCGTCCTCCTGGGCCATCTCGCTGGCGGCCTCCAAATCATCACGGACCCGGGTGTACTGACGATAGGCACCGATGATGACGCCCAGCTGCGCGTGCCTGCGTCCCAGCTTGCGCATGGCGTTGGGATCGGAGGCCACCTCCGACCTGCTCATCCGCTCCTCGATCTCGCGGTATTCGTCCAGAGCGGTCTGCGCCGCCGGGAACTGTTCGTCTGTCATTGCATTCCTTCGCTGCCGGACATGTTCACCCACATGCCCATCGTCCCCGCGTAGCGCCTTCCCGGACGATTCCGATCCGACCTACGCATATGAAAACGCCAGCCCGCAGGGCCCGATTGCATAATGCAATCAGACCCGTCAGACTGGCGTTGCACAAGCTACTTGGTTCTCTTGCCGTAGCGCCTTTCGAACCGAGCGACGCGGCCACCGGTGTCGAGAATCTTCTGCTTGCCGGTGTAGAACGGATGGCACTTCGAGCACACGTCAACGGTCATGTGATCTCCACTGGCGGTCGAACGGGTGACGAAGGTGTTGCCGCACGAGCATGTGACCTGTACGGCATGATAATCGGGATGGATACCCTGCTTCATGATGTCTCCTAAGGAATTCGGGGGACCCGGGTCGCCTCGCCCCGATGGCGGACGTGAACCGGAACCTTTCGGATTATATGCGAAGGGCCTGACGGACGCCAATCGGTCTACGCTGCTGGAGAGAACGACACACGAGAACCTGGGGACCGCGGGCGAATCCGGGCATCCTCCGGTGTGCTGAATCAGAATGTGGAACGACGGCCGCGACATGGGCGCGAGGGGCGTTCCATCGTGTTCTTGCGGCGCATCGGTTCGCATGCTGGTGGGGCCCCAGGGGCTTGAACCCTGGACCGAACGATTATGAGTCGTTTGCTCTAACCGACTGAGCTAGGGCCCCGCGTCAACCACTCTGGCGAGAGTCAACGCAACAATGATACCAATACCCGGGAACGCGTACGCGCATCACGCGCCGCCGGAGATTGCCGAAACCCCCACGATGGGGCAAAGTCCAAGCCTCCCCGAGCGAAACGGCTCTGATACCGCCCTGCGTGTCGCAGCATCGGCGCACATCCGCCACACCCCGCCGCACAAGGTCTTCGGCTATGAGACACTCTGCCGGCGGGAGCGTGTCTCGAACATCGCCTCGACCTCCTGGGGCACCGGAATGGACGGATCGATCAGAGGATTGTTCAGATGCGTGTGGGAGAAGCCCTCCCGATACTGGGTGGGCGTGACGCCGGTTCTGCGCTTGAACAGTTTCATGAAGTTGCGCTCGTCATTGAAGAACGAATTCCGTGCGACCCGGGCGATGGGAATATCCGTCTGCATCAGCAGCACCTTCGCCGTCTCAAGGCGCATGTCGAGCAGGTAGCTCCTCAGGTTCGTTCCCAGCTCCCTGCGAAACAGCCTGGACAGGTAATCCGAGTTCATCGCAAAATGTCCCGCCACCGATCCGACGGTGAGATCCGCGGACATATGCGAACGAATCCATTCGCAGATGCGAGCGGTGAGGGCGGACTCGTCGCGCTTCTTTTCCGCCAGGCCGCTGAGGTACTGATGACTGAGCTCAACCAGGAGGGCTCCGGTCATGAAGTCGCTCTCGCGCTGCGAATACCGGTAGCTGTTCGAGACGTCGAGCAGCTGCCCGAACAGCAGGAAGGCCCGGGCCTGCTGATTGAGGCGGAACTTATCGGGCAGCATGCTCACATTGTTGAGTTCGGTGATGAATTCGCGATGCCGTATCTTGTCGAAATCAACGGTGACATTAGGTCGTAAAATGACACTTGACTTCTGGAAAATGATACTTTCCCTCCACGCGGCGAAAAAATGCACCCAGTAGAAATCGATGGGTCCGCGCGCCGGACCCCCGCCCCCTATCGTTGCCCCCGGACGCAGAAGCACACATTCCCCGGGCAGTATGTCAACGGGCTCACCATCGATGGAAATGCTGATTTTCCCGCGAACACCGAGAATGATCTGAAAATCGCGGTCATGCCGCATCGTCTTGTGGACCCATCCGGGACCCGCCGTGAACTCCCCGGCCTTGTAGTAGTAGATGGGCTCGGTGAGCGAAATCGAAACGGTTCCAGCCATCTGGATCATCTCCTCGCACCTGAAGGTCGGATACAGACACCATTATTGCACATTCAGCAGTGTTCTCCTCCGTCCGGAACGAGTTGCATGGATATGGGCATCGAGGCAGATGCTCGGCCGCAGTTAGGGTCAGCGAGAAAGGACGTGCTAGGATGCACACATCACCAGGCGACACCGCCGCCGCACGAGCGGTTTCCACGACGAAACCGACCGAGAGGCAACTTCCGATCAGACGAAAGGTGACCTATGCCTTCACCGATCTGTCGGGCAATCTTCTGTACTGCATCATCAGCGGGTACGCACTGTACTACTTCACCGACGTCTATGGTCTGTCCGTCACCGCGGCAGGGACCATCCTGCTCGTCGCCAGGTTCTTCGACGCGATCGGCGCGCCGGTCTGGGGCATGATCATCGATCATACGCACAGCCGCTAGGGGCAGTCGCGCCCCTGGTTCCTGTGGATGGGCGTGCCGTTCGTCATCCTGGTGTGGCTGCTGTTCACGTCGCCGTCGTTCAGCGACGAAAGCGCGAGAATCTGGTATGCCGGCGTGGTGTACATCCTGGCGGACATCGCCTACATGGGCATGTCGACACCGATCACCGCAGTGCTCCCGAATCTGACCACGGATTCCAATGAACGCACGGTGACGAACTCCTTCCGCATGGTCGGCGGCAACATCGGCAACTTCCTTGCCGTCACCTTCATCCTTCCTGTCGCTTCATGGATCGGCGGATCCAATACCTCCAGGTCCGGATGGTCGACGGCGGTCGGCATCTACGCGGCGGTCGCGCTCATCCTACTGACGATCGCGTTCGCCGACATGCGCGAGCTCAACACCGGACGCGCCAGGTCGATCAGCATCCGCGAAAGCTTCAAGGCCGCCAGAGGCAACTGGCCGTGGATCCTGGTCGTCGTGGGCAACATCATCTTCTGGGTCGGCCTCGATATTCGCGCCACCACGCTGCCCTACTTCTTCCAGTACAACATCGGGCACTCCACGTTGACCTCGGTTTTCAACGGGGTCTCGATCATCCAGGTTCTCGCGATGGCGGCCGTACCGCTGATCGCCAAGAAACTGCACAAGTACGGCAGCACGATCTTCGGCTTCGCCCTCGCCGCGCTGGGCCAGTTGGGTCTGGCGATCTCCGGCGGCAACGTCACGCTGCTGATGGTCTCCTGGTGCATCGCATGTCTGGGCAGCGGCGCCGCCTGCTCGCTCTTCTTCGAGATGGTCGGAGACACCGTCGACTACGGCGAGTGGAAGAACGGCCTGCGCGCGAGCGGATTCCTGACGGCGGTGGGCAGCTCCTTCTGCATCCAGATCGGTGCCGGCGTCGGCGGGTTCATCCCCTCGCTGGTGATGAATGCCGGCGGCTATGTCGCCGACAGGACCCAGACGGCTTCGGCGCTTTCGGCCATCCATTTCTCATTCACCTGGCTGCCGCTGATCATCTTCCTGATCGGCATCATCCCCATGGTCCTCTACCGCCGCTTCGAAATGCACGAGCCGGTGGTACGCGAGGATCTGCGCATGCGCGCCATCGAAGCCGAGGGGAGCGGAGCCTGACCATCACCAGGGGGCGAAGACGTCGCGGCCACCGCGCACCGCATTCGTCCCTGCCCCGGAAAACGCCCATGTCCGCGCGAAGCGGCATGGGACACGTTGCAGATAAGGAATAACCATGACAGACATTGCGTCATCAGACCATACACGTCAATCGACGTCCTCCACACCCGACCGGCGGGCGGCCCCCGCCATGCATCCGGCCCAGCCGCGATCCACGGTGGCGTTCAACGACGGCGGCACGCTGCCGCAGTCCTCGACGATCACGTCGCCCTTCTGGAAGAAATACCGCACCCTGATACACGACGAGGTGCTGCCCTATCAATGGGCCGTCATGAACGATGACATGGATCCGGACATGCCCGACGACCCGGCGGGCAATCAGCAGGACACCCACAACAGCCACGCGATCCGCAATCTGCGCATCGCGGCAGGCGAGCAGACGGGCCATCATGCAGGATTTCCCTTCCAGGACACGGATGCGTACAAGTGGCTCGAAGCGGCCGCCTATACGCTGGAGTACCGGCATGATCCGGATCTGAAAACCATTGCGGACAACCTCGTGGATCTGATCGCCACAGCCCAGGAGCCCGACGGATATCTGGACACGCTTTTCCAGATCGAGATGCCCGGACACAGGCTCAAACGACTCCAGCAATCACACGAACTCTACTCGATGGGCCATTACATCGAGGCGGCCGTCGCATACCATCACGCGACGGGCAACGCGACGGCCCTGCGCGTAGCCACCGACATGGCGGATTACATCGACTCGCATTTCGGCGAGGCACCGAACAAAATCCACGGTGCCGACGGGCATCCGGAGATCGAGTTCGCCCTGACCAGACTGTATGAGACCACGGGCGAGCGGCGGTATCTGGATCTCGCCCATTATCTGCTCAATGTCCGCGGCGTGGACCCGTTGTTCTATCAGCGCCAGAACGAGGAGGACGGCATCGCGAGCGATCCGATGCAGTCCCTGCCTCTGACCTACTGCCAGGCGGCCGAGCCAATCGCCGACCAGGCCACGGCCGACGGGCACGCGGTGCGGGTCGTCTACCTGTGCGCCGGCATGGCACGGGTCGCCGCCCTGACCGGCGACTCAACGCTGCTGGACGCATGCCACCGTTTCTGGAACGACATCGTCAACCGTCGCATGTTCATCACCGGCGGCATCGGCTCAACGCAGAAGGGAGAATCCTTCACCTACGACTATGACCTTCCCAACGACACCATGTACGGTGAGACATGCGCCGCCGTCGGGATGGCGTTCTTTGCGCGGGCGATGCTGAGCATCGATCTCGACGGGTCGTATGGCGACGTGTTGGAGAAGGAGCTGTTCAACGGCGCCCTCGCCGGGATGTCGCTGGACGGCAAGCACTTCTTCTATGTCAACCCGCTGGAGGCCGATCCCGAGGCCTCCCGAGGAAACCCCGGCAGGGCCCATGTGCTCACCCGCCGGGCGGAATGGTTCGGCTGCGCCTGCTGCCCGAGCAACATCGCACGTCTCATCGCATCGGTCAACAGATATCTCTACACCGTCACATCCCGTCATGGACGAGACGTGATCGCCGCCCATCAGTTCATCTCGAACGACACCCGATTCCCCAACGGCGTGGGCATCGCCATGACGAGCGAACTGCCGTGGGGAGGCCACGTTCGGTTCGCGATCGACAATCCGGAGCACGCCTCCTTCCTTTTCGCGGTGCGCATTCCGGGCTGGTCGGCGCGACGGTATTCGCTTTCCGTCGACGGGCGTCGGTTCGACGGGAGACCCGAGCGGGGATTCGTCTACGTCCCGATTGAGGGCGGGAACGCAACGATCTCGCTCGACCTGGATATGCGCGTGAGCATGATGCGGGCATCGAGCCGGGTGCGCGCGGATATCGGGAAGCTGGCGGTGCAGCGGGGACCGATCGTATTCTGCGCCGAGCAGTGCGACAACGACGCTCCGCTGTGGTTGTACAGCATCGGCTCCGAGTCCGAGACGCACTATGAGTTCCGTCCGGATCTGCTCATCGGTTTGGGCACGGTGACCGTCTCCGCCCGCAAACGTGTGCTCGATCATGATTCATCGCCGTTGTATCGGATGGCGGAACCGGAGGACGGGCAGACGCCTGTGGACGCGAAGCTGGTCATGGTGCCCTATTTCGCCTGGGCGAATCGGGATGAGGGCCGCATGCAGGTGTGGCAGGAATCACGGTCATAACGGTGCACAGGGAGGATGCACATCTGGCGGAGCTGTCATCAGGATGTCGCCGAATGCGATGGCGGTCCGACATCCTGATGACTCCGCGCTGACGATCCTCCCCCTAGTTTTCGGCGAGGTCTCGGGCCGCACGCCCCGAGGCGAAGCGATCAAGCGCCCCGGTCCTGGCGATGGCCCGGTACAGCGCCCAGCTCATGACGCCTGCGATGAGGACGCCCCCGATGATCTCGCAGATCATATGGGTGATGCCGCGTGGACTGACGAGCGCCACCCCTTGGAAATAGAAGAACAGCAGATAGAAGCCGTACTCGATCGCGGTGAGCGCCCCTGATGCGATCGTCACAGAAAGATTGTATTTCCTGTAGCGCATGACGGCGAAGGGGATTTCCGAGAACAGGCCCTGCAACGCCGCCGACAGGAAAACAAATCCCGAGGAGAAGCTGTTCCCGAAAAGCATCTCCGCCGCCGCGCCCACAAGGTTCACGTAGATCGCCGCGCCGGGCTTGCGGATGATGAGGATCGCCAACGGCCCGGAGAAATACCAGAAGGCGTGCAGGATGCTGGCGACGCCCGGAAGGATGGCCCCGAGTATCGGCGATATGGAGGAATAGGCGAAGTTGAATCCCCAGAACACCAGTCCGCAGGCCACTCCGAGAGCGGCTCCGACGGCGATCTCCGAAGGGGTCCACCGCAGGCGTGCCATGGTGGGAGCGGAAGAAACGGTGGGAACGGTGGGAACGGTCGACGGTGGCGGCGTGGACGGGCGCGACGTCTGAGGTGCGGCGGACCGGGCGGAATCGTCGGGTTTGTTCGTGTTGTTGCGGGCATAGTTGCTCATGGGATACTCCTTATCCCTCATGACCGTGCACAGTATGGGACGCGGGAGATGCCGACCACCCGTTGACGGCGTTCCTTGACCTGCACGGTCCGGGCGGGAGCGCCACAGGCAACTGTAGCAGCGCGACGACGGGCTCGGCCGCATTGCGGCGGGGACATGGAGCATGTGCACACAGTGTGCACATTATGCGATTGCGCGCGTCGCGGCGATGCCGCCCGCCGGCGGCCGCTCTGCGAGTGCATGGCCCGAATCGGGCGACTCGCCGTGGAAGAGCTCCGAAGGCGCCCTCAGTCTTTGTTCATAAAGGCCACCGGATTGTCCAGAAGACACCTCAGGCCGACTTCGGCGGCCCCCTGCAGGGCCGGTCTGGCATTGACCTCCGGAATGAGCACGTGAGCCTGGACGTAGGGGAAGCCACCGATCTCCGGGCTCGTCCTGCGCTCGATCCGCCGCGCCAGCGCGCCGCCGAAACGCTCCCACAACCCTCCGAGGATAACCGTGTCGATGTCCAGCACGTTGATCGCCGACGCGATTCCGGATGCCATGGCGCCAACCGCACGATCCACGGCCTGAATCGTTGCCCCGTCCCCCGAGTTCCACCGTTTCTGAAGTTCGTCGATGGCCTCCATGCGAGTGGCGTTCACCCCCTGCGCAATACCCGCCGCCTCAACGAGCGCGCGCCGCCCCGCGTACGCCTCCAGGCACCCCCGCCGCCCACAGCTGCATACCGGTCCGTCGAAGGATACGGACACATGACCTATCTCGCCGGCGAAGCCGTGCTCTCCGGTCTGCACGCGTCCCTCCAACACGACGGCACCGCCGATTCCGATGTCGGTGGAGATGTAGATGAAGGAATCCGCCGGGCCGACGATCCCCCCCTGCCTTCGCTGGGTCGCATAACCCGGTATCTGCGCAAGCGCCGCCATGTTGGCCTCGTTGTCCGGATGCGCGTCCAGCCGCCGCACGATGTCGAACCGCGACAGGTCGATCCGGCTCCATCCCAGATTGCGCGCCGTGAGAAGCTTCATATCGTCGGTGACCAGTCCGGGAAGGGCGAGACCGCAGCCCGTGACGGTCATCGAACGGGCCCTGATGGTCTTCTCGGCCTGTCTGACCAGAACGTCGAGCTTGGAGAAGATCTCATCCGGATTGCTGTCGTTCATCGATTGGCCGACCCATTCCTCCACGACCGTGTCGCCGTTGAGGTCGAGGGCCGTGAACCCGTACCCGTCGGTGTTGATCTGCAACCCCAGCCCGCAGAAACGCCCCCCGTCCACGATGAGCGGCGTGCTTGGACGTCCGTACATCGCGGTCGAGACCGGTGAACCCTCGCGAATGACTTTGTTCGAGATCAGCATCGGGACCAGCAGCGACATGGTCGCCTTTGTTAAACCAGTGGCCTTTGCCAGCTCTGCACGGCTCATCGGCACAACCGAGCGAATCATGGTGTCGAGGACCACGGACAGGTTGTGGTTGCGCAGATCATCCTGATTGATGCTTTTCAACGATGCCATTGATGCCCCTTCCTCATGCAAGAACACTGTATCAAGGAGACGCCCCCACATGCCGCGATCTTGTCGAAAAGAGGTGGTGGGTGTTAGACTACTAATAAGTTTATTGGTTTAACTAAATTCGGCTCATGGCCCATGCAACGACGAGGTCTAGCATGGGCATGGACATGGCGGCATTCAAGGGAGCGCAGTATGGATCGTATTCTCGTGGCGGGAATCGACACGTCCACACAATCGACCAAGGTGCGGGTCACCGACGCCCTGACGGGAGAGATGGTCCGTTTCGGGCAGGCCAGACACCCCGAGGGAACGAGCGTCGATCCGCAATACTGGTGGCACGCGTTCCGCGAGGCAGCCCGACAGGCCGGGGGCCTTGACGACGTCAGCGCCCTCTCCGTGGGAGGCCAGCAACACGGAATGGTGCTGCTCGACGATGACGGGTCGGTGATACGCGATGCGCTTCTATGGAACGACACACGCTCCGCCCCCGACGCCGAGCGATTGATAAGCGACATGGGAGAGCAGCCGCCCACCGTGGAGGAGACCGGCCTGAGTGACGACCGGATGATGCGTGGACGACAGCGCTGGGTGCGGGCGGTCGGATCATCCCCCGTCGCGTCACTGACCATTACGAAAATCGCCTGGGTGGCACGCAACGAGCCGGAGAACGCGCGGCGCGTTGCGGCCATCTGCCTGCCCCACGATTGGCTGAGCTGGCGCATAGCGGGGCATGGGCCATCCACGGCACGCGGGGGCGCGCAGCTTGACGCCCTGTTCACCGACCGTTCGGACGCCTCGGGAACGGGATACTTCGACTCGGCCGTCAACGAATACAGATTCGACCTTCTCGAGAAGGCCCTTGGCCGCAAGGACGTGATCCTTCCACAGGTTCTGGGACCGGAGCGGACCGGGGCGCACGCGGATCCGTCGATCGCGGGGAGGGACATCCCCGGAGGATGCATCATCGCACCCGGCGGAGGCGACAACGCCATGGCGGCGCTCGGCCTGAACATGACGGTCGGGGATGTGTCCATCTCACTGGGAACGTCCGGTGTGGCCGCCGCCATCTCACCCACCCCCGCATACGACATGACGGCCGCGGTCACCGGATTCGCCGATTGCACAGGCCACTGGCTTCCGCTGGCGTGCACCATCAACGGATCACGCATCACCGACGCCGGGTGCACGGCGCTGGGAGCGGACTACGACGAACTGGCCGCGCTGACGATGCGGTCGGAACCCGGAGCCGGTGGCATCACCCTCATCCCCTACTTTGACGGTGAACGCACCCCGAATCGACCGCACGCAACCGCGGCCCTGCATGGCATGACACTCGCCAACACCACGCGCGAGAACATCGCGCGAGCCTTCACCGAGGGGCTGCTGTGCTCGCAAAGGGACTGCATGGAGCTCGTACGCAAGCTGGGAACGGACATCAGGCGCGTCCTGCTCATCGGCGGTGGCGCGAAGTCCCGGGCGGTTCGGGCTCTCGCCCCCGCGATCCTCGGCATGGATGTGGTTCTTCCCAGCGCGGACGAATATGTGGCCATAGGAGCCGCACGTCAGGCCGCATGGGCCCTCTCCGGGGGCGAGGAGCCCCCGGCGTGGCACCTTGACATCGAGACCACGCTCACGGGTGCGAGCACCCCCCAGGTTTACGAGCAGTACGTGGGGTACCGGGGCTAGGCACGCGCTCCTCGCCCGTCATGCCAAGTCAGTCACCGAGATGCCTTCGGCGATACGCAGGACATCCCCGGATGGACCGGCGTGGCGTTCCCAGCAGGGGGCGCTCGAATGGGTCCGGCCGACGCCATTGGGGTCGCCGGATGCGGCAAAGTTCGTCCAATACGCGACCATCGCGCGCGAGACGTCATAGTGGACGCCGGTGAATGGTCGCCAGCTTTTCTGCAATGTCCCGAAAGTGAACCACAGATCGCAGGAGTGGAAGGCCCCGGAGTCATCCCCCGGCATTGCCACCGCGAAGCTGTAGCAATACGGGGCCGGAAGCCCGCCCCTGAGCCAGACGCGGACCAATTCGGCATTCCCCTGCTCCCCCAGCGCCACCTGTGCCCCGTCATGACCGGCTGCCATGAACTCATGGGTGGTGTTCCCGATGATCGCATCCACCCTGTGCCCCTCCCCGCGAGAAAGCGTCTCGGAATACTGGTCCGTGAGAAAGACGCCGTCGATGCAGGGACTCCAGTTCGATGGCATGCTCCATTCATCGTGATTGTGCGTATAGGGGGATGCGGGGAAGCGGCATGCGGCCTCGAGCAGGGTTCGCGCGTCAAGCCGACGCGCCTCATCGATCGAACCGACCGAAAGATAGTCGAGGAAAAGCCTGCCCGTCGCCTGGGCCTCCCCGAGGGACCACAGATCATGATTGAACATGCCGACGCCCGCACCCGACTGCATGATGACCCGGGAGAACAGTCCCGCGTCACGAGGGGAGCAGACGTGCGCCAATACGCTCGCGGCACCGGACGACTGCCCGAACAACGTCACCCGATCGGGGTCCCCGCCGAAACGCGAGATGTTGGAACGCACCCATCTCAGCGCCGCGCTTTGGTCGAGCAAACCAAAATTCGCACGGTCGGGACGCGGACGTGAGGCCGACTGACGCGAGAGGTCCGGATGGGAGAAGAATCCGAACACATTAAGTCTGTAGGAGACGCTGACGACGACGACGCCCATCCGTGCAAGCTCCTCGCCGTCGCACTCCTTTTCCGAGGTGCTTCCGCACTGGTACGCCCCTCCGTGGATCCACAGCATCACCGGTCTCGGCCCACCATCGCGCAGCCGCGTCGTTTCACGGCTTCCGCCCAACGCCGGGGTCCAGACGTTCAGATAGAGGCAATCCTCGCTCATCGGCGCGGAATCGTCAACACCCCATTCCCTGCCGTAGAAGGTGCTTTCGGCGGTGATGGGCTGCAGGGCGCTGGGAGCAAAGTCAAACGCCCGAAGAACCCCGCTCCACGGCTTCACGGGTGCGGGGGCCCTCCACCTCAGCGGTCCGATGGGCGGAGCCGCATAGGGAATCCCCCTGAACACGGTAATGCGCGGGTCCTGAACCGCAAGCCCCTGCACGATGCCGGATTCCACACGCACCTCACGAATCATCGTCGACCTCCCCGTCCGCCCGCTGCCGCACGGGGACGGTCTCCTCCCATCGCGCGGAATCAATCGACAAGGGCGAGACGAGAATACCCGCGTCATTGCACAGAAGCCCCTGACATGGATTGTTCCGCCATGCGTATCTGAGCATATCGGGGGTTCTGTCCGGAAGTCGCAAGCGCACGACGTTCCCGTCGATATGGGCCGGGGCCGCGATTATCCCCCCGTCACTCCACACCCAGCAGAACTCTCCCGGATCGCGTCCGTCAAGGGTCCACAGCCTGAATCGATCGCCGTCCGAGAGGCACGGGGCGCCGAACACGTCGCAATCCTCGAAAGCCACGTCAAGATGATCACCGTCAACCCGAACGCCGCTCACCCTCGGCTGCCGATATGCGCGCCGCTCACCGTAGACAAGGGCTCGGGCCGCATCGACCAGTCTGTGGGCGACGGGTTTCTTTCGGACCGGATGCAGGTCATTCGGCTCGCCGACATCAAGCGTGACCACGGTGGCCACGTTCTCAAGCCGGGAGCCGACGGCCCTCTGCGCCTCACGCACCACGGGCCACCCGCCATCCTCGACGCAGTCCACCGAGAAATTCGGAAGCTGAACGATGAGAAACGGGAGCCCCGGATCCCCCCACTTCCCGCGCCACGAGCGAATCATGCCCTGAAGCATGGCTTCGTGGTACGACGCGAAATCGCCGGTGTTCGACTCACCCTGATACCACAGGACGGCACGCAGGGTGTAGGGAACGCACGGTGCGAGCATGGCATTGTACAGCCCGGTCGGCTTCCATCTCACAAAATCCTCCCGGGGGCAATCCCGCGGCATGCGGGATGCCACGGCACACCACCATTCGCCGGAAAGATCGATCGTCTCGTCACCCACCCTCAGATACAGTGGCTTATCGGGGGTGATGCGACCGTTCCCCCGCTCGACAGTGAGACGGATCCGTATCTCGTTCGCCCCGGCATGAAGCACACCGCGCGGAACGGCATAGTCGCGCAGCTCATACTGATTGGGCCGGGAGCCGACGACCACGCCGTTGACCTCCGTGATGTCGCTGTCGGTCATCGTCCCCAGGCGCAGGAGGCCGTCATCCTCATCGGGGCTCGAACGAAGAAAGAAAGCGGTGCGGAAAACCACCTCTCCGCGCACAGCGGACAGATCCGTGGAATCGAACATGCAGGGGACGACAATTCGATGCCAGTGCAGCGTCTCCTCACGCATGATGTGCGAACGGAGCTCATCATGCCATCGCCTGACCGCCTCGACGCTCGCCTCGCCTCTCCTCCTGCCCTTCTCGGTGGGAAGATAGTGGTCGAGCGTCTTCATCACCCGAGGAAACGGGCGCAGGGACTCCTTGTCCATCCAGGCCTCCAGCGTGGACCCGCCGAGGGACACGTTGAGAATGCCTATGGGCACGCCCGTGAGCTCGCGCAGCTCACGGCCGAAGAAGTATGCGAGAGCGGAGAAATCCTTGATCGTTTCGGCATTGCAGCCTGTCCAGATTCCCTGAAGGTGGTCCTCATGCGGACCTTCGAAATCGAAGTCAGGCGTCACCTTGTACTGACGCAGGCAGGGATCCTCCTCCCTGGTGAATTCACGCGGGTACTCCTGGGCAACCCAGGACATCGCAAGCTCCATGTTCGACTGCCCCGAGCACAGGAACACGTCTCCCACATAGCATTGCCGTTCCAGGCTCTCGCGTCCGCCCTGACCGCTCACCCGCAGAGTCACCGGGCCGCCGGCGCGGAGCGGCCCCACCGTGGCGCGCCAGCGCCCCCGCGCATCGGAATGCGTCTGGACGATATGGCGGTCCACGCCGACGGTGATCTCGTCGTCGGGAACCGACCATCCCCATATGGCGGTTGACGCCGAGCGCTGCAGGACGCATCCGTCGGCGAAAATCTTCGGCAGCCCGAGCCCGCATCCGACGTCCTCGGCCATCACCGCTCTCCCGTCGCAGGGCTCGGGGAACGACCGTCGTCACGCTCCCGGTAATCGAAGCTCTCGAATGAGGCCGACGCCGCATAGCCAGAGAGATCGACGCAGGCCATCCCGACGAAGGCCCCGGTGAAGAAACCCCCGTACCGCTGGGCGACATGATCATCGGACAGTATCGCCGCATCGAGGCCGACGCCGATCTGCCGCCAATGGATGCCGTCGAAGGAATAGCGGTACGAGTACCGATCCGTCCTGACGCAGGTTTGCAGCCATACCGAGGACACGTCGTCGGGTATGGGCACCGCATCATCGCGAAGGTATGAGGTGTATGCGTTGAAATCGTTCTGAGCGACCTCGATCACACGCCGCCTTGTCTTTTCGTTCCATGTGACGAAAACCCAGGACCAGCACAGATCGTTATAGTAGTTGGTCAGCCCCGCCATCTGCATGTAGTTGTGCGGCTCGAAATCAAGTTTGACCTGCGCGTCGAAGGTGAAGGCCTGCCAGCGTCGCGCCACGAGCGAAAGGTCGTGACGGTTGCACAACGATCCCTGTCCGCGCAAGGTCAGACGACCGCCACCCACGTGCCCCATCTCAGCGCCGAAGGGGACCCTGAGCGTATTCCAATTCCTGTCCAGAACCGGGTCGTTGAACTCGTCATGCCCCGAATTCCCCTGGGGGACGTCGGTCCTCACCGCGTCCCGGGGCGCCTGCACATACCGCGATCCGCCTCGCCCGCCGACGATGAAGGGCCATCCCCCCTCATCCCAACCGACCTTCTGGATGGAGGTCTCCCGCCCCAGGGTGCACCAGCCCCGAACACCGTGCGACGGTTCCGTGTCATGCCTCCACGGCCTTGCACACAGCGAGGCGTAATACCACTCTCCGCCGGGGGTGTCGACCAATGCCCCATGCCCCTGCTTTTGCAGATATGAATCAGGCGTGTCGAAATTGCTGATCAGCGGGTTGTTCGGCATGACTTCGAAGGAATCGGCCTCCAGCGTAGTGGACCGCGCCACCGACTCCTGGTGTTCGTACTGGGTGCCGCCCTCTGCCGCAAAAAGATAGTAATATCCGTTGCGCCTGTAAAGGTGGGGGCCCTCAACGACTTTGACATCGGTTCCCCGCCAGATCCTTCTCGCCGTCTGCGGCATAAGCGTCCTCGATTCCGGATCGAACTCCGTGAGGGTTATGCCATCAAACGCGTGATGATACTCGCGGAAATCCCAGGTCTGCTGAACGAGATACTTCCTTCCGTCATCATCATGGAACAGGCTTGCATCGAAGCCGACGCCGTTGAGCCTTGTCGGCTCACTCCACGGACCTTCGATATGCGGTGCCGTCACGAGATAATTGGTCCCGTCCTTAAACGCCCCGTTGACGATGGTGACATCGGTGTAGACCAGCCAGAACATCCCGTCCGCATAGGAAAGATCCGGAGCCCATATTCCGCCCCCCGAGACCGTCCCCCTCATGTCAAGCTGGGAGACGCGGTCCAGCGGGGAGGGCAGAAGCCTCCAATGAACCAGATCCTTCGATTCATGGAGCCTCACCCCCGGCCACCATTCGAATGTCGAATTGGCGATATAGTAGGTGTCCCCCACTCGAATCATCGACGGATCGGCGTCAAAGCCGGGAAGCACCGGATTCGATATTTTCATGCTATCTCCTTCACAGCATGCGCGGAGGGCCGGAACGCGTTCCAAGCCCTCCACACGATGGTTATTCGACATTCAGCCTTTGACGGCACCGGTGAGGCCGCCGACGATCTTCTTCTGGAAAATCGTGAAGCAAATCAATGCAGGTATCATGGCTAATGAAGTAAAGGCAAGAACCCGCGCAGTATCCACTGAATGCTCTGAACTGAACATCTGCACGCCCAGTGGCAGCGTGTATTTGCTTTCGCTGCTCAAAACGAACAGAGGAAGCATATATGCGTTCCAGCTACCTACAAAAGTCAGTATCCCGGTGGTCGCCACTCCCGGCATGGAGAGAGGAATGACCATTCTCCAGAAAAAGCCAAGTCGCGAGCACCCGTCAAGAAGCGAAGCTTCCTCCAACTCTTGCGGTATCGACTGAAGAAATGGCACGAGAATGACGATTGTCTGGGGCAATCCGAATGCGATCTGAGGAAGAATGATGCCCGCAAGACTGTTTGATAATCCTAGACTCCGCACCATGATGAACAAAGGCGTAATCGCCACCGTCATAGGAAACATCAGCCCGGCGGCGAAAAGGGCATACATGGCTTTCGAATAGCGGAACCGGTAACGGGCAATAACAAAACTGACCATTATCCCCAGTACGACAACACCGATCATGGTCCCTACACCGACAACAAGCGAGTTCCCAAGTTCGCCCCAGAAGATATCGCTATGCACAACATCCTCATAATTACTGACAACCCAGGGTTTAGGTAAACCGGAGGGATGGTTGGTGATCTGAGAGTTAGTTCTAAATCCTCCGACGATAATGTATAGAACCGGAGTGACACAAACCGCGACAAGAACTAGGGAGAAAAAATACACCACAGGATTTCCCCACGGCATCTTGGATGACATTTTATAACCATTTTTCGCGGTGTAGCGCATATTTCGTGCACCCGTTCGTCTCATTACTCCATATTTCGATGCCATGTCACTTCACCTCACCTGTCAATAATGCTGTCGAGCTTTTACGCTGTTCCCTCAACCGCTTCTTTTCACGCTTCTTTGATTGCCTTTGTTCCGTCAGTGCGCCATCCAGATCACGATTGAGGACAAAGCCCTGATAAAGAAGAGCAACCGCAAGAGAAATGAGGAAGATAAGCAGCGCTACCGCAGAGCCATAGCCATAGTTGCCCGCATCCCGTCCTTCACGAACCATATAGGTGGCCATGGTGGATACGCCTGCGGTATCCGACACATATTTACCCCAGACGATGTATACAAGATCGAACAGCTGCATGGAACCGATCATCGAAAGAAAGACCCAGATACGGATGGTCGGACCTAGTAACGGCAACGTAATGCTGCGCTGCATCTGCCAGAAACCCGCCCCATCGACTTTTGCAGCCTCATACAGCTCCTCGGGAATCGACTGCATACCTGCAAGCATAAGAATGACAGCGAAACCGACGTACTTCCATGTAATCAATATCATAAGAGTCCATGGGGCAATCTTCGGATCTGCAAGCCAATCGGGTCCGTTGAGACCGAAATGCTGGAGAATCTCATTGATTGCACCCGTTTTCTGCAGTAGCAGACTCCACCCGGTGCCGACAATGACTTCGGAAATTACATAGGGAACGAAAATAAGAGTCCTGATCAGACCACGACCTTTGAACTTCTGATTGAGCAACAAGGCAAACAAAATCGCCAAAGGAGCCTGAAAAATCAGGGATCCAATCATAAATTCAAACGTATGAATTATGGCATTTCGAAATGATGCATCATGCAATGCAGTGACGTAATTCTGCAAACCCACAAAAGTACCGTTGACCGAAGGCTTCCCAAAACCCTGCCATCTGAAGAAACCGTAATAAGCTCCAAAGATAATCGGCAAGATCACGAAACCGAAGAAAATCACGATTGCGGGGGCAGACAAGACAACGATTTCAAATCGTCTTCTCCCAGCCCCACTGGAAGGTTTGGAAAATCTTTTTTCCCTGTGCGATACTGCCGCCGGCTTGGACAGGACCGCATCATCGATATTATTACCCATAATTTAGTGCTCCATCATTCTGTTCGCAGAACCCTGTGAGGGCAGCGCGCCACGACCACCCTCACGGATACCGATAACACGTCTCAGCCTTTGGCCGCCGCCGAGTCCAATGCTTTGACGATGCCAGAGGGAGATCCCTGCCCGGACAACATGCTCACAACGCCGGAGTTGAGCGCCGTTCCAAGGTTCGTTCCCAGACTTGTATCGGTCCACAGCTGCATGCTGCTGGCTTTGTCAAGAAATACCAGCACCTGTTTCAGAGCGGGATCGGTAACGACGCCTCGTGCAGCAGTTGAAGCGGGAATTGTGGAAAACGCAGTTGCGTAGTTCTCCTGATTCGTTTTTTCTGCCATGTAGTTCACAAAGTCGACAGCGATGGAGGGGGCTTTCGGATTAACAGACATATAGGAGACACCGCCCATCAGAGCACCGGACTCTCCTTTGCCGCCTTCCACTGAGGGAAAAGCGAAAAAGCCCAAATCAGGCATCGCTTTCTGGTCGGATGTCAGACTTTTCAACACACCCGGTTCCCATGCGCCCATAAGCTCCATTGCGGCCTTGTGGTTAGCGACAAGTCCGGCAGAAGAATTCGCTCCCTGCTGCGCGGTCGTCGTCATGTAACCCTCATTGAAAAGATCATCATTGGACAATGTCTTCAGATCCTCGCCGGCCCTAGTCCAGCATTTATCGGAGAAATCATGTTTCTCGATACCCTTTGCATAAATGCTTGGTGAACATTCCCTCAGAGAGAGCCAATAATACCAGTGGGCTGCCGGCCATGCGTCCTTGCCCCCCAGCGCAATGGGAGTAATGCCTGCGGCCTTGAGCTTCTTGGCATCTTGGATAAGTTGGCCAAACGTCGTGGGGGTCGTGGTGATACCGGCCTTGGCAAAGAGATCCTTGGAATACCAGAGACCACCGGGCTCGACAGAAACGGGGACGCCATAGACTTTCCCTCCGAAGGTCGCTGCCTTCAGCGTCGTTTTCATAGTGGTCTTAACCGTAGTGGAAATTTTGTCGGTAAGATCCATCGCCTGACCCGCATTGACCATCTCCTGGGTCTTTGCTCCACCAAGTGCAAGATAAACGTCCGGGCCCGAAGCGGGATCCTGCATCGCTGTCTGGAGTTTCCCCGCGAGATCCTCATTCTGTATCGGCTGGATGTTGATTTTCACCCCGGGATGTTTTTTTTCAAACGATGCGGCCAAATCCTCCCAATATTTTTTACCATCGCCGGTTGTGGCATTATGCCAAAAGGTAATCGTCTTGCTGTCGCTGGAATTTGAACCGCCACAGGCGCCCATGCCTAGTAACGTTGCAATAGCAATCGCCGAGGCAGCGACTGATCTCAACTTCATGATAATCTCCTTGCTTCTTACTTGGTCCACGACGAGTTTTCCAAGTAACATACGAAATTTTCGGTTCCGGTACATCGAAACCTCGAAAGATAAATGCCCAGAACCCGATGTCAACTCTGCACACGCTCTCAGCATCTCGGTATCCCTCTTTTACGAAATTTCGTCCGAAAGCTTCAATTGTTTTCGGTATTTTTCAAGATACACCTTATTTGTTAAATGGTCAAACTAACATAAATGATTTGCAATATCCATCAGAATTCACATATTTCAAAGAAAAATGTCAACACAATGCCATCGACGAAAGGAACGAAAATTTGTCAGTATTTTCGTCTATAGTCATGAGAAAAGATTGGGATGCACGTCGACAACACCATCACGGAGGTAACGGACAATGCATGACATCGCTGACGAAGCCAGCCCCCACGGGGGCAAGATCAGGCTTCTCGACATCGCCAGGGAAACCGGGTACTCAATCACGACCGTATCCAAGGCGCTCAACGGAAGAAGCGACATCTCCCCGGCAACCCGGGAATCCGTGGAGGAATCTCTGAAGAGACACCACTACGTCCGCAGGACCACGCCAAACAAAAAACAGCGCACACTCGAGATAGTTTTCCAGAACTTCGACAGCCTGTGGTCGCTCGAGGTTCTCAGAGGGATCCTCCGCAAAACCAAATCGCAGGGCATCAGCGTCACTGTCACCGAAAGCGGGGACAGACAGCATCCGGACTCCTCCTGGATCAGGGGAATCATGAATCGTCAACCTCTCGGAGTCGTGCTCATATTCTCGAATCTCACCGGCCACGAGCGCGACATGCTGCAGTCGAAGGGAATCCCCTTCGTGGTCTTCGACCCATCGGGAGACCCCGCCCAGGACGGCCTGTCCGTACAGGCGGACAACTGGACCGGCGGACTGCTGGCGACGCGGCATCTTCTCGCTCTGAGGCACACGCGGATAGGCATCATCACCGGTCCCGACGAGATGATGTGCTCCCGTGCACGCCTGGACGGGTACACCTCCGCATTGGCCGAGCGCGGCATCGCCCAAGATCCCGAACTCATCACGGAGGGCGATTTCACCACCGCAGGCGGATACGCACAGGCCATGGCGCTGCTTGAAAACCCCCGCATTCGCCCAAGCGCCATCTTCGCGGGCAGCGATCTGCAGGCCATGGGGGTCTACGAGGCGGCTCGGCAGCTGCGCATCAGAATCCCCGAAGACCTGTCGGTCGTAGGATTCGACGATGTGCAGACCGCAGCCTACATGGGTCCCGCCCTCACGACGATTCGCCAGCCCCTGCAGGAGATGGCGGGGGTCGCCGCGCAGACGCTCATCGACATATCCCAGAACAAGACGGTGCAGAAGAAGGTCATACTCCCCACGTCCCTCGTCATACGGAACAGCACCCGGGAGCTGGACTCGTGAACCTTCGCGCCATCAACCATCAACCATCAACCGAAGGCCCCCGAATGCCTGCAGCAACGAATTTTCCCGTGATCCCCATGGACTATCCCGACCCGGATGTCATCCGTGTGGGACGAACCTATTACATGATCACCACGACCATGCACTTCAATCCCGGAGGCGAGATACTCCGATCCTATGACCTCGTCCACTGGGAGCATGCAGCCTTCGTTTTCGCGACCATGGACGATGCACCGAACGAGGCGCAGCGACTGGAGAACACCCGGCACGTGTACGGGAGCGGTATGTGGGCGGGATCGCTGCGCTACCATAGAGGACGCTTCTACGTGCTTTTCATCGCGAACGACACCCACCGCTCGTATCTCTTCACCTCGTCGGACATCGACGGGCCGTGGCGACGGCAGAAGATGCAAGGGTTCTATTACGACAGCTCGCTGTTCTTCGATGACGACGACAGGGTCTACGTCGTTCACGGAAACACCGACATCCACCTCACCGAGCTGCTTGCCGACTGCTCGGGGCCTGCGCCCTCGGGACTGGACCGGGTGGTGGTCAGGGACGATCCCGCCAGGGTCCGGCTGGGTTATGAAGGTTCTCACTTCTATAAAATCAACGGTCTCTACTATCTGTTCGTCATCCATTGGCCTCACGGCGAAAACGGCAGAAGGACCGAGTCGTGCTTCATCTCGGAGAGTCTGGACGGCGCCTTCACCGGAGGCGACGTGTGCGACGACGACATGGGGTATCGGCGGGCCGGGGTCGCGCAGGGTGGAATCGTCGATGATCTCCACGGAAACTGGTATGCCATGCTTTTCCAGGATCGCGGGGCGGCGGGGCGCATGCCCGTACTGGTGCCGGTGAAGTACGGCCCCGACCGGCTTCCCGTGTTCGGAGATCACGGCAGGGTCCCCCGCGTATTCCGGACATGGGACAACAACCCGGGCCATCGGTACCGTCCCCTCGTGGGCAACGACGACTTCGACTGGCCCCGGGACGATTCGGGCGCACCCCAGCCCAAGGCCCAGTGGGAATGGAATCACGTCCCCGATTCCCGAAACTGGAGAATCGGGACAACGCACGACGAGGGAAAGCCATGTCTGGTCTTCACGAGTGCAGGCGCTGCGCCCAATGTCGTCTATGCACGAAACACCCTGACGACGAGAATCGTCTACCCCTACTGCGAATCCACCATCACCGTGGACGGACACGGGCTGGCTGATGGGGGACATGCAGGAATCGTTTCCCTGCTGAGTGCATATGCGACCGCCGAAATAACCAGGGAGGACGGGAAGCTGTACGTGCGCATGGTCGTGCGGGACGCCTGCGACACGACGCTTGACGCGATGCCGGAGGATCGCGGACCGGGAAGAGAGCTCGTTCGGCACGCTCTCGCGCCGCACTGCACGCGCGTACAGTTCAAGGTCATCTACGACTCCCGGCACGGCACGGATACGTCTCGATACCTGTTCCGAACCGACCGCGAGCGGAAATGGACGGAATTGGGAGAGCACGATCTGTTCTGGAAAATGGATTTTTTCACCGGATGCCGAATCGGGCTCTTCTGCTATTCGACAACGGACTCCTCCAGCGAGTGTCGGATGTCCGACTTCACGATATCAACGGTTCCCGGCAGTTCCTGATGTGTTCGTCTCGTGCGCAGGGCGCGCCCTGCGCACGAGACGAACATCAGTCCCCGATCGCACCAACCATGCAGCCGACGAATCCGCCGGCCCATTGCGTGCTGAGGAATCTGGCGTCATAGCCTGAGACCGTGCGCACAGGGACATTCGGCGAACGGATGATCGAGAACAATGCGTCATCGCCGAACACCCCGTCCACCCGATGACCCGCCGGGCCCCGGGGATCGGCATCATCGTCGGCGCAAAGGAGGAAACAGTCCACCCGAGTGCCGTGCAGACGCAATCCGACACAACCGTCCACGGCCTGGACGCGCTCGGTCGACATCTTTCTTTCCCCGTCCACCCCCGTGCAGACATCGACGAGGAACGACGGGGAACCGCTTTCCCT
The DNA here is from genome assembly GCA_022649135.1 of Bifidobacterium sp. GTDB lineage: Bacteria > Actinomycetota > Actinomycetes > Actinomycetales > Bifidobacteriaceae > Bifidobacterium. The sequence goes on from JALCNP010000009.1 coordinate 58,992, forward strand.
TCGGGCGCGAACCGTCATGAAATTCAGGGAATTCTGACGAAGGACCAGCGTTGTCCCCGGTTGCGCGACGGCGGCGAAGTCCTGCTCATCGACACGGATGCAGCGCATGGGAAACGGCGTCTTTACCAACGCCAGGCGTACGTCGTTATGCCCGATCGGTTCGATCGCCTCCCCGGGAGACACCGGATGCGGAAGGTCCCGTCCCGACTCCCCGTGGAGGGATGCGGCCCGGGGCAAGCCAGCCACCCCGGCGGAGTCGACAACGACGTCAATGGACGCGGGAATCCTTCCGCACGAGAAGGCAATGACCGGCCAGCCCGGGTCGTCCTCCCCACCGGGGCGTTCCCCACGTCCCTCAAGCCGCCAGCTCACCGGATCATGCTGCCATTGCACAGGAGTGATGAAGGTTTCGCGTCCCAGATAGCTCACCAGCTCATCATCGTGGACCCCCCGCGTCTCCCTGATCCCCAGACAGGCGGCCCACCAGCCCGCCTGGGGATGATGGAGCAGATCCGCATGGCCGATGCACTGGACCCGCTCGTCACAGCCAAGATGACGGTGGGTGAGGAAGGGGTTCTTTTTGTCGGCGTGGAACAGACGCGCGCTCTCGCCGATGACGGATCTCTCGTTCGGGCGCACCCGTTTCCTGACAGAATCGGCATCGCCGCTGTTCGACAGCCAGTCCAGCACACTGTCATGCAGGCTCCCGGGCGCCGCTGCCCGCATGATCATCGAACTGTGGTCAAAGCTTGTTCCCCCCTCAGCCGTCAGAAGGTAGACGTAATCGCCGATTCGGTAGAGATGGGGGCCCTCCGCCCACACGGCCTCCACCCCATAGCCATCCCATATGATGGTTTTCCCGTATGGACCTTCCTTATCGCAGCGATTGATCAACGTCCAATCCAATGGGTTCATCTCCTGGGTCCAGACCTGAGTCTGGCCCTCCCACTTCGGGAGGACCGATGGCCGTGTCTGGGTCCAGTAGACCCGGCCATCGCAATCCTCGAACACGTCGGGATCGATTCCCTCCGCTCCCTCCACCCAGAAGGGTCCCTCCCAGGGGCCTTCAAGAGACGGGGCCGAAATCACGAAGTTGCCCTCGCTTCTACGGTACCGATCCAATTCCTCGGGGCTGACGCCCCCGGCGAGCGCCGCATTTTCATCCAGTCTGGCCACCGTGCAGACGATGACGTACCGACCGTGGACGAGTCGCAGTGTAGGGGCGTATATCCCCCCGGAATCCTTGACATAGCGAAGCATGAGGCGTTCGGCCATAGCGGCATCGATGGCGTGGGATACATGTCTCCAGTGCGCGAAGTCACGCGAGGTGTGTATCGGCAGTCCCGGAACAAGCTCGAACGAGGAGTTGACGAGAACGACCTCGCCACGCCTCCCGTCCCATATCCACGATGGATCCGGATACATTCCCCTCAGCACGGGGTTGCGCACGGTCACCGTCTGCGTCATGACGATCTCCTAGGAAGTAGCGTGATACGCCATTGCCCGCGGACGATCGAACGGGCGCGGGCAATGGCAAGGAAGGAAAGGGAAGAGGATGCGGGTCCTATTCGGACAGCGTATCCACGATGTAGTTGTTGATGGTGGCCTTCACCGACTCCAGGTGATCGGACTTGGTCGCCTCGATGAGCTCGGACTGCGGCTTGTCGATGGCGTAGTCCTCAAGCTGGGCCAGCGAGGTGACGGACCCGTCCTCGATCTGCTTTCCGATGCCGGAATCGAAGGAACGGTAACGCTCCTCCTGCAGGTTCTCGATGAACCCGTCCTCGTGCATCTTCGCCGCGACCAGCAGACCCGCCGCATAGGAATCCATGCCGGCGACGTGGGAGCGGAAAAGGTCCTCCGGATAGAAGGACGAACGGCGGGGCTTGGCGTCGAAGTTGAGACCTCCATGGGAGCCGATGCCGCCAGCGGCGAGGACCTCCCACATCACGGCGACGGTTTCGTACAGATCGGTGGGGAATTCGTCCATGTCCCAGCCGATGAGCTTGTCTCCCTGATTCGCGTCGAGAGAGCCGAGGAACCCGGCCTCACGCGCGACGCGGATCTCGTGCTGGTATGTGTGCCCGGCCAGATTGGCGTGGTTGCCCTCCAGGTTCAGCTTGAACACATCGGTCAGATCATGACGGCGAAGGAACTCGATGGCCGTCGCCGCATCGAAGTCGTACTGGTGCAGCGTCGGCTCCTTCGGCTTGGGTTCGATGAGGAACTGCGCCTGGAAGCCGATTTCCTTGGCGTAGTCGGCGCAGAGGTGGAAGAAACGTGCGATGTGATCGGTCTCGCGCTTCATCTCGGTGTTCCACAGGTTCTCGTAGCCCTCGCGGCCGCCCCAGAACACATAGTTCTCCGCTCCGAGGCGCTTGCCTATCTCCAGGCTCTTCTTCAGCTGCCCGCCGGCGTATGCATAGATGTCGGCGAACGGGGATGTCGCCGCACCGGAGACGAATCTCGGGTTGGTGAACAGGGATGAGGTGTTCCACAGCAGCTTCACACCGGTCGACTTCATGTTCTCCTCGATCTTGTCGACCACCTTGTCGAGGTTCGCATCGGTTTCGCGCAGGGTGTCGCCTTCGGGGGCGATGTCACGGTCATGGAAGCAGAAGTATTCGACCCCCAGCTTTCCGAAAAGCTCGAAGGCGTAATCCACCTTGGCGAGAGCCTGATCCATCGGATCCGTGTATGTGTAGTACGGCCTCTGCGCCGTTCCCGTCCCGAACGGATCGACAAGCTCCTGATTGAACGTATGCCACCAGGCCACGGCGAACCGCAGCCAATCCTTCATCTTCTTTCCGGCCACGACGCGATCCGCGTCGTAATAATGAAAGCCAAAGTCCTCACCGGGGCCTTTGGAACGGCCCACATACTCAATTTTCTTCACGTCCCACAGATCCATTGTCGTGCTCCTTCGCAGTATGAAACCCGAGCCGCGGCCCCGCACGCGGGTGCGGTGTCGCGTCTGCTGTTGCTCTGATTGGCACAACGCCAATCGTTGCCCACATCATATATGCGGGCGACCTTATATGTCAAATCATTTAACTAAGGGTGTCGAGCAATGCCGGCATGTCCGCGGCCGCCGCTCACCATCCGCGAGGACACCCGGGGATGGCCCTCCTAGCAGGCCGTCCATTCATCCAACGTCCTCCCCCGAGCATCGCGCAGCTGCAGCCAACCATTGGTCCCGCCGAAATACAGGAAGAGCCCGACCTCGTTCACGCTTCTGAGCACGATGTCCTCCGTGGTGACGAAATCCCTGAACTGGCCGCTGTGCTCCGAGCGTATCCGCTGGCCGAACCGGGCGGAATACCCGAGGGAACCGTCCTTGTTCAGCGGCGGCTCGCGCCGCATGACCGCCCCTTGTGCGATCACCATCTCGGTGCGCCCGCGCCAGACAACCGTCGCCCTGCTCTCGAAGGCATCGAGATGGAATTCGATCGCGGCCACCTCCGCGCTCCACCGGTGGCGCGTCTTGCCGTGCTTCGCCGGACGGTCAGGCTCCGACGGCCGCGCGTCATCCACCTCGTAGGGGGAGAGAAAACCATTCGGGGAGCCGGATGGGGAGGAAAGACCACCGGCCGCCAACCTCATCAGCGTCGTCTCGAAGCTCACCACCGGAGCGTGCGCATCGTCGTCCCCATCGTCTCCCGCGTATGCGTCAAAACTTCGGGTGGACAGCCCCACGGTGGCCTGCATCAGAAGACCCCGGACGCCCGACAGGATCAGCGCCCCCAATTCCCGGCCCTCGCGAGCAATATGCGAATCGAGGTCGGCCGCCCCCCAGTCATTGTCCGCCGCCATGATGGCCGTCGGTGTCTCCACGGCATGAAGGAAGGCGAAAAGGGCGCGCATGGCCGTATCGGGAACGAGCGCATGGCGTTCGGAACCCGCCGTCGCGACCAGGGCGACCGGCCGGTTCAGCATCAGATCTCGCTCGGCGACATCCCAGAACGATTTGAACAACCCCGAATAGGATGCCTGAAAAACCGGACTCGCGGCGACGACCCCATCGCAGGACGACAGCATTCTCATCGCGGCGACGAGATCATCCCCGCGCTGAAAGCTCGCCGATGCCGTTGCTATCTGCCGAGCCAGGTCCTTGAGGATTATCGTCGTGATCTCGGCACGGCGCCCATGTTCGCGAAGATATTCGACGGCGCGCGACGCGACGGCGTTCCCCAGCTTTGTCGTGGTCGACGGTTCGGACAGCCCGGCGCTGACGACCGCGATCCGAAGGGGCTCACGCGCGGACGGCTCTTCATCTGTCATATTCACTCTCTCTTTCACGACAGTCACCACGACGGCAAACGGGATCTGATGGACGTGTCGGTGTCGGTATAGGGACTCATCCCGGTGACATTGTCCCCCCGGTTCGGGTTCGGACGAGGCTGCCGGGGCTTGCCCTCCCCGTACTTCGCACGGATCATGTCCTCATGGGTCGGCGTGCGCACGGCGTGCGGATCGCGGACGGCCTGCATCTCCCTGCGAAGCGCCGGCAGAACCTCTCCTCCGAGAAGATCCAGCTGCTCGAGCACCACCTTCTTCGGCAGACCTCCGTGATCGATCATGAAGAGCTGTCGGGCGAAATCGCCATAGACCTCATGCTGGCGCATCGCCCGATCGACGATCTCCTGGACGGACCCGACCAGAAGCGGCGTGCGCTCCATCATGACCTCCATGGAAGGGCCTCCTTTGTACACCGGAGATTCATTGAAATACGGCCGGAAATCCCGGACCGCATCCTGCGATCTGCGGGCGACGAACACCTGCGCGCCCACACCGACGATGGCCTGCTGCCGGGTGCCGTGACCCCAGTATTCAAAACGCGTTCGATACAGATCGACCAGTTTTCGGAAATGATCCTCCGGCCAGAAGATGCCGTTGGCGAAAAAGCCATTGCCGTAGAAGGCGGCCTGCTCCGCTATCTCCGGGGTCCTTATCGACCCGTGCCACACGAAGGGAGGGACATCGTCCAGCGGGCGCGGGGCTGAGGTGAACCCCTGAAGCGGGGTGCGGAAGCTGCCCTTCCAGTCGACCACGTCCCTGTGCCACAGCTCGTGAAGAAGATTGTAGTTCTCCAGCGCCAGGGGAAGCCCCTGGCGTATGTCCTTGCCGAACCAAGGATAGACGGGGGCCGTGTTCCCCCTTCCCAGCATCATATCGTTGCGCCCCGCGCAGATGTGCTGCAACAGGGCGTACTCCTCCGCGATGCGCACGGGATCGTTGGTCGTGATCAGCGTCGTGGAGGTGGACAGCTTCAGACGGGTCGTTCTGGCGGCGACGGCCGCAAGGAAAACGGGCGGGCACGACGACCAGAACGGCGGGTTGTGGTGCTCTCCGACCGAGTAGACGTCGAATCCGACCTCTTCGGCGTGAACGGCCTCCTCCATGCAGTCGGCGATGCGCTCCGCCTCGGAGGGGACTCTCTCGCTGACCGGATCCCGGGTCACGTCCGAGACGCTCATGACTCCGAACTCCATCTCACCGGGACGGGCCAGAACACGTTGGCTTTTGTTGCCGGCGACGATGCGCGCGATGGTTTCCTCTTCCGTTGCCATGTTCTTTCCTCACCTATCCGCGCACCGCACAGCACCTGCGGCACCTGCATCACCACTCACCGACGGACGACGGTATCCGCCACGGTACCGCGATACGCCATCACGATGCGATGCGCCTTGACCGATTACTCATGTATCAAGCAAGTTACTCCCTCATTCTCCAATCGTCCCTCAGAGGAATAAGCCCCACACGAATTCTGCTTATTTCCGGGCTTCCAGACCCAGATCGCCGTTGTAGTCGAGATCCTTGGTCTCACGGGTGAAGATCAACGCCACCAAGGTGAGCGCCGCGCTCACGGCCAGATACACACCGACCATCCAGGTGCTTCCACCGGCGGCGCTCCACAGCGCCGTGGCGATGATCGGGGCGAGGGCGGCGCCGAGAATGGAACTGACGTTGTAGGCGATCGCCGACCCCGTGTAGCGCACGTTCGTGGGAAACATCTCGGGAAGCAACGCTCCCATCGGGCCGAAGGTGAAGCCCATAAGGGTGAAGCCGATGACGAGGAAGGCCTGCGCCATGGCCCCCGAGAACGCACCGGAACCCGACCCGTTGAGGAAAAGGGGGAACATGAGGGCGAACACGACGATCACGGCCGTGACGATCAGCAGGAGCCTGCGCCTGCCCATGGAATCGGCCAGCGGCCCGGAAAGGACGGTGAAGAGACCGAAGAAGACCACGCCGATGATCTGCATGAGGACGAAATCCGTGTATCCGATCCCCAGACCCGCGGGATCGGCGTCGGAGGAGGCGGTTCCGTAGGTGAGGCTGAACGTGGTCATCAGATAGAACAGCACATAGGTGGCGAGCATGGCGAACGTGCCCAGCACAACCGCCCTCATGTGGTGACGCACCGTGTCCGCTAGGGGGATCCTCACGATCGCGCCATGCGATCGCGCCTGGGAGAAGGTTTCGGATTCGGCCAGCCTCGACCTCACCCACAGTCCGATGACCACCATGACGGAGCTGAAGAGGAAGGGTATCCGCCAGCCCCAGGAGAGAAAGGCGTCCGACTGCATCGCGCTGCCGTTGGGGTGGGGCAGAGAGTAGTTGATCGTGAGGAACAGGCCGTTCGCGATGATGAAGCCGATCGGCGCGCCAAGCTGCGGGAAGGTGCCGTACAGGGCGCGCCTGTTCGAGGGGGCGTTCTCGGTGGCGACCAGAGCGGCCCCCGACCATTCGCCGCCGAGGGCAAAGCCCTGGGTGAGTCTGAGCAGAAGCAGGAGCAGAGGTGCGAAAAGCCCCACCTGACCGTAGGTGGGCAGCAGTCCGACGCAGAACGTGGCTATGCCCATGGTGAGCAGAGAGGCCACCAGGGTGGCCTTTCGCCCGCGCCTGTCCCCCATGTGCCCGTAGAACACCGCCCCGACCGGCCGGGCGATCATCGCCGCGCCGAAGACGGCGAACGAGGCAAGCAGCGCAGCCGTATGGTTCGCCGCGGGGAAGAACAGGCGGGGAAACACCAGGACGGCCGCGGTGGCATACACATAGAAATCATAGAATTCCACCGTCGTGCCGACAAGGCTGGCGGCGATGACCTCGGACGGGGAATTCAGAGGTGTGGACTGGGCAATGGATATGGGTTGTGCGTCGGTTGACGAGGACACGATCCTCTTCCTCTCATCAGGGGGGTTCGGAACGCACGCATCGGCACGGTCCGAATGGGGGTGGGCGGCATGCACATCGATGCAGCCCGCCGACGGATCCTTGTGGGACGGCCGGAAATGCCATGCTAAAACGCCGCGAGGCATGCATCGGGCAATCCTTCCACAATACGGACAGGCGCACGCGACACCATGCGCCTGCGCCGCAGGACCGTGCACGGACCGGCGTTCGGGGAAGGATGGTTGACCTCGGATCCTATAGTGGGGGGATGTCCACCACACTGCATGTCATCGACACCGGATCCTGGGTGTCCCGGTCCTTCGAGGCATACGCCGCCCGGCACCAGGACAGGCTGAGCGTCATCACCCATCACGCCCTGTCCCCCGTGACGGGCATGAAACCGGACGATGCGGTATGGACGTCTCCGGGGGCCCTGATCGCCCAGAACGCATGGCAGACGCGGAAAGGCCTTTCTCCCCTCGTGCTCGAGGCCCCGCCGACGGGATGGCTCGCCTCAGTGCCCCACGACATGCTTCATCGGTGCGCAAGGGCCGCCGAGGTCCGTGAGATCCTTACGTGGACGGCATTTCCCGAAGGGCTGGGAGACGCGCCGTGGTCGCAGCTGTCGGGCGGGCGCCCCCTGTCGTTTCCCGCCGCTCGTCGCAGCCTTCCGGATCTGCAGGATGCGCTCCTCGACGCCCCGGAGGCCTCCGTGATCGACATCAGCGAACACCTCGAATCTCTTACGGAGGAATGGTATGTCGTCGTTCATCGCGATCTGGTGGCGGCATCCAGCGGATACTGCATCCACGAGGGCGCAGGGTCCCGACGCATCAGAACCGTATTCGACAACGCCGTCTTCCACGACGGCTTCCGCATCCGCGCCGAAGACGCCGCGCTTCGGTGCGCGCGGCAGACGGGGCTGCACACCGCGGGCATGCTGATAGGCTTCGACCCGATCCACCGCACACCCTCCGTTCTGGAGGCGGACCCCGTATGGTGCAGCGCACCCTACGCCTACACGGACCGGCAGATGGGACGGTTCATCGACGCCATAGCCCAGTCGCGCCTGGAGGTGCGTGGAAGCGTCGCCGCAGACCACGGCGGCCGTCCGGCGTCCTCCTCGGCGTATCGGCCCGACCCGTGGATGGTCAGACAGTTCGAACGCCGCTACAGGTCATTCTGACGGGAATCCCCGCCGAACCCGGCGCGAAGCGCGCCGAAGGCTATGCCCTCGCAGCCAGACGGGCCCCCATGCCCTCGATCGTCCTCAGCTGGGAGTCGGCGGCGGCACGGCGACGAGGGGCATCGTCACCCATGAAGAGATTGTCCACGTACACGATCTCGACATCCGTCACACCGCAGTACTTGGTGAACGTCTGATGACATATCTGGTTCTGCAGGGCCTGCCCCACCCCATCCGACTCATACCAGCCGCGCGAGCTTCCGGTGAGCATGATCACCCGAACCGTCTTCCCGGCGAGCGCTCCCGGCGCCCCCTCCTCCCCATAGGCGAAGCCGCGGCATATGACGCGGTCGAAGAGCCCCTTCATCATGGCCGGCATCGTATACCAGTAGACCGGGAACACCAGGGCGAGGACATCCGCCCCCTCCAGCCGGGACTGGATGGCCCGCACGTCGTCGGGCATGGGGCCGCGCCCCAGATAATGATCCCTGTCGCAGGACCGATACACCGGGTCGAAGCCGATGCCGTAGAGGTCGAGAAGCTGCGTGTCGGCGCCGGCCTGCCCGGCTCCCCGAAGGAAGGCCGCAGCCGTGGCCTCGGTGAGGGAATGGGGTTCGGGATTGCTTGTTATCGCCAGAAATGTGCTCATGACAACCATGATACCGACCCCGTCAACCGCCATGGGATAGGGCGTGACGGGCCGGGGACATTCCCCCCGGGCATCGACGAATGTCGCGGCCGGACGGAGTAGACTCTTGTATGTCCATTGTTTTGACAAAGGAGTTGATCATGGTAAAAGTTGCTTTTGTTACCGGCGCGGCCCAGGGCATCGGCGAGGCCATCGCCCATAGGCTGTCGAGGGACGGGTTCGCCGTCGCGGTTGCCGATCTCAATCTGGACAAGGCGGATGGGGTGGCGCAGTCCATCACCGCCAACGGAGGCAGAGCGCTTGCCATCAGGGTGGACGTCGCCGACAGGGATTCCTTCAACAATGCCGTGGACGAAGCGGCGTACAAGCTCGGCGGATTCGACGTCATCGTCAACAATGCCGGCGTCGCGCCCACCACCCCCATCGAGACGATCACGCCCGAGATGTTCGACAAGGTTCTTCACATCAACCTGGGCGGCACGATATGGGGCATGCAGGCGGCGGTGCGCAAGTTCCGCGAGCTCGGCCACGGGGGCAAGATCATCAACGCGTCCAGCCAGGCCGGGGTCGTGGGCAACCCCAACCTCATGCTGTACTGCTCGACGAAATTCGCCGTCCGGGGCGTCACCCAGGTGGCGGCCCGCGACCTCGCGTCGGAAGGAATCACCGCGAACGCGTATGCCCCGGGCATCGTGAAGACCCCGATGATGATGGACATCGCGCACCAGGTGGGGAAGAACGCCGGCAAGGACGACGAGTGGGGCATGAACACCTTCGCCAAGGACATCGCTCTGGGACGCCTTTCCGAGCCCGAGGACGTCGCCGCGGCCGTGTCCTTCCTCGCAGGACCTGATTCCAACTACGTGACCGGCCAGACCCTCATTGTCGACGGTGGCATGCAGTTCCACTGACATCATCCGCACGTGTCCGCGCGAGCGCACACGGACCGGCGACAAGGCCGGCGATGGTTTCTTCACACGCCATCGCCGGCCTTGTCGTCTCTGCATCCACGGCGAGGATGGGACCGGTGTGACAATTCTCACGTGCGCATGTGGCTTGTCACCGGCTACGGGGTTATATCGTGCTGATGTCGGGTTATGCGAGACCGGCATCCACCTCGGATGCGGCACGAAGAGCCAGCTGACACAGGGCACACCACAAGGAAGAGCACCATGAGGACATTACGGACACGACGGCGTTCGCCGATGGGGACGCAATCCGACATATGAGTCTTCCGCGCATGCACCCGGCACCTCTGGATGACCGCCAACGGCCACCCACAATCGAAAGGAACCGCCTGCATGAAGCATAAGCCCCTTGCGAACAACGCCTGGACCAGGGCGATCGTCCCCGCACTGCTTATCCACATCCCCATCGGCACCGTCTACTGCTGGAGCGTTTTCAAGCAGCTCATCGCCGACGAACTGCATGCCAGCGCCGCCTCCGTGGAATGGGGCTTCTCTCTGGCCATTTTCTTCCTCGGCATGTCCGCCGCGTTCGCGGGCCCCATGGTGGAGAAGAACATCAGGAAATCGGCGCTGCTCTCCATGGCGTGCTTCGTGATCGGCTTCGCCGGAACCGGGGCAAGCATCGCCCTGCACTTTCTTCCCGGTGTGTTCATCTGCTACGGCGCCATCATGGGCGTGGGCCTGGGTGTGGGATATCTCACGCCGGTAAAGAATCTCATGCTGTGGTTCAGGAACAACAAGGGGCTCGCCACGGGAATCGCCGTCGCGGGCTTCGGACTGGCGAAGGCCATCGCGAGCCCGATCATGGAATACCTCATCGGCACGGTCGGTCTTGTCTCGATGTTCTATATCCTCGCCGCCGTCTACGCGGCCATGATGTTCCTGGGATTCCTGCTCATCAAACGGCCCGAGGGGTGGGTCTACGACCCGCAGGGATCCCACGTGAGCCGTCTGGCGATCCTGCGCACCCCCGTCTTCTGGGGGATCTGGATCGCGTTCTACATCAACATCACCTGCGGGCTCGCCCTGATCTCCCAGGAGAAGGACATCCTTCACGACGTTCTTCAGGCGCTGCCCCGATACCATGCGATGAGCCCGTCGGCTTTCGCGATCTCCATAGCGGGAATAATAGGAACCGTTCTCGCAGTGGATTCGGTGTTCAACACGGCGGGCCGCATCGGGTTCTCCACGCTGTCCGACCATTTCCGCCGACGCGAGACGAGCTACGTGATCATTTTCGTCATGTCCATCGCCGTGTGCCTGCTGCAGATCGCGACGCGCAGCATCGACAACTCGATTCTCTGGGCGGTACTGGCCATGCTCTTCCTCGTCAATGCAGGCTACGGCGGAGGCTTCTCGACACTGCCCGTGCTGCTCGACCAGCATTTCGGAACGAAGACGGTATCGACGACCCACGGTCTGACCCTCAGCGCCTGGGCCTTCGCCGGCCTGTCGGGCAACCAGCTCGCCTCATTCGTGGTCACCCATGCCCCCGATCCGGCTCACCGATATGCGGCGCTTATTCCTGTGATCACCGTGCTCTTCGCCATCGCCCTGGCATGCATTCTGCTGGTGTCGCGCCGAACGGGAAAGGTCCTCGCCGATTCCCGCACCCGCTAGGAGCCGCGCTCCCGGCCGTGGGAGGACTTCGGCCGGGAGCGTTCCCCCGGCAGCGCATGCCGGCACCCCGTCCTCATGCGAGGCGTCCCGGGACACGGCACTACAAAACGCTGTATATGGCGGAGGAGGCCTGGGAGATCGCCGCCCACGAGGAATTGTTCGTCATGATGACGAACACGTAGTTGCCCTTGTCGCTGTACACGATCCCCGCATCGTGCAGCAGCCCGTCGAGGAAGCCGACCTTGTCCGCCACCGTGCCATGGTCGCCGATGCCGGAGGGGATGCCGTCACGGTACACCTGCTGCTTCATGTCGCCGATCAGCAGGTTGTCCGAATCGGCGTCTACCAGAGACCCCTTGTAGAGCTTCGTCAGAAAATCGGCGAGGTCGGCGGCGTTCGTCTGCATGTTCTGATACCCGATGGTGGTCTGGCTCTCCCCCAGCTGATGCGCCTGGTCGTTGACGGTGTTGTATCCCTGCGAATTCAGCCAGGCCTCGGGACAGTCGTTGTCGGAATTGATGATCATGGTGGAGAAGCATTCCTGCAGAGTGGAATCGCCCAGATCCGTCTGCCATGTCCAGCTTCCGGACTTGACGGCCGCCAGCATCGAATACGCCACGAACAGCTTATAGGTGCTCGCCGCGGTGTATTCCGTGTCGGTGTTGATGGCGACCACGCTGGCGTCGTTGGCGAGATCGACCACGTCGACCGAATACTGCGCCCCCGCGAAAATCGAATCCAGCGTCGGCTTGACGGCGGCCGTCTTGTCCGCGCTCCTCACGACCTTCGTCGAGGACGGTCGCGCCGTCCGCCCGCCCGCGGTTTTCGCCGCCACCGATTTCTGCACCGAGACGGCAGCGTCATGGCCAGGTCCCATCGCCTTGCCGTGGGCCTGAAAGGCGAATGTGCACACCACGGCGACCACCGCGACCACGGCCATAAGGCCGAGGCGGCGCCTGCGGTACACCGCCTCCGGTCTCAGTGAGTAGCGGTGATGCTGAGCATGTTTGGACACGACAAACCCCTGACCTCATAGTTCCGCGCGGGGCCTGCACATGACGGGCGGCCGCACAAGACAACCATGATAGACCACAATCATCGCCGTGGTCACTGAACGATCGCTGTATACGGCCCCGGGCATCACCCCAGAAGCGAGAGGAGATCGTCGGTGCTCAACGAGGAGATCGAGGATCCCGAGGCGGACGCCGCCCCGACGAAGCGGGACGCCAGATCCGTTTTGCTTCGCTGGAGGTTGAGTATGCGCTCCTCCACCGTGTTCTGGGCGACGATCTGGTACACGTTCACATCGCGCGTCTGCCCGATGCGATGCGCCCTGTCCGTCGCCTGCTCCTGCGCCGCCGCATTCCACCAGGGGTCCGCGTGCACGACCACGCTCGCACCCGTCAGATTCAGGCCGGTGTTTCCCGCCTTGAGCGAAATGAGGAAGACGGGGGTGTCGTCGTGGTTGAATCTGTCGACGAGCTCCACCCTCTGCTTCTTCGCGGTCGCACCCGTAATCACGTCGTAGGCCACGTCATGCGCATCCAGTCGCTGGGCGATGAGATCGAGGAAACTGGTGAACTGCGAGAAGATGAGCATCTTCTTGCCCAGATCCTGGCATGTGGAGACCAGATCCTCGATGGCGTCGAGCTTCGACGACCCACCCGCCGCCGCGGAGATGTCCGCGTTCGAATACAGCAGGCGCGGGTCGCAGCACGCCTCGCGCAGCTTGGTGAGCTGTGCGAGCACCTGGATCCTTCCCGTGGCCGCCTCGAAACGCCTGTCGCCGTTCAGGGAGGCGCGAAGCTGCTGCTCGAGAGCGGCGTACAGCTTGCGCTGACCCCCCTGAAGCTGCACCCTGATGACGTTCTCGATTTTATCGGGCAGATCCTTGAGCACGTCGGATTTGAGCCGACGCAGAATGAAGGGATGCACGAAGCCCTGCAGTCGCGCCTCGGCCCCCGTGTCACCGCTGAGGATCGGCAGCTCGAAGCGGTCGCGGAAATGACGGTACGACCCGAGAATCCCGGGCATGAGAAAATCGAATATGCTCCACAGCTCGGAAAGCCTGTTCTCGATGGGGGTCCCCGTCAGGGCGAACCGGTGCCGGGCCTGCACCGAGCGCACCGCCTTCGCGGATTTCGTCGCGTGGTTCTTGATGTACTGGGCCTCGTCAAGCACCATGCAGTAGCAGGTGACGTCCTGATAATCGGCGATGTCGCGCCGAAGAAGATCGTAGGAGGTTATCAGCACGTCGGGAATGGGTCCGGCGCCGCGGCCCTCCGGGAGCCCGTCATCCCCCTGCGACGGGTCCGCCGCACGCTCATGATCCCTCACCTCATTAAGCGTCTCGCGCCGGGACGCCTTGCTGCCCGCGACCACGGCGACGCGAAGCGACGGGGTGAAGCGACGGCACTCGGCCGCCCAGTTGTAGACCAGGGAGGCGGGGCATACGATGAGATTCGGCCCGACGCCCCGCGCCGCATCACGGCGCGACAAAAGCAGAGCCAAAAGCTGCACGGTCTTCCCCAGACCCATCTCATCGGCCAGAATTCCGCCGAAGTTCCTGTCGCACACCTTGTCCAGCCAGTGGAACCCCTGCGTCTGGTAGGGCCGAAGAACATGGGAGAGCGACGGGGGGACGGCATTGGAGGAGTCCACGGTCCTCTCCAGTGCGCGCATGTAGGCGAGGAAGCTTTCATCCTTCCCGGAATCGGGAATCTGGTTGTCCAGATAGTAGGCCGCATATCCAGGAACCGTCACGACGCCCTTTTCGAAATCGCGACGCGTGAGATTGAGGTCGGCGGCGACCTCGTCGATCCCATCCATGCGGATCGCCCCGACATCAACGAAGGTGCCGTTGCGAAGCCGGTGGAAACGTCTGTTCCTCCTGTAGCTGTTAAGAACCTCGGCGACCTCGTCGGGGTCGATCTCGTCGGCGATGGTGGATATCTCGACAAGATCAGACTTCACCGACAGTCCCAGTGAGATCGTCGGACGTGTGATCGCCGTGAGACCGTCGAAGGCCTGGGTGCAGAACACCGATCCCAGATCGCGCAGCACGGGCAGTCCCTCCGTGAGAAGACGGTAGATCGCCGCATCGTCGGATTCCGGTATCCGCGCCCGGGAGTGGACAGGACGCGGAAAATAGTGGAGCACCGCCTCGACCGCCAGACGTTCGGCCTCACGGTCGCGTGTCGTATGGCGGGACGCGCGGCTCTCCTCCCCGACGACCCCCGATCCGAACACGTCGAACCGGACGGCGCCATAGCGCGCCTCAACGCGGCAGACGATGCCCTCGCCATCGCGATCCAGATATGTCTCGATCACGCAGGGCATCTGCTTGAGATCGTATATCTCCGGGGACATCCTCGCCCGAATCAGGCCCGTGCCGTCGGCACCGTCCTGCGCATCCGTTCCCGCCTCTCCGGCTGCAGCACGGTCCGGGCCCGCGTCTGCCCTCCCGACCGTGGCCTCAGGACCCTGAACGGCTCTGAGAAAGGGAAGAACGGTTCTCGAAAACGCGGTGATGTCCTCCGGCTGGACATAGAGCTCATCCTCGTCACCGTCCGCGCACAGCGCACTGACAAGTCTGCGCTGCTTGAGAAATCCCGGAGAGCAGCGGTGGATGACCGGGCTGTCGGTCCCCTTGAGGGCTTCTCCCGCAACGGGGCGCACCACGACGAAGGAGGACCTGTATCCATGGATGAAGCATTCGACGCACAATCTGCGTCGTATGAGCAGTCCGGAGCGCCGATACGCGTCCGGACCGCCCGAGGCCGCATCCGCACCGGCACGCGAATCCGCGCCGGAGGTTATCTCGAGTCCCAGATCGGGATCGCCACCCACCACCAGAGCGGGCATGGTGGCCGCGAAGAAGCGTTGCGGAGGGGAATAGTCCAGCGTGGCGCCGGTATCGACGTAAAGGTCGAGAAGCTCGCTGATCTCATCGTCGGAAAGCACCATCTGCCCGGAACGGGCCCCCTGTGGATACTGATGATACGTTCCGTGCGCCAGCCCCACGGTCTGACGGATCTGCAGAGCGCGGTCAAGAACCGCAAAAAGCGCCCGCGACCGTTCGTCAAAGGCGTCCAGCGTATGGATGAAGGCGAGCTTCTTGCCATAGGAGACGAACTGCTGCGAACGAACGGCGAGGATGAAAGCCCGGACGTCCTTCACCGCGTAGCTGGTCTCCTGCATCGCGGCGTGCGAGTCGGCGCGGGAGGAGTTGTGCACTCCGATGCGCAGTCTCAGCGCCCAGCTGTCCGTGGAACAGTCGATTCCCAGCCGCAGCCAGACGCTTCCCCTGATCATGCGGCTTGTCTGCCCGTTGCCCGCATCCGCAAGGTTGTCGACCTTTTTCAGCAATTCGAGCTGTCTGGATTGCACATCCTGGCGTGACTGGGATTCCTGCTGCGCCATGAACGCCTTGAGCACGCGCGAGGTGTGCTGCGAGTCGGACGGCTCCGTCCCTATCTGGTCGAAGGTGTGGGCGGCCTCGTTGTAATGCAGGATCAGCGCGATGACGTGCTTGCAAATCGCACCGTATCTGCCATACGCCGGGCAGTCGCAATGCGAGTCGATGATCTCGTGACGTCCCTCGTCGATGCTCGCCCAGGTATGGTAGGTCTGGTTGAATCCGCTCATCCCCTCGATTGTGGAGGAGAGCTTCGTGTAATTCTCCGTGAACTCACAGACGAGATTGCCCATCCTTCCGCTCTTCGAAACCTCGCGTGCGCGAAAATACGCCGAACCCGCCAGTTTTCGCAGGGCGGGATCGGGCACTATCTCCCGGTTCCCATAATCCATTCCATCGTCGCGGGCGTCGATTCCATATCCCCCGTCGGTCTCATGCTGCCCTGTTCTTGTCCCATGCCCTGTTCTTGTCCCATACACGGAAGCATGCCAATTCACTACCATTCATCACCCCGAAATAACGTACACGGCCGCGTCGGCCGCAAGCCAGCATCACGACGCTCTTACCCATAGGCCCGATCTCATGCTCACAGCGCAACAAGGAACGCGGCGGTGAGATACTGGCGGCATGGTTAAGGATAATACGAGTTCACCCGCAACATGCACCGCATATTTCGCTGGTGGCTGTTTTTGGGGAATGGAACGCTATTTTCAGGAGATCCGGGGCGTGGTCGGGACGACGGTGGGGTATGCCCAGTCCCTCATCGAAGCGCCACGCTACGACCAGGTCTGCTCCGGAGAGGCCGACGCCGCCGAGACGGTGAGGGTCCGCTTCGATACGGCGCAGGTGTCCCTGAGAACCCTGACGCTGCTCTTCCTTGACGTCATCGACCCCTATTCCTCCGACCGGCAGGGCAACGACACCGGCAGACAATACCGAACCGGCCTGTTCTTCACCGACGAACGACAGCATGACGTGTTCGCCACGGCCCTGGAGGACCTCGGCCGCCTCGACCCCCGGCGACCGATCGTGGCCGTGGAGGCGCTGCGCAATTTTTACACGGCCGAAAGCACCCACCAGAACTATCTGGCAAACAATCCGCACGGCTACTGCCATATTCCCCTCAAGGCGATCTCCGCAGTGGCCGCACGGCAAAAATACATCGAGAGAATCTGGAATCTGACGCCCGAGCAGTTCGCCGTCACCCAGACCGGCTCCACCGAAAGACCTTTCGACAACCGATACGACGGTGAATTCGAGCCGGGAATATACGTGGACATCGTCAGCGGCGAGCCCCTGTTCCTCTCGACCGACAAGTTCGACTCGGGGTGCGGCTGGCCCTCCTTCAGCACTCCGATGAAGGCGGAATCCGTCACCGAGCACCGCGACCAGACGCTCCCGGGACGGCCCCGGATCGAAATCCGCTCGGCCGGGACGGGGATCCACCTCGGTCATGTGTTCGACGATGGGCCCGCCGATCGGGGAGGGCTGCGCTACTGCATGAATTCCGCGTCCCTGAGATTCATCCGCCGCGCCGACATGCACGGGCAGGGATACGACGAATACATCCCCCTTCTGGACGCGGCGCTGGATCAGGCCTCGAAAGGCTGACGGCCGACAGCCTCGGAAAGGCGCGGGGGGATCATGCATCCCCCGTCAGGTCTAATGCCGTGCGCGGCGGGTGAATGGCGCCGAATTCCTCGAGCCGTGCGAGCGGCGGAACCCCGCGGCCCTGCGTGAGCCGTTCTCCTCCGAGCCCTTTCGCTCCTCCCAGCGTTCCGTTCTCTTGCCCGTGTGATGATGCTTGCCACGGGAGGATGACGTCTCATCGTTCCCCCGTTCGCCGGAACGCCGGAAATCCGAACGTGCCGGATCCTCGGAACCGCCATGCGAGCGCCGCGGTCGCGCATCGCGCCTTCCGCTGCGATCGCCGCCGCCTCGCCTCGATGCGCGCTCCCCGGAACGGCCCTCCTTCGGCCGACGCCGCTTCGATGGCTGATTCACCACGGGTACCGTCAGCGTCCAGTCCCTGACAAGGGGGGCATGCTCTCCGACAAGATCGAGCAGTTCGGGGGAATTCGGCGTCACCTCCTGCGTATGGGCGTGTATCCCGGCCCTGCGCAGCATGGAATGGGCATCGTGCCGCTGCTCCGGAAGAACGAGGGTGACCACGTCACCCGATTCGCCGGCGCGCGCGGTGCGTCCCGAACGGTGGAGGAACGATTTGGGGTCCTCGGGAGGATCCGTCTGGACGACCAGGGCCACATCGCTGACATCGATCCCGCGCGCGGCCACATCCGTGGCGACGAGGACGCGGACCTCGCCGTCCGCAAACGCCGCGAGATGCCTGTCACGCTGGCTCTGTGACAGGTTGCCCTGCAGATCGACGGACGGTATGCCCGCCTGGACCAGCTTCTTCGCCATCTTCTTGGCCTGGTACTTCGTTCTCGTGAACAGTATCCTCTTGCCTTTCCCGGACGCGAGCTCGCGAATAACCTCATGCTTGTTGCCCTGGGAGACGGCGAACACGTGATGCGTCATGGTGTCGACCTGGGATTCGGCCGAATCCACCGCATGGATCTTCGCATCGGTGAGGAATCTGTCAACGACCTTGTCCACACCGTGATCGAGCGTTGCCGAGAACAGCATGCGCTGTCCATCGGGATCCACCTGATCCAGCAGCCGCGTCACCGAGGGAAGAAAGCCCATGTCCGCCATCTCGTCGGCCTCGTCGAGGACGGCGATGCTCACCGACTCCAAAGACAGCAGCCTCTGGCGGAGAAGATCCTCCAGCCGCCCCGGGCACGCCACGATGACATCCGCGCCGTCACGCAGAGCGGCGACCTGCCGGTTCTGGTTCACCCCGCCATAGATGCACGTGGTCGCCATGCCGTAGGCGTCGGCAAGCGGCCGAATGACCTCGTCGATCTGGTTGACCAGCTCACGCGTCGGGACAAGGACCAGTCCGCGCGGATGGGGAAGCATCGCATTCGAACGGCCCCTCCCGTAATCATGCATGGCGGTGCGGGCGGCCCCCTCCTCGCTCAGACGCGCCACCAACGGAATCGCGAAGGCCAGGGTCTTCCCCGACCCGGTCTGGCCCCGCCCCAGAACGTCACGGCCGGCCAGGGAATCCGGCAGGGTGTCCGTCTGAATGGGGAAGGCGGTGGATTTCCCGTCGCGGGCGAGGACCCGCACCAGGGGGCCGGGCACCCCGAGCTCGGCGAATGTATGGGGATGGTCCCGGTCCTCACCGGGCGTCCCGCCTTGAATGGAGGAAGAATTGTTAGAGTCATTTGACTTCGAAACAGACACGATAGCCTTTCACACTATGCAGCTCACACTATGCAGCCGCTCTGCGGCGTTCCACGAGGAGCCCAGTCTAGCAACACGGCTCGCCAATGGCGGGGATACGGGACGGGGATCGGAAGGCGTGCGTTCGCACGGTTCAAGCGGCGTCAGGAAGGCCGGCATGCCGGCCCGGGCGCGGATCCGCCGGGATGAAGGTGCGCGTCATCGGGCGCCGGAACGGATTCGACGGCGACTCGGGATGTCCGCCATCCTATGGCCGCCCGGCAGGCTCGATGCCATTGCCGATGCGGTCGAACGCCCACGTCGGGCGCGACGTTCCCCGTTGGGCTGAATTGAGGAAAGCCACAGAATAATGTGGAAGCATCACGACGGTAGGGAGGCCGATGATGACAGACAACAAGGCAATGGCACACAATGAGGAAGACAGGGAAGGCAACGGCACCATCTACGACTTCGACGTCGCCGGACAGGACGGCTCGCGCACGAGCCTGTCGCGATATCGAGGCAAGGTGCTGCTGGTGGTGAACACGGCCACCGGATGCGGATTCACCCCGCAGTATTCGGGTCTTGAGGCGCTGTACGAAAAATACCGCGACAGGGGTTTCGAGATCCTCGATTTCCCCTGCAACCAGTTCGCCGCCCAGGCTCCGGGAACGGACGAGCAGATCCATGGATTCTGCGTGGGCCGCTTCGCCATGACATTCCCTCAGTTCTCGAAGATCAAGGTGAACGGGAAGCAGGCCGATCCGCTGTACGTATGGCTCAAGCAGCAGAAAAAGGGAGTGGCCGGCGCGCGCATCACATGGAACTTCACCAAGTTTCTGGTGGATCGCGGCGGCCATGTCGTCGATCGCTTCGCTCCCAAGACCACGCCCGAGCAGCTGGAGGAGCGGGTCGCCCGCCTGGTCGACGCCGCACAATGAGTTCCGGGGTCAGGAATGCGCGCCCCTGCCGCCGCGCATAGGCACGCCCATGTAGGATGGGTGGCGAAGGAGCCGGGGCCGCATGCGCCACGGACGCGTGACCGTCCGCATGAGCCGCAGCAGGCCCCTGCAAATCGACAAGCCGAAACACCTCGATGAATAAGGAACAAGACATACATGGCTGAGTTTGTATATCAGATGATTAAGGCGCGAAAGGCGTATGGGGACCGTGTGATCCTTGACGACGTGACGCTGAGCTTTCTGCCGGGAGCCAAAATCGGCGTGGTCGGACCCAACGGAATGGGCAAATCCACGCTGCTGAAGATCATGGCCGGACTGGAGACGGTCTCGAACGGCGAGGCGACTCTGACGCCGGGCTATTCCGTCGGAATCCTCCAGCAGGAGCCGCCGCTGGACGAAACCAAGACGGTGGGAGAGAACATCAGGATGGCGTTCGGACCGATCGCCACGAAGGTCGCGCGATTCAACCAGATCGGCGAGGAGATGGCCGACCCCGATGCGGACGTGGACGCCCTGATGGACGAGATGGGAACCCTGCAGACGCAGATCGACGCCGCGAACGGCTGGGACATCGACTCCCAGCTCGAGCAGGCCATGGATGCCCTCCAGTGCCCCGACCCCGACACGCCGGTCACGGTCTGCTCGGGCGGCGAGCGCCGCCGCGTCGCTTTGTGCAGGCTCCTGCTCGAGGCCCCCGATCTGCTGCTGCTTGACGAGCCGACCAACCATCTCGACGCCGAATCGATCCTGTGGCTTGAGCAGTTCCTGCACCAGTACAAGGGCGCGGTCATCGCCGTCACCCACGACCGATACTTCATGGACAACGTCGCCGAATGGATATGCGAGGTCGACCGGGGAAAGCTCTACCCCTACAAGGGCAACTACAGCACATATCTGGAGACGAAGGCCAAGCGCATGGAGATCCAGGGCGCCAAAGACGCCAAGCTCGCCCGCAGGCTGAAAAACGAGCTCGACTGGGTCAGATCCTCCCCCAAGGCCAGGCAGGCGAAGAACAAGGCGCGCCTGGAACGCTACGACCAGATGGAGCAGGAGTCGCGCAACTCGAAGAAGCTCGACTTCTCCGAGATCCAGATTCCGCCGGGGCCGCGACTGGGGTCGCTTGTGCTCGAGGCGAAGCATATACATAAGGCATTCGGCGACCGCGTCCTTATCGACGACCTGTCGTTCACCCTGCCCCGAAACGGCATCGTCGGCGTCATCGGCCCCAACGGGGTCGGCAAATCGACGCTGTTCAAAACCATCGTCGGCCTGGAGGCGCTCACCTCCGGCGACCTTACCATCGGCGACACGGTGAAGATCTCCTACGTGGATCAGAACAGGGAGGGGCTTGATCCGAACAAGAACCTGTGGGAGGCGGTGTCCGGGGGCCTCGACTACATGGAGGTCGGGGGCATCGAGGTACCGACACGGGCCTATGTCGCCAGCTTCGGCTTCAAGGGGTCCGACCAGCAGAAGATGACCGGGGTTCTTTCCGGAGGCGAGCGCAACCGTCTGAATCTGGCGCTGACCCTCAAACAGGGCGGGAACCTTCTTCTGCTGGATGAGCCCACGAACGATCTGGATGTCGAGACCCTGGAATCCCTGGAGAACGCGCTTCTCGAATTCCCGGGCTGCGCGGTCGTGATATCCCATGACCGTTGGTTCCTCGATCGCATCGCCACCCATATCCTCGCGTGGGAGGGAACCGATGAGAACCCGGCCCACTGGTACTGGTTCGAGGGGAACTTCCAGGCCTATCAGGAGAACAAGGTGGCCAGGCTGGGCGAGGAGGCGTCGCGCCCTCACCGCCTGCACAGGAAACTGACACGCTAGCGCCAGGATGATAAGGTCGGGGGCGTCGGATTCATGCAATTGCAAAGAAGATGTTTCGCGATTGTGAGCTTATGGGCCGGATGCGGCGATTACCTAACATCGCATTCATCTGGCTCATACCGTCGTTACATGACGGCGAGGTGGGCTTTACCTGCCGACGATAGACTGCTTGGCATGCAGGGCGTAAGCGACATATGAAGTGAAATCGAGGATCTGTTATGACGCAGACTGACAACGTTACACCTTTGGAGCATCTGATTCGGGTGCTCAGACTGGGCGAGCCGTCGGAATACCGCGGACACACCTATCTCAATGGGGAAAGCCTGTACTTCCCGACCGGACGCGTCTACGGCGGGCAGGTCATCGCCCAGTCGATGATCGCCGCATCGAAAACGGTCAGCCCCAGCAGGCTGCCCCATTCCGTCCACGGCTACTTCGTCACGGCGGGGGATATTCGGCAGGATCTGCTTTTCGACGTCGAGTCGCTGCATGACGGCCGCTCGTTCTCCGCGCGCCGCGTGAACGTCACCCAATCGAGGGGCCCCATCCTCAGCGCCATGGCAAGCTTCCAGGAGCAGGGGCAGGACGGCGTCGAATTCGCCGACGCCATGCCGCAGGACGTCGCCGAACCCGAATCGCTGAAAAGCGCCAAGGACCTTATGACCCCCTATGCCGAGAAATCCCCCTTCGCGAACTATTACGCCGAGAAATCCCCCTTCGACATCCGCCACGCCACCCCGACCATCATGCTGGGCGCGGATCGCGACAGTGCGCGCAACGACAGCGGCAGACAGCTCGTGTGGATGAGGGCGGACGGCAAGGTGGATTGCTCCCAGGTCATGCATCGGGCGATTCTGGCGCTGGAATGCGACCAGGTGATGATGGAGCCTGTTCTGCGAAGGGCCGGACTGAGCATGTCGACACCGGGCATATCCTTCGCGTCCCTGGACCATTCCATGTGGTGGTACCGCGACATCGACATCAACCAGTGGCATCTCTATGTGCAGGACACTCCGACGGCGGCCCACGGACGGGGGCTGGGTGTTGCCAAGGTCTACTCCCAGGACGGTGAACTCGTAGCCGCCATGGCGCAGGAGGCAATGGTCCGGGTGCCCGGAGCCGGCACACCTCCACGCATCCCTGCCGCTGCGCACGCCGCCGAGCGCACGCAGCGGTAATGACCCCGCCTGAGTCCATTGCCGTTCCACGGCGTAGGCCGTGCTGTTCCGTGACATGCTGTGTAGTGCCCAGTGCCGGTGCGGTACCGCACCACGACCAGTACGGCCGGATGTGAAGGCATGCCCCTGTGGGGCGACGGGGGCCATGCGGGGTTTATGCAGCGGGCTGAGCCAGTCCCCGTCCTTTGCGCGCCTTGACCATGTCCGGGCTCTCCGGCCCGTTGTTCGGGGGAAGCTGACACAGCCATTCGGATATTATCCCGACGATCATATCCGCGAGGCACACGCCGGCCGTGACCGCGCATTCAAGAATCGCCTTGGAATAGAACGGGGCGTCGGCATGGGACAGGCTCATAAGCAGCTGCCCCGCATACCATCCGGCCAGCGCGGCGCCGGCTATGCCCAGCGCCTTGGCAAGAACAAGGGTATACACGGCCCTGAGCGGGTTCATGGTCCCCGTCCGTTTACGGGGATCCGTCGTCGCGTATTTGTGAACCTGCAGCGCCAGAACAAGCACCACCAGGCCAAGAAGCGCCAACAGTGCGGGAACGAACAGGGGCGCCCCGATAAGCGCCAGCCCGGATCGTTCATCGTACGCAACCAGCCCTATGCCGCACAGCAGCCCCAGCACGATGGAGATGAGGTAGTACCACCAGGGGGTTCGTCTTGCGCTCATAAGTCGGCTCCAATAATCCAATTGTCCGAAAGCATGCCGACCCGCATGGCATCGGGGGCGCTGGCCAGCAGGAAGGATACCCGATCCTTGCCCAGGGTGGCATCGGGATCCATGTCGAACCACGGGGCCAGAACGGCGGCGCTGAGATTCGAGCGTCCTGAGGGATGGTCGCCGCCCCCGGCTTCGGTCCGCTCCCCCCTGACATCCACGATGTCCATGGAGAGCATGCCCTCATGGGTGTCGGCGATGGTGCGCAGGACGCCGGCAAGCTCGGAGGGGGCCAACCGCGTCGCAATCTGCATGACGGCCGCCATGGAGTCGGGGCCGTCGAGATTGCTGACATGGTACAGGGGCGATATGCCCTCCACCTGATTGCCCACCACGGCATCGACGGCCACCACGGCCGAACGGAAGAGGCGCTCCGCGCCGCTGGATCGGCTCTGCATGGAGATGACGGCGGCATGCTCCTGCGGCGCCGACGGCGCATCCCTCTCCTCGCCGGGAGAGTCGGTGCCGCTCCCTGCATCCGGGCAGCCGAGGATGTGCACGCGAATATTGCCGCGCGCTATGCGTGAGGCATCGCCGCCCTCACCCACACTCACGTCGATGTGCAGACCCTTGCGCAGAGCCTGCAGCGCTCCTCGATCCATTCCGTCGACGGCGATGGTCACGTCACATGACAACGCGGGGTCGGCTCCATCCCCCGCCACATCCCCCGCGTCGCATACCGTTCTCATATCTGGTTCTTTACTCTCCGGGCTTCATGCCAACGGATCGCTTCAGCGTCTCGGGAATCTCCACCGGGGGGACGTCCGAGTCCGGTCGGCTGCCGTCGGAAAGCCACACCTCGCGTTCGGGGGCCTTGCGCAGATTGGCGAAAACCTCCGCGAGCTCCTTCTCGTTCAACGTCTCCTTGACGAGAAGCTGACGTACGAGCTCATCGAGGACGGAACGATTCTCGTTGATGATGTTCCACGCCTCGGTATGGGCCGTTTCCACAAGCCGAAGAACCTCGTCATCGATGACCTGGGCGGTCTGATCCGAATACTTGCGCGGCTGAAGACCATCCATGACGGTCGTCTGGTCATCGTCGTCGGCCCATTTGATGGCACCCAGCTTCTGCGAGAAGCCGAACTCCACCACCATCTTGCGGGCTATGGCCGTGGCCTTCTCGATATCGTTCGAGGCGCCCGTCGTCGGATCGTGGAACACGATCTCCTCGGCGGTCCGCCCGCCCATGGCATAGGCCATCTGGTCAAGAAGCTCGTTGCGCGACTGGGAATAGCGATCCTCGGTGGGCATGACCGCCGTGTATCCCAACGCCCGTCCACGCGGGAGAATGGTGACCTTCGTCACCGGATCGGTGTTGCGCAGAGCGGCCGCCACGAGCGCATGGCCGCCTTCATGGTAGGCGGTGTTGCGCAGCTCGTTGAGCGCCATTCCCTTGGACTGCCGTTTCGGTCCGGCCTGGACCCTGTCTATCGCCTCGTCGACGGCTCGGTTGTCGATGAGCTGAGCCCCCGCACGAGCGCACAGCAGAGCCGCCTCGTTGAGCACATTGGCCAGATCGGCACCGGTGAATCCGGGGGTTCTCACGGCCACGGCATGCAGGTCGACATCGGGAACGAACGGCTTGCCCTTGGCATGAACCTTCAGGATCGCCTCGCGGCCTTCCAGATCGGGAGCCTCGACGCCGACCTGGCGATCGAAGCGCCCGGGACGAAGCAGGGCGGGGTCGAGCACATCGGGGCGGTTCGTGGCCGCGATGATGATCAGATTGGTGTCGTTGTCGAAACCGTCCATCTCCACCAGCAGCTGATTGAGCGTCTGCTCGCGCTCGTCATGGCCACCGCCCATGCCGGATCCGCGCTTGCGGCCCACGGCATCGATCTCGTCGATGAAGATGATCGCCGGGGCGTTCTTCTTCGCCTCCTCGAACAGATCACGCACACGCGAGGCGCCGAGGCCGACGAACATCTCCACGAAGTCCGAGCCGGCCATGGCATAGAACGGAACCCCCGCCTCGCCCGCTATGGCACGCGCCAACAGCGTCTTTCCCGTTCCGGGAGGACCATACAGCAGGACGCCGCGCGGGATCCTGGCCCCGAGGGCCTTGTACTTGGAGGGGTCCTTGAGGAAGTCCTTTATCTCCTCGACCTCCTGGACGGCGGACTGCTCCCCGGCCACATCGGAGAACTTGGTCGTCGGCGTCTGACCCTCAAGCAGTTTCCCGTTGTTCTTCTTCCCGCCCATGCCGAGCATCGAGCCGGCGCCGTTCATACGGCTGAGCAGGAACCAGAAGATGGCGATCATGATGATGAACGGCAGGATGGAGGTGAGCAGGTAGCTCAATATCCCCGTCTGCTGCATGCTGGACGTCCACCCGTTGGCGGGATTGGCCTTCTGAACGTCCTGAACGATCTGCGCACCCTGAGCGAAGGTGTAGTAGAACTGGACGTTCTTGCCGTAGTCGTGGGTCTTGCCGCTGGACTGGTCGGTTTTGGTGAAGTCGTCCTTGAGCGTGAGCTTGACGACCTGCTTGTTGTCGACGATGTTGGCGTATGCCACGTCGTCGTTCTTCAGCAGGCTCAGGCCGTCCTTCGTGTCGATGGTCTGCGTTCCGCCCGACGAGAACATCTGGAAGGCGGTCAGCGACAGCAGAACCAGCACGGTGACCCACAGCCAGGGAGACTGCCAGAACGGATGCTTCCCGTTATCGGGCCCCTTGGGCTTGCCGTTGGAATCGCCGTTGTCGGGACGGTTGAACGGATTGAACGGATTGCCGTTGGCAGGTCCCTGCGGTGGACGCTGCTGCGGGCCTTGGGGATAGCTCATGCATGTTCTCCTTGATACACTTCCGGCTTGAGTACCGCGATCGAGTCCAGATTTCGGAAGCGCTCATTGTAATCCAGACCAAATCCGACCGCAAACTCATCAGGGATGTCATATCCCTTGTATTTCACCGCCACGTTAACCTCACGTCTGGAAGGTTTTTCCAACAGCGCAAACACCTCCACCGACGCGGCACCGCGACGCTGCATCTCCTGGACAAGCCATCCGAGCGTACGACCTGAATCAACGATATCCTCGACGATAAGAATGTGCCTGCCGCGAACATCGGCGGAAAGATCCTGACGCACCGTGATCCTCCCGCTGCTGGAGGTCCCGGATCCATAGCTGGACAGACTCATGAAATCCATCTGCACCGGTATGCTCAGCGCCTGGGAGAAGGCGGCCATGGTGTTGACCGCCCCCTTGAGCACGGCGATGAGCACAAGATCCTTATTGCGGTAGTCCTCGCTCACCTGTGCGGCCACCTGGGCGATCTTTCTTTCTATCTGGGCCTTGCTGACCAGTTCATGGTCAATTTCATCTTGGACATCAGCGATTTGCATGAAGACCATCTTGGCACAGGCGAATGACGTGTTTCTGGCGTAATGCTGAATAACCGCTGGGAAGGGACACGGCGCCCTGCCCATGCCAGTCTGCGATGAGCGCGTCAATCGCCTCGACATGCCGCGATGTCACGGGCAGTCCGATCGACGAGAGGACATGGGCGATGACGCGCAGCCGAATCGCCGGATGCACGTTCTCCAGCTCACCCACGCGCAGCTCGACCCCACCCGCGCCCGTCCCCGAACCGTCGCATCCGCCCCCGCATGAGTCCGACGCGCCGACGGGACCGTCGGGCGTTTCCGCGGAACCACCCCCTCCGGACTCGCCGCAGCGATCCGGTCCCGGCGAGCCCTGAGCGGACACGAGGCGCACCGCCCTGCGTGACACCTCGTCGCATCGGGCATCGAGGTAGGCCTTGTCAAGGGAGGCTATTCTCGCGCCCTGGGCAAGATGCGAGACGATGTCCTCCCCGGTGAACCTGCGCAGGTACGGCATAAGGTCGTGCCGCACCCGGGACCGCAGCGGGTATTGCACGGGCAACGGCTCATCGGAGCGGATCGAGTCCCCGTTGGTGGGATCGTCCCACCATTCCAGTCCAAGGTCACGGCAGATTCCGGTCGTCTGGTCGCGGGTGAGATCCAGAAACGGCCGGAGGAACAGCACCCCACCGCGAACGAAGGAGCGTGGCATCCCCGCCATCGCATCCAGGCCACTGCTTCTCATCACATCGATGAGAACACTCTCCGCCTGATCGTTGCGTGTGTGGGCCAGCAGCACCGCCCTCGCTCGCCGACTCTTCGCCTCATCGATTATGGCCGAATACCGGGCGTCACGCGCCGCCGCCTCCGTGCCTCTCGATGATGGGGGCACGTGGACGGCGCGCACCGCGACAGGATCGAGACCCGCGTCGAGGCAGCGGGATCGCGTTTCACACGCGACCGTGGCGGAATCGTCCTGGAGCCCGTGATCGACGATCACCGCACCGCATCTAAGCCCCAGGGCGGCGCAGACGGTTCTCGACACGACTGCGAGAGCCAGGGAATCCCGACCCCCCGAACAGGCGACAAGAACGAGAGGGGCGCCGACGGAGGGCTCATGGACTCCGTGGCGGGAGAAAAGCTCGGACTGGCGGCCCAGGCCATTGGACTCCAGCATGGCGCGGACATCACCGATCGCATGGCGCAGACGAGAGGAATACACCATGCGATCACAGCCCCGCGAGACCGGATACGAAGGTGTCGATGGCGGTTCTGGTCTTCTCGTAATCCTGGGGATTGTTGACTATCACGGCGAATGCCAGAACGGAGGAATTCGTGCGGGACACGTTGCCCGCCATCGAGGTGACGGAATCGAGGCTGCCGGTCTTCACCCTCAGCAGCCCTGCCGCCTGGGGGTCGGCAAGTCTGTTCAGCGCGGTCCCCACCAGGCCGGGGACCGACAGTCCCTCCGCCGCCGCAGCGGCACCGTCGGGACGAAGGTTGCGCGCCTGAACGGCGGCGAGCGTGGCCACGCTCACCGTCGACCCCGGAGACAGGCCGCAGCAATCGGCCATGGTCAGGCCATCGGTGTCGATGCCCAGCGCGGAGAGTGTCGAGGTCACGGCGGAGACGGCACCCTGCGGGGAGTTGTCGTCCCCCTTCTTGAGCGCGGTGAGTCTGCCGAACTCCTCGGCGAGGGTGTTGTCGGAGTGACGCAGCAGGAACGCCATCACCTGACTGAGCGGGGCCGAGCTGACGTGGGTGATCGGGGACAGCCCCGCCGGGACGGTTCCCTCCTGAACGTCGCCCTGGACCGTGATCCCCTGCTCCCGGAGACGTTGCGCGAAGACACGTGCGGCGTCCCCGGCGGGTTGAGTCGACAGCTGGGGATAGTCGTCGAAGGTGTCGGGATCGGCGGGGCGGGAGCCGGAACCCCACTGGCGCCCGCCGTCGACCGCCATGGAGGATATGCCCGTATAGTAGCGGTTCTGGGGATTGTTCGTCGCGATGTTCGAAGGGTATCTCTGCGACCCGAACAGGGAGTCGTCATAGTGGAGCTTCACCGAGGTGATCCCGCGCTCGCGCAAAGCGCCCGCCGTCTGTTGCGCCAACGTGCCCAGACCCGCATGACCGTTGATGTGGGAGGCATCGCTGTGGAAGGACCCCAGGAGCATATCCCCGTTGCCTTTCAGGACCAGTGTGGCGGTTCCGCCGCGAGGCTGGTTGAGATAGACCTGGGTGTCAAGGGTGCCGCCCATGTCGAGCGTCGACGCCGCCGCCAGCACCGTGAGCGTTTTGAGTGTCGACGCGGGTTCCCGTGCATGGCGCGGATCATGACCGGCCACGATCCGCCCCTGCGCATTGGCGATGGCTATGGAGAAATCGGTCCCGACGGCATCGTTGGCCTCGAACTGCGCGATGAGGGCATTCGCCTTGGAGGTGCTGATGGGAATGTCCTCGTTCGCCTTGCCGGCGAGAACACCTGCGGGGATGGCCGTTTTCGGCTGCGCATACGTGGGATGCACCACTGCGGAGTCGGTAAGCACACCCGGTGTGACGTCCATGATGTCCGCCCAGGCATAGGCGGAAACGAACAGAACCGTCGTCACGCACGACAGGACGATTCTCAGTATGCGACGATTGCGGAGGGGATGTCGAGCCTCGTGGGTGGCAACGGACGTGGCGGCGCAAACAGAGGGTGTGGCGCAAACGGGTGCCGCGGAAGGTCCTGTGGGAACGGATGCGGCCTGTGGCGTCGCGGGCGGGTCGATTCCCTCGCCCTCCCCCCGCGACGCCGCCGCGGATGAAGACGGGGACGGCCCGGATGGGACACCGTCGGTGCTGTCATGATCATGCGATTGCGTTGCCGCCACTCTTGTGCTCCTTTGACCCCGTATCGATGCACGGATGCCGATGACCGCGGCCCCTGGCCTATGCCCGCAACGAGGAGAAGCCCTCCAGGGTGTGCACGATGGCCAGAAGGCGCGCATCCATCAGCTTACCGCCGATCCAGGCACCGAGGGACAGCATGGCCACACCGTTGGCCACGCCCACCGGGGCGATCGTCCACGCCCACGCCCAGGCGTGCGTGAGCGAGAGAGCCAGAGCGGTCAGCCCCGTCGGAAGAATCAGCAGCACGGAACCGAAAAAATAGACGAACGGTATGAACGCCTGGGCGATGGCACGCCCCTGAGGACTGGAGAAGGGCTTGTCGAGCGAGGCGACGGGATACAGCAGAACAGTCGACAGAACCTCCGCCAGCCCCAGACTCGACAGGCCCGCGGCGAAGCCGGCCCCGATGAAGCACAACCCGATGAGCAGTCCCGATGTCGTGCGCCAATCCCCCGTGATGAGGAAGATCGCCACGGACAGCACGGACATGTACACCGTCATGATCCATCCGAAGACCCGGATTCTCCCCCTCCTGTCGGCACGGCACGAAAGACCCGTCATCGCCTGCATGGTAAATCCCCGTCCGTCGTAGGCGAGTCCGTTGCTTTCGACCATGTTCATGAACAGCCCCGACCAGATCAGAGCCTGCCACAGCATCCAGTGCGACCGACCGGCCTGGAGGGCGAAGATAACGACGAACACCAGCGGCATCGCCAAGGCAAGCGCCTGCCGGGGATCGCGCCGAAGATAGCTGAAAACCCGTGCGGAGACGGCCCCGGACGGCGAGTCGGGCGCCCACGCGAACGCCCCCACCCCCTTCATCTGAATCGATTTCTCGCCCTTGCCCGTGGTCAGCCGCTCATGTCTGAGACACCAGGTGGATATCAGAAAGCACAGCACACATGTGGCTGCAAGCATGAGCACGCGTAGTGCCATCACCGCCCATGCCCCGCCCATCGCATCGAAGGGAAGCTGGAACGCGGCCCCGAGAGGGGTCCACGCCATGACACGCACGAGACCCGAAAGGTCTCTCACGCTCACATGACCTGCATCCATGGAGTTCGTGATGATGTTGGGAAGCTGGAATGCGCAGACCAGCAGCAGCGTGATGATGATGTAGAAGGCGCTTTTCCCCCGTTTCGTCGTCACCAGCGTGGTCGAGAGGGAAATGACCATCTTCGACAGACTCATCATGGTCACGACGAGCAGCGGGGAGGCAAGCACGCCGACAGCCACCATGGCGGCGCCGATATGTCGATATGCCATGGCCCACAGCATCATGGACGCCGTCCCGGCCACCGCGGGGATGCCCGACAGGCCCGCCAGAAGAAGGCCGGACTGCAGCTTCACGTCGGGGATGCCATACAGCTCGAAGCGATGCGGGTTCATCGTCGATCCCTCACCCGTCAGGGTGAGCTGAATGAAAACGACCACGATGGCAAGGAACGATCCGACAAGCACGACGGCGGTCTGCATGACAGGCACCGCCTGATCGTATGCGGCGGATTCGGCGCAGCCGACGCCCGGAACGCAGCCGGCACGCGGCAGGGAGCCTCCGATGATCCACGCCGCCGCACCGACGGCGATCACGAGGCCCACGCCCATGAGCAGCGAAATCGCATATCCGACCGACTGCCACACGGATTTGCGCAGAGCGGCCCACGTGAGGGACCAGCGCAGCCTCACCAATGTCAACGCGGTCGCCATCATGCCCCCCGCCGGGAATTCACAGGTCCGGCGTTCCCCGATGCCGCGGGGTCCCCGGAGCCGTCATCCTCGGGGATGTCGGCGGCAGCCGCCCCGTGTGCGTTCGAACCGGTGCCGCGTGCCGTTGCGTCCACGAACCGGGGGGAATCGATCGTTCCACCGTCCGGACCGTCGATCGGCGCATCCCGCCTGCGGGCGGAGGGGCCGCCGTCCGATCCTCCGTCGAGCCATCGAAGATGCGCCGCACTGTGGCGCCCGCCGACAAGCTGCATGAAGCGGTCCTCGAGATCCTCTCCATCCGCCACCTGCGCGACGGTCCCGGCCGCACGGACCTGCCCCTCATTGATGACGGCGACGTGCGTGCACATCCTCTCCACCAGCGCCATCACATGGGAGGAGACGATGACGGTCCCTCCGGTGCCCACGTATTCGAGGAGGATGTCCTTGAGATTGGCGCTCGAGACGGGATCCACCGATTCGAAGGGCTCGTCGAGGACAAGCAGCCGCGGGCTGTGGATCATGGCCGTCGCCAGGCATATCTTCTTGACCATTCCCGCGGAGTAGTCCACGACCATCGTGTTCGCCGCCTGCATAAGGTCGAAGGCGGAAAGAAGGTCGCGCGCCCGCTCCTGGACGCGGGCCCTCGGCATGCCCCGGAGCATGCCCGCATACAGAAGCAGCTGCATCCCGGTCAGCCTGTCGAAGATCTGATCCTGCTGGGGCATGACGCCGATCCTGCGCTTGGCAAGATTCACGTCCTGCCATACATCGCCGCCCAGCAGGCTGACCGTGCCGGAGTCGGGAACGAGCAGACCCGTGACCATGTTCAGTGTTGTGGTCTTCCCGGCTCCGTTCGGCCCGACGAGGCCATAGAACGACCCGACCGGGATGTCGAGCGAAAGCCCATTGACAGCCACCTTGCGGTCGAATCGTTTGAACAACGACCGGATCGACACCGCCGCGGCGGCATCCACAGGCACCGCCGGCACCGCGACGGCCCCTGGAGCGCCATACCCACCGGGATGCCCCGGTGATGACGAATCCGCCTGCAGCGGATCCTCGTTCGTTCCGGACTCGCGAGAATTGCCGACGCCCCACGGCGATTGAGAAATACCCATGGGTCCACACTAGCCGAAACGCCCGAATATGAGGCACATCGACACCCATTGTCCCCCGTGTCGCCGTGCCCGCCCCTTCGGCGCCGCTCTCTGGAACCGCTCCCCCCACCCGGCCCGATCGAAAGCCCTCCCCTCAGGGACGGGCGCGAAGCATCCGGCGGCGAGGACCCGCCCGCGGCCCCGATCGTTGATTCCGTCCATGCGGCGACGTGCCGCTCACTGACCGTTGTGCTGGATCGGCTTCCATTCGGCCTTCGAGAAAATGGCCTGGAAGGAGATGGGGATATAGCTGAGCATGTATATCGGGAAGCTGAGCACGTAGGCGAAGAGCTCCTTGTTCGTCGCACCGATCTGATTGCGCTCCGCAATGATGGTGAGGCCGGCGAGGGCCATCATGCTGAGCATGCTGATCACTATGCCGGACGCCCACCCGTTGATCGAGGCGAGCTGACTGGACCAGGACACGAATCCGACCATGGCGAACAGGCATCCCAGGGCGATGCGGAAGATTCCGATGACGGTGAAGGGGCACAGGAACAGCATGAAATCGACGGCGGAGAAATCACGCTCCTGGATGGCGCGGCGAATCAGCATCGGCCCGTAGTAGCGGAACACCTGCAGAAACCCCTTGCTCCAGCGAAGTCGCTGCCTCCAGCTCTGCTTGAAGGAAACGGGCTGCTCGTCGTACAGTATGGCCGAGCCGCAGTATCCGATCCGATCTCCATGCAGAACGGAATCCATGGTGAACTCAAGATCCTCGGTGAGAAGATGGAATTTCCAGCCTTTGTTGCGGCGCATGATCTCACTGGAGAACATGAACCCCGTCCCGCCCACATGGCAGCTCGAGCCGAAGAGCATTCTCGAATTGTTCACGAACCGCGACTCGCGGATGAACCACAAAGCGGAGCCCGAGGAGACCCAGTTGTCGGAAAGATTCACCGAATTGCGGTAGCTGGTGAGGATTTTGAAGCCGGCGTGGAACGCCTTGTTCATCTCCTCGATGTAATGCTCGTCAAGTCTGTTGTCGGCGTCGAAGATGAAGTAGGCGTCGTATGTGTCGACCTCGGGCGACGCGATGATCCGATCGAACAGATAGCTCAGCGCATACCCTTTTCCGACAAGCTCCCGGTCGAATCTTTCCACGACTCGGCAACCGGCGTCACGAGCCACCTGGGCAGTGCGGTCGGTGCAGTTGTCCGCCACCAGCCAGATGTCGACAAGCGACCTCGGATAGGTCTGGGCCCGGATGGAGTCAAGAAGATTGGTGATCACCTGCTCCTCGTTGCGCGCCGATATGAGCACGGCGTAGTGCTTGTCCATGGGCGCCGCGGGGAAGCGCACCTGCTTGGAGAACAGCGATGCAATGATGCACACGGCCTGGTAGCCGATTCCCACAAGTCCGAGTATGTACAGGGTGAAGTCGAGAAGGGTGAGAAGAACCATCAGCGCCACCTGCTTCGGGGATTCACGTCGATGTCTTCCGCGGTCTCGCCACGTCCCGGGGAGCGTCGGGCCCCGGCTCCCCCGGAGTCGTCGCGCCGCGAACCCGGCGTCTCTGATCCGCTCATGCCCGGTGTCCCCTCGCCCTTGTCCTGCACGCTTCCATCATCATTGCTCCTCTCCTTGCGATGCCTGTCGCCGCCGGACTTCAACGGCTTCCCTCCGCGCGCGGGGCCCGCGCCATGGGGCAGCATCCCCTGGGGAATCGCCACGGTCTGGGAGTCGTCCGCATCCGGATTCTCCAATCCCGTGTATATCTCATCCTGCAGCCTGCGTATTTCGTCATTCAGCGGAACCCTGGCGGTGGATCCCTGAGCGGCGCGGGGTATGCGCTTGCTGACGGGCCGTATGACATGCTCGCTGAACGCCTCGGCACCTTCGACGACCTTGGACTTCTTCACGGGGACGGGATCGGACATCAACG
Source organism: Bifidobacterium sp. (assembly GCA_022649135.1). Classification (GTDB taxonomy): domain Bacteria; phylum Actinomycetota; class Actinomycetes; order Actinomycetales; family Bifidobacteriaceae; genus Bifidobacterium. The sequence continues at coordinate 93,966 of JALCNP010000009.1, forward strand.
GGGAGTCCACCAGATCATAGCGCTTGGTATACACCTTGAAAATGGCCTGAAGACTTGCCGTGACCGGCAGGGCGAGGAACGCGCCCAGCGCGCCGAACACGGCGCCGAGCACCAGAACGGCCAGGAAGGCCACCGCCGGGTTGAGGTCCATCGTGCGTTGTGAAATTTTCGGGGACAGTATGAGATTTTCGATCTGCTGATAGACGATGATGTAGATCAGCAGGATGAAAGCGGATGTCAAGCCGTTCGACCCCCATGCGAACAGAATGGGCAGGGCCCCGCCGATGTAGGTGCCGACGGTGGGAATGAACTGCGAGGTGATGCCGGAGAACAAAGCCAGCGGAAGCCAGTACGGGACGTGGATGACCTCCAGGAAGGCCGCCATGCAGAACGCGCTGAATGCGGCGAGAATGGTGCGGGAGAACAGGAAGCCGGAGATCTGGTCCTGGACGACGGTCCACGCGAGAAGGAACCGCCGCTGCGTCTGGGGGCCCAGCCACTGGCACAGGCTCCGCCTCATCCGCGGCCCCGCGGCGGACACGTAATAGGCGACCATCAGAACGGTGAGCAGATTCAGCAGAACGCTGAAGATCCCAACCGTCGTCGTCAGCGCGCGTCCCGCGAAATCCGTCACCCATGACGACTGCACGTTCTTGAAGATCTCGTTGCCCAGGTTCTGTATCTCCGGCAGCCTGAAGGACGTGTGCTGGGAGACGACGGCGGCCATCTGCCGGTACAGGTCGGGAAGGCCCTTGACCATGGACACCATCTGCTGGGCGAACATGTTGCCGAATAGAGCCAGAAGGGCCGCCGCGATGACCAGCAGCCCGATGAGGCTGAACGCGGAGGCGACCCCGCGCCTCCACCCGTGCCGCACCAGCCGGATGACCAGGGGCTCTATGGCAAGGGCGATGAAGACCGCAATGACGACATCAAGGACGATGAACGAGATGTCGGAAAACGACCGCCAGACGAACACGGAGACGAAGACGGCGATCGCCGCGTAGAGAAGCGCGCGACCCCACCAATCCGGCGGTCTGCGGGAGTCCCCCTTCGCCGGAAAAACCGACGCCAAGTCAATCTTCTGATCGTCACGTTCGCTCATGGCCCCCATTCTACATATGCCCCTGTAGGCCAGAACGCTTATTCTAGAAGCATGCTGAACGTATCGATTGTCATTCCCGCATGGAATGAGCAGGAGCGAATCGCCGATTGCCTAAGCAATGCGACGCTGCAGACAGTGACCCCGCACGAGGTGCTTGTGGTGGATAACCGCTCCACCGACGGGACGGCGGACGTGGTCAGACGGTTCATCGCGGAGCACCCCCACGCACCGGTCAGGCTGCTCCACCAAGACGCACGACAAGGGCTCATACCCACGCGCAACTATGGGCTCAACCATGCGACCGGCGACGTTCTGGGCCGAATCGACGCGGACTGCATGCTCCGCCCCAATTGGGTCGAGGTGGTGGGAACGATCTTCACGGAGGACAGCGACGCCATGGGAGCGACGGGGCCGGTCGTCTATTACGACATGCCAGCCAAGCACGTGAGCCTGCGGGGGGACGACAAGGTCCGGCGGTTCTCCTATCGGGCCGACGGGGGCGAGGTTCTGCTTTTCGGGTCGAACATGGCGCTGCGGGCGACGGCCTGGCGCCAGATCGCGGACAAGGTCTGCCTCGACGAGAAGGACGTCATGCATGAGGACATCGACATCTCGCTGCACATGCTGGGGGCCGACCTCAAAACCGTGTATTCGGATTGCATGGTGTGCGGGGTCTCCGCCCGCAGGATGGACACCTCATTCGCCTCGTTCCGGGCCTACATGAAGCGCTTCAAGAACACCTTCGACGCCCATCCGCAGCATTGGCGCACGCACAAGCCAGAGCACATGCTCTACGCCCTTTATCCGGCCCTGAGGGCGTTCTATCCCGTCTATCAGCGGTATCTCAACTCGGCGGACATCAACCCCGCCGAACGCATCTGGCTCAAGGAGCAGTTCGATCTCATGAAGAGGACGGGCGGCGACAAGCCCCTCGGCAACGACTAGCGGCAGAGGACGGGTGTGAGAGGGGGCCGGAGCGATGTGATCAT
>JALCNP010000010.1 GCA_022649135.1 Bifidobacterium sp.
GTGTGCGCAAGGTGGACACCCTGGAGGAGCTGCTGAAAACCTCCGATTTCGTATCGCTGCACACACCGCTGGTGGAGGAGACGCGCCATCTCATCTCCCGCAGGGAGCTGGCGATGATGAAGCCCGAGGCCTTTCTCATCAACACGGCGCGAGGGGAGATCGTCGACGAGCCGGCCCTCATCTCCGCCCTGCGAGAGGGTGCCATCGCGGGGGCGGCGGTTGACGTGATCGAAGACGAGCGGACCGAGCGCACGGCTCTCACTGAGTTCGACAACGTCATCATCAATCCCCATGCGGCGTTTTTGTCCGAGGAGTCGTTCTATGAGGCGAGGCGCATGGCCCTCGAGGGCATGGTCGACGTTCTCCTGGGCAGCAGGGAGCCGCGCCATCTGGTGAACGGGGACTGGGCCGTCATGACGCCCTAGCATGGCCCGTCCGCCCACGTTCCCATGGCTGCCGGTCCGTGTGCACGTTCGCCATGCATGGTCCGGAGGGAACGCGGCACCGGCAGGAGTGGGGCATCAACAGGAGCAGGACGTCAGGAAAATCAGTCTGTCGGCAAGACAGTCTGTCAGCGAAGGCAGAGTGTCGGCAAGGCAGTGCGTCGACAAGGCGGAGTGTCGAGAGAAACAAAGTCTCAGCAGAAACAGAGCATCGCTCAGAACAAGGAAGTCAGATAATGAAAGCCGCAGTCTTCCACGGGCAGTACCGGATCAGTCTCGATGAGGTGCCGGATCCCGTCATCGAATCGCCGACCGATGCGATAGTGGACATCGAATACGCGGGAGTGTGCGGTTCCGATTTGTGGACGTACCGCGGGGAGGGCTTTCCGGCGCCTCACCGCATCGGGCATGAGTTCGTCGGCGTGGTCAGCCGGATCGGCTCGGACGTCCATGATGTCGCCGTGGGCGACTGGGTCATCGTTCCCTTCCGGTTCAGCGACGGAACCTGCCGTTTCTGCAAGGCCGGTCTGGAGACGAGCTGCATCCACGGCGGGTTCTGGGGTCGTGGAGGCACCGACGGCGGGCAGGGGGAGCATGCGAGGGTTCCGTTCGCCGATGGCACGCTCGTCAAGGCGCTGCCCGATGGGGGACGCCCCGCCGAGTCCGACATTCCGGGTCTGCTGGCTCTGACCGATGTGTTCACCACCGGCTATCACGCCGCAGTGAGTGCCGGGGTTCGGACCGGATCCACGGTGATCGTCGTCGGCGACGGCGCCGTCGGGCTGAGCGCCATCGCGGCCGCGAAGCTGCTCGGTGCCGCACGGGTGATCAACGCCGGGAGCCGCCATGCGGACAGGAATGCGCTCGCCCGCGCGTTCGGCGCGGACGACACAGTCGATTCGCGCGGCGAGGATGCGGTTCGCGCCATCGCGGCGCTGACCGGCGGGATCATGGCCGATGTCGTCATCGAATGCGTCGGATCGGCGCAGTCGTTCGAAACGGCCGTACGGTTGTGCTCACCGGGCGGAACAGTGGGATACGTCGGATTGCCCCATGGGGTGGCCCTCGACATGGCGACGCTCTTTCCCCGCAACATCACCATCGCCGGTGGAATCTCCCCGGCGCATCATTACATGCGTTCGCTGATTCCCGCCGTCCTCGAGCATGCGATCGATCCCGGTCGCGTGTTCACCAGAACATACGGGCTCGATGGGATCGCCCAGGCCTATGCCGACATGGACGCGCGCACGGTCATCAAGCCCCTGATCAAGGTCTCGCACGGCAGGTAGCGCTGCCGTCCTTGCATGGCCGTCCTTCTCGTCGTATGCTGTCTCTTCTTCGTACGTTGTGCCTTCTTCGTACGTTGTCCCTGATCTTCCGACCTTCTTCCTTGCCTTTTATTCGCGCGGTCGTACCCGTCTCTTGCCATATCATCCGCCGGCTCTCCTCGCTGATTTTTCGTTGGGTCGGCGGGCCCTTGGTCTCCCGTATCCTGGTCTCCTGTTTTCGGCTTCCCCGCGCCGGATGTTTCCGACCCGGTCTCTCGAGCCCGGGCCCGATGCCGTGTGGCGGGCCATGGGTGTTCCTTTTCTCGACCGTCCGTGGGCGTCTGCGCTCGCCCGAGGAAGGAGAGAGAGTTGCTGGGCCCATGCCGCGTGGAGACTCTGGCGGGCGTGCACGCCCGCCCGGGGAAGAAATCGACCGGCATGGGGACCGGTCTGGATCGGACCGAATTTCAACGCGATATGAACGTCAGGTAATCTGCATGTTATTTTTTTGGCAATCGGCACAGCGATCAGAATTTACATGTGCATTGTGTACAGGGTCCGAACGGTTCGATGCCTCTATGGTGTGGTTATCACCTGTTCCATACCGTTGACCAATCACGGGCTGGGGTGGATGAGGCAAGCACCACAAGAGCTCATGCAACACAATCCGGTAAACGTGTCACACACGTCCGCGTCATATCCGAAGGAAGCAATGATGATGAACGATGAAACAGGAACAGCCGTGAGGACGGCTGACGCACTGACGGGCAACGGTACGCGCAGATATGGGAAAGGCTGGGGAGGAAAAGTCCCCAAACCACTGCTCGGCGTACTGCTCGCGGTGGCCCTTGTCTTCTCCTGCTTCGCGGCGCCGACCGCGAGCAGCGCCGCCAGCCCCACAACGCTGACGGCGGAGATGGACAGCTCCGGCATCGACACGCTCAACCCGTTTCTTGCGTACTACAATGGTGCGCTCAACACGTTCGGCATGATCTATCCGTCGCTGACGACGCTCGACTCGAAAGGCACCGCGGTCCCCTATCTCGCCCGATCGTGGAAGGTGTCCTCCGACAAGCTGACATGGACGTTTACGATAGCCAACAACCTCACATGGTCGGACGGCCAGCCGCTGACGGCCAAGGACGCCGCCTGGACCATCAACCTCATCATGACCAACCAGACCGCGGCCAGCGCGAACGGCTCCCTGGTGCAGAACTTCAAAAGCGTCAGCGCGCCCAATGACACCACTCTGGTCATCGTCACCAAAAAGCCCCAGGCCAACATGCTTTATGTCAGCATCCCCGTCTCCGGCATCCCGATCGTTCCCGAGCACATCTGGTCGAAGCACGTCTCCGACCTCAAGACGTACAAGAACAACACCTATCCGGTGGTCGGCTACGGCCCGTGGAAGCTCACCGGCTATGTCGCCGACCAGTATGAGACGTTCACGGCGAACACAAGCTGGAGCAACGGAAGCCAGAAGGCTCCGAAATTCGACAAGCTCGTGCTGCGCGTGTTCAAAAACTCCGATGCCGCGGTCGCGGCCCTCAAAAGCGGTCAGCTCGGCATGATGAGTGTGTCCGCCACGCAATACCATGCGCTGAAATCGACCGCCTCGATAGGAACGTACCGCTCTCCCGGAAATGGGTGGAAGGCCCTGGAGATCAATGCCGGAGCGAAGACGACAGCTGGCCAGAAGATAGGCACGGGCAATCCGATTCTCGCCGACTCCACGGTGCGGAAGGCCATCAGCATGGCCATCGACAAGCAGAAGCTGGTCTCCACCGTGGAACGCGGTGAGGCTGTCGTCGGCGCAGGATACCTGCCGCCTTCCTGGCCGCAGTGGAGCTGGACCCCCTCGGCCTCGGTGAAAACGAGCTTCAGCATCAAAGCCGCCAACGCGCTGCTCGACAGCGAAGGCTACACCAAGGGCAGCGATGGGATACGCGTGGATCCCAAGACGCACAAGTCGTTGAGCTTCCGTCTCGGCATCCATTCGGACGATTCCGAGGACGCCTCCATATCCGCCCTGCTGAAGGGCTGGCTGAACGAGATCGGCATCAAGGTGACGATCCAGTCCATGAGCATGAGCATGCTCAACTCCAATCTGGTGCAAGGCGACTGGGACATGCTTATGGACGCGTGGACGACAGGGCCCGACCCGTCGTATCTGCTCTCCATACAGACCTCCTCGACGCTGCCGACATCCGCATCCGATTCGGGCATGACCGACAGCTTCTTCAGCGACTCCACCTACGACAAGCTTTACAGCGAGCAGGAGACCACCCTGAACGCCACCAAGCGACAGGCCCTCGTCAAGCAGATGCAGGAGATCCTCTACAAGGCGAACCAGGACATCATCCTCTACTACGGCAATGACCTCGGCGCCTACCGCAGCGATCAGGTGACGAATGTTCCGGTCGGGGCGAAGGGCTCGTCCGGGCTGTACCCCTCGCAAAACGTCTATTCGCTCTATCTTGCGGCCACACCCGTGTCGTCCGACTCGTCCGCTGCAAGGACGCGTGACATATGGATCGGCGTGGCCGCCGTGATCATCGTGGCCGCCGTCGTCGGGGCCGTCGTGATTGTCCGCCGGCGGAAGAGCAGCGATGACCACGAGTGATCGGATCTCACTGGGCAGCGGGCGGGCGGGGAGTGTGCGCCCGCCGCTGCTCAGCCCCCGCCTGCGGTACGTGTGCCGGAAGGTTGGAGGGGCCGCCGTCAGCCTCGTCGTCGTACTGATGATCGGATTCATTCTTTTCCAGCTGATGCCGTCCGATCCCGTGACGACCCTGACCCGCGGGCGCCCGACCTCGCAGGCTCAGCTGATCGCGCTGCGTCACCAGCTGGGACTCGACCAGCCCCTGTGGATGCGGTTCATACAGTTCATGGTCGACACGCTCAAGGGCGACCTGGGAACCTCATGGCAGTTCCAGGAGCCGGTGTCGACGCTGATTATGCAACGCATCGGGCCGACGCTGCTGCTCACGGGAAGCGCCGCCCTGGTCTCCGCTCTCGTCGGCGTGTGGCTCGGCATCCACAGCGGCTGGAGGAAGGGGTCGACCTTCGACCGCGCGAACTCCGCCGTGGCTCTCGGATTCTGGTCTGTTCCCACTTTCTGGCTCGGCATGATCCTGCTCATCGTGTTCTCGTCCGGATTCGGGCCCATCCCCAGCATATTTCCAGCGGATGGAATGATCACGCCGGGCGTCAGCGGCTTCCTGCCCAGCCTCTTCGACATCCTCAAGCACCTCGTGCTTCCCTGCCTGACGCTGGTGCTCGTTCAATACGCCCAGTACGTGACGATAGCGCGGTCCTCCATCATCGACGAGATGGGCAGCCCCTATCTTCTCACTGCGCGGGCCAAAGGGCTTGCCGACGCGCTGGTGCGCGACCGGCACGCCGTGCCGAACGCGATGCTGCCGACGATCACGATGATCTTCATGCAGATCGGCGGCCTGATAGGAGGGGCCATCACGGTGGAAACCGTCTTTTCGTGGCCGGGGCTGGGGTATCTCACCTACCAGGCCCTCAAGGTTCCCGATCTGCCGCTTCTGCAGGGCACATTCGTCATATTCTCGATGTCGGTGATCGTGATGAACCTCTTCGCCGACCTGCTGTATTCAATCTTCGATCCCCGGGTTGGTGATGAATGATGAAAGAGGCATCCTCCGCCGTGACGATTCCGGCCGACAACGGATCCAGGAAAAGAAAGCGCTCCCGGTGGCGCGTCTTCGTGGACAACTACCGCGCGAACAACGCCGGTATGGTCGGACTGACGATTCTCGTCGTCGTGTGCCTGATCGCGCTCTGCGCGCCCCTGCTCATCCCGCAGTCGCAGCTCAGTGTGGTCAAGGCCTCCGGACCCATCCTGTCCGCGCCGAGCTCACGATTCCCCCTGGGAACCGATGAATCCGGAAGATCGGTTCTGGCGCTGCTGATATGGGGTTCGCGATCCTCCCTCGCGGTCGGCATCATCGCCACCCTGCTCACCATGCTCGTCGGATCCGTCATCGGCCTGGTGGCCGCCCACCAGGGAGGATGGGTGGGCAGCGGGCTCATGCACATCACCGACTGGTTCCTCGCGTTGCCGCAGTTGCCGCTGGCGATCGCGCTCGCGGCCGTGCTGGGGCAGGGGCAGGCCTCCATCATGGTCGCCATCGCCGTCACCTCCTGGCCCGGGACCGCCCGTCTCGTCAGAGCCCAGGCCCTGACCGTGGAGGCCAGACCGTTCATCGAACGTGCGCGTCTGCTCGGATCCAACGGGAGGCAGATCGTCATTCGTCAGGTTCTGCCGAACGTCATGCCGCTCATCCTCGTCAATCTCACGCTTACCGTCTCCTCGTCGATTCTTTCGGCCGCGACGCTTGCATGGCTTGGACTCGGCGACCCCACCGACGTCTCCTGGGGGACTATGCTGCAGAATGCCTTCTCCCAGGGTGCCGTGACGGCGGGGGCATGGTGGTACGTGCTCAGCCCCGGCATCGCCATACTGCTGGTTGTACTCGGCTTCACCTTGGTGGGCCGCTCCATTGAATCGGCGCTAGATGTAAGAAGGGCCTCCTGATGAAAACGACTTTAAGTCTGCGTGATCTGTGCGTCACCTACGGGTCCGGAGACCAGGCGGTGGCGGCGGTGCAGAACGTCAATCTGGACATCCATCCCGGAGAGATATACGGCCTGGCCGGCGAATCGGGCTGCGGGAAATCCACCCTCGGCCTGAGCGTTCTTCGTCTGCTTCCGCATTCGGCCCACATCACCGGCGAGATTCTCTACAACGGCCAGAATCTGCAGACCATGAAATGGTCGCAGGTGCGGGCGGTGCGATGGGCCGGGATATCGATGGTCTTCCAAAGCGCCATGAGCTCGCTCAACCCGGTGCAGACCATCGGCCGGCAGATCTGCGAAGCGATCGTGCTGCACGGCACCAGCGACGACGCCCCCGCGCGCGCCAAAGACCTGCTCGAGCAGGTGGGGCTCGGGAGCCGCCGCTTCTCCACCTACCCCCATGAGCTTTCCGGCGGGCAGCGGCAGCGGGCCATGATAGCCATGGCGCTGGCCTGCGACCCCGATCTCATCGTGGCGGATGAACCCACCACGGCGCTTGACGTCATGGTGCAGGCCCAGGTGCTGGATCTGCTGACATCGCTCGTCAGGGCGAAGAACATCAGCGTCCTCCTCATCAGCCATGACCTGTCGGTGCTCGCCGACACGTGTGACCGCATTGCAGTCATGTACGCCGGGCGCCTCGTCGAGACGTCTCCGGCGCAGCGGTTGTTCGCCAAGCCCTCCCACCCCTACTCCCGGGGTCTGGCTCAGGCCTTCCCGATGATCGGCGACCCTGCTTCGCGCATGAACCCCAGCGGTCTGCCCGGATACCCCGCCGTGGCTAGGCCGGGGCAGATCGGCTGTCCCTTCGCGCCGCGCTGCGCATACGCCATCGACGCCTGCCGCACCGCCGATGTGAAGCTTTCTCCCGTGGACGGGGAAACCTCGGTCGCCTGCATCCGCTTTCTGCCCGAGCACCCGCCTCTGCCCGCGGGATCGGACAGGGAGCGGGACGGATCCGCTCCTGTCGGGGAACCCCGCATCGGCGACACGTTCGTCCTTGCGGCGAACAACGCCCGACTGGTCTATCCGGCGCGCAGACGCAACCCGCCCGCGATCGCCGTGGATGGCATCGACCTATCCCTGCGCTCCCATGAGATCGTGGCCCTCATCGGGGAATCGGGATGCGGCAAAAGCACGCTGGCGAGAATGCTGGTCGGTCTCCTGCAACCGACCTCGGGAACGATCGAATACCGCGGAAAGCAGCTCAGCTACGTTCCGCATGCCATGCGGGAGTTCCGTAAAAACGTGCAGATGGTGCTGCAGGATCCCGCCAGCGCCCTCAACCCGCAGCAGGACATCTACGCGGCCGTGGCCGAAGGCCTGCGCGTCCATAACGACACGACCGATCTCACCGCCCACGTCGAGGAATCCATGGAGACGGTGGGTCTGCATCCCGTGGAAACCTATGAGGATCGCTTCCCCTATGAGCTTTCGGGCGGTCAGCTGCAGCGAGCCGTCATCGCAGGGGCCTTGACCCTCCACCCTTCCGTCATCGTCGCCGACGAGCCGGTCTCCTCCCTTGACGCCTCCGCGCGCGGAGAGATCCTTTCTCTGCTGCTGCGGCTGCGCAACGAGTTGGGAACGGCCTCGCTTATCGTCAGCCACGACCTGGGGCTGGCGTGGAACATCGCCGACCGGGTGGCGGTCATGTATCTGGGGCGGATCGTCGAGATAGGCAACGCCGAAACGGTTCTGCTTTCGCCCAAGCACCCCTACACCCGTGCGCTGCTCTCCGTTCTGGTCACCAGAGGGAACGAGGGGAACCCGCAGCCGACCATCCTGCAAGGCGAAGGGCCCGATCCCACGCACATCCCCACCGGATGCCGGTTCCGCCCCCGCTGTCCGTTGTTCGCCGGGCTGGCTCCGGACGACCCGTTACGCCAGCGATGCATTGACGAGGACCCGCACCTGAGAACGGCCGACGATGGTGTGGAGGTCGCCTGCCACCATCATTCCCCCGGGACGTTCACCCGGGTGACCGCCCCCGGCGCGCGCGGTTCTGCCGTACGATCCTGACGGGAAGGCGCGCCGGGCCGGGGTCCGATGCCCGTTCGGGCGCGCCCTGGTCCGCAGCCGGTTTTGCGCTGCACGGGTCGGATGACGGATGTGCGGGGGTTTCGTGATTCACGGTCCTGCCCCGATTTGCATTAATCGGGGAACGGCGTTATCTTTGTTACATGACGTTATATAACGTCATGTAACAAAGATAACGAAGAGGTTGTCCCATGGATGTCATGAAAACCAGCAAGAAGATCGTCGAACGCAACGGCGGCAACGTTTCGGAGATCTATTTCGTCGCCTGCGGTGGTTCCTTGGTCGATATGTACGTTTCGGACTTCTTTGTCCGATCGGAATCGGCACACATCACCAGCGGGTGGTACACCGCCAACGAATTCGTGCACGCCGCCCCGAAGAAGCTCGGATCCACATCGGTGGTGATCCTGTGCTCGCACAGCGGAGACACGCCCGAGACCGTCGCCGCGGCGGCACTCGCCCGGGAAAGGGGGGCGCAGACCGTCGGGCTGACCTACAACAAACAGGCCAAGCTCCTCGAACAGTCCGACTACTCCTTCATCTACGAATGGGGAGACGAGACCCGCGTGCACAACAACCCGATGGCCATCATTCTGGATTTGACCATCAACCTGGTCGACGAGGTCGAGGGATACGCGCATATCGAGGAATTCCGCAAAGGCATGGGGCTTATCGACACCGTCGTGGGCAATGCGGAAAAACAGGTCGAGCCGCGCACGGCAGCCTTCGCCGACAAGTATCAGAGGGAGCCGATGTTCTACATTCTCGCATCCGGCTCCTCCTACGGACACGCCTACGGATTCGCGATATGCTCCCTCATGGAGATGCAGTGGCTGGACGCCGCGCCGATTCACTCGGGCGAATTCTTCCACGGTCCGTTCGAGGTCACGGACGAGGACACCCCCTTCATCGTGGTCATGGGGCTGGGCCGCACCCGTGAACTCGACGAGCGCGCTCTCGCCTTCCTCAAGACCCATGCCGGGAAAATCGAGGTCGTGGACGCCAAGGAGCTGGGCCTTGACATGATCGACGATTCCGTGAACGAGTACTTCAACCCGATCCTCTTCTACAGCGTTCTCAGCAGATACCGCTATGCGCTGTCCCTCAGGCGGGGCCACGATCTCGACGTGCGCCGGTACATGGGCAAAGTCGAGTACTGAGAGGGATCCGCCATGAACGACAGCAATCAACGAGTGCTTGGTCTCGGCGACCAGGTCGTCGATCAGTACGTCAACCTTCACGTCATGTACCCCGGCGGGAACGCCCTTAACTTCGCAGTGTTCGCCAAGAAGCTCGGCTACGACGCGGCGTTCATGGGGGTGTTCGGAGACGACGCCAATGCCCGCCACGTGATGCGCAGCATCGATGAACTGGGCATCGATCGAAGTCGCTGCCAGATTCGTCATGGTGACAATGGCTGGTCCAAGGTCAACATCGTCGACGGGGACCGTGTCTTCCTCGACAGCAACGAGGGCGGCGTGGCCGGTCTTCAACCGCTGACCGTGACGGCGCAGGACCTCGAATACATCAGCGGGTTCTCCCTGGTCCATATGGGAATCTGGGGGAACGCCAATCATCTGCTGCCGCAGGTGGCGGCGACGGGTGTGCCCATCTCCTACGATTTTTCGGATGAATTCGGCACCGACACGATCGATGCGGCGCTTGGATACATCCAATACGGCTTCTTCTCTCTTAGCGGAGTGCCTTCGAATCAGGTCAGGGTCCTGCTCAGCAGCCTCTACCGCAAGCCGAACAAGCTCCTCGTTGCAACACGGGGATCCGATTCCACCATCATCTATGACGGCAAGGGATTCCATCAGCTCAAGCCGCAGCTGGTGCAGGCGGTGGACACGATGGCGGCAGGAGACTCGTTCCTCACCGCTTTCCTGCTTTCGCATGTGATGGAGGGCAAGGGAATCGACGACAGCCTGTACGACGGGCAGCGGTTCGCCGCACAGGCCGTCCAGGTCGACGGATCCTTCGGATTCGGTACCGCCATAGATCCGCAAACCTGACCCGCGCAACCGTAACCCGATAAACGAAAAAAGGAGGTGCGCACGGTAATCCCCGGAGGGGAACTGATATACGATTGAATCCTGAAGTCCGGCCGGATAAGGAGCGCAAGCGATGCTGCAAGACGATACGCGAATCCCCATGTACGCGCAGCTCAAAGCCACCCTTCTTGCCGACATCACCTCGGGCAGATACACGGCCGGCAGCCGGATCCCTGCAGAGCCGGCGCTGTGCGAAGCCTACGGAGTGTCCCGCATCACCGTTCGCAAAGCCATCAACGAGCTTGTCGAGGACGGATATCTGCTCAAAAAGCAGGGTAAGGGCACCTTCGTCAGGCGTCATGTCATCGACCGTAAGATCGAATACGTGATGGGCTTCACCGAAAGCCTGGAAAAGGCGGGTTATCGGGCCTCGAGCGAAGTTCTGGAGCGCCGAACGATTCCCGCCGACAAGAGGCTCGCGGAGCAGCTGGACGTCGGTTGTGGCGATGATGTGCTGTATATACAACGGCTGCGCAAAGGAGACGGCATGCCGGTGATGCTGGAGAACAACTATTTTCCGGCGGATCGGTTCGGATTTCTTGAGGACGCGGATCTCACCGGGTCGTTGTACCGGCTGCTCTCCGAGCGGCACGGCATTCGCCCGATCAATCCCAAAACCACGACGCTGAGCCTGGCGCTGGCCAATGCCGACCTTGCCGGGCGGATGCACGTCGTGGTAGGCACCCCCTTCTTCGAAATCAGAACGCTGATCTGCGATCAGGACGATAGGCCGGTCCATGTGGGACATCAGTTCTATCTCGGTGAGCTCTACACCTTCACCCTGTAGCTTCCCACATTCTTTCCCGGAGGCGCCTCGATCCACGGGCGAGGCCTTCTCTGGCCGCGGACGGGTGGAAACCGGTTTCTCTCCTCTCTGCACACCCTCACCGTTGTGTTCGTTTCCCCGTTTCTTCCCTGTCCTTGCCTCTGTCTCCCTTCTCCGTTCCTCCCCTTTCCCTCCATTTCCTTCTCCCCATTTCCTATTCCATCTCTTTCCCCTTTCCTCCTCCTCAGTGACTCGCACGTCGCAGGTTCGCCGAGGGCTCTTCTCGCACAAAGGAATTCCATGACAACCATCATCAGGTCCCGTCATATCTTCGACGGGACGGGAAGCGATCCCTTCCAGGGATATCTTGAATACAGCGGCCCGTTCATCACCCGCATCGGGCGCGGGTGGGACTACGGTCCCATCGAAACAGGCACGCGGGTAATCAGGCATGACGAGCATTTCATCATGCCGGGTCTGCACGACAATCACGTGTTCTTCTCCGGATGGATGGCCGCCAACGCGGGCCTCGATCTGTCCGGCGCCGCCGACGCGCATCAGGCCGCATCGCTCATCGCCCAACGTCTGGATCGCCATCCGGGACGTCCGGTGTATGCGCATGGCTGGAACCGTGCGCAGTGGCAGAGCGACCCGGGCCGGGACGCCCTCGACGTCCTGTCCTCAGACACGCCGATCGTCGCAATCGACGCATCACGAAGCCGCTACTGGCTGAACACCTGCGCCTCCGCACGATACGGATTCGACGAGGCGGGGCTTGCCGCCGAGACCCGCGCGAATCTGATCCACGAGATGTGCTCTGATGCGGATCTCGTGAGGCAATCCTGGAGACGATTCCAGAGCCTCATGCTTTCCCGGGGCGTGGTGTCATGCAAGGACATCGTCTTCGATGACTGCGACGTGCACCGGTTTCTCGACGATACTCTTCTCGACGTGACGATGTACGTCGAAGCCGTGCGCCGCCCCGTGGATGTGAACGCCCTGGCACGCTACCAACACGAGACGTTCGGGAGACGCACCAGGTTCGGCGGAGTCAAGATCATGGTGGATGGCGTGGTCGCCGATTCGACCGGCGATATCAGTGGTGCCTATACGAACGGAGCCCGTCCGCCGCACGTCGACTATGATGCCATCGAAGCGGACGTGGCCCGGTTGTCCGATCTGGGCGTCTCCTGCTGTCTGACCGCCGAAGGCGACAGGGCCATCGACAGATGCGCCGAGATCCTGGCCCGGCACACAAACCCGCGTGTGAGGCACTCCATCAGCGACTTGGAGATGGTCACCGACCGCGCGGCACGTCTGATGGCCGAATCGGGCGTGGTCGCCGAAATCTACCCTCAGATCCTCGGGCTCAACGCGTCCATGGACGATGCCTACATGCCGACGTCCATAGCCGGGCACGATGGATCGCGCTTCTTCCATTACAGCCATCTTGTGGACCACGGCGTGACCGTCACCAGTGGCACCGACTGCCCGCTGTTCGTGGCAGACGTGCCCGACTCGTTGCTGCGAGCGAGCCGTAGGGTTTTCGACCGTGGCGAAGTCACATGGTTCCCCCGGTATGCGATGCCGCAGAAGGATCTTCTGCGCTCGTGGGTCCGCGGTGGCGGAGACCTTCCCGCCTCGGCGGCAGCCCGTTCGGGTACCATCTCGGCCCTGCCGGGTTCCGGCCGGGGGCGGGTCCTGCGCCGGGGGGCGGCCGCCAGCCTGACGGTCTTCGACCGGGATCTCATGGGCGTCGGGAACGATGAGCTCCGCCGTGCGCGGGTGCTGCAGACGTACGTCGACGGCGACCTGGTCTTCGAATCGGAACTACCACACCATCATCCATCCCTGTGACAGACGAAACAATGCAAAGGAGCATAATCGTGAAAGTCGTCGATCGAATCAAGAAAATCGGGTTTCCCCACAGCTACGCGCTGCTGTTCTTCCTCATCATCGTGTGCGCGGTGCTGACCTGGATCATCCCCAGCGGCTCATACAAGACCAAGACGGTGACGGTGGACGGGTCGGAGCGCACCGTTGTGATTCCCGGAACCTATCGTCAGATCTCCAAAATAGCAGCCGATGGGACGGACTACAGGCAGGGGATCGCTGCAGTCCTCGAAGCACCCGGCAACGGCATCATCGCGGCTGTCGAGGTCATCGCCTTCGTTCTGATCCTGGGAGGCGCGTTCGGCATCATCCTCAAAACCGGGGCCATCGATCGCGGTCTCCGCGCTCTTGCCGACTTCCTCGGATCCAAGGGCATCCTTGTCATACCTCTCATGATGATTCTCGTGAGTCTCGGCGGATCCACCTATGGCATGAGCGAGGAGCTCATCCCGCTGTTCATCATCTTCATCACGTTCATGCTGTCTATGGGATTCGACTCGATAACCGCGATCCTGACGCTGTTCCTGGCCAGCCAAGCGGGCTACATCGGCTCCACCATCAATCCCTTCAACGTGCTGATCGCACAGGGGATAGGAGACATCCACGGCAATCCGCTTCTGGGCCTGCGGGTGGTGTTCTGGGTGGCGATAACGGCCATCTCCATCGCATTCACCATGCGGTACGCCTTTAAGGTGCGCAAGGATCCCGAATCGTCCATCGTCTATGCGACCGACCTGAAACTGCGCGCCAAGCTTCTCGGGGAGGCGGGAGAATCGATCCAGGTGGAAAAGGCGGAACGCTTTTCCGGCAAGGACAAGGCGATTATCGCGCTGTTCATCGGGGGCCTCGCCGTTATGGTCTATGGGATCGTGGGCCAGGGGTGGTACATGTCCGAGATCGGCGCGCTGTTTCTGGCCCTCGGCCTGATCACCGGGATCATCGCCCGCTTCTCCATCAGGGAGATATGCGACGCCTTCGTCTCCGGCTGCGCCGACTTCGTGTATGCGGCCGTCATCATCGGCCTGGCAAACAGCATCCTTGTGATACTGCAGAACGGCATGATCATAGGCACCATCCTCCATGGGCTGTCCGGACTGCTGGGAGGACTTCCCAAAGCCCTGTTCACCACGATCCTGCTGGCCGTTCAATCTCTGATCACCCTGTTCGTGCCGTCGTCCTCGGGCTCCGCCGCCCTGACCATGCCCGTGATGGGTCCTCTCGCCGACTTGGTGAACATGAACCGTGACGTGATCGTTCTGAGCAACCAGTTCGGCAATGGGCTGATGAACATCATCAATCCGACCGGCGGAGTGCTTCTGGCCGGATTGTCGGTCGCGGGAATCAGCTTCGGCAAGTGGCTGAAGATCGGTCTGAAGATATTCGCGATCCTGTTCGTCGCCTGCGCCGTGTTCCTCTGGATCGCGACCCTGGTGTGAGCGCGGAGAGCAGGAGGACAGAGCCTGTCATCCTCCATCGTCACCGTGCCTGCCGGAGATGAACGCAGTGGGCCCGCCATCCGCGGAACATGCGGATGACGGGCCCACCGCCGTTGAGGGTCGCGCTAGCCGATGATGACGTCCTTCGGTTTGATGTCGCTGGTGAACGAGGGGGCGAGTTCGCTCTCATAGGCCTTGTCGAAGAACCCCTGGGCGGTGAGACGCTTGATCTCCTTGTTGGTCCAGTTCAGGAGATTGCTGTTGCCTTTGCGCACGGCCGGGGCTATGGTCGACTCCTCGCCGAGTTTTTTGATGCCCACGGTGAATCCGGGGTTGTCCTTCGCCCACGCGTACAGATACGTGTTGTCGTCGGCGAGGGCGGCAACCCGACCATCCTTGAACGCCTGGAACTGCTGGGTCTTGGAGTCGAATTTCTGCAGCTGCACATTCGGGTAGCTCTGCGTGAAGAAGGTCTCCGCTGTCGTGCCCTTGGTCACGGCCAGTTCCTTGCCGTTGAGCTGGTCGGCTTTGGTGATCTTCGACTTGGTGGGGGAGACCACTCCGATGGACACCTTCATGTAGGGGCTGGCGAAGTCGACGACCTGCTTGCGCTCGTTGGTGACGGTGAAATTGGCCAGGACCAGGTCCACCTTGTTCGATTTGAGCGAATCGACCCGGCCGTCGGCATTGACCTGAACCCACGTGACCTTGACTCCCAGGTCCTTGGCGATCTGCCTGCCGAGCGCCACGTCATATCCCGCTCGGGTGCCGTCGTTCTTCACATATCCGTAGGGTGGCAGGTCGCCGAAGGTGGCGATGCGAATCGTGCCGGCCTTCTTGATCTCCTCGACTCCGGCGCCCTGCTGGGCCCCGCTCCCTGAGCCGGATGAGCCGCAGGCTGCGAGGGAGGCGAGTGTCGCGACGGCGAGTGCCCCCGCGAGAATCTTCTTGATGGTGGTCATGATGGTGTTCTCTCTTTCTTCCGCATCCGCAGATGCTTCGATCTGATGTGTGGAAATACTGACATGGTGGTGTGGACGTGGGTAAGGATAATGTCTACGGGTCATAGTGGTTGAGGGGAACAGCGAGCAGGGGACAAGGGTCGTGGTGCGCAGGCGGACATGGGGATCCGGGAATGGTGCGTGCCAACTCGACGGGATACGGCCTGCGGACCCGCGAACGCCCAGAACCCGCGGATCCAGCGTCTCATGCTCACCGCCCTACTCGTCGCTGACAGGCGCCATGCTCTCCAGAAACCCCTTCGCCCGGTCGGTTGCGGGGGACGTGAAGAAATCATGGGCGGACCCTCGTTCGAGTATCCTCCCCTCGTCGAGGAACATCACCGTATCGGCGACCCTTCTGGCGAACTCCATCTCATGGGTGACGACGATCATGGTCATGTGCCGGCGGGCGAGACGCAGCATCAGCTCCAGCACCTCGCGGACCATCTCCGGGTCGAGCGATGCCGTGACCTCGTCGAAAAGCATGAGCCTGGGGTTCATCGCCAGTGCCCGCACGATGGCGATGCGCTGCTTCTGACCTCCCGACAGCTCCCGGGGAAGGGCGTCCTTGTATTGCGAAAGCCGCACGTCGCCCAGCAGCGCGTCCATCTGCCTCTCGACCTCCGCCTTCGGTCTTTTCTGCACCTTGAGCGGGGCGAGACGGATGTTGTCGGCGACGGTGAGATTGGGAAAGAGATCGTAGCTTTGGAAGACCATGCCGATGCTGGTTCGCAGCCGCCGCCACTCCTTCTCGCTCGAGGTGTCGACCGGCACGCCACCGAACACGATCTCGCCCCCCTGGATGCTCTCCAGACCGTTGAGACATCGAATGAGCGTCGATTTCCCCGACCCCGACGGGCCGAGAAGCACGACGACCTTGCCTTTGGGCACGTCGAAACTCACGTCGCTGAGCACGGTGTGCTCTCCGTACGCCTTTTTCAGATGCCTGACCGAGAGCAGGACGCTGTCCGGATCGGCGGCATGCAGATTGGCAGTTGTCGGATCATCCATTGTTACGCTCCTTGGCACGTTTCTCGAGTGTCTGCGCAAGTCTGGCCAGAGGCCAGCAGACGATGAAATACAGCAGGAAGATGAAGCCATACACCCAGAACGCGGCATCGGGGTGGGTCATTCGGTTGGCCTCCATAATCTGCTGGCCGACCGTCACCACATCGATGACGCTGATGAGCAGCAGCAAAGACGTGGTTTTGATCACGCGTGTGGCCAGGTTGATGGTCGCCGGAATCATGAGGTTGATCGACTGCGGAAGCCGGACATGCCAGAGCAGCTGAACATCGTTCATTCCCAGCGCCTTGCCCGCGTCGATCTGGTGGTCCGGGACGGATACCAGGCCACCGCGCACGGTGTCGCTGGTTTCCGCCGACACCCACAGGCCGAAGGCAACGACCGCGACGGTCGGGCCCGACACCTGCACGTTGAATTCGGCCGGCAGAATGTAATAGGCGAGGAACAGCACCACCAGCGTGGGAATGATCCTGAAGAATTCGAGATACACCCGGAGCACCCCGCGCACGATGGGATTGCGGGTGATCCTCAGAGCTCCCAGGATCACGCCCAGGGGAACGCCGATGAGAAGGGCCAGTCCGGCGATGCTCAGGGACGTCCACAGCCCCTCGAGAAGGCGCGTGACGTTGTCGCCGGCCACAAGGACGCCTACGCCCCGGCTTGTGGCGCTCGCCAGCGACAGAGCATCAGGAAGTGCGGAAGGATCCACGACGCACCCTCCTTTCCAGAAGCGTCAGCACCACCGACATGGGGATGAGGATGATGGCGTAGGAGACGACCAGCTCAAACAGGTACTCGTTGGTGTGGTAGTACATGCCGATAAGATCGCGGGCCGTATTGGTCAGCTCGGGTATGGCGATCACGGTGAAAACCGATGTCTCCTTGACGATGAAGATGGCGTTGGCCGCTATCGCCGGCACACTGCGGGCAAGGCCCTGAGGCAGCGTGACGTAGCGGATCATCTGCGGAGTGGAGAGACCCAACGCCCGCGCCGATTCGATCTGAATGCGGGGAATTCCGCCGAACCCTCCCTGGAAAGCTCCTGACATGTAGGCGGCACCCAGCACGGACATGCCGAACACCGCGCAGAACGACGCGGTGAGCTTGATGCCTATCGAAGGGAATCCGTAGTAGAGGAAGAACAACTGTATGAGCAGCGGGGTGTTCCGGAAAACCTCCTCGACGGCTGTACTCGCCTGAGACAGCACGGGAATGCGGTATTCGCGGAACAGGGCCAGGGCAAGTCCGAGCACCGTGGCCAGAACGACGCTGATCGCCGACAGCCTGAGCGTGACGATGAAGGCGCGCGCGAACAGCGGAAGACTGTGAGCCACGATAGTCCAGTTCATATCCGTTCGTTCCTCGTTCCCTCTGATCTTTCAGCCTCCGGAACCGTCGATTGCGGCGGTGTGCGGTGACTTCAAGCAATACTAATGCCTTTCGACCTCTCCGGCCACGGCCTGAGCGCACGCCGCCGGTCGTCGGCCACGGTCGATGGCCCGGAAATGTTCCCGTGCCACGGCTCGACCTTAGCGGCATACCGGCGGACAGTGGGCGGTCATGCTTGGAATTAAGCGGAAAGCGGGACATCGCGTTCCTTCATCGCTTCCCGACGACTATGAAATGAGGTTATGCTCCGTCATCACCTATTCGTATGACCGCATAATGCGCGTCCGGACGGTGGTTGCGGCGCACACAGGGGTGGGTGCGCCGGTCGCGGTGCGGTATGCGGTTTGGCGCAGGAGGGGGCGCATGAAAAACGGTGGCCGTCCGTCGGGACGCGGTTTCATGCACCGTGGCCCGGCAGGCGGCCATCTGATTGCGGATATGCGGCCGGGCCAACGGCCCGGACCGTGGGATCCGCAGTTCCCGTCAGGCCTTCGTGTACTGCGCCGGATTGGCGTCGAACTTCTTCAGGCAGCCGTTGCAGCAGAAGTAGTAGCGCTTTCCGTTGACGTCACGGTAGAGTCCCTTGGCCTCGGCCTGTGCGGGGTCGACCTTGTGTGTGGGTTTGACGATGCAGTATGTGTCCTGTGCGGTTTGTGCCATAGCAGTCTCCTTCGCGATGTTTCACGGTGATGCCGTATCGACAGGGGCGCCGTGTCGTCCAACTGTCTGCCGACATCTTCACTGTATGCAGGTGCGGGGGAAAAGCGAAGAGACGATGCGCGAATTACTCGCAGAGAGGAGCGACGGCATGTTTCCTTCATCGCGTGGAGTTGCGCACCCGTTCGCGACGCCGAGCACGTTTACAGAATTCGCGCTCCGAAGGGCATCAGGGCGAGTTG
Source organism: Bifidobacterium sp. (assembly GCA_022649135.1). Taxonomy (GTDB): domain Bacteria; phylum Actinomycetota; class Actinomycetes; order Actinomycetales; family Bifidobacteriaceae; genus Bifidobacterium. Next base: position 18,821 of record JALCNP010000010.1, read on the forward strand.
GGCCATTTTGAGCGATTGGATGCCGAAGGGGATGCCGATGATGGTGACCATGGTGGCCAGCCCGGCGATCACGTAGCCGAATGCCAGCCACAGGCCGGCGAGAACGATCCAGATGATGTTCACGATCAGCGATCCCGCCCCGCCGCCGTATTCGATCTGCCTGCCGAAGGGGGCAAGCGTGAGGGATGCCATCTTGAACGCCTGGATGCCGAAGGGGATGCCGATGATCGAGATGCAAAGGATGAGGCCGACCAGCGCCCAGGTGACGGCGAGAACAAGGCCGCCGAGGAGGATCCAGATGATGTTTCCGATGACTCGCATGGTCGGGTTCCTTATGGTGTTGCAGACATGGGATTCGAGTGGTGCGCCCCATCATACACATATGCATGCATACATATACATGCATCTGCACCGCAACGGTTTGCATGGGTGCAGGGCAGGCCGATGACACTCATCGCACGCGCGCGCGGACCGGTAAGGATGAGATCATGGAGAGGGTCAACGCGAAGAACTCATCGCACGCGCGCGCGGACCGGTAGCGTCTGCACGCGCGTGCGGCCGTCACGCGGTTTCGGTCTTCGTCGCCTTAACGCCGTGTTGCGAAGGGTATCATGTCCGAGGCGCATCGGCGGTCGTCTGCTTCGGCGCCTTGGTCCGGAGGGCGTCCTGCGCGCCGGATTACACGACATGGCATGCGGCCGACTGTCGGCATGCCGGAAAGGTGATGCCAACATGACGGCGAGCGATATGCCGACGGCTCTGGACGTGGAGGGCGGGCCGGTGTCCACGGACGCCTCCGATGACGGTGGGAACTATGAGGATTTCCTCTCCGTCGTTCCCGAGAAGGCGAAGACCACAAGTCTGTGGGGGCAGTTCTGGGTGTGGTTCGGCGCGAACGTCGCCCCCATCAACTGGCTTCTGGGTGCGCTTGGCGTCCAGATGGGGCTCGGATTGTGGGAGACCTTCGCGGTGATTCTCGTCGGCAATGTCATTGGCATGTCGATATTCGGACTGATGGTGCTTCTGGGGCAGAGAACCGGCCTCACCGCCATGCTGCTGGGCAGGCGTGTGTTCGGCCGTTACGGCAATTACGTCCCCGCCACGATCCAGGCCGTCGTCGTGGTGGGCTGGTGCGCCGTCAACACGTGGGTCGTGCTTGATCTGGTGACCGCGCTGCTCATGAAAATAGGCCTGGTCAACTCCATCCAGGGTCATTTTCTGCTCAAGGCCTGCATCGGCGCGGTGGTGATGATCGTTCAGGTCGTCGTCTCCCTGTTCGGCTACAGGGCCATATCCACATTCGAAAAGTGGACGGTGCCGCCGACCGTCGCCATTCTGCTGCTCATGACCGTTGCCGCGTGGGGTTTCATGCACATCGACTGGGGCTATGCGGGAACCCTGACGGGAACGGGGACGAACAGGATCGCCGCCATCTCTTCGATCATGACCGCGATCGGCATAGGCTGGGGATTCACCTGGCTCACCTACGCGTGCGACTACTCGCGGTTCGTCAGCCGTTCCGTTCCGCATAGGAAGCTGTTCGCGGTCAGCGCCCTGGGCCAGGTCATCCCCGTGGTGTGGCTTGGCCTGCTGGGTGCCACCCTCGCCACCAAATCCGGCGGCATCGATCCCGGGCAGCTCATCGTCGACAACTTCGGCGTCCTCGCCATTCCCGTGCTGCTGCTCGTCGTGCACGGGCCCATCGCCACGAACATCCTCAACATCTACAGCTTCACCCTGTCGGTGCAGTGTCTTGATCTGAAGATCAACCGCCGCATCATCAACGTGTTCGTCGGCTTCGTCGCATGGCTGGGCGTCTGCCTGTTCCTGGGGCTTTCGAACATCGGCACCATTCTTGACGGGTGGCTGTCCAGCGTGGCCGGGTGGACGGCGGTCTGGGGAGGCATCATGTTCGTGCACTTCCACGTCATCGAGCCGCGGCGCGACGATTTCTCCTCGATACTCGCCGCACCCGGCCGTGACGGCATCCCTCTGGTGCGCTGGCAGGCGATGGTGTCGTTTTTTGCCGGACTGGTGATGACGTGGATGTTCAGCTACGGCAGCCTCCCCGCCTTCCATGGTCCGGCGTCCATGGCCATAGGGGGGATCGATCTGTCGTGGCTGGCGGGAATCGTCACATCCGGCGCACTATACTATGTGCTGGCCGCTGCGACGCATATCGCGGACAGCAACAGGAGTCTCGCCTGATGCCTTCGCCGCACGTGCGTGGACTGCGACGGGCCCGTCCGCGTGCATGCGGCGGCAAACCCGTCGGCGTTGCACAGGGGTCGTGCCGCTTTCGACGGGCCTGCGCAAGCTCTCGGAAGCGGACGGCGGGCGGCGGTGCGGAGGCTTCACGGCGAAGCACGCTACAGGATTGGAGAATTCGATGATCATTCATGGCGTCCACGTGGAGAACGCGGAGAAGCTTTCGGATGTACGTGTCGATGGGGGAGTGTTCGCCGAGTTCGCCCCCGCGATTTCCCCCCGCTCCGGGGAGCGCGTGATCGACGCTCGGGGAGGGCTGCTTATTCCCCCGTTCGTGGATCCGCATGTCCATCTTGACGCCGCGCTCACCGCGGGGGATCCCGAATGGAACGAGACGGGCACCTTGTTCGACGGAATCCGCATCTGGTCGGAGCGCAAGAAGACCCTGTCCGTCGGGGATGTCAAGAATCGTGCCAAACAAACCATCATGATGATGGCGGCACATGGCATTCAGTATGTGCGCACGCACATCGATGTGACCGATCCGGATCTGACGGCCCTGCACGCCATGCTGGAGCTGCGCGAGGAGGTCGACCCGTATGTCGACCTGCAGATCGTCGCCTTCCCCCAGGAGGGCATCCTGTCCTTCCCCCACGGGAAGGAGCTTATGCGCGAGGCCGTCTCCGAGGGGGCCGATGTGGTGGGAGGCATTCCGCATTTCGAATTCACCAGCGAATATGGATCCGCCTCGTTGAGGTTCCTCATGGATCTCGCCCAGCGCAACGACCGTCTTGTCGATGTTCACTGCGACGAGATCGACGATCCCGCCTCACGCAATCTCGAGATCCTCGCCACACTCGCCTACGAGAGCGGGATGGCCGATCGCGTCACGGCCAGCCATACCACCGCCATGGGATCCTACAACGACGCCTACGCGTACAAGCTGTTCCGTCTGCTCGGGATGTCGAAGATCAACTTCGTCTCCAACCCGCTGGTCAACATGCATCTCGGCGGTCGTTTCGACACCTATCCCAAACGTCGCGGGCTGACCCGGGTGAAGGAGCTGAACGAGGCGGGCATCACCGTCGCTTTCGGGGAGGACGACATCCAGGATCCCTGGAGCCCCCTGGGGGCCGGCAACATGCTCGATGTGGTCCGCATGGGGCTTTACGCCGCCCAGCTCATGGGTTACCGTCAGATTATGGATTCATATCGTTTCGTGACCTACAACGGCGCGAAGACGATGCACATCGCGCAGAAGGATTACGGGATCGCGACGGGGAGGCCTGCGAGCTTCGTCATCCTCAATGCGCCTGATTTCTATCACGCCCTCAACGAGAACGTGGAGGTCCTGTACAGCGTCCGAGCCGGTCGCGTCGTGGCCCAGACCACGCCGCACGAGACGCACGTCGTGCTCGGATGATCTCATAGTCCCCGTCGGCGATGAGCCAGCCTGCGGGGGGGGCACCGGAGCCACCTCCCGACCTCTGTCTCCAGCCTCCCGCCGATTCGGGACTGTGCCGGCGGGGAATCGCGACCCCAGGCTTCCTGTGCTATGGCATAGTGCGTTCCGGAAGGAATGTCACCGGAAGCGAGTAGCGGGTTCCCGCCACCGAGAAGTCCCCGGATATCTCTCTGGTGAGCACATCCACCGCCTTGCGTGCCATGAGCTTGATCGGCTGCACGATGGTGGGCAGATCGGGCACGAACTTGCGAACGGCGTCGGAGCCGTCGTAGCCGACGATGTCGATGGCGAGTCCGCGTTGCCGGCACATTGCCAGCGCCAGTGACGCGGTCATGTCGTCGGCGATGAACAGGCCGTCAAGTTCCGGATTCCCCTCCAGGATCGAATCCAGAGCGGCCACTTTCCCCTGGTATGGCGCGGACCAGTCGATGGGAAACACCTTCGGCTCCAGACCCTTCTCCTGCAGAACCTCCTCGTAGCCGCGGCGACGTTCGTAACTGTATGGCGCCGCTTGCGATTCGATGCTGTTGATGTGTCCGATCCGCCTTGCCCCGCGTTTCCACAGCGCTTCGGTCGCGAGTCTGCCGCCCTGGTGATTGTCCGAGCTCACCACGGGTATGGAGCGGGTGGTGATTCTGTCGATGGCCACGAGGGGGAGGTTCGGCTGCTGGTAGGTCTGGATGTCGGTGTTGTGCGACCCCACGATCATCCCGTCTGCCTGGTTCGCGAGGAGCAGGTCGAGGAACTGCCGTTCCTGGGCGGAATCGTTGCTGCTGTTGCATAGCAGGCATTTGTAGCCGCGAACGTAGAGCTCGCGCTCGAGTTCGTAGACCATATCCCCGTAGAATGGATTCTGAGTCGTCGGAAAGATCAGGCCTATGAGGCGGCTTTGCTTGCCCCACAGGGTGCGTGCGCTCTCGTTGGGATGGTATCCGGTTTCCCGGATGGCGGCATGCACTCGGGAGATGGTTTTGTCGCTCAGCGACCCCCGGTTGTTCAATACCCTCGACACGGTGGTTGCGGACACCCCTGCGCTGCGGGCCACGTCGTCGAGTGTCGGGCGTCGGAGGGTTGCCTTGCGTCGTGCCATGTTCTTCCCTTCGCCGTGAGCTTCTTGTGCGTCGTAACAATCTTAGGTTCTTTTGTAGCGCACGGGAACGAGGTCGTCGCCGGAGGCATCTGATTGCTGGCGACTGCTCCGGGTCGGTGCCGGCTGGCGGCGTGGCATCGTGGCAGGGGCGTCGTGGAGGGGAGCTTGTCAGGTTGCGGTCGACGGATTGCTTATGTCGGTTTGCATGCCTGTCAGCGCAGTGATATTCTTGACTAATTGTCAAACGTATGACAATCAGTAACAGGTATAAGAAATTATGTAGGACAATGAAGTTGTAGTCAAAATGTCAAACGTATGACATTTTGTGACTACGTATGACATTGTGTGACTGTGTTGCCGGAAAGGACAATCATGGAAATCATAGTGGCTCTGATCCCCTCGATCCTGTGGGGGCTGTATTCCCTGATCATACCGAAGATCGGCGGAAACTCAGGACAGCAGACCTTGGGCGTCACGCTCGGGGCGTTGCTCTTCGCTGTGCTGTCGTTCCCATTCACGCCTCATCACTACACGACCCTCAACGTGGTGGTGAGCATGGTCTCCGGATTCATCTGGGCGATCGGGTGCCTGTATCAAGTGAAGTCCTTCAAGGAAATGGGTGTTTCGCGCACCATCCCGATTACGACCGGCATGCAGCTGATAGGCACCGGTCTCGTTGGCGTCCTCTTCCTGCATGAGCTTGGATCCGGCGCCGCGCTCGGGCTGGGCGCCGCCGCCCTGATCGCCTTCATCATCGGCATCACCTTCACCTCGTATTCCGAGAAGAAGGAGAAAACCGCCAGTATGGGGAAGGGGATGCTGTTCGTCACCCTCTCCTCGGTCGCCATCATCATCTACGTCGTTCTTATCGAACTGTTCAACGTCTCCTCATTCGACGTCGTCCTGCCGCAATCCGTTGGCATGGTTCTGGGGGCGTTGGCAATCACTGCGAAGGCCGAGAACCGCGTGAGCTCCACAACCGCGCGGCTCATGATTCCCGGAATTCTGTGGGCTGCAGGTAACCTCATCATGTTTTATTCCAACGGTTCGTTGGGCGTCGCCATCAGCTTCCCCCTGTCTCAGCTTGGTCTGATCATCTCCACGATCGGCGGCATGCTCGTCCTCAAAGAGGCCAAAACCCGCAAGGAGCGAATCGCCGTGGGCTTCGGCCTCCTGTTCGTCTTCCTTGGCGTCGTGCTGATAGGAATCGCCAGGGCAGTTCAGTAGAGACCATCCCAACGACCGTTCCAGACATCGGAGAGCAAACAATGGACATCAATGAAGAAATGAACACGACCAACAGCAACCGCGCCGCCGAGGAATGGGTATCGTCGCACGCGGCGTCGATTAATCCGCGCTACCGGCTTGGATATCACCTCATGCCCACCGTCGGCTGGATGAACGACCCCAATGGGCTGGTGTATTTCCAGGGCCAGTATCATGCGTTCTATCAGCATCACCCCTATTCCGCAGAGTGGGGACCCATGCACTGGGGGCACGCCGTCAGCGACGATATGGTGCATTGGCGTCGCCTCCCCATCGCGCTGGTCCCCGGCGGGACGGGGGACCGCGACGGATGCTATTCAGGCAGCGCCGTTGACGATGACGGGGTCCTGAGCCTGATTTACACCGGCCAGGTCTTCCACAGCGGTGATATACAGCCGTTCAACGTCGATTTCACCGAAACCCAGAACCTTGCCACCAGCACCGATGGCATCCATTTTGACAAGTCATCGCGCAACCCCGTCATCGCGCACGCCCCGAAAGACAATTCGCGCAACTTCCGCGACCCCAAAGTCTGGCGACATGGGGGATGGTGGTACGGCATCATCGGCAGCTCGACGGTTGACGATGACGCCCGTGCGCTACTATACCGCTCGCACGATTTGCGGGAATGGGAGTATCGCGGCGCGATCGCCCACTCGGAGGGGCGCGTGGGGCAGATGTGGGAATGTCCGGACTTCTTCGAGGTCGACGGAAGCCACGTGCTGCTTTTCTCTCCCGTGGGGATGCAGGCCCAGGGGAACAGATACCGCAACGTCTTCCAGACCGGATATCTGCTTGGCGACTTCGACTACGAGTCCTCCACGCTCACGCACGGCACCTTCGAGGAACTCGATCGCGGCCATGACTTCTATGCCTCCCAGACGCTCGAGGCACCCGACGGAAGACGCATCTGCATGGGATGGATGAACATGTGGCAGACGCCCATGCCCGAGCAGCAGGACGGCTGGGCGGGCGCGCTTACGCTGCCGCGCGAACTGCACGTGGTGGACGGCACTGTGAGAATGACGCCGATAGCCGAGCTGCAGTCGCTGCGGTCGGGAACGGTCACCGAATGTTCGGCTGTTGTCCGCGATCGCGAGATCCTCGCCTCCCTGGAAGCAAACCGGTGCGAGATCCTCGTCTCCTGCGAGGGCATCACCCGCAGCGAGATGACCGGCCTGTCGTTCGACATCGGTCTGGACTCGCCCGTCACCTTCACCTACGACCGGTCCCGCGGCCTGCTCAGCCTTGACCGGGGCGGCGAGGACGGCGTGCGCGCCTACGAGTGCGGGACGCTGGATCATCTTGATCTGCATGCGTATCTCGACAACTCGTCCCTGGAGATTTTCGTCAACGACGGACTGGCGACGTTCACCAGCAGAATCTACCCCGCTGCGCCCGCCACCCTGATGATGCGGACCGGTGACGAGGGCGTGCGCGCCAAGGCGGTTGTCTATTCTCTGGAATCCATCGGGTAACAATCCTCGGGTAGCCCTTTCCGCATCGTTTCCAGGTTTCAGTGGGGGAGGCACGGCATCGGGCCGCGCCTCCCCCCGCTCCTGCCGAACACGACCGACCCGGGTTTCGTTGTGCGCGTACCGACGCCGAATCCTATAATGGAGACGCAGTGTTTGGCGAAGGGTTTGTGCCGTTGCGACCAAGGATGTTCGTGACGGACGAGGTTGTTCGCCAATTGTGGTGCCGGGGGCCTTTCGCCCGTGCGGGCACCGTTTCCGATTGCGACGAAGCAACCGGAGGAAGTAGGGAAGGAGTTATCATGCCGCAAACAATAAGGGCTTCGGTCGCCTACGGACTTGGCAAGGGGTTCGCCCAGCCCGAGGACATCGTCATCGACGATCCCATCGGCTCTGAGGTTCTGGTCGACGTCAAGGGGTCGGGGCTGTGCCATTCCGATCTGCATCTGGTCGAGGACGACGATCGGTTCTTCACGTTCCCGGCGGTGATCGGGCATGAGGTGTCCGGCGTGGTCGAGCAGGTTGGCCCCGATGTCACCGGGATCAAGGTCGGCGACCGTGTGGTCGCATCCCTGGAGCAGATGTGCGGCCACTGCGCCAACTGCCTGCGAGGCTATCCGCAGTCGTGCACCCAGCAGCAGGAGTGCCTGCGTAGCGCAGGCAAGCCCCCGCGCCTGTCGTTTCCGGACGGAAGACCCCTGACTCAGGCCTTCGGTATCGGCGGTTTCGCAGAAAAGGCGTTGATCCATCAGAACCAGCTTGCCGTTATCAACGATAAGGTTCCATGGGATCAGGCCGCATGCATGGGCTGCGCGACGATTACGGGAGCCGGCGCGGCGATCAACAGCGCCCACGTGCGGCCGGGCGACTCCGTCGCCGTCATCGGAACGGGGGGCATCGGGCTCAACATCATCTCCGGCGCCGTCATCGCCGGTGCCAGCCATATTGTCGCCGTCGACGTGTTCGACAACAAGCTCGAATTCGCGAGAAAATTCGGCGCGACGGATGTGGTCAATTCGAAGAGGGAGGACCCGGTCGCCGCGGTGAGGGATCTGACAGCCGGCGGTGTTAACGAGGCATTCGAAGCTATTGGCTTTCCCCAGACCATGAAGCAGGCGTGGGACATGCTCGGGGTGGGCGGAACCGCGTACTGCATCGGCTTGGCGAAGCCGAACGCCACCGTAACGCTGGAGATCGACCCTGCGAATCTGCTTGTCCACCAACGCGGATTCAGAGGGGTGTGGATGGGCTCGACCAACATCAAGCACGACATACCGATGTATGCCGATCTGGCCGCCGCCGGTCGTTTGAACATACACGACATCGTCAGTCAGGACATCGACCTCAGCCAGATCGATGAGGCCTACAAGCAGCTGATGAGAGGCGAGGTGATCCGTTCGGTGATCACCAGTTTCTGACGTCAGGGAGTCTGTCGTCTCCGATTTCACGTGAAACTGGAGACGACTTTCGCTAGTTTCCCGTACCCGATTTCAGGGCGGAGATCGTGAGCAGCTTCACCGCAGTGCTCGCGCATCCGGTGTAATCCGTCGTCGCAATGGTCAGGAAGGCCTTCTGATCGGGAGGATAGACGCGGATGGCGTCGGTCGAGGTCGGCGAGCACGTCGCGGAATCGAAGTTCCCCGCCTGCACGATGCGTAGGGTGGCGCTCGCCGATTGGCCGTTGGCCAGGCTGATGGCTCCGGGTGCCGAGCTGCCGTCGCGTGCGGCCGCAGCCCCGATCTGCCTGCCTTGCACGGTCAGCGAGACACCGGGAAACCCTTCGGTCGTGCAGGTCTGCCCGTGGTTGGTGAGAATCAGCGGGACATATGTGCTGCCGGCGGCGCCATTCGGCTGCCCCAGGCTTGCCGACAGCTGCGATGTCGTGCACGTGCCGCCTTTCGCGCCTGATGAGGTCGTGGACGATGAGGAGGGTGAGCCGGTGGCCGATGCGGAGGACGACGAGGAGCGCGGCGACGAGCTGCCGGTCGAGGCGCTCCCCGACGCGTCGGGGGATGCGCTGGAACGTCCGCAGCCCGCAAGGGAGCCAAGCATGGCGAGTACGGCGAGGGAAACGATGACGACACGGCCGTGTGCCGGTTCGTGGACGTGACCGCGGATGCGTGATGATCTCTTCATGCCACCATTCTAGTCGTCGCGGCCGAGGCATTCACCACACTCCGGCGCCGATCGTGACGACCGACGCGATGGCGAAGACCACGACGATCCCCCAGCCCATTGCCTGTTTCCATACGGGATTCGAATGGTCTCCCATGATTTTTCGGTCGCTGGTCAGCACAACTAGAAAGGCGAGGTCGGGGATGAACAGCATCGATACGATTATCTGGGTGAAAACCGACAGCATCCCCAGCGGCAGTCCCGGAATGAGAATGATCAATGCCGCGATCAGAAGAGAAACGTAGTACAGGGCGTAGAACCGGGGCTCTTCCGACACGGTGCGGCGAAGGCTTCGTCTCCACCCGAATGCCCCGGAGACGGTGTATGCCGTGGACAAGGATATCGTGATGGCCGAAAGCCAGCCCGCGTTGAACAGTCCGATTGCGAACAATGCCCCTCCCCATCGCCCGGTGACCCGAATCAGCGCGGACACCAGATCCGCCGGCCCCGCGCTGGACAGATGCGCGATCTTTCCGCAGACCGCGGCCCCGCACAGCATGGCGGCGGCGCCGAACACGGGCTGGAGCACGGCGCCTATCGATATGTCGGCCCGGCCCGACCGCAGGTCGCTTTCGGTCATCCTCCTGTCGATGCTGGCGCTGCTCTGGAAGAAGAGCATGAAAGGCGCCATGCAGTTTCCGACGGTCGCCATGATGAAGACCGGCATGCCGTTGCCGCCGGCGTTCCATGAGATTCTGGGCCATGTGGAGAACGCTGCGGCTATCGAGGAGGCATCGGGGTGCGTAAGGAACGCGACTACGATGAAAACGATGTTGAGCGCTGATATCACCAGGCTGAAGCGCTCCTTCTGCCGATAGCCCATGAGCAGGGTTATCAGGCACACGAAGACCAGACTGACGGCATCCGCCAGCCACAGGGGAAGACCGATCAGCGTCAGACCCGTGGTCATTCCCGCGAATTCGGTTATCAGATAGAGCAGGTTTCCCCCTGCCAGCGCCGACACGCTGAACCCGGACCAGAAACGTCCGAAGCGTCGAAGGACCAGCTCTCTGTATTCACGATGCGTCACTGCCGACAGCCGCATCGACATCTCCTGCATGGTGTAGCCGATCGGGGCGAGAAGAAAAAGCAGCGGCAGGAAGAAGCTGATGCCGAACGTGGCCCCCGTCATGGCATAGCTCATCATTCCGCCCGAGTCGTTGCCGGAGATCGATGCTATGACGCCCGGCCCCAGAAGCGCAAGGAATGCCCACGCCTTCGGTCGGTGAGTGCGCGCCCGGGTTCGTTCAATGACACCGGCGGCCCCGACTCCGCGCGTGCTGTCCTCGTCGGGATCGGGGTGCGCGGGGGATCGGGAGTCGGGGTTCGACGGATTCGCCTCCATCACCATGAACGCCGCCCTGCCCCTGCGACTGCCGCAATCGTCGGAAAACGTCGGTCGCCGTCTCGCAGACATGGGGGTGTGGGTGGTTCGCAAGCCCGCAACGGGCTAGCGCTCGGTGGCGTATATATGCCTACGGAAGACGAGGAACACGATCAGCCCGAGCAGCACCACCGCCGCACAGATGAGCAGCAGGTTGGAATAGCTTGCGGAGGTTCCCGAAATGCCGAAGACATTGCCGCCCGCCAGGGCCGGAGACCCTATCAGACTGCCGATGATGGCTATGCCGATGGATGCGGTCACGTTCATCACCAGATCGTTCATGCCGACGCCACGCCCGGATTCCGACTTGGGCAGGGTGTCCAGAACGCTGGAGACGACAGGTGAATACATCAGACCCGCCCCGGCGTAGAACGCCGCGGCCATGATGGTGAGGACGAGGAAGCCGGATTTTATGAGGACCGCGGCGCCCACGAATCCGAGCAGCATAAGGCAGCCGGCCGTCACTATGGCCGCCTGCCTCCCGATCCTTCCCACAATAGCCCCGGACGAGGTGCCGACGATGGCCGCGACGACGAAGGCCCACACCAGGTATCTCGACACGGTGGAGGTCTGCATGCCGTACAGGTTGTGGGCGATCGCGTTGAACACGGGGGAGATGCAGTAGTTCACGAAGTAGAACACGAGAATCAGGCTGATCGCCGAGAGCCAGCGCGTGTTACGGAAGAAGGCCGGGGTGATGAACGGATGCCGGGCCGTGTTGATGTAGTAGGCAAAGCCGAGGAACAGCACCGCGGACACCAGCAGCATCCACCAGCTCATATACGAGAAGAACAGGGTGAGGAATGCCGTGGCCACGCCGAAGATGGTGAAGCCGAAGCCGTCGACCTTTTGCCCGCTGCCGTTCTTGTCCGGCAGATTCCTCAGAAGCAGGGGAAGGAAGAAGATGGTGATCGAGGGGATCAGGAACAGGAACTGCCAGCTGATGGAGCTGAGGATGCCGGCGGCAAAGACGCCGATGGCCGCGGACAACTGGTAGCCTGCGGTGAACAGGCCGAAGAAGATGACCTTGAGCGAGTTCTTCAGATACTTCGTCGCCACGACCAGATATGCCGATCCTGCGACCTGCTCGCCTGCGGTCTGCAGAACCCTGGCGATGATGACCGTCCACAGGTTCGCCGTGAGGAAGTAGTTGGCGACGAACCCGAGGAGCGAGCCGATCAGCAGCGTCACCAATCCGAAGGTGACGAGTTTCTTCAGTGATACGAAATCCCCCAGCGAGCCGTAGATGAAGCACACGATGCCAAGCACGATGCTGGGAAGCGCGGTGATCAGCGAGGCCTGCGCGGGTGCGTGAACGGCCTGGCCCACCTGTTCGAAGACCAGGTTGAAGCCCTGCAGGCACAGTGTTCCCAGGATGAAGGTGATCAGCAGCGGTATAAGAGCGCCGATGGCCATTCTGTTGGTTCGTTCGTCCACGTCGGCGGGAGTCGGCGTGGTGACGGATGGTGTGGATGTGGACATGATGATTCCCCTTTTCTGCATGTTCTCTCTGGGTGTGTTCTCTTCGGTTGGGCGGTGTTCTTCGCAATGCGCCGACGCGGCCCATGGTCGGCCATGTCGTGATGCCACTCCCGCAGGCGACTACTGCGCGGCGGCAGCCAGGGCGGTGATGCGCGTCATGAACTCGTGAAGGAAGCGGTCCACGTCCACTCCGACCGCGACCTGCATGGTTTTGACGGGGTCGTTGAGGCGGTCGTTGTCGCCGATGGTGCGGCCGCGGGTCGGGCCCTCGACGTCGACCTTCATGTTCATGGGAAGGGTGGTGACCAGCGTCGGATCCACGGCGACGCCGACCGCGAGGGGATCGTGCAGTCCGCAGCCCCCGAGCTTCGGCGCCGTGGTCTCATATGCCTTGATGTAGAAATCCGTCATGTCGGCGAGGAAGGCGCCGGCCGTGGTGCCCAGCTCGCGCCATCGACCGGTCTGGCGATACGTCAGCAGCGTCTGCAGGGTCACGTCCAGGCCGATCATGGTCACCGGCGCTCCCGAGCGGAACAGCTCGTTCGCGGCATCGGGGTCCTGCGAGATATTCGCCTCGCTCCACGGACTGACGTTTCCGCAGACGGTCAGGGCCCCGCCCATGAGGACGATGCGGCCGATCTGCTGTGCGATTTCGGGTGCCTTGCGCAATGCGGCGGCGATGTTGGTCATCGGGCCGGTGGGCACGTAGGTGAGATCTTTTCCGTAGGTTTTCACTGCGTCGATGATGAAATCGACGGCGGGTTCGGTTTCGGGACTCCGCTTCGAGTCCGGTATCGTGACGTCGCCTATGCCGTTCTCCCCATGAATGAAGGCCGAGACCTTCTGCACGCTGAACGAGTCCTTTGTGCTTGCATGGGTCAGACCGGGATACGCCTTGATTTCCGGGTGGCCCAGAAGATCGGTGATCGCCAGATCGTTGCGAAGGCCCTGTGCGAGCTGGACGTTGCCGTATGTTCCGGCGATCCCGATCAGTTCCACTTCGGGGCTTCCCAATGCGTAGGAGATTGCAAGGGTGTCGTCGATGCCTGTGTCCAGGTCCAGAATCAGTTTCTTCATTGTTTTCCTCCGGGTCTTGTCGTCGGTCAACGGGGATCGGCGCCGCAAGCGGTGTCGATCCGCGGGAAACTCATATGGTCATGTGATGGTTTAACGTTTTACTCATGTCCCCTCACCAACCATTGTCAAAATAAAAGCGTAATCCCGTAAAGTCAAGGATGAGGATTCGTGGCGATTCCTGCCGCCCGCGTGCCGGGCAGGAGCGTCCGGACGCGGGCGGCAGGGCGTATCGGGTTGGAACCAGGCCGGCGGCACGACTCTATGCCGCGTTCCCCTCGGATGGGGTCCGTCGCGCCGTAAAGCTCTTGTGGAAGGCCATCAGGGCGGCAATCGAAGCCAGACACATGATCCAGAACATGTTGGACGTCCGTGCGGCGATTCCCGGACGCACCCCGAACAGTCCCGAGTTTCCCATCGAAGGGTTCGCTATGAGGCTGGAGTAGACGGCCATGCCTATGGAGGCGGACGTATTCATTATCAGATCGAGAATTCCCATTCCCCGCCCGTTCTCCTCGACGGGCAAGGCGTCGGAGGCGGCGTCGTAGATGGGTGTATAGACGATGGTCACTCCCGCGATGAACAGGCACGCCAGGGCGGTGAGCACGGCGAAGCCGGCCTTGATGAATATCGCGGAGCCCGCGAATCCGATGATCATCAGCACTGCTGCGGTGATCATCGTCCTCTGCCGGCCGATTTTGTTGATGATTGGCCCGGAGACGCATCCGACCACCGTCGCGACGAAGTAGACGAGCGTAAGGCACAGGGATATCGTGGTGAGCGGGATTTTGTAGATGCTGTCACCGATGACGTTGTAGATCGGAACGCAGGCGAAATTGAAGAAGTAGAAGAGGAACTGCAGAAGAACGATGGACATGTAGGCGCCGTTCGTCACGAACGATCTGCTGAGGAACGGGTTACGAGCCTTGAGGATCCAGAGGACGAAGGCAATCGCCGCCGCCACGGCCGCGATTATCAGCCACATGCTCGGGTAGGAGAAGTAGACGGCGATAAGGCCGGCGAACACGGCGAAGAGGGTGATGCCGACTGCGTCGATCCTTTCCCCCCGTGCGCTGACATCGGGGGTGTTCTTCACGAGCAGGGGAATGAAGAACACGGAGAGCGCAGGCACCAGGAACAGGTACTTCCAGTCGAAGGAGGCTATGAATCCGCCCGCGAACACTCCGATGGTTGCGGCCAGATAGTAGACCCCGTTGTAGATGCCCAGATAGATGGCCTTTTCCTTGTCGTTCAGATATTTCACGGTCATCACGAGGAACACGGAGCCGGCCACCTGGGCCCCGGCGACCTGAACGATGCGGGCCGCGAGCACGAGCCAGAAGTTGAACGCGCCGAAGAATCCGACGAAGCTTCCGACCACGAGCGCCGTCACTCCGAATATGGTCATGTGCTTGGGAGAGATGAAGTCGCATAGCGTGCCGTACAGCATGCATACCACGCCGAGGATGATTCCGGGCAGAGTGCTCAGCAGCGATGCGCTTGAGGACATTCCCAGCGAGTTGCCGATGTTCTGGAACACCAGATTGAAGGCCTGAATCATCAGCGTGCCGAGAGTGAACACGATCAGCAGTGCGGGAAGGGCCTTTTTCGTCTTGGCCCGGTTCTCCTCGAAAACTGCCGAGGACATAGTCGATGTCATGTCGGACCTCTCCTTATTTCGTCGGTGAGGCGAGGCTGAGCAGGCGGTGCATGAAGCGCCGCGTAAAGCGCTCGACATCCACCTCCAGGGCGACCCGCGTATGTTTCGGTCTGCTCAGGAGTCGTGTCGGGTCGCCGACCGTCCGGCCTCTGTCGGGGCCCTCGGTCTCGACCATCAGGTCGATGGGGAACGTGGTGACGAGGGTGGGGTCGAGGGCTACGGCTGCCGCCAGGGGGTCGTGCAAGTTGCATCCGCCCTGGAATGCCGGGTCTTCCTTCTCGCTGATGTCGATGTAGTAGTCGGTCATGTCGGCGAGGAAGGCGCCGATCGCCGTTCCCGTGGCACGCAGCGTCCTGGTGTCCTTTTTCGTCATCAGCGCCTGCATCGTCACGTCGAGGCCGATCATGGTGATGTCGGCACGAGAGGAGAACAGGCGGTTCGAGGCCTGTGGGTCCATGGACATGTTCGCCTCCGTGGAGGAGCTGCAGTTTCCGGGCTGTGTGAGGGAGCCTCCCATCATCACGATGGTGATCCCCTCCACGATGTCGGGGGCCTTGGCGAATGCCGCGTCGATGTTCGTCGATGATCCGGTGGGCACGTAGACGAGTTCGTCCTTGCCGTAGGTGCGGGCCGCGTCGATGATGAAGTCCACCGCCGACATGTCGCGCTGGACGCTGGTGGAGGTCGCCGGGATTCTCACGTTTCCGGTGCCGTTCCTCCCGTGGAATATCCCCGAGCTTTCCGGCACCTCGAAGGACTTCGCGTCGCTGGGGTGGTCGATTCCCGCGAAAACCGGAATCTCCTCGTGTCCGTACATCGCCAGCAGGTCGAGGTCATTGCGTATGCCCGTGCGCATCAGCACGTTGCCGTAGGTTCCGCATATTCCTATCAGTTGGGCGTCCGGGGAGCCCAGAATGTATGACAGGGCGAGGGTGTCGTCGATGCCTGTGTCCAGATCGAGAATGATTTTTTTTCATCGTCGCTTCCTTCCGGCTTCTTTGCCGTGTGATGATATCTCGCCCTGATGTCGAAGAGATGCGGTTTCTTGTGGAGAGGCGGGTCTTCCGGCGTGGGGCTTGGTGTTTCGCGATCGTGTTGTAGATAAAGATAAAACGTTTAATCTTCGCAGTCAAGAGGATGCGGCCACGGTGTTTCCCTGCTGCGGGATTGCACGACGCCGTGCGCTCTTGACGGGACGTTCGCCCGTGCTAAACTGTTTTTAGTTATTTAGCTAAACAGCTAATAGTCTCCATGGGGACCCTCGATGAGTGTCAATGATAGAAAGCAGGTGGCGTCATGCAGGGACTGCCTCAAGCCCTCGTTCGGGATAGATACGTCCTGCTTCTTCTGCTCGCTTCGGTGCTCATCGGAGCCGTTCTCTACCCGCAGCTTCCGGCGCGCATGGCGATCCACTGGAATGCGGCCGGGCGGCCCGATGCCTATGCCCCTCGTGCGGTGGGGGTTGGACTGGAACCTCTTGCGGGAGTGACCTTCTACATGCTTCTCTGCGTGCTGCCGCTTATCGACCCGCGTTCCGACGGCCACCGCGGATTCGCCGGAGGCCTCCAGACGGTCAAGGTCCTCCAGGCGGCGATGTGTCTGGTCCTTCAGGTCTGCGCCGTGCTCGTGGCCATGGGCCGAGATGTCAACATCGGTATGGTGGGCGGGCTGAGCGTCGCCGTGATGCTCATCGCATCGGGCAACGTCATGGCTCGATTCCGCCCGAACTATTTCATGGGGGTACGCACTCCCTGGACGCTCGCCGACCCGGCGGTGTGGAGAAGGACACAACGCTTCGCCGGCCCGGTATGGGTTCTTGCCGGCATGGCGATGCTGCCGCTCTCCGCCCTTGCCGGACGCTTCCTGTTCGCGGGTCTGCTTGCGTGCACCGCCGTGGCCGCAATCGTCCCGACGGTTTATTCGTATCGTGTTTTCCACCGCATCCACGCTCCTGGTGTCGCTGGCCCCCCGAGGGAGCGTCGCATGGGCTCCCCGGCTGACGATGGCACAGAGCAATCATGAGAGAAGGAGGCCGAAATGGCGGTCAATGACATGTTCAAGGCGCTCGCGGATCCGACGCGCCGCCAGATCATCGTACTGCTGAAAGACGAGGACCTGACGGCAGGGCAGATAGCCGATCATTTCCCCATCAGCAAGCCAAGCGTATCCCGGCATCTCAAGCTGCTCAGACAGGCCGGGCTCGTCCTCGACGAGCGTCAGGGACAGAGCATCGTCTACTCCCTCAACACCACCGTTCTGCAGGATGCGGTGGGATGGATCCTCCAGGCGACGGGAATGCGCAGGGACACGGTGATGCGCCGTGCACACGGAGCTGCGGCGGACAACAGGAAACACGCGGGCGTGGAGCTCACGGGGAAAGGAACGACCGATGATTGAGTTCTTCGATGTATGCAAGGCCTTCGGCCCGGGAAAGACCGCGGCGGATCACATCACCCTCACGGTGAACGACGGCGAGATCTTCGGCTTCCTGGGACCGAACGGCGCAGGCAAGACGACGGCGATCAACATGATGACGGGCATACTTGCACCCGATTCCGGCCGCATCGCGGTGAACGGCGTCGACATCGTCCGCAATCCCGTGGAGGCCAAGCGGCAGTTCGGATACGTTCCCGACAGCCCCGATCGCCTGCTGCGCCTCACCGGCATGGAATACCTCACCTTCATGGCGGACGTCTACGATGTTCCGACCGGCCCTCGCTCGTTCCGAATCGATGCCCTGTCCCGGGAATTCGGAATTCATGATGCGCTGGGGGACGAGATGCAAAGCTACTCGCACGGCATGCGGCAGAAGGCCATGATCATCGGGGCTCTGTTGCACGACCCTGCCGTCTGGATACTGGACGAACCCATGACCGGTCTCGATCCGAAGTCGTCCTACACGCTCAAACAGCGGATGCGCCAGCATGCCCGGGCCGGCAAAACCGTGTTCTTCTCCACGCATGTTCTGGAGGTGGCGCAGAACCTGTGCGACAGGGTTGCCATTCTGGACCATGGTCGCATCCTGTTCTGTGGCGGGCTGGAGGAGTTGAGGAACGAGCACAAGGGCGATTCCTCGCTGGAGAAGATCTTCCTGGAGATGACGGACCATGCATAAGCTGCTCTCCCTCACGAGGGTTCTGCTGAAGAACGGCTCCATTCTCAGCACCACGACCACTGGAAAACGCGGAAAGGTCGCGCTCCTCGTGTTTCTCGTCGCGTGCGTTCCCCTCGCCCTTATGCAATCGCTCGGATTGTGGAACACATACGGGACGATCGCCTCCGGCGGCATGGTCGGATCCGTTATCACCGCCGAACTCACGGCGGCCTGTCTGGCCATGGTGCTCATCGGCATCCTGTATGTCATCAGCACTTTCTATTTTGCCGATGACGTGGTGCTGCTCCTCACCCTTCCTCTGAGGCCACGACGGGTTCTCGCCGCGAAATTCATAGTCGTGCTGCTTTTCCAGTATCTGCTTGATGCCCTGATCGTGCTGCCGATGCTGGTGGTCATCGGCATCCGGAACGCGGGCTGGTGGTATTGGCTTAATGCGGTAATCGTGTTTGTGGCCCTTCCCATTCTTCCGACCGTCGTATGTTCGGTTGTCAGCATCCTGCTCATGGCGTTCAGCCGGTTTTTCCGGAACAAGGACAGGGCCAAGTTCCTCGGTGGTCTTGTGGCGATCCTCCTTGCCCTCGGCATCTCCATTCCGCTGCAGCTTTCCGGCGGCGGGCCGTCGATGTCATCGGCCATGATTCACGTCGGCGGTTCCCTCGGCGCAACGATCGGCGTCGCGTTCCCGTCCGTGCTGCTTGCCTCTCGGTCCATGGTCGACGGGACGGGGCTCTCCCTGTTGTGGCAGGCGGCCTTCCTCCTGCTCAGCGCCCTGGGGATCGTGCTTTTCCTGGTCGTCTCCGACCGTCTCTATCTTCGAGGCGTCGTGGGGCTGACTCAGAGTGCTGAGACACAGCGAGACGGGGGCCGTGTTCTCGTCGGGAAGCGGCATTCGGCGCTCGCCGCGCTCGTCATCAGGGACTGGCGCATCCTCTACCGCACGCCGACGTATTCGCTTAACTGTCTGCTCGGCGCCTTTCTCGGGCCGGTGATGATAACCGTCCTGCTGGCCGTCACAATGCGCTCGGTCACGATTCCGGACATGGGCCCCCTTGGCGTTTCGGTGGCGGTGATGGCGGTCGTTTCCGTGGGCACACTGAATGTGGTGTCCTCCACCGCCATGTCTCGTGATGGGCGGGATGCGGTCATGGCGCACCTTCTGCCGGTGCGACCGGAGACCCAGATTCTCGCCAAGCTGATTCCCGGCACCGCTCTCAGCCTGGCGTCGCTCCTTCTGATGGTCGTGCCTGCGTCCGTCATTCTCCGGCCGGGTCTGCAGACCGTCGCCGTCGTATGCGTGTTGGGGGTGGTGGGAGTGCTGAGCGCGAACATGATCGGGCTTCTCGTCGATCTCGCCTTTCCCAAGCTTGACTGGCAGGATGAAACCGTCGCCGTCAAACAGAACATCAACGTGTTCATCTCCCTGCTCCTCTCTCTTGCGGTGTTCGGGCTTCCCGCAGCAATCATCATGCTGACGCACATGCGCATGGCGGGCGGTGTGATTTTTCTTGGAGTCTACGATCTGGGGATGCTGCTGCTTTCCGCATTGCTGCTGTTTCGCTGGGGGCCGGCGCTGTTCTTCGGCATCGTCGGGGAACCCGGGAATCGGGGGTCGGTGAAGGCCCGTGCGAAAGACGGGGCTGCGGGTATGTCATCGGGTGCCTCAGCGGGACCGAGGAGAGGCGACTGGGCCATCCGCGGGGCGCGTCGTCTCGTTCGGCTGAAATTCGGCCGCGATGGGGAGGGGCACTCCTCCAGAGCCGGTGTCGCCGCGGCGGTGGTCACGGCGGTCGCCCTGTTGGCATGCGGGGGAGTGCTGGTCTGGGAGTTCTTCTTCGTCCGGACGACGGTGGATGTCGGCCCCACGCAGGTGTCCGTGTCCGCGGGCATCGGGGAGGCCTCTCGCTTCGACCTCTCTCAGGTGCGCAGTGTGTACATCGGGAGCTCCCTTCCCGCCACCAGCGACAGGACGGGGTTTGAATCGGGGTCGCAACTGCGCGGAACCTTTACCGTGCGCGGCCTTGGGCGTGGCCATGTCTACGCTCAGAGCAGCAAGGGACCTTTCCTGTTCATCATCCTCAAGGGAGGGGGATTCACGGTTTTCAATTTCGAGGACGGCTCCCGGACGCTCGGCCTCTACCACGCTCTGCTTCCCTATGCTTCCGAGCGGCGGTGATATGGGGACCCCTGTCCTTCCCGGTTTTCCCGCTGCCGTCCCCTGCCGTGACCCATCTGGCACGACAGGGGACGGCATCGGGCTCGGGCTCCCCATGGGGCCGGCGGATGGAATCATTCCCCTTGTGGCGTTGCGATCTGCGCCACTGTGGCCCTTTCGACCAGTTGGGGGCGCAGGAGGGTTTTTCTCGGTCGCTCGAGCCAGGCTCTGCCCGTGCGTGGGCGTGTTCCTGGCTCGGCGCCTGCCCGCTTGTCGTGGCCGTCTGTCGCTGGCGTGGATGGGAACTTGCCTGTGCCATTCGGTTCTGCAGCCTGAACGGACGTGTCCGTGTCATGCTCCTCCGCGGTTTCCCGGTCTATGCGCTGCATGATGGTGCGCATCGCCATCCGGGTGAGCTCACGGAGGTTCTGATCGATCGTCGTGAGATTGACGTTGATCCCCCGAAGGAACATGTCGTTGTCATATCCGATGACGGAGACGTCGCCGGGAATCTTCACCCCCCTGTGCGTCATTCCGCTTATGGCTCCCAGTGCGGTCATGTCGTTGCCGCAGAAGACCGCGGTGACCTGTTGGTCGAGGAGGGGATCGATCGCTTCGAGGCCCCCCTCGAAGCGGAACCTTCCTTCCGTGATTCTTTCCGGAGGAACGGGGAACCCTGCCTCGGACATGCGGTCGAGGAATCCTTCCGTGCGGCCGTCCCTGCTCATGTACGTTGATTTGGCCGCTATCATCGCCACCTGTCGATGACCGTGGTCCAGCAGGCACTGCGCCGCCATGCGTCCGCCGAGATAGTTGTCGAATCCCACGGAATCGCACCAGGGCAGGGATGAGATCCTGTCCAGAAGAACAACGGGGATGTCGCAATGCTCGATCGCCGTGCGGAACTCGTCGGGTCTGCCGAAGGATTCGAGCGAGGGCACGATCATCATGCCGTCAAGCCCCCGGGAGCGGAACTGTCTGATGAGGCGCTGCTCGCCGGCGGCATCGTCGTTCGAGTTGGCTATGACAAGGACATATCCCCGGGCGTTGCATTCGTCGCTCAGATATGTGGCCATGTCCGCGAAGAAGACGTTCTGTATGTCGGGCACGATCAGCCCCAGCAGCATGGAGCGGTTGCTCACCAGGCTGCGCGCATTCTGGTTGGGCACATAGTGCAGGCGCTCCGCTGTCTCGATGATGCGCCGTCGGGTCGCATCGGAGAGTCGGTTCGGGCGTTTGTTCAATGTCAGCGACACGGCGGTGATCGAGGTCCGCGCCTGCCGGGCCACGTCCTTGATCGTTGTCTTTCCCGGCATGATACCCTCCCGAAGCTTTCCGTCTTGACTGTGCTTTCCCTAAGTTTTATCATAGAGGCGACGATTTGGTAAAACGTATTACCATATCTGACGCTATGGCATGAACACATAGCGCAGGCACGAGGGCGTCTGCGGAAACGAAGACGTCGCGAGCGAGATGTGAACGAAGGAGTTGCGATGGTGAAGAAGATCATACTGGACAGCGATCCCGGCCACGATGATGCGGTGGCCATACTGCTGGCCCTGGGAAACAAGAACATAGACCTGCTGGGCGTGACGACCATCGGGGGCAATCAGACCCTGCACAAGGTGACATACAACGCGCTTGCCGTTCTCGAACAGGCACACGAGTACAAGGTCCCGGTAGCGGCGGGCTGCGCGAAGCCTCTGGTGCGAGAGCTGGAGACGGCCCCCGGAATCCACGGCGACACCGGGCTCGACGGTGTCGATCTGCCCAAGCCGAGCAGGAGCGTGATAGACAAGCATGGTGTGGATTTCATCATCGACACCATCATGGGCAACGAGCCCAAGACCATAACCCTGGTGCCGACGGGCCCGCTGACGAATATCGCCATGGCCGTCCGCAAGGAGCCCCGGATAGTGGACCGCGTCAAGGAGGTCGTGCTTATGGGAGGTGGCGTCCATGTGGGAAACTGGAGCGCCGTCGCCGAGTTCAACATGAAGGTCGACCCCGAGGCCGCCCACGTCGTGTTCAATGCGCCGTGGCCCGTGACCATGATCGGCCTCGACCTGACCCATCAGGCGCTGTGCACGCCGGCGCGTCAGCGCGACATAGAGTCCATCGGAACGCCGACCGCGAAGTTCGTCAGCCAGCTCATGGACTTCTTCCGCAAGTCCTACGAGAAGAACCAGGGATTCGTCGATCCTCCGGTGCACGACCCCTGCACCGTCGCCTATCTCATCGATCCCAGTGTCATAACCGTGAGGAAGGCCCCCATCGATGTGGAGACCCAGGGTACGCTCACACTCGGTATGACCGTCGCCGATCTGCGCGCCCCGGCCCCAGCCGACTGCCACACGCAGTTCGGGGTGAAGCTGGATGCCGACCGCTTCTGGCAGCTCATTCATGAGGCCATAGCCAACATCGGCGAGGGGATGGATCGATGAGCGAGCCAACTTCCACCGCTGTCGATGGGCAGCGGAGCGCCGCGCCTCAGACGCCGCAATCCCCCACGGGCAAGGGATCCATCGCCGCACTGATGGTTGCCCTTCTCGTGGCCGTCTTCGCCTTCCAGCTCAATGCCTCGATGCTCTCCCCGGCATTGGTGACCATGCAGAAGGAGCTGGACACCACCGCCTCACAGATCAGCCTGACCCAGACCGTGTTCTTCACGGCGGCCGCGTTGTTCTCCCTTTTTCTGCCGCGTCTCGCGGATCTCGCGGGTCGCAAGAAGGTGCTGCTCGGCATGCTGATTGCCACCGTGGTGGGATGCATCATCTCCGCCCTTTCGGTGAACGTCCCCATGCTGATGGTGGGAAGGGTGCTGCAGGGCGTTTCCGGCCCCTTGGTCCCGCTGTGCCTGATCATGCTGCATGTGAGGGTTCCCGACGGTGCCAGATACGCACGGCTGATGGCGGTCATCACCTCGGTGAACGGTGGCATCGCCGGCGTCGACGCTCTACTTGGCGGGTGGCTTGCCGCTCACTACGGCTTCCGCTCGATCTTCTGGACCATGGCGGGCATCGCCGTCGTCGCCGTGGTGCTGATCTGGATCACCACGCAGGAAAGCTATGCGGAGGATCGTTCCGCGATGGATTGGCTCGGCGCGTTCCTGATCGTGGTTGCGATCGGCGCTTTGCTGGTCGCCGTCGATGAGGCCGAGAAGCTGGCAGGCGCGAACTGGGGGCTGTTCTGCATACTTGTCATCGTTGCCGTTCTTGCATTCGTCGCTTTCTGGAATGTGGAGAAGCACAAGAAGGCTCCCATGGTGGCGACCGGCTATCTTAAGCAGCGTCGTACGTGGGGTCTGCTTCTGACCACCCTGCTGACCATGACGGGCGTCTTCGCCATCATGAACGGCATAGTGCCGGCGCTGGCGCAGGACGTGAAGTTCGGCGCGGGTCTCGCCGCGGACGCCGCCTCGCTGGCGACGTTGACGCCCTATGCCCTGGCAGGCCTCGCTTTTGGCCCGGTTTCGGGGTGGCTGGCCAGCAAATTCGGCTATCATACGGTGCTGCGTTTCGGCCTGGTCGCAACGATTGTCGGCATTGCGCTGACGATGCTGACGGCCTCTGCGCCGAGCGTCTGGGCATTGGTCCTCATCTCCGTGTTCGTGGGTCTGGCCTATGCCGGAACGGTTAACATCATGCTTAACGGTCTGGGAATAGTTTTGTCGCCCGAGGACAACCCCGGGTACCTTCCCGGACTGAACGCCGGAGCGTTCAACCTGGGCGCCGGCCTGAGCTTCGCGGTGCTGTATGCGGTGCTTACCCAGGTGAACGGCGGTGCAGGGACCTCGTCCTACGTGCTGAGCATTGGCGTGGGCGGTGTGCTCGTGGTGGCTGCGCTGCTGTGCTCGTTCCTCATCCCGCCGGTGGAGACGTCCGCGTCGGATCGCTGACGCGTCATCTCCGGCACGGTCTGGACAAGGTCATGCCGCCAGGGCGGCGTCCGCCTCTCTCATGGTGGGGACGCCGTGCGCTGGCTCTTGGATTGCGTCGGCTCAGGCCGACGCAATCTTGCTACTGGTGGATTCCGACCTGTTGGAAGAATTCGGTGAGGCCGCGTGCGACGTCCACGCTGTGGTCGTTCAGCCACTGTAGCTGAAGCCCGTCGGCCACGGCGATCATAGTGCTGACGGCGATGGCCGGGTCCCACGGAGGGGAGAACACCCCCTGGTCGTTCGCCTGCCGGATCAGCGGTTCGAAAACGTGATGGGTCATGGCCGTGCGGCGCAGAAAATAGGCGTGCGCGGGGTGCTGCGGATTCCCCGCCTGCATCTGCATGCGCACATACAACTCGACCAGTCCAGGTGTTTCCTGGTTGTGCCCGTTGATTGCTATGACCTGTTGCATCAGCTTCGCCATGTCGACCTTGCCGCGGCACAGGGTGCGCAGAAAGTCATCCTCCGATTCGCCGTCCTGGGGCGGAGTCGCGAATATGGTCAGCTGATGGGCCTGAATGCGGTCACGTGTCTCGAGAATCTGTATGTAAAGATCGTTCATTGAAGAAAAATAATGCAGTACCCCGGATTCGGAAAGCCCGGCCGATTCCGCGATGGAGTGGAGTGTCGTGTCGTCGAACCCATGCACCCCTATGAGATGGAGAGCCTGGTCGAGGATCTCCTGTCGTTTGGCTATCCCCTTGTGATAGTGATGGTTCTGTTCCGTGGCAGGCCCCTTCCCTCCCCGTTCGATTCCATGCCAGTATAACGCGGCTGCGCGCACGGTAAAGCATCTGAACGCGGGATGGGCAGCGGGTGTTGCGTCGGCGTTCGCGCGTTCGGGCCGGGGCCGTCAACGGACATGGTGCTGGCTGCATGGACGGCGATCTCCGGCAGGGGAGCCGGATGCGGTTCGCTGGTGGCGGAGTAGCCGTTTTTTTCGGCGGAGGATGTTATCTACCTCTCATTTCACGTGCAAAAACCGTGTGATGCCCGGTTTTTTCGCTAAAACCGTGCGCCACACGGTTTTTTCCATTAAGATGGCAGGTGTTTTACGCAAACGATTGCTTAATGACTGAGACGAACGGACATTGACGTGTTCGGATCGGTTCGTACCAGTGCAGGTGATCGTCGACTCAAGGAGAAGGCCGCCGCACGGCATCGGTGTGTAACGGCGGCGAGCGGGAGACTTCACGGAAAGCAACGATTCGAGGGAAGCAATGAGAAGCATCGGAAAATCAGCGGTTGCGTGCCTGGTGGCATTCGCCACGCTTATCGCCATGGCTCTGTCGGGAAGCGTGGCCACCCGGGCCGTCGCTGCCGACGCGACCAGAACGGTCATCGACTCCAGCAATTCGACGGCGGTGGCCCAGCTGTTCAAGGACGAGGCCAAAACGCAGCCGATCGACTCCACCACTCCGGTCAACAGAGGAGACACGCTGTACGGCAGTCTGAACATCACCTTCACAGCCGGCTTCCCCACAGTCGACCAGACCGCTTTGGAATATGATTTCCCGAGCACCATCAACGTGGCCGACATGGCGCAGAAGCAGTTGTATTCGGATTCGGGCGATGTGGCCGGCACCTGGAGCATCTCGGGGGACAAGATCCTCGTCGATTACGACAAGACCTTCCTGGAAAGCCACACCAGCGGCATCAAGCTTCATTTCGATTTCAACTTCCAGGTCTCCTCCGACGCCTCGAACGGGCAGAGCCAGACCACCATCGATTTCCCCGGCGGGGCCAGTGTGGTGGTCAGCTTCAACCCGGCAAAGGTCGATGCCGTCAAATCTGCGGCAGTGGATGCAGACGGGAAGACCGTACACTTCACCACGACATTTACCGCGGATTCGGACACCACCGACTTCGCGTTCGTCGATTCCATGCAGGACGGCATGACATTCGTCCCCGGAACGTTCGCCTTCGATTCGACCGCTCTGCCGGACTCGTCCGTGACGGTCGACAACACGGCCTCCCCTCGGACCGCCAGCGCGACGATCGGAAAGCTGACGAAGGGCACCCACACCCTGACCTACGACGCGGTGCTGACCGACGCCGCACAGCAGGCCCTGCTCACGGGCAGCACTCCGAATCTGCAGAACACCATCAAATACACCTGGGACAAGAACTCCTCGGGACAGGCTCAGACCACGCCTGCGATCAGCTTCGTCGGAGTCAAGAAGGGATACGTCCAGTACCACGACAATACCGGAGTCGCCGACTGGAAGATCACCGTCAACTCCGGAACATACAAGGCCGACATGGCGGGCATGACGGTGACCGATGACCTGCTTGCCGCCCAGAAGCTCGGCGACGGCACCGATCCGGCCGGATCCCCCGCCCAGACCTACACCGGGTCATACGTCGTCAAGGATTCCGCGGGCAACCAGATCGGAACCGCCGTCCTCGATCCCTCGAAGCAGTCCTTCAGCTATACGTTCCCGACGGACAAGGCCTACACCGGCACCTACACCATCGAATACTCCACCAAGCTCACGGACCCCAACGTCCAGCGCCAGTACAACAACGACGCCATCCTTTCCAAGGACGGCACCCAGTACGGCAAGGACACTGCGCAATACAACCGCACCGGAGGCTTCACCGACGTCTACAAGGCGAACCCCACGAGGAACAGCGACGGAACCATCTCCTGGACGGTGAAGGTAAACTCCGGAACGTTCAAACGCGACTTCGGCGGGGTCACGTTCTCCGACACGCTGCAGAACATGACCCCCGGCATGACGTACGTGGGGGAGTACACCGTCACCAGAGCGTCGGACGGCAAGGTGATATCCACCGCTGCGCTGCCCACATCGGGCAAATCCTTTGACTACACCTTCCCCTCGGACGCCGGATATGAGAGCTACACCATCACCTACACCACGAAGCTCGACGATCCCACCTACCTGGTGAACTATGCGAACACCGCCGCCGTCTCCGGAGGGACCATCCCCGGGGACGGATCCACGTCCCAGTCTCATTACGACAATACATACAGCGGTCAGGACTCCACGTTCATCACCAAAACGGTGACCAGCGACGATGCCATCGACAGCGGCGTGGTCGGATGGAAGGTCGAGGTCAAGCCCGGAATCATCACCGACAACAGCCATCTGACCTTCATCGACCATCTCACCGGGAACTGGAGCGCCTCCGGCGTCGACTACGACCACGGCTCCCTGAAGATCAACGGGGTCAACATCGCCGACCAGAGCGACGTCTCCGTCGCCTGGGGACGCTACTCCGCCGCAGGCAACGGGACCGCCGCGTCATGCGAGCCGCAGAGCGGTTCCAACCAGGCGAACGCCCCCTGCTTCTCGCTGACGCTGAGCAACGCGGCCCTCAGCTACAAGGCGATCGACGTGACCTACACGACCACCGCACAGAACCCCAATGTCGCCGGCACCTATGGGAACACGGCGACCCTGACCAAGGACTCGGCCTCATTCTCCGCATCCGACAGCGTGAACGTTCCGCAGAACGCGATTGCCAAAAGCGGCAAGGCGACCTGGGACAGCGCGACCAAAACATGGGGCATCAACTATACGGTGGATGTCAACAAGAACCTGGACGGCTCCCTCAACCGAGCCGGAATCGACAACCTGCACGGCAAACCGGTGACGCTCACGGACACCCTCAGCCCCGATTCGACGGGCCATGCGCAGACATACGTACAGGGAAGCGCGTCCTATACCCTCACCCTCACGGGGCAGCAGCCGATGACGAAGTCCATCGATCCCGGCATCTCGCAGGACGGCACGGTCCTCACGTTCACCATCCCCACGCAGGACATCTGCGGCACCACGGACGAGACGGCCTGCTACGCGGCGATCCAGCTGAACTACCGGGTGACGGTCCCCACCGATCCGTACCGCACCAGCGACTACGACAATGCCATTTCCGGAAAATCCGATGACGCCACGTTCGTCGACGGAAAGTCCACCACCACGGTGGACACGAACGTGCTGGTGAAGGACGGGGAGCAGATTCCCGGCCAGCCCCAGGTCGGCTATACCATCAAGGTCAACGAGCACGGCTCCACGCTGAACTCCGGGTCTCCGATCGAGCTCGCCGACAGTCTTGACTACCGGACCTCGCTGGTGTCGTCCAGCGTTCTCGTGTGCAGCGGCGACATCACCGTGGATCAGAACACCGGTGCCGGATCATGCGCCGGCGGATCGTCCTCCGACATCACCTCCAGCAGCGAGGTCAGGCAAAGCATCGGCACGGACGGGGACAAGAATCCCGTCGATGTGCTGAACGTCACGGTCCCGGATGCCACCTACGCCAGCGTGTTCTACCGTGCGGTCCTCAACGGGAAGACGGGAACCACGCTCAGCGGCATATCCAACAGCGCCGAACTCAAGGGAATCGTCAACAGCGGCATCGAGAACACGAAGGACTTCGTGGTGCTCCGGGCCTCCGGCGGAACCTCGGGAGCCACCGGCTCGATCAGCGTCCATAAGATCGATTCCCAGTCCGCGACCCAGGGTCTGTCGGGCGCGCAGTTCACGCTGTACCGCGTGACCGACGCGTCATGGACAGGTGAGTCCGACGTCTCCGACCATGCGGTGCAGGTGGACCAGCAGACCACCGACTCGTCGGGTGGCGTCTCCTTCGCCAAGGACGGGAGCACGTCGCTCAAGCTCAACACGCTGTATTATTTCGTGGAGAGCAAGGCGCCCCAGGGCTATCATCTCGACGCGACGAAGAGGTTCTTCATCCTGGAGGACTACTCCGACACCACCGGGTTCAACTCGCTGATGATGTCCGCCAAGGACAAGCTCGGGGAGTACCCGGCCCTGCGCAGCTACTACACCGTCGCCGACGACAAGCTGACCCCCGTCTCGTTCGCCATCTCGGCGGACAAGAAACTCACCGGGCGTGCGCTCAAGGCCCAGGAATTCACCTTCTCGCTGCATGAGGGCGACGCCAACGGCAAGGTCGTGCAGACGGCGAAGAACACGGCGGACGGCTCCATCGACTTCGCACCCATCTCCTATGATCACGAGGGAAGCTTCGCCTACACCATCACGGAGGACTCCGGTTCCCTGGGCGGTGTGACCTACAGCACGCAGAGCGTTCCCGTGACCGTCACCGCGAAGGACGACGGCACCGGGAAGCTTGTCGCCACGCCGTCGTATGGGGCGAATGCGCCGGAGATCGACAACACCTACAACGCCACGGGCAGCTTCACCCCCGCCGGGGTCAAGGTGCTCAACGGAAGGGATCCCATCGCCTCCGACTCCTTCGGATTCACGGTGACCGACTCTTCGACAGGCAAGGTCGTGTCGACCGGCAAGGTGGCCGACCTGAGCGCGTCCCATGACATATCGTTCACGCCCATAACCTATGGTCTGGCGGACGCGGGAAAGACATTCCACTACGTGGTGTCGGAGAACTCGACGGATGCGGATGGGAAGTCCATTCTTCCCGAAGGCGTGTCCGCCACCACCGGATCGCAGAACTTCGCGGTCAGCGTGTCCGACAACGGCGACGGAACCCTCAAGGCCACGCCGACCTACCCGGATTCGGCCGATGGGCTCACCTTCGTGAACACCTACTCCACCAGCCAGCAGGTTCCCGTGGACGTCAACGGCACGAAGGTGCTGCTCGCCGACGGAACGGACACGACCATCGCGAACTTCGGCTCGGCGTTCACGTTCTCGATCACCGGTGTGGACGATGCCGGTAAGGACGCCCCCCTGCCCACCGATGCCGACGGCACGACCGTGAGCAGCGTCTCCAACGATTCGATCGGCAACGTCGATTTCGGAACGATCACCTACCACCAGTCCGATCTCGCGGATGCGAAGCAGTCGGCCGACGGTTCACGGGAGAAGACCTTCCACTACACGGTGACGGAGGCCTCCAAGCAGCCTGCCGGTGTCACGGCCGACGCATCCCTGACCAGGCATTTCGATGTCCTGGTGCGTGACGACGGTCAGGGGCATATGACCGCCGTCGCCACTGCGCTCAGCGACGCCTCCGATGACTCGCACGGTGCCGGCTCCGCGACAGGTGACTCGCAGACGACGGATCAGAGCGCTCAGGACACCGCCGATGGCGCGTCCACGGGACTGTTCGAATTCCACAACACCTATGCGGTCACCCCCGTCGCCTCCTCCGTCAGCGATGCGCTTTCCATCAGCAAGGAACTCAAGAACCAGCAGCTGCGCGGCGGCCAGTTCACCTTCCTTCTCACGGACAAGCAGACCGGGAAGACGCTGCAGGCCGTGACCAACGACGCGAAGGGAGCGGTGAGGTTCGCCGCGATCTCCTACGCCAAGCCGGGAACCTACAGCTACACCGTCAGCGAGAAGATTCCCGAGTCGGCGGTCAAAAACGCCGCGGGGACATATGTCTATGACGATGTCACCTACGATTCGACGGTCTACGATGTGACGGTGACGGTAAGCGACAATCACGACGGCACGCTCACCGCCGCCACGACGAGGACGGATTCCCAGGGTGCGCGAATGGCGGGCAAGACGATCACCTTCGTCAACGTCGCGCCCCTGCCCACACCCGTGCTGGCCGATACCGGAGCGGCCATACCTGCCCTTCTCCTGGCATTCATGGCAACGGGTCTGATCCTTGGAGGCGTGAGGTTCGCGCTTTCCGGCCCGCGGTCCGGTCCGGGACGGCACGGTAACCGTCGCCGCTAACGGTGACGCCCGGGCCCGGGCGAGAGCCCGAGCATAATGGCGCGGGGGCCGCGAATCGTACATTATGCGATTCGCGGCCCCCGCGCCATTATGCGTATTTCCTCTCCGGTGCCGGCGTGCGATGACCCGGTCTGCGTGACGGTCCGCGGACGATGCGGCCTGCGCTGGCTTGACCCCCAGCCGGCTCCTCAGCCGGTTGAGGGTCGCCTCGGAATGTAGCCGCTCACTGCGCGGGGGGACACGTACTTTCTCGGATCACCAGCGGCGCCGCCAGATCCACGTGGGTGAGCGTCGGCTTGTGGTTGATGATGTCGACAAGGGTCTGGGCGCCCAGCTTCGCCATGTCCTTGATGGCGTGGTGGACGGTGGTGAGCTGCGGGTGAAGGAACTCGATATAGGGCAGGTCGTCGAATCCGATGACGGAAACGTCCTCGGGGATCCTTATCTCATGCTCCCGGGCCGATCTGTACAGCCCGGCCGCCTGCATGTCGCTTGAGGCGAAGACCGCGGTGGGTCGCCGGTGCAGCGAGAACAGGCGGTTCCCGCATTCATAGCCGTCGTCGAAGAAGTAGGCGCTGCCGGTGATGAGTTCGGGGTCGATCGTCAGGTGATGCTCCTCCATGACGCTGCGGAAGCCATCGTAGCGGGCCCGGCATGTCTGCCATTCATCGGGCCCCTTGAGAAAGGCGATTCTCCTGTGCCCCAGTTCGATGAGATGACGTGTCGCATCCTTGCATCCCTGATAGTCGCCCGAGCCGATGACCGGTGTGTTGGGCGGGACTATGCCGGTGGGGTCGATCATAATCGTCTTCATCCCGTTGTCGAGCATCTGCTGGATGTTGGCCTGGGAGACATGCGTCAGGCATATGAGCGCCCCTCGGGAACCGTGGGAAAGCGCCTCCTGGAACCAGGGGCCGAAATCCCATTCCACGGGCGGCCGCGCCGAGACGATCGGCGAGTACCCCGAATCCTTCAGGCCCTCAAGCACTCCGACGAGAATCTCGTCGGCCCATGCGCTGTGCGGGTGGGAGATCAGAAGCTCCACCGTCCGGTTCTGAAGATTGTGCGGTGACGAGCGAGGCACGTAGCCCGTCTGCCTGATGAGGTCGCGAATCTGCTTCTGCGTGCTTTCGGACACGCCGGGGCGGCCGTTGAGCACTTTGGAGACCGTGGGAACGGAAACGCCGGCCTGTTCCGCCAGCTGTGAGATGGTGATTTTATGTTTCGTCGTCAACGGACTGTCCCTTGAATACCGCGTGTCGGAGGCAGTACCTCCCTTTTTGGTTATCGTACTGAACACCACTGTATCTCGCGGGGTGGTCCGGTGGAAGGGTTTCTCCTGTTCTTCATAGAAAATATTTCGTAGAATATAGAAAGTTTTCTTTATCTGATAACTCAGGTGTTTCCTCGATTCTTCGTCGTGTGGCGCATGGAGAGGGTTCTTTCAATTCCCAAGAATCCTTAATTTTCGGCTATATCTTGGGAATTCTCCTGCATATGTCGGCTCAGGGAAACAAGGGATTGAAGTTTTATGTTTCGAATCTTCATTTTAACAATTTCTAATTTTATGCTATCGTTGTGATCAGTTAGACGTAGTCCATAGAGAGCGTTTAACGAAAGTATAAAAGTCAACAATGAAGGTTGAAATGCAGACAGAATATGTTTTTGATCGCGACTTCACCGTCGGCGATGTCAACGATAAAGTATGGAGCTCGTTCACCGAGCATCTCGGCAGATCCATATACGGGGGGATCTATGATCCCGGAAAGCCCTTCTCCGATGAGCACGGGTTCCGCAACGACGTCAAAAGCGTCGTCAAGGGGCTTGACCTCGGGGTCGTTCGCTACCCCGGCGGGAATTTCGTGTCGAATTACAACTGGAAGGATGCGATAGGTCCCAAGCAGGGCAGAAGGAAGACCATGGAATTCGCCTGGTCCAGCATCGAGACCAATCAGTTCGGCATCGATGATTTCTGCCAATGGGCCCAGGAGGTCGGCGTCGAACCGATGATCGCCGTGAATCTGGGGACCGGTTCGATCCGGGACGCCGCCGAGCTCGTCGAATACTGCAATCACGATTCCGGCACGTACTGGAGCGACCTGAGAATCAAGAACGGTCATCGTGAGCCGTACAACGTCAAATACTGGTGCCTGGGCAATGAGATGGAGGGGTCCTGGCAGGCCGGCCACCTCTCCGCCGAGGACTATGCCAAGAAGGCGCGCGAGGCCGCGAAGCTGATGAAATGGGTTGATACGGACATCAAGCTCGTCGTCTGCGGTTCCAGCTACGAAATGCTCGACGCCTATCTCGAGTGGGACAGGATCGTGCTCCGGGAGTGCCTTCCCTATATCGACTACGTATCCACGCACTACTACACGATGAACCATGGCCAGGGCGATCTTGAATTCCTCTCCTCGTGGAGGGAGCTCGACCGCCATATCGGGAACACGCGCGACGCCATCGCCTTCACCAACGACAAGATGCGCGGGAAGAAGGATCTCAAGATATGCCTCGACGAATGGAACGTGTGGAACTTCCAGGACATCAAGCTTGACAACATGGAACAGCTCGCGGGACTCACCACCTTCGAGCTGACGAGCGCGGGCAAGTGGGAGCAGCATCCGCCGATCCTGCAGGAGAAGTACTCCCTGCTTGACGCTCTTACCGTGGGCGGCATGGGCATCACCCTCCTCGACAACGTGGACAGCGTGGAGATCGCCTGCCTGGCCCAGCTCATCAACGTCATCGCCCCCATCACGACGGACGAGGACGGGAACGTGCTCAAGCAGACCATATACTATCCCTTCGAGGCCCTGACGCAGTATGCACGCGGAACGGTTCTGCGCTCGTCGGTCCACGGGGACGATCTGGAGACGACGATGGGTCGCGTCCCCGTCATCCATGCGGCGGCCGTCCACAACAGGGACGCGCGGGAGATCAGGATTTTCGCGCTGAACTCCGATCTGAGGAACCCGGCGGAATTCTCGCCGGTCTTCCGCGGTTTCGGTTCCCCCCGGCTTGTTAGGCACCTGACCCTCTCCGGCGAGGACCTGCAGGCCCGCAACACGTTCGACAAACCCGATTCGGTGGTCATGCGAAGCATGGCCCCGGCGGACGGCGCCACGGTCGAGCTTCCCGCGGCATCGTGGAACGTCCTGATTTATTCCGAGTGACTCGCTTCCAAGGATTGGATGGGACAATCATGACACAGACGACCTCGCTGTCTCGCAGACTGGGGCTGAAGGACTACGTGTCCTTCGGCATCGGCGACATGGCGATCAACTTCACCTTCGCTTCTCTGGGCATGTATGTGGTGTACTTCTATACCGACGTCGTGGGCATCGCCGCCGGCATCATCGGCACCCTGATGCTTTTCTCCCGCTCGTTTGACGGCATCATCGACGTGGTGGTCGGCTCCCTGGTGGACCGTACGCATTCGCGGTGGGGCAAGGCGCGCCCGTGGCTTCTGTTCGGCTGCGTCCCGCT
Organism: Bifidobacterium sp.; assembly: GCA_022649135.1. Lineage (GTDB taxonomy): Bacteria > Actinomycetota > Actinomycetes > Actinomycetales > Bifidobacteriaceae > Bifidobacterium. The sequence continues at coordinate 53,461 of JALCNP010000010.1, forward strand.
GGCCCTGCTGACGACTCTGCTGTTCGCCGTTCCGAGCGGCGGTTCGACGACCATGAAGGTGATCTACATCTTCGTCTCCTACAACGTTCTGATGGTTGCGTTCTCCTGCATCGCAATCCCCTACGGAACGCTGAACTCCCTGGTCACTCAGGATCAGGTGCAGCGCGAACGGTTCAACCTGACCCGTATGTTTCTGGCGCAGATCGGGGTGCTCATCGTCACGAATCTCACCACCCCCATGGTCAATGGATTCGGCGGCACGCAGATCTCGTGGGTGTGGACGTATCTGGTCCTCTCCCTGATCGGCATGGTTCTTCTGCTCATCGTGTTCAAGACGCAGCGCGAACGGGTCGTTCAGCACAAGGTCAAGATTCCCCTGAAGGTGAGTCTGAAGGCCCTGGCGAAAAACAAGTACTGGTTCATGGCGTTCGCCTTCTTCGTCATCTGGTCGGTCATGTATGCGCTGACCCAGGGAAGCCTGGTCTACTATGCCAAATACGTCCTGGGCAATGACGGGTATGTGGGCGTTCTGTCCATGGCGTATCTTCTTCCGGCCATGGCCATGCTGGTCGTGTGCACCAAGCTGTATGAGAAGTATGGGAAGACCATCGTGATCATCGTGGCCTCGCTCGTCAGCATCGTGGGCTATGCGCTTCCGCTGATCATGCCGTCGAACTACGGGTTCATCATCGTCACCCAGGTGATCAAGGGCATCGGATACGGACCCATGCTCGGAGCCGTGTGGGCGATGTTCCCGGACACCATCGAGTACGGGTATTACAAGACCGGAGTGCGAAACGAGGGCCTTCTGTATTCGGGCGGGAGCCTGGGGCAGAAGCTCGGTGTCGGCATCGGAACGGCCCTGGTCGGCTGGGTGCTTGCGTGGGGTGGATACAAGGGCTCCTCGGCCGGGCTGCCGGCAAGCGCCCTGCAGTCCATATACCAGCTGTACATCTGGATTCCGATCGTGCTGTTGGCCGCCGGGATCGTGGTGCTGCTGTTCTATGACATCGACAAGCATTACAAGGAAATCATGAAAGGAGTACAGGAGCGTGACCGCGAGCACGCCGAGGATGTGACCGCATCCTCCGGCGGGGCTCGGTGAGCGGCTTGCGCTTCGCCCTTGCGTGGGGCGTCGCCATCACGGCGGCGTCCCACGCAATGCTTTGTCCGGCTAAGGGGATGTCGGCGTGTTACCGGGACTCGCCCCGGGCCGCCGTTCTGGCGATGATGTCCGCGAACTCGTCCCACAGCGGTTCCGGTATCTCATGCGCCATTCCGGGATAGACGTGAAGCTCGGCGTTGACGAGCAGCTGCGCGATATGGACTCCGGCTTCATAGCTGAAGAACGGGTCGCTTCTGCCGTGCATGACGCATGCCGGAATGGACAGTGACGCCAGCGTCTTCTCGTCGGCCGCGAAGCCGTCCATGGCCGCGTTCTGCCGTCTCCACCCGTCAGGGCGGTAGCAGCGGTCGTAGGTCATGGCCGCCAGCTTTCTCGTCCACACCTCGTCGAAGGCGTAGGCCGAGCCCGCGTGGCATGCCCGTTCGCGCTCGACGAACAGATCCATCGCCTTCCCGCGATCGTCGACCCGGTCGAGACCCTCGTTGGATCCGCTCTCCGGCGACTCCGGATGTGCCATCCAGCGAGGTTCGAAGCCCGGCGTCGTGAACATCATGGTGGCCGATCGGATCCTGTCGTGGTGCGAGGCGAGGGTCTGCTGGACGATCATTCCCCCCATGGACTCCCCGATGAGGTGGAATCCGGACAGCCCCGCGGCGTCCGCGACGGCGACCACGTCGTCGGCCATGTCCGCGATGGTGTACCGGCGTCCGGTCTGGGTCTCGTCTCCAAGCTGGTCGGACAGTCCCACGTCTCGGTTGTCCATAAGCAGCGTCCGCAGCCCGCGGCGGTTGAGCCGCTCCACGAATCCCGGCTGCCATCCCACGAGCTGCGCGGTGTATCCCTCGACGAGCACCGCCGCAGGCCCCGTCCGGGGACCCCGGTCCTCGTAGTAGAGCGCGATGTTTCCGTTATGTGCATAGGGCATGATGTTTCCTTTCGTATGGACGGTATGCCGTTATCGGATCGAGCGGATGAGGAACGCGAAGATTCCGCCGAGCAGGGCCATGGCTATTCCGAAGACGAACAGCGGGACGTAGGATCCGGTGGCGCCGATGAGTCCCGAACCGATCAGGGGGGCGACGGCCGCCGGGATCGATGTCGCGATCGCCAGGATCCCCAGGTCGCGTCCTTCGTTCTCCTTGGTCGGCAGGACCAGCGACATCACGGCGATGTCGACGGCGAAATACACTCCGGCCGCGGCGCCGCTGACGGCCGAGTAGATGACCATGCCTATCCAGGTGGGGAAGAGCAGCGGAACGATGAAGCCGATCATATAGACGATTGCGGAGAGCGCCACGACCGCTTTTCTGCGGTCGAAGTGGTCGGCGAGCTTGCCGAAGACCAGAATCGCAAGTATCTGGGCCACGGTCGAGATGGTCGAGAGCGTGGCCACTCCCGTCGCCACGTCGCCGCCGGGAATGTGGCTCTTCCCTACATAGTCGCTCAGAATGTAGAACGTGTAGCTCGCTATGCCGAAGAAGGCGAAGAAGAAGGCGAAGCGCGAGAGGAAGGCCATGGTGAAGTCCCGGTGCGTGAAGGCCGAGAAGAAGCGTCCGACGCTCTTTATGGAAAAGGCCTCGCCGCCGTTCCTGCCTTGGGGCCGCACGAGATCGTACGATGGCTTCTCCTTCGTGATGACGACGAAAAGAATCGCGACCACGAGAATCGCCAGACCGGTGATGGTGTATCCGCCGAGCCGTGATGTGCGGGCGGCGAGATTGACGAAGATGAGTATGCCGAGCGGCAGTCCGAGACCCGTGATCGAGGATGCGACCCCCCGGTTCCGCTGTGGTATCCTGTCCGGGATCACGGCGTAGATGACGCCCTGGAACCAGTTGGCGAAAAGGAATACGCACCCCGCCGTGACCATCATCAGCGCAATCGTCGAGGACAATCCCATCATTACGCTGGAAAGTGCGATGCCCGCCGCGGAGAAGAGCAGCCATGGCGCGCGGCGGCCCAGCCTGGAGCGGGTCCGGTCCGATATCGCCGCCCCCACGGGGAGGATGATGGTGCCGACGACCGACTCGATGAGCGAGAGCATCGCCACGTCATGCACTTTGTTTGCGGGGTCCAGAGCCATGATCTGTGCGGGCTGAAGCACCTGGACGATGGCCTGGTAGACGCCGTAGAGGGCGATTATCGCGGGAAGGAGCATGGCCAGGACGGTTTTCGTCTCTGCGTCCATGGGCTGTTTCCTCACTGTCGCCGTTCTGTCACTGCCGCTCATTGTGATCTCCTTTGATCAAATTCCGACGAACGATGACACGCGTTAGTGTATCGAGTTACTAACACGTGTTACTTATGAAGTGTATACGTATAATGGTGTAACGCAAATCGAGCTAGCGAAAGGTTGTCCGCACATGGTCGCAAAGGTTCGAAGCACCGAGGTCGCCGCCCGGGCGGGAGTGTCCCGCACGACGGTCAGCCTTGTGCTCAACGGCCACGACCAATCCATTCCCGAGGACACGCGACGTCGTGTTCGTGACGCCGTCGACGAGCTCGGGTATGTCCCGTCGGCCGCGGCCCGCGCCCTCAGACGCGGCAGGGGGCATATCGTGCTGTGCATCGCCCCCGGCTGGATGCCCTCGGGCAGGGCCGACGCGATGTGGGATGTCGTGAGTCGTGAGTTGGAATCGCAGGGGCTGACATGCATCTTCTCCCGCTCGGCGGGGGTGACCTCGTCCTTGCGGGCGTTTCTGGAGGAGGTGTCTCCCAGCGTCGTGGCGCCTTTCGTGACGTTGAAGGACGGCGATTACGCCATGCTCACACGACTGGGAATTCCCGTCGCGAAGCTGTTCAGCTCCCGGCCGGGCGAGGCCGATGCATCCCCGTTCTCCTCCTTCCAGCGGGGTCTGGGCAGGGCCCAGGCCGATTTTCTGATGCGCAAGACCTGCCGTCGCTTCGCCTGGGTCGGCACGGACGACCCGCTGGGGAAGGAACTGCAGGAGTGCAGGGTCCAGGGGGTGTCGGACGTTCTCTGCCAGCATGGACTGTCCCTCCTGGCGCGCAGCGACGCCGGGCTGGATGGGGGCAGGATGCGCGAGGCCGTCGCGCGGTTCGAAGCCGGGGGAATCGATGCGGTATGCGCGTTCAACGATGAGAGCGCCGCGGCCTTCATGGCGGCCTGCGTCGCGATGGACGTCCGCATTCCCCGGGACATGCGCGTTATCGGCATAGACAACCAGATGCTTGGCCGTTATCTTTCGCCTTCGCTCACCACCGTCGATTATGACAACTCCGTTATCGACGCATTGGTGGATCTGATCGTCGCCGCGTATCACCGACGCAGCGCTGCTCGTGGAACGTCTTCCTGGCAGCCGGGATCCTTCGAAGTCATCGAGCGTCAGTCCGCATAGTCGCCGTGGCGTTCTCCGTGCCCTGTGGCCGCCCGCCTCGGGAAGTGTAATCTATCTCACTGCACCGGGCGGACGCGTGCACGAATCCATCTCCGGGGGCGTCGCCGCGAAGCCGTCGAGGGGGCGTCCGCCCCGCTCGCGACGCGTCCCGCACTGTCCGGGCCGGGGTGTTCCGCCGGGAGAAGAAAACGAATTATGGACATCGGCATAGACGAATATCTCGCCTGACCGCGCTTTTCCGCGCTGCGGGAAAACCAGAGTAAACGATTGCCACGATACGCAAACGTTTGAGGGTCGGAATGCAGTTTTTTTCAGGTTCCCTTTCATTAGTCTGTCATGTGTCATGCAGGTGTGGGATGCCATACGGACCTTGATGCAGGCGACGGCTCGCGGTGAGCCGCTCACGCTGAGAAGCGGCGGCCGGTTCGGCAGTGGCATGAAGACGGGAGAACGAAGATGGGTGGCAAAAAACATCAGGGGTTCATGGGCATGGTGGCCTCCATGGCGGTGTGCGCGGCCCTGGCCCTGATTCCCATGGGTTCGGCGCAGGCCGGGACGGGAAGCGTGGACGAGGGGACGGCGTCCTCCCCGGCCGCCGCCTCCACGATTCGCTGTGATTCGGGATACATCTATTCGTCGGGCTCGACGGGGCAGCTGTATCAGATCGATCCGACCGGCACGGTAACCAGCGTCGGCAGCCGCGCCTCCGGCGCGAACGAGTTCAACGGCCTGGGAATCGGGCCCAAGGGGACTTCCGTATACGCATACAACCGCACGAACAATGCCCGATCCGTGACCATGTACACCTTCAGCACCGCTTCGGGAAGCTGGACGAATACCAACGACTCGTATGACACCAGCGCCTGGAGCAACGGATCCTTCGGGGGCACCCTGGTCGCGGGGGCGGTGGACCTGAATAACGGGAAATACATGTTCGGCGGCTTCGACACCATCTCGTCCTGGTCAGGCAGCATGCAGGTGTTCAAGCTGTGGCAGTACGACCCGGGCGCGACGCCGAAATTCACCTACCTGGGATATCTGAACACCAACAAGGACGTGGGCTCGTCGACGAACGGCGACATGGCCTTCGACGCGCAGGGCAACCTTTTCGTCGTTAGCGGGTCCGGAACGAACACGACGGTGTTCAGCGTCACCGCAGCCAATCTGGCCCAGGCCGACGGCGGCCTCATCGCGTCCTCCGCATCCAACACGTTCCAGACTTCGGCAGATGTGAACGGGGTGGCCTTCGACGCCTCCGGCAAGGCATATCTGGGATCCGCCACGACGCTGCAGAGCTATGACATGCCCAACTGGTCGAATCAAAGCACCGTGACCCGCTCGCTGCAAACAAGCACGGATCTCGCCTCGTGCTCCTCTCCCGCCACGATCACGGTCCAGAAAGTCGTCAAGGGCCGCGTTTCCTCGGGCGACCAGTTCACCCTGTCGTTGAGCGACGCCCAGACCCAGCTCGGTTCCGCAACGACCAGCGGCACGCAAAACGGGCTGCAGGCCGATCAGGTCGGCCCCCAGCCGACCGTCCGCGGCAAGACCCTGAGTTTCAGTGAAACAGGGGCAGGCGGTGCGAATCTTGACAATTATGCGACGACCTATCAGTGCACGGTGGACGGAGCTGCGATGTCCCCTGCCGTAGCCGGCAGCGGGACAAGCGGCCGTGTGACGATACCGTCAAGCGGAGATGCCGTTGTCTGCCAGTTCACGAACTCGCCCCTCATCGCCCGCGTCAACGTGACCAAAACCCTTCTCGACCAGAACGGGGCCAACCCCCAGCCTGGAAGCGACTGGACCATGGGAATGTCGGCCACCCCCTCATCGGGAACGGTGACCCAAAGCCCCTCCGGATCGCAGCAGACCGACAGCCAGGGCAAGGCCTCGTGGACGGTGAACTTCGGCACGGCCGATTCCGCCGCGAATGTGGCGGTGAACGAAACGCAGAAGACCGGGTACCGATTCGCCTCAGGGCAGTGCGTGGTCACGGACAACAACGGCGACAAGGGCTCCCCGGTGACCATGACATCACAGGAGGGTGTGTCCGACCTTGCCGTGCTTCCCGGGGAGACGGTTGACTGCTCCTTCACCAATCAAAAGCAGCAGACGTCGTTGACCCTGGTGAAAGTGGTGCACAATGCGTTCGGCGGCACAGCCGGCGTGAACGATTTCAACCTCGCCGCGACGCCTGGCGGCGGATCCGCCCTCGGTTTCACGTCGGGGCAGAAACAGGATGTCGCGCCGGGGACCTATACGCTGTCGGAAAAGGATCTTGGCGGCACGGGCTATGTGCGGACAGGTGTGACGTGCTCGGACGAGGACGGGAACCTTGCCGTTGACGGGACCGCCGTTGATGTCGCCGACGGCAAAAACGTCACCTGCGTCATCACGAACGACGATGAGCCGGGCTCCGTCTCATGGTCCAAGGAGGATGTGCAGGGTTCGGCGCTTTCGGGGTCGACATGGCTGCTTACGGGCACCGGCGTTCCGTTGAACACGGTGGTGACCGACTGCACTTCCGCAGGGCAGTGCGGAAGCGGGCCGTATGACGATCAGGACCCACGGCCCGGCCACTTCAAGCTTTCCAACCAGCAGTGGGGAAGCTATGCATTGAGCGAACGCACGGCTCCGGCGGGCTATGTTCTGTCCGACGCGACGCACGACTATACGATCAGCGCAGCCGATCGCGATTATGCATTCCCTGCGGCGTTCGTCAACAAGCAGCAGACTCCCCCCACCCTGCCACTCACCGGTGGCATGAGCACGGACTCCTTCCTGCTCGGGGGTCTGGGTCTTATCGTCGTCGCGATCGGCGCCGGTGTTGTATTGCGCAAGCGTCTTTTCTGAAAGCCTGGCGCTGGACTGAATAACGGACTTGGCCGAATCGTTCGGATTTGAGTCGACACATGAATCCGGTTGCGAGATACGCAGCCGAAACGAAAAGGGAGAGGTATTATGTCAAATTCGCATCAAGGTGTCCTGTGGCACCGCATTGCGGCCGCGGCCGGGGCGTTGGCTCTCGGCATCGCCGGTCTTGTGGGGGGAGTGGGCGCCGCGTATGCTGACGGCGCCACGGCGAACCCTGCGAACATCAACCCCGGGACACCGACGTCGCTGACCATCCACAAGTTTGATGGAAACCCCGGCAAGGCCGGGGACGGCACCGAGCTTTCCGATGTCTCCGGTCTCGGAAACCCTCTGTCCGGTGTGACCTTCAGCGTCACCCCGGTCACCTCGAAGAACGGATCGGCAATCAATCTGGATACGCCTGAAGGCTGGGACCTGATTGCCGGCGCTCAGGCGTCCGATGTCACGACGGCGAACGGCTATGCCTTCGGCTCGGCCTCCGACGTGACGACCGGCGCCGACGGATCGGTGTCCACGACGCTTCCCCACGGGCTGTATCTCGTCACCGAAACGGGCTATGGCAGCAATACGATCAAGACCCCCGTCGCGCCGTTCCTGGTGACGCTGCCGCTTTCCCAGAACAACGGATCATGGCTCTACGATGTTCATGTCTACCCCAAGAACGCCGTCGATACCAATGTCCCCACCAAGACCGTCTCCGACCCCAGCGACGGCGTGGTGCTTGGCTCGACCGTCAACTGGACGATCAGCGCTCCGGTGCAACCGGACAAGCCCGGCGACATCACCTCCTTCAAGATCACCGACACCCTGGATTCGCGCCTGTCCTTCGTCAATGCGACCGTTCAGGGCTTCACCGCGACCGACGACTACACCGTGTCGAATGCGAACGGCGTGGTGACCATAGAATTCACTCCGACCGGAGCCGCCAAGCTCAAGGCGGGAGACACGGTCACGGTCACCCTGTCCACCAAGGTGGAATCCTTGGGAGACGGTGTCATCCCCAACCAGGCCACGGTTTTCACCAATGACAATTCCGGGCATACGACGAGCAAGCCGGGTGAGCCGGGGACCAATCCCAGCACGAACTGGGGGCCGCTCCAGGTGCTCAAGTACGCCCAGGGAGACGAGAGCAAGACACTGGCCGGCGCAGAGTTCACCGTGTATTCCGACCAGGCCGCCACCAAGTCGGTCGGCTCGTTCACGACCGGCACCGACGGCAAGGGCTCCATCGTGCTGTGGGTCGGGAATGACGCTGATACCACGCAGACCTACTATCTGAAGGAAACGAAGGCTCCGGCGGGCTATGTTCTTGATTCGACCGTGCGCGAGGTGACCGTCAACGCGGGCGCCACCGCACAGGAGACCTACAAGATCAACAACGTTCAGCAGAACCATCCGAATCTTCCTTTGACCGGTGCCGCGGGAATCATCGTGATGACCCTGACGGGGCTGGCCCTGATCGCCGGTGGCGTCGGGTTCTATGTGACCTCCCGTAGGCATGCTCGGCTGTAACGTCTGACCGTTAACGGAAATCCCATCGACAGGGGGCAGCGGATCGTACAATCCGCTGCCCCCTCAGCCGTGAATAAGGAGACTGCGATGCACCGTACCTGGCGCTTACGGCTACGTGCCCTGATACCGGCTGTCCTGGTCATGAGCGGTCTGGTCGTATTCCTCTACCCGTCGATTGCCGGCTGGTTCTCGCAGTCGGACCAGTCACGCCTGATCAATCAATCGGTTCAGGAGATCTCGTCCGGAGATCTGTCGCCTTCCGTGTCACAGCAGCTCGCAGCGGCGCACGCATACAACGACGCCCTGTCCTCGGGGGCGTTGCTTGAGGCGCACCACCGCCTTCCCACGGGGGCGGGAGTCAGCACGGATCCCCGCGAATCCTTGAACTACAACAAACTGCTTGTCGAACCGTCCGGGGTCATGGCCAGGCTGCGCATCCCCTCCATCAATCTCGATCTTCCCATCTACCACGGAACTTCGACGGATACGCTGTCCAAAGGGGTCGGGCATCTGGAAGGGACATCCCTGCCCGTGGGGGGAAAGGGAACCCATGCCGTTCTGACGGGGCATCGTGGTCTGGCGACCGCGACGCTGTTCACCCATCTCGACAAGGTGAGACGCGGCGACACCTTCACCATCGGGGTCCTGGGGCAGGTCCTCACCTACAAGGTCTTTAACATCGCCGTCGTCGACCCCTCGGACACCGCCTCCCTCAAGGCGGATCCGACAAGGGATCTCGTGACGCTGGTCACCTGCACCCCACTGGGCATCAACTCACAAAGAATCCTGGTGACCGGGGAGCGCGTCACGCCCACGCCCGCCCGTGACCGTGCCGATGCGGCGCGGAAATCCGATCTCCCCGGATTCCCCTGGTGGGCCGTGGTCCTGGGCGCCGGTGTCCTGGGCGCCATGGCGTTCGTTTGGAGATCGTGGTACCCCCAACGCTCCTGTGCCCGGCATCGTCGCGGGCGGGTCCCGTGATGTCAAGGGAAATCCGAGAATCCCTGGCCTGGCGGCCCGCCCGTAACGTCTGCCGCGCCGCTCATGGAGGCGCGACGCAATAAATCACTCTTGGGGGGGGGGGGATACAGACTCTCCCGTTCGCAGATAACCGGGAACGATGTAGTGCATCGGACCGTCGGCGTGTGCGCAGCCGTAGCTTCCATCGGGCCGTCGTGTCGGCAGACTCAGGCTTTGGGGGAAGTCCTCGGAGTTCAGCAGGCTCGACATCGCCGTGAGGGTCGCCGTGACGATGTCATTGCTCGGCTGGACCCATGTCTGTATCGAGACGGGGATGTATTGAGTCACCGGCCACCCTCCGAAACTCGCTACGGAAAGCTTGTATGGAACGTGGATGCCGGCGTTCTGCAGCACCCGAACAAGGGTGAAGGCCAGAAAATCGCTGAGCACGAACACCGCGGTCGGCGGGTTGCGCAGCATATACGACTGGGAGTTGAGCAGGGGGACGATTCGTGTCGTCAGCTGCTTCTCCGACGAGGAGAAGTAGCGGCCGAAATCCACGGGGATCGAATGCACCAGTGACGGATCGAATGTGATGCCGTGCCGGTCGAGCGCCTGACGATAGCCTTCCACTCTCCGGGAATAGTTCGACCGCGTCCCGAAGGAGTCCGTAAGAACCTCGATGCGGGTGTGCCCCGCCTCGATGAGCGAGGAGGTGACCATCATGGAACCCTGGAGGTCGTCGCTTCTCACGCTGGGGTATCCCGGGGGAGCGTCGTTGCACAGCACGAACAGCAGGCGCGTGCGCAGGCTGCGGAACCGTGACGTGTCGCTGACCAGACACGGCCCCACAATCACGAACAGCTTCGGTGAGTAGTCGTCGCGCAGGGTCTGCAGGTCGGTTATGAGATCCTTCTCGTACGGGATGACGTGCACATAGGTGTCCATTCCGGTCGCTTCCCGGAGGGCGTCGTTCGAGGGGAAGGGGAAGGGGATCTCCCCGTTGATCTCGGATCGCAGTATGACGTATGCCCGATTGCTCCGTCTCGAGCGCAAGGACTGGGCCGTAGGGTCGGGAACGTACTCGTTCCTCCGCGCGCAGTCGACGATCTTCTGCCTCAACGCCTTGCCCACACCCCGCTTGTCGTTAAGCGCGCGTGAGACGGTGGCCGTGCTGACGTCGCACATGTCGGCGATATCCGTGATGGTGACGCGTTCGCTCTTCATTTCAGTTCCCCTTTCTCTTCAGACAGACGTTGTCGAGTCGAAACCCCGTGGCACGTATGACTGAATCGTGCAAACGTTTACACTAAGGGTATCAATTTCTGGAATACGAGAAGCGTGTCGCGTGATGTTTCGCTCAGAAGTAGCGTAAACGTTTGCGTATACAAGCATTCCGCAGTCCTTCTCCCGGATGTGGTCGGAGATTTTTCCGGTTCGGCGGGAACGTTTTCCCGAGTGATTCTGCACAGATTTTTGACGTGATGATGCAAAACGTTTTCATTATGGTGACGAGTCGTCATTTCTTGGTTGCACGAAGGTTTTGTTTCAGTGCTTCCTGAACATCAGTATTCACATGGGGCGGCTATCGTGATTGCGATGCGTCGTGTGCGCACGGTGCGGCGCGGTGCGAGTCGCGTGACCCGCGGTGTGGTGATCGGTGCGCCGCGCGCGGCCCCGTGGCCGGGTGTTCCTCTCCCGCGGCGACGAGCCCCGCGCGCTTCCGGCGGCCCGGGCGTCCCATCGGGCCGGCCGGTGTCTGGCGGATGCTCTGATCTGTTCGTAATGATGACGAAACATCAAGGAAATGTGTAGAAGTTAGAACAATAAAACATTTTGGTTGAACAATTTGAAGATTTTGTACAACAAATTGAATTCTGCTTCTTCCTTCATGGAAGAGCGGATTCTACCAGCATAAAGGCAAGGTGAATTAACCGTGGATTGGAAGTACGTGTTCTCGCTGTTCGGGTATGCACCCTTTTGGCAGGCCTCGCTCACCGTCGTGGAGCTATCCGTATTGGCCTGGGGGATCTCCACGGTTCTGGGCATGTTCGTCGCATTGGGCCGGCAGTCAAGAATTCGCTGGGTCCATGCCGTGCTGGAGGCATACGTCTGGCTTTTCCGAAGCCTGCCACTGCTTGTCCTGCTCATCTTCGTGTACAACGTGCCTTCGGCCTTCCCCGAAACCCGCGTGTTCCTCGGAAGCCCGTTCGTCGCGGGACTCGTGGCCATGGTTCTTTCCGAAACGGCGTACATCTCCGAAATCCACCGCGGCGGAATACTCTCCGTAGCGACAGGGCAGGCGGAGGCGGCGCGCGCGCTGGGCCTGCCGTGGAGGTCCATAGAGTTCAACGTGGTCATACCCCAGGCCTTTCGCGTTTCATTGCCGGCCCTGGGCAACGAATTCATCACCATCGTCAAGCTCACCTCCCTCGTCTCCTCCATCTCGCTCACGGAGCTGCTTCTGGTGGGCCAGCGCCTCTATACACAGAACTTCATGGTTCTGGAGACCCTGCTCGTGGTGGCTATCTTCTACGTCATCCTCGTCTCCTTCTTCGAAATCCTGCTCAAGGCCCTGGAAAGGTTCCTCGATGTCTCCAAACGCAGGATCGCGCCCGCCGCGGAGCTGACCGATTCGGGCGTCACGAAGCTGGAACGCAGGCATCGGGGCGTGGCGCATCAGGGTCCCGCCATCATCGAGGCCGCGAACGTGTCCAAGCACTTCGGCCAGAACCAGGTGCTGAAAGGCGTCGATCTCAATGTCCATAAGGGCGAGGTCATCGCCGTGATCGGGCCCTCGGGCTCCGGGAAGACGACCTTCATCCGCACCCTCAACGGTCTTGAGCTCATCGACGGGGGACAGGTCCTGTTCAACGGGACCCCGGTGTGCTACCGCAAGCAGGGCGACGGCTACAGACCGGTGCGCGACGCGCAGGCCGCCCTCCAGCGCAGGGACATCGGCATGGTGTTCCAACAGTTCAACCTTTTCCCGCACAAAACGGCGCTGCAGAACGTCATGTACGCTCCCGTCGCCCTGGGGCTCATGTCCGCGGGGGAGGCCAAACGCCAGTGCCTGGAGGTTCTTCACCGTGTCGGCATGGACGCCCATGCGAACAAATACCCCTATCAGCTCTCCGGAGGCCAGCAGCAGCGTGTCGCCATCGCCAGGGCCCTGGCGGTCAATCCGCAGGTCATGCTGTTCGACGAACCCACCAGCGCACTCGATCCCGAACTCGTCGACGAGGTGCTCGCCGTCATGAATCAACTCGCGAACGACGGCCTGACCATGGTCGTGGTCACCCACGAGATGCGGTTCGCCCGTCAGGTCGCCGACTGGGTGGTTTTCATGGAAGGCGGCAAGGTGGTTGAGGAAGGGCCCAGCGAGCAGGTCTTCTCCCATCCCGTCAACCCGCGCACCCGCGCCTTCCTTTCGCGTGTTGCCGCATGAAAGGCATCCGCGCTCCCGCCGATCGCCGCGCCACCAGGGCATGTGACGGCTCCGGGATCATTCATCCGGGCGCCACGGGCTCCACCGTTCCATCACTTACCGTTCCATCATCCACCGCTCCATCCTCGGCTCCACCATCAGCACCATGTCCATCACGAGCCCAGACGCCATCAGCGTCCGGCATCATCACCAGAAGAAAGATCCCATCATGAAGAACACAAAGGCCGCGGCCTTCGCCGCCATCCTCACCTGCACCACCCTGCTGCTCGCCGGCTGCTCCTCGTCGACCTCGGGGGCATCCGGTTCGAGCGGGACGTCGGGCGCGGTTGTCGTCGGCTCCGATCTGAGCTTTCCCCCCTATGACTCGATGAACAGCTCCACGAACAAGGCCACCGGGTTCGATCCGGCGATAGTCAGGGCCATCGCCGCACAGTCGGGCCTCAACGTCACCTTCAAGGACACGCGCTTCGAACAGCTCATCCCCTCCTTGAAATCCGGCAACATCGACCTGATCGCCTCCGCTCTCTACATCACCAAGGACCGGGCCACGCAGGTGGACTTCATTCCCTACATCACGACGGGAAGCTCCATCGTGATACGCACCGGCTCGGCCGCGCTGACCTCCATCAGCGACCTATGCGGCAAGTCCGTGGCTGCGATCAAGGGCGGAAACCAGTCCGCCGACCTTCGTGGCGCGGCCTCGACGCAGTGCACCGCCGCGGGCAAGAAGGCGATCGACGTGCATGAGTTCCCCACGGATCCCGAAGGCACCCAGGCCCTCATCTCCGGTCAGGTGGATGCGCAGATCAGCGACGCGGCGGTCGCCGCCCAACTGAACAGCTCGACCAAAAACAAGGTCAAGGTCAGCAGCACCAGCCTGCTTTATCCCATTCCCGTCGGCTTCGCCGTGAAAAAAGGCAACACGGCACTCAAGAACAAGATCACGCAGGGACTGGAGAAGATCAAGAAGAACGGCCAGTACAAGACGCTGCTCAAGAAGTACAATCTCGGCGCCGTGGATCAGGCCCAGGTGGACAAGGTCCTCAAATAACCCTTCCCGACGGGAACGTCCGTGACGGGATCGCCGGGCGGACGGAAGTCTCCGTCCGCCCGGCGGCACACGGTACCTGCACGCGATGTGTGCGCCATCGGGGTGAGACCCGTGCGCAGGCCTTCCCCCTAGTACAGAAAGACAATGAGAAATGGCTTCATACGAGCCCGGATCCTGCGACATGATGGTTCTCGACCGATTCATCGATGCAGTGTTGGAACAACGGCCGAACGCAACCATGGCGAAGGGGGTCCCCATCGACTTTCCCGGTTCATACCGGCAGCTCGGGGAGGAGCATCGCAACCTGTTCGACGGCACCTTTCCCACACCGGTCGCCGTGCTGAACGGCGAGGCGCTGAGCGACAACATCGCGTGGATGACCCGCTATCTGGGGCACATGCAGGTCAGCATCGCCCCCCACGGCAAAACCAGCATGAGCCCGCAGCTGTTCAAACGTCAGCTCGCCGGGGGAGCCTGGGGGATCACCGCTGCAAGCGTTCAGCAGGCGGCGTTCTTCGCGCGCGCGGGAATCCGGCGCATACTCATCGCCAACGAGATTACCGCAGCGGCGGACATCTCCTCTCTGGTCGGCATGGTCGCGCGGATTCCCGATCTGGAGATATTCGTTCTCGCGGACAACGCGAGAAACGTGGAGGAGCTTTCCGAGCGGGCCTGTGCGGCGCACGCGAGGCTCAACGTGCTTCTTGAGCTGGGCGTGGAGCATGCGCGCTCGGGCGTGAGGAAGGATGAATACGCCATCGGTCTGGCACACAGGATACATGGTCTTCCCGGGCTGGCGCTCGCGGGTATCGAGGCGTATGAGGGAGTGATCAAACGGGACACCGTCGAGGAGAACGTGCGTGACGTCACCGCTCTCCTGCGCCGCGTGCTTTTCGTCGCCAACGCGTGTGAGAAATCCTCCCTGTGGGATTGCGCGGAGGTGCTCCTCACCGCCGGCGGCACCGACTACTTCGATCTGTGCGCACACTATCTTCGCCAGTTCGCCAGCGCATTGCCGATCCGGGTGGTCATCCGGTCCGGCTGCTACATCACGAGCGATGACGGGGACTACGCGGAGGCGATCGCCAACCTGCGGCGGCGGCTCGAACGCAACGGCATCCGGTGCGGCTCGCTCCGGGCGGCCATCGAAGTGTGGGGGAGCGTCATATCCATGCCCGAACCGGGGCTCGCCCTTGTCAATATCGGCAAGAGGGACGTCTCCCACGACTGGTCGAAGCCGCGGGCCGTCAAGTGGCGGGCACGGGGGGATGGGGCACCGCGATCCCTGGAAGCCGACGAATGGCCGGTGACCGGCCTCAACGACCAGCATGCGTTCCTGTCCGTTCCCGAGAACAGCCCGCTTCAGGTGGGCGATCTGGTCGGATTCGGCATAAACCATCCCTGCACCACCTTCGACAAATGGTCGACGCTGCTTCTGGTCGACTCCTCCTATGAGGTGAGCGAAACCATTCGCACCTTCTTCTAACGGGTAATGAGAAAGACGATTTCATGACGCATATCACCCACCTGCGGCCATCCGCGCTTGACGAGCCATTCGGCTCGACGACGAGGATGGGACTGATCAACCTGTCCACCGACCCCATCATCGAAAGGGATTTCCACGCGCTTGTCCCCGACGAGCGGCTCGCCGTCTTCTCCACCCGCATACCGCTGGAGATCCCCAATTCCGAAAGGACCTTCGCCAAGCTCCACGCGGAGCTCGAACCGGCGGCAAGGCTGCTTGTGCCTCTGACCAGGCTTGACAGCATCGTTTTCGGCTGCACCTCCGCCTCCACGGTTATCGGACCCGACAACGTCGAGGCGGCGATACGCCGCACGCGTCCGGATGCATACGTGACCAATCCCGCAACGGCCGCGATAAGGGCCCTGACCCGCTTGAAGGCGCGGAACGTCGCCGTCGTCACGCCCTACACCATGGACATGGCCGCGCATGTCGTCGAATTCGTCGAGGGGCAGGGATTCGCCGTGCGCTACGCAAGCGGTGCGGGTTTCGACGACGACCAGACCATCGGATCCATTCCGCCCGCGTACTTCGTGGACGTCGTCCGGTCCTATGATCTGTCCTCGATCGACGCGATCTTCTTCTCCTGCACCGGGATCCAGGTTCTTGATTCCATCGCCCGGGTGGAGGAGATGACCGGTCTGCCCGTGGTCACCTCCAATCAGGCGGCCTTCTGGGATGCCGCGCGCATGGGTGGGTGGCGCGATCCGATACACGGCTACGGGCGCCTTCTTGAAGGCGAGTGGGACTGATGTCCCGACGGCGATGGCGCGCGCGATGAGCCCCGGCGCGCGATGCGCAACCGGTCCGCACGCCCCACCCGACGCCCGTCACCATCCGCACCGACCGCCGGGCCGGCGCATACAGCATGAAACATGACGAATATGCAGCACACCATGGGAGGAACAATGCAATTCGATAAGGAACAGAGCGTCATCGAGCTGACAAGCAGGCTTCTGCAGATCAACACCATAGACCCGCCCGGCAATGAAAGCCTTGCGGCGCGGCTCGTCGGCGAATACCTGTCGCGGGCGTCCGTGCGGTTCGAGACGTTCGAGATCGCACCCGGCAGGGAATGCCTCGTGGCCCGCATCCCGGGCAAGGGAACGAAGGGGCCGCTCGTCTATTCGGGACACTTCGACACCATCGACGTGCGCCCCGGGCAGTGGTCCGTGGATCCCTTCGGCGGCGTCGTCTCCGAAGGGCGGATCTACGGCCGGGGCGCCGCGGACATGAAAAGCGGCGTGGCCGCCATGACGGTGGCAGCCATGGGGCTGGGCTTGGGTGGGCATGAGTTCGAAGGGGACATAGTCTTCGTGTTCTCGGCGGCGGAGAACACCACCGAGCAGGGCGCCAAGGAACTGCTTGCCCGAGGATACCTGGACCATGCCAGCGGCCTTATCGTCGGAGAACCGACATCGGACAAGGTGCTTGTCGCAGAAAAGGGCGCCCTGTGGCTGCGTGCCAAGGCAACCGGTGAATACGGTCACAACGCCTTCTCCGAAGACCGCACCGGGGACCGGGGCAATGCGATCGTCCGTCTGTCCGAATACCTGGTGAAGGCGAATCGCGTCGCTCTGCCCGCACCGCCCAACGCGCACCTCGGGCCCTCCACCTGCAACATCGGCTACATCCAGGGCGGAGAGGCCTTCCCGCTGATTGCGGGTGAGGCGTACGCGGACATCGACATCCGCACTCTTCCCGGGCAGGACGTCGACGCGGTCGTCAGGGCCTTCCGCGAGATCGCCGGCCCCCACATCGACGTCGAGGTGGTCGACATCAAGCCTCCGGTCGAAACGCCGGACGACGATCCCCTCGTGCGGGCATGCCTCGGCGCGGCCAAAGCCGCCGGGATCAGCGACCCCGGCCCCCGTGCCGTGGGATACTACTCCGACGCCTCCGTGTTCGTGCCCTCCCTCGCCATGCCCATGATCATCTTCGGCCCGGGGAACATCGGGGATTCGGGTGCGATCGACGAATACGTCGAGGTGTCCAAGCTCACCACCGCAGTGGACGCCTACGAGCGCATGGCGTCCGAATGGCTCTGAGCACGGTCGCGCCACGGCCCGCCACAACCGCAAACCGGTCGCAGGGGATGCGTCCGGCACCAATGCAATCGCAGACAAGGAAAACCAGGAAACAGGAAAAGAGGACAATGGTGAGTACACCAACTGTCATAGACGAGCAGACGATCCGTCATTCACTCGCATTCGGTGACGAGGTGATCGGCGTCATCGCCCGGGCCTTTCGTGAATTGTCGGACCCGTCGGCGCATATCCAGATACCACCCATCATGCAGATCACGGTTCCCGGGAGGGATGGCCTCACCTGCATCAAAAGCTCCTATAACGAATCCGACAGCATCTTCGCGGTGAAGCTGGCGAGCACCTATGGCGGGAACCGCAAGGAGGGACTGCCCACCGCCAGCGGCGCGATGCTGGTGTGCAGCGCCGTCACCGGCGAGGTTCTCAGCGTTCTTCTGGACAACGGATACCTGACCGCCCTGAGGACGCAGGCCGCCGGCGCCGTGGCAGTCGACCTTCTGGCGAATGAGGATGCGCACCGCGTCACGGTGATAGGCTCCGGGCGGCAGGCGCGGCTGCAGCTCATGGCCGCCTGCCATGTGCGGCACATCCGGCATGCCTCGGTATGGTCGAACGATGCGGAGGGCGCGACGGCGTTCGCCGACGACATGGCCTCGGCCCTGGCGATCCCCGTCGAGGCGAGCGGCGACCCGAAACAATCCGCTCTGATGTCCGACATACTCATAACCGCAACCCCCTCGCGTGCGCCCATCGTCCATGACGACTGGCTCGCCCCGGGCGTGACCGTTCTGTCGATGGGCGCGGACGCCCCGGGAAAGTCGGAGATCGGCTCGGAGGTATTCCCGCTATTGGACCGTTACGTATGCGATCTGGCCTCCCAGTGCAGACAATGCTCCGATCTGGGCAACGCGTTGCGTGACGGGACCATCGACGGACGCTACCCGGTCAACGAACTCGGCGACGTGCTCGCCGGTCGGGCCGAGGGAAGAACGGATCCGGACCAGATCGTTCTGGCCGATCTCACGGGCGTCGGCGTCCAGGACACGGCGATAGCGGCACGTGCACGGGAAAAATGTGAAACTTGCGTTTGATTTTTATTCGTCGGGCTCAACCCGCCCCCCGCAACGCCGGCTCCATGCCGTGACCACGGCTTCGGGCAGGAGCTCGGCGCCGCCGTTCGGAACCCGGATCCGCGGTCGACGAGCGCGTGCGTGAAGTCGCGCT
Source organism: Bifidobacterium sp. (assembly GCA_022649135.1). Taxonomy (GTDB): domain Bacteria; phylum Actinomycetota; class Actinomycetes; order Actinomycetales; family Bifidobacteriaceae; genus Bifidobacterium. The sequence goes on from JALCNP010000010.1 coordinate 72,582, forward strand.
GGTGGTGAACAATACGTACGGCATTAATTAATTGTCAGTGCGATTTCAGTGGTTATGCTGCACAGGAAAGGAAACCCGATGAGCGCATCGGCTGAGTTAGCGCAACGACCAGTCATCTCACGAGTTGAACCATCGACCGACGATTCCGCGCACCTCACGGCCGCGGATCTGCTGGTCCGGTGCTTGGTGAACGAGGGCGTCGAAGTGATCTTCGGCATCCCGGGCGAGGAGAACATCCCTCTGATGGAGGCCATCCGAAAGGACGGACGCATCAGATTCGTGCTTACCCGCCATGAGCAGGGCGCCGGCTTCATGGCCGTCACCTACGCCCATATGACCGGCAAGCCCGGAGTGTGCCTGGCGACGCTGGGCCCCGGGGCTCTCAATCTCGTGCTTCCCGTGGCCCAGGCGAACGCCGGGACCACCCCGCTTGTCGCGATCTGCGCCCAGGGGGATACGGGACGGCTGTACAAGGAATCGCACCAGATCATCGATCTCGTGTCGGTGTTCCGCCCCATCACGCAATGGTCGTCCATGATACTCGACTCGGCATCGGTCCCCGAGATGACCCGCAAGGCGTTCTCGATAGCACAGCGCAAGCGTCCCGGGGCCACGTGCCTGATCCTGCCCGAAAACGTCGCCGAACTGCCCGCCAGGCCGCACTCCCACCCGCTTCCGCTGCCCAGGCCGATGCATATCGTTCCCTCCCCGGACACGATCGTCGAGGCGGCCGAGATGATACAGGCGGCCCATCATCCGCTTATCCTCGCCGGGAACGGCGTGGCGCGTTCCCATGCCAAGCAGGCCCTGCTCGAGCTTGCCGACCAGCTCGACATCCCGGTGGCCACCACATTCGAAGGCAAGGGCGTCTTCCCCGACGACCATCCCAACGCCCTGGGCGTGGTCGGCTTCATGCGCCACGACTATGAGAATTTCGCATTCGACACCGCGGACATGATCCTGGCGATAGGCTTCTCCATCCAGCAGTTCGATCCCGCGAAAATCAACCCCCACGACGACAAGACCATCATCCACATCAATACCTTCGTGGAAGACACCGATGCCCACTATTCGACGGCTCTGAACATCATGGCCGACATCGAGCCCACGCTGCGCTCCCTCGTGCAGGAGCTGCGCAGACGCAACGTCACCTTCGGCGGGGTCCATCCCCGGATCCGAGATCTTCTGCGTGACGAGTACCTGTCGTGCCGCACGGACGAGGGGTTTCCCATGAAGCCCCAGCGAATCGTATACGACATACGGCGTGCGGTCGAATTCGGCTGGCCCGTGCTCGTCGACACCGGCGCGCTGAAAATGTGGATGGCGCGGCTTTATCCGACGTTCAACCCGAACACATGCCTGATCGACAACAGCCTGTCCACCATGGCATGGACGCTGCCCGGCTCGATCGGAGCGAGCATCGCCAAACCCCGCGTGCCCGTTCTGGCAGTCATGGGGGACGGCAGCTTCCTCATGAACGTGCAGGAGATCGAGACGGCCGTGCGCTGTTCGTCGCGCGTCGTCATACTGGTCTGGGTCGACAGCTCCTATGGCCTGATCAAGTGGAAGATGGATCTGCATGACGGCGACCACGAATTCGTCGATTTCAAGAATCCCGATGTCGTCAAGCTCGCCGCGAGCTTCGGGGCGCGCGGGCATCGCGTCGAATCCGCCGATGACCTGTACCCGGTGCTTCGCCAGGCTCTGCGCGAGCCCTCGGGCGTCGATGTCATCTCGTGCCCGGTCGACTATGGGGAGAACATGAAGCTGATCTCCAAACTGGGCGACCTTGAATTTGAGAACTGACACGCGGTAACCGAAAAGTTACCATACGGATACGGTGCATGATCATGGTGGGATACAGTGTGAGTTGTGAAAGATAATCATTACGAATCGGCTCCGGAATGCGCCGCACAATCGATTCGCAGAATGATTGTGACAGGGGAGATAAGTCCGGGGCAGCGACTGATCGAAACGGAGCTGGCGCCCCGGCTCAACGTATCGCGCAACACGCTGCGCGAAAGCTACCGGCTGCTGTCGAGGGACGGTCTGGTGACGCACCTTCACAACAGGGGCGTATTCGTCAACAGGCCGGGGCTGCCCGAGATCATCGATGCGTTTCATGTGCGCAGGACGATCGAGACTCAGGCCCTGATCGAGTCCCACGCCGACCATCCCGCCACGCGACGAATGCAGAAGGCCGCGGAAGACGGTCTGCAGGCGTCGAAGATCCCGGACTGGCAGGCGGTGGGAACCGCTGATGTCGAATTCCACGGGGCGGTCGTGGCTCTGGCCGACAGTCCCATTCTCGACAGTCTTTACGCCGCCCTTTCCGCCCAGCTCAGACTTATGTTCGACGTCCTGGGAAACCCCGAATACGTGCATATGAAGTTTATCGACAGAAACGTCGACATCGCCCGGATGGTGCTTGACGGCGACGGCCGTGGCGCAGCGGACTCCATGAGGCGGTATCTTCTGGAGGCCGAGGCGCAGATCACCGGGGCCTACGTCTCGGGACGCGTGCACGCGTGGTGAGGTGAGGCCGGCGGGTGCGGTGACCTCCCGTTCCCGCGGAGGGGCCGCTGGCCCGGCCGTGCCGGAGCGACAGGGGTCGCGCGATGTTGGTTATATAGTCGTAGGCATTGTTGCGGTGCGCGGCTCGCGTGCGCGGAGCCGCCGGAACGGTTGCCCTGGCCCCCGACCGGGTGATTCGGCAGGCACTAAGGAAAGAGTGGCGGCGGTATGACTTTTGCGACCATCAAGGATGTGGCCCACACGGCCGGGGTGTCGGTTCCCACCGTATCGCAGGTTCTCAATAACACGGGAAGAATCTCGCAGGCCACGCGGCAGAAGGTTTTTCGTTCGATGCGGCAATTGAACTACATCCCGAATTCCGCGGCTCAGTCCATACGTTCCAGTTCGACGAAAACGATAGGCCTTCTCGTGCCCGATATACGCAATTCGTATTTCGCCTATCTCGTCGCGTCCGTGATGCGTGAACTGGCAAAGAACGGGTACGTCTGCCTCATCGGATCCTCGTCCGAGAGTCTCGAGGGGCAGGATAAGTTCCTGCGGTCATTGCTGTCCCAGCGTATCGATGGGGCGATCATCGTGCCGCAGGGCACGGTGTCGTCGGGATTGGTCAAGTTTGTGCAGACGGATCTCCCCCTTGTCTTTCTCGACCGTGGCGTCGGCGGTGTGGATGCGGACCATCGCGTTCCCCTCATTGACGCGGACCCGGTCCCGGGGACCCTCGCTGCCATTGAAACCGCGTATTCCCTCGGTCACCATAAAATCGGCTTTGTCCATGGTCCGGTCAGCAAATCCCCCAATCTTCAGGAGCGCCAGGATGTTTTCGTCGGCATCGGGCGGCGCATTCTCGGGGAGGGCAACACCCTCGTCGCCCATGCGACGGGGGCGGTGAGCGCCGTAAGGGAGCTCCGCTCCGCTGGCGTGGACACGTTCATATTCGGCTATTCGCCGGATGCGTTGACGGCGATGAGATTTTTCCATAATAAGAGGTTGATCATAGGCCGGGATGTTTCGGTGATCAGCTTCGACAACATACCGTTTTTTGAGCTTACGACTCCCGGGATATCCATCATTTCGCAGCAGTTGGGCGTCATGGGGGTGCGGGGGGCCAGGCTGCTCCTCTCCATATTGGACAAAGACGGCGGCGAACGGGGGCACGGTGCCGGCAGCGAACGAATACCCACGACATTCGTGTTGCGAGAATCGGTGTCGGCGTCCTCTCGCTGATGCCGGAATGTGGCTGTGAGGGCTGACGGGATCGAACCGATGCATCGGACAACGCTGTAGATTCCCTGCGGGTTGACAAGTTTCCTTTCACTGATAGAATTGCAGATATCAGTTGATATAACGATATATCAACGGGAAAACCGACAATGAAGTGACAGGTGTCTCGCGATGAAAAAAACAGGAATTCTTAACAGTGGCCTTGCGAAAGTGGTTGACGATCTAGGGCATACGGACACGGTGTGCCTGGGGGATCTGGGTCTGCCGGTCCCCGAGGGCGTCAGGAAGATCGATCTCTCGCTGAGACGCGGACAGCCTCGTCTCCTGGACGTCCTGGATATCTATCTGAGCGATGTCGTCGTCGAAAAAGTGTTCCTCGCCAAGGAAATGACGGCGCACAATCCGCGCCAACTCGAGGCGCTTCTCACAAGGCTCCCGAAGGATGTCGAAGTCGTGTACGTGTCCCATGACGAGCTCAAGGCAATGACCAGGAGCGTGAGAGCGGTTGTCCGAACCGGCGAGGATACGCCGTTCTCCAACATCATTCTTCAGTCGGGAGTCACCATCTGATTCAGCGAGATCTGTGCAATTACCTTTATGAAAGGGCAGCCATGAAAATCGAGATGCTCAACATTTCCAAGTCCTTTGGATCCAACCGTGTTCTCAACGACGTGAATCTTGCCGTCGACTCCGGAGAGGTACATGCCCTCATGGGAGAAAACGGTGCGGGAAAATCGACGTTGATGAACGTCCTTACAGGACTTTTCCCCGCGAGCGGGGGAAGGATCGTCATCGATGGGCAGGAGCGCACGTTCGGCAACCCCCAGGAGGCGGAACTCTTCGGAATCAGCTTCATCCATCAGGAGATGAACGCATGGCCCGACATGAGCGTTCTGGAGAACCTGTTTCTCGGACGAGAGATCAAGCACAGGGACGGGTTGCTTGACAACAAGGCGATGAAAGAACAGGCCGAGGTCGCGTTCCACCGGCTCGGCGTGAGCATTCCCCTCGACGCGACCATGGGGTCGTTGTCCATCGGCCAGCAGCAGATGATAGAAATCGCAAAGAGTTTTCTTTCCCATCTGCAGATACTGATCATGGACGAGCCCACGGCGGCGCTGACCGAGAGGGAGACGGGCCGGCTGTTCGACGTCATTCGGACACTGAAGAAACAGGGGGTGGGCATCGTCTATATCTCCCACCGCATGGAGGAGATATTCACCATCTCCGATCTTGTCACCGTCATGCGGGACGGACGGGTCATCGACACGGAGCCCACGCAGGACACGAATGTCGACGAACTGGTGCATAAGATGGTCGGCCGGGCGATCACGGACTATTATCCGCGCAAGAACACACCCATCGGTGATGTTGTTTTCGAGGTCTCGCACCTCACCAGCAGGGACAACCGGTTCACCGACGTCTCCTTCACGGTGAGGGCCGGGGAGATCGTCGCGTTCTCGGGACTCATGGGTGCCGGGCGGACCGAAGTCATGCGGGCGGTCTTCGGAATCGACAAACCACGATCCGGCAGTGTCAGGCTCAACGGCAGGCTTCTGAAGATCCACAAACCCGCCGATGCGATTCGCCACGGCATCGGCTTTCTCACGGAGGACAGGAAGGACGAAGGACTCATCCTCGACTTCTCCATTCGTGAGAACATAACCCTGCCCAGTACCCGAACGTTCATCAGGCGCGGATTCTACGACACGAAAGCCGCCGCATCGTTCGTCCGCGATCTCATCAGGCGTTTCACGGTCAAGGCGACCAGCGATGAGCAACTGGCCGGCGACCTGTCGGGCGGAAACCAGCAGAAGGTCGTTTTGGCCAAATGGGTGGGAATCTCGCCCAAGGTGCTCATTCTCGATGAACCGACGAAGGGTGTCGACGTCGGGGCGAAACGCGAGATCTACGAACTGATCAACGGGCTCGCGGGCAAGGGGGTGCCCATCATCATGGTCTCCTCCGACCTCCCCGAAGTCCTGGGCATCAGCGATCGGATCATCGTCATGCACGAAGGAAGAATTGCGGGCCAGATGCAAGGCAAAGAAGCCACGCAGGAAAAAGTCATGCAACTTGCAACCATGGGAGAATAAAATGAAATCACTGGGAAAATTCACGCAGCGCTTCAGCAGCCTGACGACGCTTGCCGCTCTGATCGTGCTCGTCGTCATCATCACGATTATCAACTCGAGCTTCTTCACCGCGAGCAATCTCCTGAATCTGCTGCTGCAGGTAACGGCCAACGGGTTCATCGCGTTTGGCATGACGTTTGTGATCCTGACGGGAGGAATCGATCTGTCGGTGGGTGCGATTCTGGCCCTGTCCAGCGCATTCGCGGCCGGCATGATAGGCAGCGGCATGCCCATGCCCCTGGCGATCATCGCGAGCCTGCTGATAGGAGGTCTCCTCGGGGCGATCAACGGACTGTTCATCTCCTTTGGGAAAATGGCGCCGTTCATCGTCACCCTTGCCACGCAGATGGTCTATCGTGGACTGACCTTGGTCTTCACCAACGGCAATCCGCTGACCAAGAATATGGACGGGTTCTTCCTGGCCTACATCGGGCAGGGATATCTGTTGGGAATACCGTTCCCGGTTATTCTGATGGTGATAGCCTTCGCCGTTCTCTACGTCCTCCTGCACAGGACCGCGTTCGGGAAATCCGTCTATGCGCTCGGCGGCAATGAACAGGCGGCGTACATCGCCGGAGTCAAGTCGAACCGCGTCAAGATAGCCATATACACCATTTCGGGGTTGATGTCCGCGCTTGCCGGTCTGGTGATCACCTCCCGTCTTTCCTCGGCGACGCCCCAGGCGGGCAACGGCTACGAACTATATGCGATCGCCGCCGTTGTGCTTGGCGGCACGAGCCTGATGGGCGGCAAGGGCCGGATGAGCGGCACGATCATCGGCGTGCTCATCATCGGGGTGCTCAACAACGGCCTCAACATCATCGGGGTCTCGGCGTTTTGGCAGCAGGTCGTCGAAGGCGTCGTCATACTCGTGGCCGTTCTCATCGATGTTCTCAGGAACCGCAAAGCGGTACGGGCCTGAATCAATCGGCGTGGCCGTGCCGCAACCGGTTCGGGCCGAGCCACGTCAGCGTCGGCGGGCCGGAAACAGATGCTTTATCGACATCACGACAAAGGAGAAAACAATGAAGTTGACAATTGGAAAAATCGGAACGCGGATAATCGCCGGCCTTTCAGGAATTGCCATGGTGGCAAGTCTGGGCGCCTGCGGGGGAACCGGTTTGGGAGGGTCGAACAATGCGCAATCCACTGCTCGAAAAAACCCGAACCAGCTCACCATCGGAGTCGCCATCTCCACAACGAACAATCCGTATTTCGTCGCCATGGACACGGCCATACGCTCCATGAGCCAGAAAAACGGAACCAAGATCACCATTGCCGACGCTCAGAACGACGCGTCGACGCAGCTGAACGATATCCAGAACTTCGTGAGCCAGAAGGTCGACGCGATTCTGGTCAACCCCGTTGACTCCGATTCCATCGTGCCGGCCATCAAATCCGCGAACAACGCGGGGATACCGGTTGTGGCGATGGATCGGGGGTCGAACGGCGGCACGGTTCTCGCCACCGTTGCCTCGGACAACGTCGAGGCGGGGAAGATGGCCGCCGATGCCATATCAAAGGTGTACGGCACGAGCGCAAAGGTCATCGAGCTTTCGGGTGTTCCGGGGGCGTCGTCCACCATCGATCGCGGCAATGGTTTCAATCAGGAGGCAAAAAAGCTTGGCATCGACATCCTCTCCAGCCAGTCCGCTAACTTTGACCGCACAACCGCCCTCAACACCACCCAGAACATGCTTCAGGCCAACAAGGGGGTGCAGGCGATCTTCGCCCAGAACGACGAGATGGCGCTCGGGGCGATGAAGGCGGTCCAGGCGTCCGGACAGAAGATCGGCATATTCGGCATTGACGGCGAATCGGAGACGCACACCGCAATAAAGAACGGGACGATTACCGCGACCATCGCCCAGCAGCCGGCCAAGATCGGGGAGATGGCGTTGAAGGCGCTGTATGATCACTTCTCCGGAAAGAAGGTGAGCAAGACCATCAATTCGCCGATCTATCTGGTCGATAAGACCAATGCCGACCAGCATAACTGGTGATGACTCCATGCTTGGTGGTATAGCGATATAGCATGGTGTCGTAGAGATGTAGCATGGTGTCGTGGGGCAGCTGGATCCTGCATCGGCGGGGTCCGGCCGCCCCACGATGCGCACTGAAAACGATGCTGTTGTGATGGAAGTGGAGCATACATGGAATTGAATTGTGACCTGCAATCGATCTTCGATCGCGTTGCGAAGACCAGCCGGACCATAGCCGTTCTCGGATCGATGAATGCGGATTACACCGTGGAGACCGAACGTCTGCCTTTGCCGGGGGAGACGGTCTCGGGAGGTCCGCTGCACATACTTCCAGGGGGAAAATCCGCCAACCAGGCCGCCGCCGCGTCCCGGATCGGCGCCCACGTCATGATGCTCGGGGCCGTCGGCGATGACGGCAACGCCGAGTTCCTTCTTTCGCATCTCCAGGACGCCGGCGTGGACGTGTCCGCCGTGAAAAACGTTCCGGGGCCCAGCGGGACGACGGTGATCACCGTCGACTCCCACGCGGAGAACACCATCGTCTATTCCGCGGGATCCAACGCCAAGGTCGACGCCGCGTACGCCCAGCGGTCCGCCGATGCGATTTCCGGTTCGGCCGCTCTGGGGCTGTGCCTTGAATCGCCCATCGAAGCGGTGAATCGGGCCGCCGGCATCGCGCATAAGGCCGGGGTGAAGGTGCTGCTGAACAATTCCCCGTTCCGCGCCGACCTGCCGGATGAGCTGATCGCCGATTCGGACATACTGCTGGTGAACGAGCATGAGATGTCCCAGCTTCTTGGCATCGACGAGCCTGATGACGGGCGCTGGTCGTCCTTGGACTGGGACGCTCTGGCCCATCGCATGGAGCTGTTCGGCTTCCACGAGGCCATCGTGACCCTGGGCTCCCAGGGTGCGTATGTTCTTTCATCCCTTCCGGGTGCGCCCCGGAGCGTATTCGTCCCCGCGGTCGCCGTGCATGCGGTCGACACCACCGGATGCGGCGACGCGTTCATGGGATCGGTGCTTGCAGGCATCACCGCAGGACTGGACCTTGGCCAATGCGCCCACCTGGCGACCTATGTCGCGGCGTACGCGGCCACCGGCGTCGGGGCGCAGTCATCGTATGGAACGAGCGCGGAGATACTCGACAGGTTTCTCTGAACTCTGTGATGGGCCAGAGATCGATTTCCCTCCCGATATGTCCTTAGGCCGATGCCCGTTCGCGCAGCGAGCGTCATGCTGCGGTTGATGTAATGGAAAAGACCGGCATCGCATGTATCATGTATGTGATGCCGGCCTTTGCCGTTGGTTCGCTCGTATCGAGGGAGTCCTTGCAAAAGACGATGGTGCGGTTTCACTGTTGGAGAGCCACCTAGATTTGGGGAGAAGATCTTGACCATCGCTGACCTAATGCAGGTCCTTCGCAAGCATCTCATCGCCGCCGTCGCGGCATTCGTCGTCGTTGTCGCCGCCGTCGCCGCCTTCACCTTCCTGTCGCCTGCGAAGTACACGGCCACGGCGGAACTGTTCGCGGCCTACGCGGCGCAGTCGAATTCCCTACAGAATTCGTCCGAGATGAGTTCGGGCGCCTCCTATCTGTCGACCCAGATCAAGACCTACCCGCAGCTGGTGAAGACGCAGGCCGTGCTTCAGCCGGTGATCGACGAACTGGGGCTTGACACGAGTGTTGCCGATCTGGCCACAACCGTCACGGCGACCAATCCGACCGACACGTTCATGGTGGACATCTCGGTCGAGGCACGTGATGCGGGCCAGTCCGCATCCATCGCCAACGCTGTGGCCAAGAACCTCGCCCGGCAGATCTCCTCGTCGTTGTATACGGACAGCACCGGCAAGTCGCCCATCACGCTTTCGGTGGTGCAGAAGGCCCAGACCCCCCTCTCTCCCAGCTCGCCCAAAGTGGTGCTGTATCTCGCCGCCGGGTTCGTTCTTGCCGTCATCGTCGCAATCGGCGTGGCCCTGCTCAAGGATGTGCTGAACACCAAGGTCGATAATCTTGATGACACGCGTGAGCTGACGGGCGCCTCGTCCCTGGGGGTCGTTCCGCAGGACCCGTTGCTCGGCCAGCTGCGGCCCGCGGTCATATCGCAGCCCGATGGGGCCGAATCGGAGGAATTCCGCCGAATCTGCACCAACATCTCCTTCCTCAATCTCCATAGCAAGGAGGGAGGGCAGCTGCTGGTGATCTCCTCCACCCAGCCGGGCGAGGGTAAAACCACCATGGCCGTCAACGTCGCGGCGGCGCTCGCCGAGGAGGGCAAAAGCGTGCTTCTCATCGACGCCGACCTGCGGCATCCCTCCGTTGCCCGAAAAATCGGCGTCGAGGGACATGTGGGCCTGTCGCACGTGCTTTCGGGACAGGCTCTGCCCAGGGACGTCGTCCAGAAGTACTGGAAGCCGAAGTTCCACGTTCTTCCCGCCGGCAAGCGCCCCGCGAATCCCAGCATTCTTCTCAATTCGACCATCATGCGCGAGGTCGTGGAGCAGGCTCTGCTGCAGTACGATGATGTGATTCTCGACACCGCCCCCATGACGGTGGCCAACGATGCGACCGTCTTCGCCAAAATGGCCGACGGAATCATCCTCGTGGTGGGCAAGGGTGTGGCGGAGAAGAAGGAGCTGCACGAGAGCGTGCAGGCCCTGCACGCCGCGACGATACCGATTCTGGGATTCGTCTTCAATTTCGCGGATCCGAAGAAGATACGCGCGAAGAACTATTACTACTACTCGGATGCCACGGGCGGTGCGGAGCATAGGGAGAGGCAGCGGCCCCGCCGCAAGTGACGGCGGGAGCGACGCGGTGAGGTGACTGTCCTGGACCCGACCTGATGCCGCTACTATTGCATGGTAGCGGAACGTCCACACGGCAGTGGAAGTCCGTACAGTAATGGAACATCGATGATACGGAAGTTCATGCCGGTGAGACGATCGGCGGTATGGAAGAAAGCGACTGGATGCCATGGGTGACGACGACCGTGTCGGTGGCGTGCTGTTTCCCCCTCCGCCGTACAGGGAGAATCACCCCGCCGCAACCGATCATGACTGCGCTGATTCTTTCATTGGCACGGACGTAAATCGGCAAGACGCCTCCGGGCCGAGAGCGTCATGCGGCGATGTCGTGGACACCGGATGGAGCGTTCCCTTTATCGATGTGCCCACGGTCAGGGAGATTTCGGGTCCGTCGATCGAGGAGGGGTCCCGCTCCGGCGGGAATGGCCCCGATGGGCGTCGGGGAGCGCATGCCGCCCCGCGACGCAGACCGACGAGGTCCTTGATCGTTGGTCTCGTCGTGATGGCGATCGTGGCTTTTGGGGCAATCGCGTATGTTCTGCTGTGACGCGCTGTCCGGGTGACGCTGTTCTGTTCCGGTGACGCCGCGCTGTTCCCTCGTGCGATGCATCGCTGCGGACTTCTGGATCCACGGCCCGCGCCCCGGGTGGAGCAGACCGGGTGTGCACAGAGGAGCATGCACGGGGAGAAGCTCACGCAGGGAGAAACGTGAGGGCGGGTGCCTTTCTCTCTTAGGGGAAGGCACCCGCCCTCACGCCGTCCCGCGGTCAGATCAGATCGTAGGCGAAATCCCTCATGTGGGAGAGAACCTCCTTGCTTTCGGGAATCCATGTCTGCCCTACGGGGAACACATGACCCAGCGTCGAGGCCTTGGGCGGCACATGATCCTGGATCTCAAAGCGGGTTCCCTTGTCGGACAGGCATGCGGCGAATCGCAGGCTTTCCGATTCGAGGAAATCGTCGGAACTGGTGACCAGCATTATCGGGGGCCAGTCGACGGCCTTCGTCAAACCCTCGATGGACAAAAGCCCCTCGGGGACCTTGCGGCTGGTGCTTTCCAGGAGCGTCCCTCCCATCTGGACCAGATACGGAAGCGATGACGAATCGGCCGAGGCCTTGAGAACCCTGCCGATGTCGAACAGACCGGACACGAACACCGCGCCGGAGAACGTCATCGATCCCGGTTCGATCCCGAACGCCCTGGCGACGTCCGGATCCGTCGCAATTGCCAGCGCATACAGACCCAGAGTCGCGCCGGCCGAATCGCCGGTGATGAAGACATGTTTCGGATCTATCGGATAGTCGCCGATATGGTCGTCGATCCAGTGGAACGCATCGAAGATGTCGTGCAGCTGTCCGAGAAAATCGGTGCTGGGGGCCAGGCGGTAGCCGAGTGAGACGACCGCGAGTCCTTGCTGTGCGAGATGAACCCCGAAGTTCTTGTTGAGATCCTTGTATCCATAGACGAATCCTCCGCCATGGACGTCAATGAACAGCGGAGTCGTCGTGCCTCCGCGAAGATAGGCGTCGTGCGGGAGGTAGACGTCGAGGCAGTGGGCCTTTCTCAGCGCCTTGGCCGCTCCCGTGCACGCGTCGGGGGCATCGGCCGGCAGCGAATCGTCCTCGCGATAGGGGATGTCCTCGAAGCAGTCGACGCCTTCCGGAACCTCCCATTTCTCTGATCGTGCGAGGTCGACTCCCAGGCCGAACTCCTCCCGGACGCGGATGGCGACCTGGGTGACGACCTTGTCCTGGCCGTCGAGATCCTCGTCGATCGGGGTCCAGGCGGAGATTTTTTCTAGATTGTCCTGAGTTGGTGGATACATCATTATTCGGCCTTCATATCCTCAAGTTTGATGCCGGCCGTTTCCGGCACCGCCTTCACTACGAATACTAGACCGATGAGCGCGAAGACGGCGTACAGGGCATAGATGTTTCCGATGCCGATGAGATGCTCCAGCGAGGGGAACGAATAGGAGATCAGGAAGTTTCCGATCCAGTTGGCCGCGGTTGCCACCGCGATGCCGAGGGCGCGTATGTTGTTGGGGAATATCTCGCCGATGACGACCCACATTACCGGGCCCCAGGTCAGGCAGAATGCGAGGTAGAAGCCGTACACGGCGGCCAGGGTTATCGGAGCCCATGCACCGGTCAGGGCTATCGAGGTCCCGCTCACCTTCGCCTGGTAGAAGCCGATGCTGGCGATCGCCAGAAAGACGGTCATGGCGACCGAACCCCATGTGAGTAGGTTCCGGCGCCCCACGCGGTCGACGATGAACATGGAAATCACGGTGACGACGACTGCCGCGATGGTGCGGTACACCGCGATGTTCAGGGACATCTGCTCGCTGAATCCGACCGACCTCCACAGGCTCGAATCATAATACAGGATGATGTTGATGCCGCACAGCTGCTGAAGAATCGCTATGCCGACCGCTATCCACACGACCTTCTTCAGGCCGAACGTCGAGCCCCGGAGATCGGAGAACTTCCCGCCGCGCTCTCCGTGCAGCGAGGCCTGGATCTCCGCGACCTTCCTCTGGGGGCTGGTCTCTCCCACCACGGTGCGAAGGACTCGGGCCGCCTCGTCGCTTTTGCCCTTCATCGCCAGGAAACGGGGGGATTCGGGAAGGCGGAAGGAGGCGAGCAGCATGATGATGGCGGGAACGATCATGGTCAGGAGCATCCACCGCCAGGTGGAGAGGCCGAACCAGAACGCGTTGTCGGCGCCGCCCGACGCGTTCGCATACAGCGCGTTCACGATGACGGAAACGAGGATTCCCAGGCCGATGGCCAGTTGCTGGAAGCTGCCGAGGAAACCACGCATCTGAGAGGGTGCGATCTCCGCTATGTACATGGGCCCGATGACGGAGGCCAGCCCGACCCCTACTCCGCCAAGGAAGCGGAAAAGGATGAAGATCCAGACTCCGGGGGCGAACGCCGAGAACACGGCGCTGACGATGAACAGGATGGCCGCGATGACGATGGTGGGAACCCGACCCAGCCGATCGGCGATCTTTCCCGTGAACCAGGCTCCGATGACGCACCCGAGAAGCGCGCAGGAGACGGAGAACCCGCTCATTGCCGTGCTCAGGCCGAAGCCCGAACGCGACCCTGCTATCGAATCGACGGCACCGTTGATCACCGAGGTGTCGTAGCCGAAGAGGAAACCTCCGATCGCGGCGCTGAGACATACGAGAATGACCCGGCGTTTTATCCGCGGATTGAGCACCGCCTGATCCGAAGGTGAACCGTCTTTGGTAACTACTGTGGACATTATTGGCCTTTCTGTGTTGAAGACATCGTCGTCATCTGCCCAATGTAGTTATCCGGCAACCGGCTTTCCTGCGCATCCGTGACCTTGAAGGTGCTATTATGTGACATGTTCACGAGGTGATGAACAATCGATCGATCTCCGGTCGTGCGGACCCAGGGGCGGCACATGGGTCGCCGCCGTGATCGCCGGAGGTGATGTCATGCACGATTCGTTCCATTCCCCGCATACCCCGATCGTCAGCAAGGACTATTGTGAGCTGGAATTCCCTTCGATGACATACCCCGCCTTGGTGCTGGTCCATCATGAGAGCGAGATCGTGCCGACGCACTGGCATGCCGGTCTGGAAATCAACTATGTGATCGAAGGCACCGGATCGGTGACCATCGATTCGGACGTCCAAACGCTGCGACCCGGGAAACTGTGCATCATCAGCCCGTACGCCGTGCATAATTTCGTAGCCGAGAACAGGGGCGGACGATCCCCGCTGATTCTTTCCGTCAGCTTCGACGGGGCCAAGGTGTCGCGTGTGTACGAGACCGCCGACAGGTTCCTTCTCTCGCCGGACGCGCCCGGGTCCACGGACGACGACAGGAAGGCGATGATCGAGCTATGCATGCGGCTGCTGGAGGCGACCGATGACGATACTCCGGAGATCACGCTGAGGATCAACTCACTGCTCTACGACATGCTCTATCTGGCATACGATCGCTTCGTGGTGCGAACCCGCAGCTCGCCCGTACGCAGATCCGGGCGCAATGTTCTGCAGCCGGTGATCGGATATATCGAGTCGCACTACAACACGACGGTGACGGCATCCGAGCTCGCGGAGCATTTCGGGTACAGCCGCGAGTACTTCAGCCGTCTGTTCAAGCGGTGCAATGGCATCGGATTCAAGGAGTATCTCACCGCTCTGCGTCTTCAGGACGCGTATCATCAGCTGATGTTCGAAGAGGAGACGAGCCTTGTCGACATCGCCCGGTCTTCGGGCTTTCCCAGTGTCCGCAGCATGTCCGCGGCCTTCGAACGCAGGTATGGCGAGCCGCCTCTGCGCTATCGCAGCGCGCGTCTGCGCCCCTAGACGCTCGGGGACGGTGTGCGGGCGCTGCGGCCCGTTCGCTTGAGGGCGGTGAGAATGGACTGCTGCCGTGCCAGATGTATGGACGTCGTCCTGACCGGATCCACCGATTGGCCGCGCCTCAGATAGCCGGGAACGACGAGGCGCGAGTCGTGAAGCGCGGTCGCCGTATGCGGTGCGGGTGATGCGTTCTGAAGCCTCACGTCGTGGAAAGGCCGGGAATGCACCATGAACGTTGCGGCGGCGAGCATCGTTTCGATGATGCTGTCCAGCGGCTGCACCCATGAACGCGTGGAAACCGGAATCATGCCGGTGAAGTCCCAACCACCGAAACTGGCGAGCGACAGCTGGTCGGGAATGCGAATCCCCACGTTCCACAGTTCGCGCATGACGGGCAGGGCGAGGAAATCGCTGAGCACGAACAGTGCGGTGATGTCGCTGTTCATGCCCGTCTCGTTCCTGCGGTCCAGGCAGGGGACGAGACTTTCCCGGATCTGGCTGCTCGTCGAGGGGAAGTAGTCCCCGTAATCGGGGCATACCGAGCAGATCAGCGTCGGATCATAGGCGATTCCATGATCGGCGAGCGAATCCTTGTATCCCTGGATGCGCGCCTGGTAGTGCATTCCCCCCGTGGCGTCGCGCTCCGTGAGGACCCCGATGTTCGTGTGCCCGGCCTCGATAAGCGAATCGATGACCATACGGGCGCCGTGGTAGTCATCGCTCACGACCGCGGGAGGGCCTTCGGGGGCGTCGTCGGAAAGCACGAACAGCAGCTTCGTCCGTATCGAGGAGAATGCAGTGTCCCGGCACGCTCCGCAGGGGCCGGGGACGATGAAGAGCTGTGGCCTATGCACCGTCTCATACTGATGCAGCGCCGCGGCAAGATCATTGTCGAACGGGACTTCCACCATGCGTATGTCAAGCCCGGTTTCCGCTGTGATCCTCCGTGCGTCCAGCGGAGGCAGCATGACGATGTTGGCGGGGTTCGGCCTGGTGACGATGCAGATGTAATTCGTGCGCTTTGTCCGCAGGTTTCGGGCCGATGAATTGAAGGTGTACCCATATTCCTCGGCGCATCGGACTATGGAGTCCTTCAGCTCGGGATTGACCCCCGGTTTGCCGTTCAGGGCCCGCGACACGGTCGCTGTGCTGACATGACACAGGTCTGCGATATCGTGAATCGTGATATTTCGTTTGGCCATGATTCTGCCGTTCCCTCGCGTCGCCGAGAATGTGGCGGCGATGTACAATATGCAATCGTTTACATACTTTCGGTAACCGATTACGCCCTTATATTACTGACGACCATATCCGATATTACATACAATCCTTCAGTGAGACTGGATTGGTTCCGGGCGCGTCGTATGTGTCCGCTTAACCGATTCACTATTAGTGAGGGAATTGTATGAAGCATAAGCATATAGATATCAATCGGTATGTGAGCCTGAAAAGAGTCATTGGCTTGATTACCGCGATCCTGCTCCTGATCACAGGCGCCGGGATCTGCCAGACATCATCGGCGCAGGCGGCGACGGCGAAATCGGCGACGGGCACTGTGCGAAACGTGAAGAGCATCAGGCCGAAGGCTCTGGCCGCCGCAGCGACATGCATCAATCCCATGGATGCGGCCACTCCGTCGGGATCGGATGGCGGTTTTACCATAAAGACCACGGGTGACGCCTCGTTCGGGAATTCCGAACTGGAAGGCTCCATGGCGATAGGCGGCAAGGTTGCCTTCACCAAATCCGACGGATCCTATGCGATCTTCCAGAGCAGCGCAGGGAACGGAAACTATACGGTTCCGACAATCGACGGCGACAACACTCGTGTTCTGTTGAACGGTTTCGCCGGGCTCGACGATACCAACAGTTTCAACGAGACGACCAAAAACCCTGTACAGGTGGAGACTGGCCACAACGACAATGGTCAGAACGCCGTTGCCAAGCTCGTCAACACTGCCTCGAACTATTCCTTCATGACGGCGTATGGGACCGGTACGACGTATTCCGTCACCGGCGGCACGAACCAAAGTCCTCAGCTCCAGTCAGAAGGCAGTGCTTGGGACGGGAAAACTGGCAACCCCAGCATGCAGGCAAAAGGTGATTTCACCGGCTATTTCCCCAACGATCACAGCTCTTTGGTGACCAGTTCGTCCATCGCGTGGAAGACCCCCACCGTCTCCGGCACATCGGGGCAGCAGAACATCACCCTTGATTCAACCGGATGGAATCAGCTCGACTATTCGCAGATTGCGGGTATCCAGAAATTCTCTTTGGGCAGAACGGACAGCACCGTCGCCTACACCAAGTCCCCATTGATTATCCATGTCAGCCAGAAGGACATCGATGCCGACGGCAACATCACGCTGCCCTCATACCTCAACGGCGGCAGCGATGATCCCGATCAGGTGAGCTCCATTCTGTGGGACTTCACCGGGGTCACGGGAACGGTCAACATTCTCGGCGGCGACGGTGTCGACGTGCGGGGCTCCATTCTCGCCCCCAGCGCGGATATAGTTTTCCCGGCCACTCCTGCATCCCTCTATGAGGGCCAGGTCATAGCCAAAACTTTCAGAGACTATGCCCAAGGCAAGGAGATCCACACCAATCTTTTCGGAGGCCGTTCATGCAGCGTGGCGGCGGCCACGGGCGGCTTCAGTGTGAGGAAGGCGCTGTCGGGCGTGGATGCGTCGGCGTTCCCGGAGGGCACGGTGTTCTCGGTGACGGCGTCGTGGACGCAGGACGGGGCCCAGAAGTCGCAGGACTTCCAGCTCAAGCCCGACGGGACCGTCGTGGCGGGCCCGCAGGACCTGCCCGTGGGCACGGTCGTCTCGTTCAGCGAGGCCAAGGCCCCGAGTGCGGACGGGTACACGTTCCAGAACGTGAAGTTCTCTCCCGAGTCGGTCACGATCGGCGACGGCACGGATCCGGTGGTGACCGCCACCAACACGTACTCCAAGAACGTGGGCGGCTTCCAGATCAGGAAGGTGCTCAAGGATGCGGCGGGTCTGGTGTCGAGTGACGCGGTGTTCAAGGTGGACTACTATCTGAACGGCTCGCAGACCCCGGCGGGGACGCTGTCGGT
>JALCNP010000011.1 GCA_022649135.1 Bifidobacterium sp.
TCGGGAAACTACTCCAGACAGGACGGGCCGGTGTTCACACACACGCTCACATGGACTAAAACCTACCGCTCATCTGGAAGACAATCACACGCCAAACCGGCCCACTAACAAGTAAACACACACACGCATTGCAGCCGAGGAGCAGGAGCGCGGCACGGAAACGGACACCGGTGTCGTCGTCGGGGCACGTCGGCGACGGCACCGGGGCGCTGCGTCGGCGGGTCGGGGAGCCGGAGTTGCGGAACGCGTTGATGCGTGAGGTGACGGGGATCGTAAAAAGGATCCAGTCGCCGGCCCGGGGGAGGACCAGGCCGGTCGACCGGCTGCGCCCGACGTTTTCACCGGGCTGTCTGGCCCGCGGGCCGGCGATCCCCCGAGCATCTGCCACTACCATCACGCCCGTATCGGCGGTGACAAGTACGCGGCGCCCGGAACGCGCATCGTCGCACTTTTCCAGGCCGCTTGCTCACGCCACGGTTCCCACCAGGGTGAGAGCACGCACGCGCCGGACAATCTGATCGGCCGTGACTTCACCGCCGGACGGCCGAACGAGAAGCGGCTCACGGACGTCACCGGGATCAGGGCGTGTGACGGCAAGGTGCACCTCCCGGCGATGATCGACTGGTGCGACGGCACGATCGTCGCCCACACCGCCGGGTTCGGCCCCAACGCCGAGCTCGCCGACAGGATGCTCGAAAAAGCCGTCGAAACGTCGCCCGACAACGCTGCCGCCGGGGGATTCTTCGGCGGGATGAAGGTCGAGGCCGTCCACCCGGAGCAACGGGAGGAACGCGCCCGCGACGAGGTGCTCGCCCTCATCGACGAATGCATCCACTGGCTCAACCACGAACGCATCAAACAATCACTCGACTGGAAAAGCCCGGCACAACATCGAATAAACCAAGGAACGGCCGCATGACCACCTCCAAGAAAACGTCCGCAGCCCCCTATCCTATTTTCTCTATTAAGCACAAGAAATTTCAATAGTAATGTCTTCATACATTGTTGAGATGTGATATCTTACCGTACAATTGTGGTGTCATGATGAAAGGAGACTTTGAAAACAATGAAGTTTTACAATTGACAAATATGAAGGGGAAAATCTTATGAAGAATAAGAAGATGCTTGCAGTACTCAGCACTGTTTTTGTTATTGTTTTAACATTCAGCGGGGTAGAGAGTGCCAACGCAAGTGAATTGTCAGACAACCCACCGCTTACTGATAAGTATGTTTTATCGCCAACATATACCGATCCCAACGGAAAGAAAATAGATGCAAGTGAGGGACTTACTGTCTATTCCGGCTCAGTTGAACTCGGTTCATCGAAGAATGCAATACAAAGTTTTGCTGCTACTGTCTTTCGTTTCGGATCTAGTTATGTTTCCAACAACGAGCGTCTCCAATATTGGTATGATGGCGTTGCTTACGCATCAGGTAAGCAGGATTTTAGAACTCCAAACAGCATTTCGCTAAAACGTGTTGTTCAGGCCTGTTTCAAATACACGCGCAACGGTGCAGATTTAATAGGATGGCAATGCTCTAACGCTTCATTAGGTCCATCCTTTTCCCCAGGAAGTGTGGTGAAAAAGACAGTGACTGACACTTTAAATCCTGTTGCCCCTCGTACTATATTTAGGTATTCATATAAGGCGGTATGACCATTAATAAATATTTAAAAGTTGTTTTAATACTTTTTCAAGCGGCACTCGTATGCCTTGTTGCCTTAATAATGATGGCACTTTATGAGATTACAACTCAAGGTTTCACAAACTGGCCATCTCTTATTACAGTGCGTCCGCTGATACTGTTTTCTCTGGTGGTCGGCTTTTTCGTGTTAAGTGCGATTGTCGTTGAAATTCCTCGGTTGTTTTGCAATTTAATTTTTACAAAAAATAACCAAACAACCATTCAAGCACTGCGTTTTCTATTAATACTATTTTACTTTTCTGCAGCCTACACGTTACTGGTATTTTTTCTATTCTGGATACAAACGCGGATGATGCACCCCACCATAATTGCGGCAGAATTTGTAATGTTATGGATATGTGTTGTTTCCATACTGCTTTTAACGTTTTCCATACGAAAAATTAAAGAAACATCTGACGATCATTAAACAGAACTCATAGAGTTGGCTTGAACTTCAAATGATTTACATTTTGTGAGGCGTGATTAGATGAACATTAGAAATATCGTGCGAAGTGATTGATAACGTCCGGTTTCTTGCGCTAATTGGTTGATGCTTTTTGAAGTGGTGGAGCATGGCTTGTCGCCTGAAAATCGTACACAGGCTACGGGCCATGCTTATCTAAAAACATGAAGCCCCACGAATTCGCGCAAGAAACCGGACGTTATCCAAGGAGACCCGGACACAGGCGTGGAAACGCCGAACATCGGAGCTGGACTTGCATAAATATGGAGCGGTTTACGTGATACGGATCGCCATGCTGAGCGTAAGGTTCAGGATGAACTTGACGAATAATCAGCAGTCGATGCGGTAGATGATGTGGGTAACGGTTTGGCGTCGTCCTTCGCCGTCGCTTCAACGGCCGATTCCCTGACGGGTCGAGGTCCCGCGGTGATTCTTGATGAGGAGCGCCATGCCTGACCCGCCCAGAAGGAGAAGGATTCCCGTCGTCAGCGGGATCGTTTCCGCGCTTCCCGTGTCGGCCAGAGTCCCGGTGCTTGCGGCATGGGATTGCTCGTTCGAGGGGAGCGCGTGATGTCCGTCGCCGGAGGTCGGGGCCGGTGCGGGCCGGGCTGCTGCAGTCAGCGTGACGGTGTAGGTCTGGACCGTTGTCGTATCCTGGCCGGTCACCGTCACGCAGACTTTTCCGTTCCGCACCTGCGTCGAGACCACAGCCAGGGGATCGGAGGCAATTGCGGACACCGAGTTGGCGCCTATCGCCGTTGGGTCCGCGACCTGAAGCGATGCCTTCCCTGAGCGCGCCCGATCGGGATCGACGGGGTTCCCTCCGATGGAAAGCGACGTCAGAGAAACGTCCGAAGGGGTGAGGTACTTGTCGCGAAGGGCCGTTTGTTCAGCCGCGGTCACGCCCAGCTTTGTGACCAGGAAGGAATCCATGCCCCCGTATTCGGCGTCAATGTCCGCATGCCAGCGGTTCAGCAGATCGGGTGTGGCCCATGTCACGTTGAGCAGTGTGTTCGACTGGAGGTAATTCGTCATTGCGTCTGAATCGCTCACTGCGAGAACGTGGTAGATGAGCGCGGCGACGACACCGGTTCTGTCCATTCCATGGGAGCAATGGAACAGTATCGCTCCGCCGGTATGCGACTTCATGATATCGAACACGTTTTTATACGCCGTTACGGCCGAATCATACCGCGCCATGGCGTCGTACATCGGACCGTCCTGAGGCCAATCGGATACGCCGCCGAAGACGTCGAGGTTGACGTTCCTTACCCCGGGAATCGAAACATCGGGCTTTGCCGCGATTTGCGAGGGCGTTCGAAGATCGATGATGAGATTCACATGGTATTCGTCCCTGAGCTTGCGGGCGTCGGAGGCCGTTATCCTATCCAATGAATCGCTGCGAAGGAGCATGTCGGAACGGACCCTTTTGCTCCCCGCCGCATACCCGCCCAGATCGCTGGTGTTGCTGGTCCCCTCCAACGTTATCCGCATTCCCTCGGTCGTCGAGACGGGGGGCTGCAGCGTATCGGCATGGGCCATGCCCGATGTAAGCTGCGCCGCGATGGATAGGGCAAGGACGAACGCCACCGCTGCGGCCATCGTCCTCTTCGTTTCCTTATGCACTATCATGACCATGCCTTCACTCACTCCACTCTGCTCGGGAACGTTTCATGCGGCTTCCTTTCGGCCGCAGCGTCCGAAGACAACCGTAGCGGGTCTCGGTGGCCTGCGGTGCACGGAAGCATGACGAAGGGGAGAAGACCGGGTAAACCGTCGGCGAACCCGACCGCAGGATTCAAGCATGCTGCCCACGGTGCGTTTTCTCGAGGGGTGTGCGCATGCCTCCGTTCCTGTCCTCGTGCCGGTTTTCGCTGACCGGTGAGCGCCGGCCTCCCGCCTTCCCCCATGACCGGTCCTTCGATATGATCGGAGGCGATGGATCACAGACGACAATAGGGAGGCATGGCCATGGGACGGGCGATCGCAGACGCGAAGGTACTCATCATCACACAGAACTGGGGAATCGAGGAGACCGAACTCACCCGTCCCCTGCGCGACCTCAGGGACGCGGGGGCCAGCGTCACGCTGGCCTCCGCACAGCCCGGGCCTGTGGAAACGCTGGAACACGACAGGTTCGAGGGGGAGAGGGTGACTCCTGACACGACGTATGACCGGGTTCGCGAGGAGGACTATGACATGCTCGTCGTCCCCGGTGGAACGACCAATGTGGATCGTCTGCGGGTGGCGCCCGAGCCCATTGCCCTGGCACAGGGGTTCGTCAGGGCGCATAAGCCGATCGCCGCGATCTGCCATGGTGCATGGCTCCTGGTCAATGCCGGCGTGCTGCCGGGGAAGACGCTGACCAGCACCCGGTACATCAAGCGGGATGTCGAAAATGCGGGCGGGGTGCAGGTGGATGAGCCCGTGCACATCGACGATGCCGGTGGCTGGCGGCTCATCACATCACGCAAGCCGGACGATCTTGACGCCTTCGTCGGCGCCATCACAGACACTCTTGCCGGGTGAGCGAAGAAGGTACTGAGCAGTATCTGTCGCCGAAGCACTGCCGCCGAAATTCGCGGGACTTCGCAATCGTTCGATCCCCGTACCCGCCGCAAGATCTAGAAGAGCGTTGGTGACCGGTATCGTGGATGTCTGCTCGCCACCTGCCTGCTGATCCACGTCATCACCAGATTGGCAAGACGATCGAGTTCCTCATCGCTCAATGCGCGTCCTCGGGGAATTCCGTGCCATTTCTCTATGCAGCCGCGGCAGCAGGTCGCGGTCGCATGCTGGGCGGTGAATACCGGATGCCCGCGCCATGGCGTCTGCCTCCCGTCCTTTGCCGGATGCGCCGGACCCACCCGTTTGCGCAGCATATCGTGTGCGTGCCGGGCAAGCGTTTCCGGACCTTTGGACTGGGCGTAATCGGCATCATGGGAATCAAGTCGGAATTTCGAACGGAATGCGGAACGGGACAGCCGTTCCAGAGTCTCGTCGATCCAGTCGGAATCGTTCCGCTCGTCTACCGTCATGTGCCATGCCTCGAAATCCAACGGATTCGGATGGTCGAACCCGTGTCAGCATCATCATAGGGCGGCCCGGTCACACACGACAGCGGCCCGACGTGGTGCCGGTGGCGGTGGTGCCGACACCGCCGCGGCGCCGACACCACCGCGGCGCCGGATGCGAACCGCCGACGACCGGATCGTCCTCGGTTCCGGTCGCCGGCGGTTCGGGCTTTCGCGCCGTTATGACCCTTCGCGCAGCCGGGTACCCGGCTGCGCCGGCCCGCTACATTATCGAGCCGATCTCATTGGCTGCCCTCAGTGCGCCGGCGACATCGGCCGGTGTGACCTCGCAGGGCATATTGCCCATGGTGTCCGCCTTGTCGCATGCGAGTTCCCCGACCTTCAGCAGATCGTCGTCACTGGCGTCCGCGATGCCGATATCGGACAGAGATGTCGGAAGACCGACGGCCCGGAAAAACGTATAGGCCTCCCTGACGTCCTTCTCGGGACGGTTCTCGAGCACGAACTGGGCGAGCGTCCCATAGGCGACCTTCTCCCCGTGCAGATATCGATGGGTGCCCGGAAGGGTCGTCAGACCGTTGTGGATGGCATGGGCCGCGGCCAGCCCGCTGCTTTCGAATCCCAGCCCGCTGAGCAGCGTATTGGCTTCGATCACGTTCTCCACTGCCGCCGTGCATATGCCCTTGCGCACCGCGGCGACCGCCTTGGGGCCATCCGCGATGAGGAGGTCATGGCACAGCCTCGCCAGGGTTATGGCGGCGTTCGTGGCATGCCCGCCCGTCATCGTGATCGCGTTGGAGCGGTAGCACGCCGCGGCCTCGAAGTAGGTCGCATAGGCGTCGCCCAGGCCGGAGACCAGGAACCTCACCGGGGCCTTGGCTATCACCGACGTGTCCATGATCACCATGTCCGGGTTTTTCGGCAGAGGCAGATAGTGATCGAAGCTGCCGTCGTCCTTGTAGACCACGGACAGACGCGAACACGGTGCATCCGACGATGCGGCGGTTGGGCACACCATCACCGCCGTCTTGGTGAGATGGGCGACCGCTTTCGCCGTGTCGAGCGTCTTTCCGCCTCCGATGGCGATGACGGCGTCGAAAGGGGCCACGTGGGCGGCATGGCGGTTGATTTCGTTCATCGAGCATTCGCCACCGAACACCTCGAGGTGGTAGTCCACGCCCGTCTCGTCGAAGCTTGAGACGATCCGGTCATGGTAATGGCGGTCGATGAACGAATCGACGATGAGATACGCCCCGGCGCTCCCCATCGTCGAATACAGATCGGCCAGGTTGGCGAGCGCGTCGTTCTGCTGGATGTAGCTTCCCGGCGCACATAGTATTTTCCTCATGATGACAACGTCCTTTCATGGTCCACCGCTGATGGTGTAGGATCGTCGATCCTCGCTGATCGACGGTTCCCATCCTAATCGACAATCGCCTGTTCCGGTCGCGCAATCAGCGTCCGTTATGCTCCGCGCCTGTCGCATGCGGATTCCTTCTCGGAAAGAAGCTTTTCTATATGCGCCAGATGTTTCGACACCTCTTCGACCTGTTCGCGGGTTATCTCCGTGTTCATTTTCTCCTCGGCGCTTACCGCGTCCACGATCCATGACGCCAGTGTGGCGGTGACGACTCCGATAAGAGCTATGCCCGCAAGCATGAGAGCGACGGCGATGATCTTCCCCGTCGCTGTGACAGGTGTGAGATCCCCGTATCCGACGGTGGTGATCGTCACGAACGTCCACCACAAAGCCCTGCCGAACGTTGTTATCGTCGCGCCCGGCGCGTGGCGTTCCGCATCAAGCACCGCAAGCGACCCTATGAAGATGAGAAGAACCATCGCTGCCGACACATACGCCGTTATCCTGCCTCTCAACGCCATCCCACTGGTTTTGTGCAGGGCGTTCAACGCGGTCATGACGCGCAGCACGCGCAGCGGGCGTATCATCGGCAGAATCACGACGGCGAGATCGAACAGATGATGGATGAACCAGTGCCATGTGTCATCCGCCAGAACAAGCGATGTGATGTAGTCGGCTCCGAAAAGAGCCCACATGATATTCATGGACCACTCGGCGAGTGAGTTCCATGCGCCGGCCGGCTGAATCAGTATTTGCGCCGCGTAGACGCCCATAAACAGGATGGACATAAACGTAACGGGCCACTCGGTCCTGGATTCCCATGCGACAAGTCTCATGGCAAGAACAATTACTCGAGAGGATGACAAAAGGGTCCAGGTGTCTGATGTGCCTGCGGTGAGGTTCTGCCGGTGTGGACCATTCTGATAGAATCTGCGATATGGAGAGGTCCGGCGTCGCCCTCTGGGAGCTTCGGGCGTGCATATGCCTCTGAATGAAGGAATTGACAATCGTATGCGTTCGCGTCGGCGAATCGCCAAGCGAACGATGAAGGGGTGCCATGGTCGTTGATCGCTGTGATGGGGTGACGTTTCATGTGCTGGAGAAACGCGATTTCTCGTGGCTGCATCGCTATGGACGGGCTTTGTCGTGCATAGACGAGACGGGTTCGGGATGTCTGTGTTTCGTCATGGGGGATTCTCGCCGAAAGGTGTTCTGCAAGGTTGCGGGGGCCGGAACGATCCATGCCGATGTAAGCCCGCAGGAGTCGGTCTGCACCCTGGTCCGCGCCATGCGGGTCTACGATGATCTGCGACATCCGCATCTCGCCTCCGTGATCGAGCACTATCGCCATGAGGATCTCTACGTCGCCGTGTATGAATGGGCGAAAGGCGAATGCCTATGGGACCATTGGAATTTCGAACGCTATTCGCGCAATGCGTCGCTGCGCTCGCCGTCCCGGCGCTTCCTGGCCCTTCCGGTGGAACGCCGGCTTGCCGCCGTGGAGGTCCTGTTCTCGTTCCTGTCCCACTGCGCAAGAAGGGGCTATGTGGCGGTCGATTTCTATGACGGCAGCATCATCTACGATTTCGACTCCGACACCACCACCATCTGCGATGTCGATCTGTTCCGCAGGGGGCCGGTGATTAACACGGTGGGGGAGGAGTGGCCCGGAACGAAACGATTCAAGGCCCCCGAGGAGTATGCGCGCGGATCCGTCATCGACGAGCGGACCATCGTCTTTACGCTGGGCGCCATGATATCGGATTTCTTCGGTCCCGCAAGTGCCGCCGATATGGAGAGCCGATATGAGAACAACCGGTTTTGTGCAGGTCCGCCGGCCGTGTGGCAGCTGGGCGACGCCTGCCGCGAAACGGTGATGAAGGCGACCGATCCTCGCAGGGAGACGCGTTTCGGGACCATTGATGAATTCCACCATGCATGGATCCGGTCCGTGGCGGCTCGCTGAAAAGAGTGTGCTGCCCCATGGCCTGGCCATGGCCCCATGGCATCTTGCCGGTACGCTGTCCCCTGACGCCCCCCGTGGCGCTCTCTGACGTGTGACGGAGGGGCCGCGTGACGAATCGGTGGGAGGGTCCGCAATCGCATGCGCTGGATGCCGGGTGCCGGATGGCGTGTGTCAGAGCGAACCGGAGGCCGATCCGTTCGGCGAATAATCGTGCATAACCGCCTCGATGTTGTTTCCGTCGGGATCAAGGATGAAGCACGCGTAATATCCGGGATGGTAGGTGCGTGGCCCTGGTGCGCCGTTGTCCCGGCCTCCCGCGGCGAGACCGCAGCGGTGGAATTCCTGGACATCGCGCGTGGTGCCTGCATGAAATGCGAGGTGTAGGGGTGCGAGCGGAGCCTCGGAGGGTGAGAGCCACAGATCCCCGCCCGGGTCTCCGGCCGATCCGCGCTCCTTGAAGCTGACGACGTCGTCGGTGTTGAATTTTCTTTCGTATCCCAAAGGGCCCAGAAGACGAGAATAGAATTCGGCGGATCTATGCAGATTGCTGACGTGGAGAGTCATATGGTCTATCATGCCTTGCATCCTAGTCCGGTGGGAGGAATCGGCATGGGTGTAACGTGTCTATATGGGTGTGGCGGAAAGCGGCGGGGTGTGGTGCGGGACGGAGGTGTGGCGGTGGTGTCGGGGCGACACGGGGCGGTCCGTAGCCAGAAATGACGTGTGAGGGAACGGCTCTGGCCGTCGCCGGTTCCTTCGTCAGAGAGTCTTGGCTGATTGCGTCGGCTGATCCTGCGCTGGTTGATCGAGAGGATGCCGGCCGGATTGTTCCGGGGGCTGTGGTTGTGGTTGCTGATCCAGACCGGTCTGCCGCTGCGGCGACGCGGTTCGATCCCGATATCGCGTCGAATCCGCAGCCGCCCAGACCGGGGATTCGGGCGGGGAGCTCGGTCTGTTCACCGACTGGTCCCGCGCCTGTTCTCGTTCCTGGTCCCGCGCCTGCGCCTGGGATTGCAGTTGCGCCTGAACCTGCATGACCTGAAGCTTCTGGCGCTCGAGGGCCAGAAGCTTTTCGTGGTATTCCTCCGATTCCTCGACCTGGTATTTCAGCATCGAATTATCGATGCCGCGGCGAATCACGGCGCTAAGGAAGAAATAAAGAAAGATCCAGAACAGAACGACAGCCGCCACCGTACCCGCAATGATGATGACGATGTAGTCCACAGCCTGACCCAACATATGCGGCTCCCCTCGTGGTCTGTTTCCCCGCGGTTTGCTTATGCAGGAACACAACGATTTTATAACACCGCGGGTCGGATGGGGAATTATGACCCCAGATGTTTCCGTGAGGCGGGCGCCTTCATGGAACAGGGTGCCAGTAGATCAGAGGTCGCGTATCGCGCTCTGTACGACGGCTATGCCTTCGCCGAGCAGCGCAATGTCGTTGCCGCATGCGCATCGACGTACCGTGCAATGTCGCGCAGGATTCGACGGCCCGCTCTTCGTGAGGCTTGTCTCCACGGTCTGCAGCAGAGTCGGCCCGACGATATCCGGTGGGCCGTATACGGCAATGTCGTCGATGTCCAGCAGATTGACGGGGAAGGCAAGCGCTTGTGCGAGGAATGCACCGGACTGGGACAGAATCCCCGTTCTGTCTTTCGATTGCAGCATCCGCTGACGTATTGCCGCCGTTGAGACAAACGATTCGAGGCATCCGTGTTTTCCGCATGCGCATAGGGGGCCGTTGACGTCCATGGTGACATGTCCGATTTCCCCGGCCTGATGGTGAACACCCAGAACGGCCGCGTCGTCGATGAGCAGCGATGCGCCCACCCCGAGAGTGAGCTGAACGAACAGGGTGTTGGGCGTCCCCTTTCCGAAGTAGCGCTCGGCAAGCAGTGCGCTGTGCGCGTCGTGGTTGATGATCGCGGGTCTTCCGAGGGCGGCCTCAAGCATTGCTCCCAGGTCGACGTTTTTCCAGTTCAGGCTTGTCGAGGTAAGCACTGTGCCGTTGCCGTCGACGATGCCGGGAACGGCGACTCCGAACCCCAGAATCTCGCCTGGTGCCTGGTGGGAAAGGTTTTTGCAGAGGTCAAGGACCTTGTCAGGGGTGATGTCCGAGGGACGTCCGACAGGCAGCTCGGATCGTTTCATCGTCGAACCAGTGAGATCGAGGATTGCCGCGGTGACGAGGTAGGGGCGCGAAAGATCAACGCTGATAACGCACCAGTGCCTGGTGTCGACTTGCAGAAGCGTTCCTTTTTTGCCCCGTCCGAGCTGTTTCCCCGGTCCGATCTCCTGGAGTATCGAGGCGGATTCCAAATCCGACACCACTTGGGAGACCGAGGCTTTTGACAGTCCCGTTGTGCGGACTATGGCGGCACGGGACAGTTGCGTTGACGGGAACAGCTGGCTGAACACCATCATCCTGTTGCTGATGCGAACATCCGATGGCGCCGCTTTTCTCGCCGATCGCATCAGGGGAGCGAGTGTGGGTGACGCAAACGGGTGGTCTGAACCGTTCGATGTGTGCAGTGCCATGTTCCCTCCCGTTGTTTGGCGGCTGTTCGCTTTTCTGTATTCCATCGCACCGCTGATTCTATGGCGGTGTCGCATGATCGAGGATACAACGAATCGGTGTTCATGTTTCATATTTTATTGTTTACAATACGAACTTATTAGATTTTTCTTGATTCCGTTTGGGGCGCGGAGAATTATTCCAGCAGTTTTGTCTGAGTTTCCGGTGTGTTGAAAAATGTTCTTTGACAGTCGTATGTTTCATGGATGTTCCGCATGTCGTCGCTGTCATCATCCTCATGTATTAATTAGATTAGATATTGAACTAATTAGATTATGAGTGCCTATAAATGCAGTGGTGCTCGATGCAAGAGGAGTGGGCTATGGGTGGTCGGACGTCTGCGGTGCGAGTCGGCGTCGATGTGGGTGGGACCAAGACGCTGTGCGTTGTGGTGGATGAGAGCGGCACCATCATCGCCCGTGTCAGGGAACCGACGCTGCCTTGGGAACGCAGCGTATCCGCCACTGTCATACTGGCCGTGAACAAGACGCTTGACATGGCGTGGAGTCGCTTCGGTCGGCGTGAACGAGATGATGGTCCCGGCGAACCGAAACTTGTCTCCGTCGGGATAGGCATCCCCGGAATGGTCGATCACCGCACCGGGAAGGTCCATCAGGCGGTCAACCTCGGGAGTGGCGTCGGCGACATTGGTGATGCCGTGCGAGACGCGTTTCATGTTCCGGTGACAGTTGATAATGATGTCAATGCCGCGGCGATGGGAGTATACCGATATTGCTGTCCGGGCTCGCGTGAACTGGTGTTTCTCAACTTGGGAACCGGCGTCGCTGCGGGGATCGTGCTGCAGGGCAGGCTTTTCCGTGGGATGTCCGGGGTGGCAGGGGAGATCGGCCATGTTCCGTTGGATCCGACAGGTGCCCTATGCCGGTGTGGGCAGAGAGGATGTGCCGAAACGATGGTCTCCGGTCATGCGCTCTCGCGCATCTGGCCGGTGAGCAAGGGGTATCCCGGTGAGGATCTTCTTCTCCGTGCGCGCGACGGTGAGGTCCGGGCTGTCGAAGTATGGCATGGCTTCGGCCTTAATGTGGCGAGGCTTATTGAGATGATCACCGCGACATTCGATCCCGCCGACATTTTTATCGGCGGCGGGGTGAGCTCGATCGGGGACCCGCTGATGAGGGTGATTCGTCATGGGATATCACGTCTCGAGAGCGAATCATCCTTCGTTCGATCGCTTGATATGTGCGACAGAATCCATCTCGCCGATCAAGACATTCCGGTGGGGGCTCTAGGCGCGGCTTTCCTCTCGGAGGAACCGGTGGCGCTCAGGGCGTCGCACGAGATTCGTCCATCATACAAGCAAGGAGAATAGAAATGGCGGAGATAATCATTGTCGACAACGAGGATGAGGCCGGCGAACTTTACGCGCGGTGCGTGATCGACCTGGTGCGAAACAGGCCGGACGCGGTGCTGGGGCTCGCTACGGGCTCCAGCCCATTGGCGGCCTATCGCCATCTGGCGCGGCATGTGCGCGATGAGCATATCGATGTGAGCCGGGTGAGGGGATTCGCGCTCGACGAATACGCCGGGCTCGACCCGGCCACCAGCCAATCGTATCGCAGCACCATCACACGCACCGTCGTGCAACCTCTTGGCCTTGACCCCCACCTCGTTCATACGCCCGATGGCGGTACTGATACGCTTGCAACCGCAGGGCGCGACTACGACAGGGCCATCGCCGACGCCGGGGGAGTGGACATCCAGATTCTCGGAATCGGAACCGACGGACACATCGGATTCAACGAGCCGGGCTCCTCGCTCGCCTCCGGCACCCGGATAAAGACCCTGGCCGAGCAGACGCGGAAAGATAACGCGAGGTTCTTCGACGGCGACGTCGACAAGGTTCCCACCCACTGCATCACCCAGGGAATCGGGACGATTCTGAAGGCTCGACATCTTATCCTGCTGGCCTTCGGCGCGGGGAAGGCCGAGGCCATAGCCGAAACCTGCGAGGGAGGGATATCCTCATTCTGCCCGGCATCCGCGCTTCAGCTTCATCCCCACGCCACGATCATCGTGGATGGGGCGGCGGCCTCCCGCCTGCGTCACAAGGACTACTACGCATACGCATTCGCGCACAAGCCTCAGTGGCAGGAGCTGTGATCGTCGAGACTCGTCCCGGTCCCCGATCGGATCGGGGGCATCGCACACGGGGCGTGGCCCCCGAATACGTCGCGCTTTCCCGGCGTGGAGCGCCGCACGTCGTGCGCGGGTCTGCGCTTGATCAGGGTGGTGCAGCGTCCTCCTGTTGCCGACCGGCCGAGGTTGGAAGGAGGATTCGGATGGCCGTGGACGTAGTGGGATTTCGTGAGACGGCAATACATGAGACGGCGGTCCACGAGGTGAATCCAGGAATCGGAATTGGACGAATCGGAATCAGTAAGGAGAAGCAATGGTAGACAACGACATGGAGGAGAGACGTCGGGTGGTCTCCCGCATAGCCTGCGCATGGAAGGCGAAACCAGGCAGAGTGGCCATCCGCAATGCACGGAAGATCGATGCGAGGGGGGTGAGGGACCATTTCTGGGTCGTGTGCGACGGCGGCGTGATTCTTGCCACAGGGAACGGCGACGACGACTATGAGTCGTGCCGTCGGGCGATCGGGTTCGGCTCCGCAGACATCGATTCGTCGCCGGATGCTGCTGTCGGCGCTACGGCCGATGTCACGACCATTGATGCCAAGGGCGCCCTCCTTACGCCAGGGTATATCGACATTCATTCCCACGGGGCCTGGGGGAGCTCGTTCGACGACGGCCCCCAGGGCATCGCCATGGCTCGCGCGGGACACATCGAGCATGGAACCACCCGGCAGGTCCTGTCGCTGATCACGAACCCGATTCCCGCGATGGTGGGCAGCATCGGCAATGTGTATGCCGCGATGGGGGAGCGCCCTGACATCCTCGGTTCCCATCTCGAGGGCCCGTTCCTTGCGCCGTCGAGAAGGGGGGCGCACAATCCGGCCGATCTGAAGGACCCGGCTCCCGACGTCGTCGATGCCCTGCTCGACGCCTCGCGGCACAGCATCCGCCAGATCACCATAGCCCCGGAGCTCGAGCATGGCATCGACGCGATACGGCGGTTCCGCGCGTCAGGTGTGGTTCCGGCGATAGGCCACTGCGATGCCGACTATGATACGGCGCTTCGGGGATTTGACGCCGGGGCGCAAATCCTGACCCATGTGTTCAACGCCATGAACGGCATCCATCACCGCGCTCCCGGGCCCATCCCGGCCGCCGTCGAGGATCCTCGGGTCACCATCGAGCTGATCAACGATGGCTTCCATGTGCACGATCCGGTGGTCAGGCTCGCCTTCGATCTCGCGCCCCACCGCATAGCGCTCGTCACCGATGCCATGGCCGCCACCGGATGCCCGGACGGCGCCTACAAGCTCGGATCCCTTGACGTCAATGTCATCGATGGCCACGCCCGACTTGCATCCAATGGGGCGATCGCCGGTTCCACCCTGGTTCTGGAGGAGGCCGTGCGCCGCGCGGTCATGGTTCTGGGCATGGATGCCGTCGAGTCGGTCGAGGCTGCGACGCTCACCCCCGCGCGCGCCCTGGGGCTCGACGGGCCCAACCCGGTCACGGGAGCCCCTCTGGGCCTTATCGCTCCGGGGTATGCGGCCGATATGCTGCTGACGGACAGGAACACCTGGAATGTCATGCATGTGTGGTGCGCGGGGCATCGATTGAAATAGCCGCTTTCTCGACCGTCGTCGTGAGCTCCCGTGCTCTCGCTCCCGTGTCGCGCACCTGCTGATTTTGACTGGCTTTGCAACGGTAGTAGTTTGTATTGCGAGGGATCGATACGAGAAAGCGGTGGATATGAAAAGACTACCTATCATCATCGGGGCGATCAGCCTGGCTTTGGGCGCGGTGAGCATGGCGCTGGTGAACTTCGAACCGATTGCGGCCGGAGTGTGCGGGTTGGGTGCCGGCGTGCTGGGATTGGCATGCGGGCTGTATGAGAATTCCACGGTGGGCTCCGACGGCCGGCCCGCACAACGGCTCCAGACCGAGCATGATGATGCGCCGGGTTCCGACTGATCCGGTGCCGGCCGGTGTCTCGTGGCATCGATGCCACGGATATGACTGTGGGCTGTTGCGTTGCTTCCCGGCAACGCAGCAGCCCACAGTCGATTATGGCTCTCGCCTGCGGTCGGCTTACTTCGCCGCGTTTTTGATGGCGGTGCAGATTGACACCGCCGGGTCGACGAACGAGATCAGCGTCGACTGGAAGGCGTGGTAGAGGTCGGACTTGCCCGGCCACACCGTGCCGATGACCTTGTTGTCCTTGTCCAGCTGGTGGAACCATGAGCCGCCCTGATGGTCGATGAGATGCTCGTCCACGTACCGGGCGAACGTCGAGTACCAATCGAGGTACTCGACGGATCCCGTGGCGTGGAACAGCGTCGAGGAGGTGTTGAGCCCCTCGGCGAGGGTCCAGTGCATGCGGTCGGTGACGACGGGCCTGCCCTTCCAATCCGTGGTGTAGGCCAGCCCGATGGTGCCGTCCGCGTTCCACCCATCCTCGACCGCGCGGTGGAACAGATGCTCCGAGGCCTCGATGTAGGGTCGTGCCCCTTCGCGGTTGGGGTAGAAGCTCAGCGCCCATTGCGTGATGAGGCGGGCCCATTCGATTCCGTGGCCCGGTGTGGCGCCGTAGGGCTTGAACTGATCGTCTTTCTTGTCGGCGTTGAATTCGAGGTCGGCGACCCAATTCTCGTTGAAATGCTCGGGTATGCGCCATTCGTTGTCGCGTGCCCACTGCACGACGTGGTCGATGATGCGTCCGGCGCGGACGCGGTAGGAGATGTTCCCCGTGGCGTCGGCCACGGCGAGGAAGGCCTCCGTGGTGTGCATGTTGGCGTTGAGGCCGCGGTAGGGGTCGAGCGTGGTGAATTCGGTGTTCCAGGTGTCGACCGCAAGACCGGTCTTGTCGTCCCAGAACCTCTTGTCAAAGGTGGCGAGCGCCTCGTCCAGCAGCTCCCTGGCTCCGGGGCGTCCGGCGAGGAGGGCCGAGGATGCGGCGAGGATGACGAATGCATGCGTGTAGCAGATCTTGTCCGCGGCGTGGCTGCCGTCCTCGTTCACGAACGGATACCAGCCGCCGTTCGCGTCGTCGTGCAGAATCCCCGTCAGGCCTCTGAGCCCGGCGTCCGCGAGCGCATCGGCGCCCGGGTAGCCGAGCAGCGATGCTATGGAGTAGACATGCGTCATCCGGCCGGTGATCCATGTCTGGATTCCCTGCGAGGGATCGATGCCGCCGTTGTCGTCAAGCCATCCCGAGCCCCCCTGGGGCGCGGGGAAGTGCCTGCCGAAGTTCAGCAGCTCGTATGTCTCGGACGCCATGAAGATTCTGTTGGCCTGTGTTCCGAGCCGATACTTTGGATTTACTGTGTTCATTGTTTCCTCCTGGATTGATGTCCTGATGATGATCTGTGCTCTGTACGGCCGGACTCAGCGTCCTGCCTGGGCGAGATAGTCGGGGATGCGCTCCGGGTACTGCGGCCAGGCGCCGTCCTGGGTGCAGACGAATGCCGCCGTGTTGACCGCGGCTCGATGCGCCTCGACGAGGCTTGCCCCCGTGAGGATCTTCGCCGCGAACGTTCCGGAGAAGGAGTCCCCGGCGCCGACGGTGTCGCGCACCTCGACCTTGGGCGTCCGCACCGTCGAGACCTCCCCGGACTTCGAGATGATGGTGCTGAACTCGGATCCTGCGGTGAGGATGATGTAGTCCAGGCCGCATGTCGTCAGAATCCGGCGGCATGCATCCGTGTCGGAATCGTCGTGGATGTCGAACATGTCCCGTATGAGAGCGAGCTCGTCGTCGTTGAGCTTGAAGATGGTCGCCTTCGCGAGCAGCTCTTCGATCAGGGCCCGTGAATACTGGTCGCCGCGCAGATTGATGTCGAAGAACTTCATCGCCCCGGGCTTGGTGTGGTCGAGCAGGTCGACGATGGTGTCATGGGATTGCGCGGAGCGCAGCCCGAGCGTTCCGAAGCATACGGCATCCGCGTGTTCCACGGCGCCGGTGAGCTCTTCGCTCGGACGGATGTGGTCCCATGCCACGTTCTTGACGATGGTGTATTGCGGAATGCCGTTCTTCAGAGCCACGGCCACTGTGCCCGTGGGCCACTCGTTATGCTGCAGGATCGAGTCGATTCCGGCCTCGCGCGTCGCCTCGGCAAGCTCGTCTCCGAGCTCGTCGCGTCCCACGGCGCTGATGGCACGGCCGTCCGCTCCGTTCATGGAGGCATGGTAGATGAAGTTCACCGGGGCTCCGCCCGCCCGCTTCCCGCTGGGAAGCATGTCCCACAGAAGTTCCCCCAGGGAGAGGACGACTGGTTTGGAATCAGTGTGTTGAGTCATGTGGTGTGCCTTTCGTTGATGGTTGGTGACGTTCCCGGCGGCATGGCCGCTATGCAACGTCGAAGAATGTGGATGGATGGTTCAGGATCTGCGTGATCGCCACGGAGGCCGCGCCGCAGATCGCGGCATCCGTGGGAAGGGCCGATATCGTGATGCTCGTCGCCGACCTCAGTTCCGGAATCACGCGCTCGTCGACGACGTCCTGGGCGGCCCGCAGGAGCAGATCTCCCCCCTGCGCCACTATGTCGCCGATCACGATGCGCTCGGGATTGAAGGAGTTGATGATCGTCACGCATCCGTATCCCACGTATTCGCCGATTGCCTTCACCATCGACGCGGCCCGCCCGTTTCCGTCGCATGCCTCGCGGAAGAGGGCGGCACAGGCCTGCGCGTGCGTCATCGTCTCCGCTGCGGGAACGAGGTCGCCCGAGCACAGGGCCTCGTGGATGGCCACCGCCGAGCAGTAGCGCTCGAGGCATCCCACGTTCCCGCAGTCGCACGGACGCCCGTGGACGTCGATGCTCACATGCCCGATCTCCGTCGCCGTTCCCTGCGCCCCGTTGATGACATGCCCTCCGTCGATGACGCCGAGGCCCACTCCTTCCCCCAGCAGATAATAGGCGAGGTTGTCGCAGGGCCCGGCGGGATCGAAAAGGTACTGGGCCAGCACCCCGGCACGCGCGTCCTGCTCGATGAACACCGGAACCGCGAAGGCGTGCAGGAACTCCTCTCGCAGATTGATGGTCCTCCAGCCCTGCATGGACGAGACCACCGCCGTGCGGCCGGTTGATCTCAGATAGGGGCCGGGCACGGCCATCCCGATGGCCATGATGGTGTCGTCGTGGGCGAGCAGCTCCTCGATAGTGCTCCGGATGGAGTCGAGCGTGCGGTGGATGGTCGACTCCTTCACCGGGGGAAGCTGCTCCAGGGAGACCCGGTTCCCGTCGAGGTCGAATACGCCGACGCTCACCAGGCTTCGTGCGAATTTGACCCCGATGACGTGGAAGCGCTTCGAATCGAGTGCTATACCTATCGATCGGCGGTTCTTGCTTCCCTCGATGCTGCCCGTCTCCTGAATGACATCGGCCTCGATGAGCCTGGCCGTGATCTTGGTGATCGCCGCCGGGGTCAGGCCGAGGGCTTTGGCGATCTGCGCCCGGGAGCTTACTCCTTCATGGTAGAGGTAGTGGAGTATCCGGGAACGGTTCGATTCGGAGATGGATGCCTGAGACGCATGGCTGACACCGCTCATATTCTGCCCCTTCGCATGCATGTTTCCGGCATTGCTGCATAGCCGTTGTTCCGTCGGTGGACTGAACTTCGTTCATATATTAACCATGTTAATACCTGATTTCAACTCGACACGGCCGTGCGTGGCGGATCCCCTTCCGTCGCGTGCCTCCCTGCGGCCACGGTGCCCTCGCCGACGTCGGGACCGCCGCCCGTCACGCCGCGATGCCGGTGCGCACGGCTTCGTGCGACGCCTTTCCCTCACCGGATCCTCGCACCGAGACCGTATGGAATCGCGGTTCGGCGGCCGTCCGACCGCCGAAGCTGACGCGCAGATGGAAACGAAGGGTTAACAAAGCATATTCATAATGGAAACTTAGCTTGGGATTCTGCCTTGAGAAGGCGCGAGACCGGCTTGCACAGAAGAAGAGAGGATTCTCGTGAGATACCAGAAACTAACGGCGGCCATCGCATCCGTCGCAGCGCTGGCTTCGCTCGCCGCGTGCGGCGGCGTCAAAAGCGATGCGGGTGATGCGAGCGGTTCGGCCATCACCATCGGCACCACCGACAAGATCGTGAGCCTTGATCCTGCGGGCTCATACGACAACGGATCATACGCGGTCCAGATCCAGGTGTTCCCGTTCCTGTACGCCCAGAACTACAACACGTCGAAGCTCAGCCCCGACATCGCCGCAGACGACGGCACCTGGAACGCGGACGGCACCCAGTTCACCGTCAAGATCAAGCCCGGCATGAAGTTCGCCAACGGCCACACCCTGGACGCCAAGGACGTGAAGTTCTCCATGGACAGGATCAAGAAGATCAACGACGAGAACGGGCCCTCCTCGCTGCTGGCCAACATCGAATCGGTGCAGGCGCCCAACGCCACCACCGTCGTGTTCACGGACAGCGTCCCCTACGACGTCACGCTCAAGCAGGTGCTCTCGAGCCCGGCCGGGCCCATCGTCGACGACCAGGTCTTCTCCGCGGACAAGCTCACCAGCGCGGACGCCATCGTCAAGGCGGACGCCTTCGCGGGCCCGTACAAGCTCACCTCATTCAAGCTCAACGAGGCGCTGTCCTACGCGAAGAACCCGAACTACAAGGGGCTGACGCCCGCCAAGAACTCGCAGGTCGACGTCAAGTACTTCGCCGACGCCTCCAACCTCAAGCTGGCCGTCCAGCAGGGCCAGATCGACATCGCCTATCGCTCCCTCACCCCGACCGACATCCAGAATCTGTCGACGAACAAGAAGGTCAAGGTCATCAAGGGGCCCGGCGGCGAGGAGCGTCTGCTGACATTCAACATGAAGATACAGCCCTATGGCGAGTCCCAGCCCAACGCGAACAAGGCCAAGGCCGCCGCCGTCCGCCATGCAGCCGCCGACCTGATCGACCGCGAGGCCCTGTCGACGAAGATCTACAAGGGCACCTACACCCCGATGTACTCCTATATCCCCGACGGGCTCGCCGGCCATGAGGACACGCTGAAAACGGCCTACGGCGACGGAAACGGGAAGCCGAGTCTGGAAAAGGCGAAGAAAGCCCTCAAGGACGCCGGCGTCAGCACCCCCGTGGACCTCAAGCTGCAGTACAACGGAGACCACTACGGCGCCTCCTCCGCCGACGAGTACGCGGCGATCAAATCGCAGCTCGAGCAGGGAGGCCTGTTCAAGGTCGACCTGCAGCAGACCGAGTGGACCCAGTTCAACAAGGAGCGAGTGGTCACCAAGGATTCCGACGGCTCCTACCCCGCCTACCAGCTGGGATGGTTCCCCGACTATTCCGATCCCGACAACTACCTCTCGCCCTTCTTCCGGGACGGGAACTTCGTCAACAACGGATACTCGAACCCGGAGGTCAACAGTCTGATCATCAAGCAGGCGGGGGAGAAGGACCCCAGTGCTCGCAACGATCTGCTGAAGAAGATCCAGCAGCTTGAAACCGAGGATCTGTCGACCATCCCGCTTCTGCAGGGGGCGCAGGTCGCCGTCACCGGCACCAACATCCACGGGGTCGTTCTCGATGCCTCGTTCAGATTCCGCTACTCGTCCGTGACGCGATCCTGACACATCGCAGACACCGGCGATACAGGGGATTGCACCGTTGTTCGGCGCAATCCCCCATATCGTCTTCATGACCAGACCATCTCCAGCAAGGAGCTTGCTCAGTGACACAAGGCAATTCGGACAGTGGGGCCGTCGAGGCGGCCGGGGGGCCGGCGGATGCCAGGCCGGGCGACGGGGCGCGTGCCCACGTCACGAAAAACAGGATATCCGGCGGATTCTTTCGGTTCCTCATCGTCAGATTTCTCCTGATAATCCCCACGGTGTTCATTCTTGTCACCATCGTGTTCTTCGTGATGAGGGCCACGGGTGATCCGATCTCGGCGGCGATGGGGGGTCGCCTGACGCCGCAGGAGCTGCACAGGCGCATCCATGCGGCGGGCTACGACAAGCCCCTGATCGTGCAGTATCTGCACTATCTCTCCGATCTTCTGCACGGGAACCTCGGAACGACGCTCACGGACAACCAGCCGGTGAGTTCGATACTCATGCGCTACGGTGCCGCCACCCTGGAGCTGTCCCTGCTGTCCATCGTGGTCGCGCTCGTCTTCGGCATAGTCTTCGGCCGCATCGCGGCGCGGCACCGCGACCACGCTGCCGACGCGGGCATCCGCATATTCGCCATCCTGTGCTATGCCACCCCCGTGTTCTTCCTCGGGCTGGTGCTCAAGCTCATCTTTTCCGTATGGCTCAACGTCCTGCCCAGCTCGGGACGCTCCGACCTCGCCTCCGAGATGCAGTTCAACCGGCTGGTCTCGCCCACGGGCCTGTACATCATCGACGCCCTGCAGCTGGGAAACATGCAGGTGCTGCTCGATGTGCTGCGCCACGCTGTCCTCCCCGCCCTGGCCCTCGGGCTGCTGACCGCGGGCGTCTTCATCCGGCTGGTGCGGACCAATGTGATATCCACCTACACGTCCGGCTATGTCGAGGCGGCCCGGTCGCGAGGCGTCTCGGAGAAGAGACTGCTGTCGAAGCACGCATGGAAGCCGGCGCTGATACCGATCATCACCGTGATGGGCATGCAGATCGCCATGATGCTCGCCGGGGCCGTGCTGACCGAAACCACCTTCGAATGGAAGGGGCTGGGCTTCATGCTCTCCCAGTATCTGAAGGCGCGGGACTTCGTCGCGGTCCAGGGGATCGTCATTCTCATCGCCGTCATCGTATCGTTGGTCAACTTCATCGTGGACGTGATCAGCGCCCTCATCGACCCGAGAGTGAGGTACTGACATGGCGCAGAACAATGCGGACAGGGTCACGGTTCCCGAGGACGAAAGGCTGGATGATCTCAGGGTCAGCGCCAGGCCGTCGCTGATATCCCGCATCCCGCTGCTCAAGGAGGTCCGGATCGCGGTGGGCTGGCAGAAGGGCATGCTGGTGACTGGTCTGCTCATCAGCGCCTTCTTCCTGCTTCTGGCCATATTCGCCCCGGCCATCGCCCCCTACGGGTACGCCCAGCTCAAGGACTCGCATGGGGTCGCCTTCCCCACGCAGGCCCCGCCGAGCGCACGGCACATATGGGGAACCACCGTCGGGGGCTTCGACGTGTTCAGCAGAACCGTCTGGGGCGCACGCACGGCCATCATCGCGATCGTCATCGCGGTGGTCCTCTCCATTTTCGTGGGCGTTCTGCTCGGTCTGGTCTCCGGATACTTCGGAGGCTGGATCGATCGCGTCCTCGTCGTCATCGCCGACGCCATCTACTCGTTCCCCTCGCTTCTGCTGGCCATCCTCATGGCGATCATGATCTCCGGAGGGCAGTCGAGCCTGTGGGGCGGCATACTCGCGTCGGGCATCTCCATAACCGTGGTCTACATACCGCAGTATTTCCGCACGATCCGTGCCGAGGTCCTGCGCATCAAGGGCTCCGCCTACGTGGAGTCGGCCAAGGTGGTGGGGGCCTCGACGTGGAGGATCATGACGAAGCACCTGCTGAAGAACTCCACCCGCACGCTGCCCGTGATATTGACGCTCAACTCCTCCGAGGCGATTCTCACGCTCGCCGGGCTGGGCTTCCTCGGATTCGGAATCGAACCCACCGCGGCGGCCGAATGGGGGTACGACCTGAACCGATCGGTGAGCGACGTCACCGCCGGCATCTGGTGGACGTCCATATTCCCCGGAATGGCGATCGTGCTTATCGTGTTGGGAATAACCCTCGTGGGGGAATCGCTGAACGATCTGGCCGACCCCCGGCTGCGCACCAGAAAGTCCGCCGGCGAGGTGATCGGTTCCATCGAGGACACCTCGGTGGATCCCAGCGAGAAGCCCAGCTCGGACAACGAGGTGCTCGCGCAGATCCAGGCGGAGCACAGGGCGACCGCCCTCGGCCAGGGGACGAAGGACGACCATACGATCGTGAAGGAGGACACCCATGAGTGAGAAGGCATCGCAGGATACGTCCGCGACCACCGCTCGGCAGGACCCTGCGCCGCAGGCCACCGGTCCCACGGACACGGCGCACGTGGCGGCCACGATCGCCGCCGATGCGGACGCATCTGCAGGCAGCATCGCGGACATCAGGGATCTCAGCGTGTCCTTCATGACGGACGCCGGCTCCATCACGGCCATCGACAAGGTGAACTTCACCGTGCCGCGCAGAACCGTCGTCGGAGTCGTCGGAGAGTCGGGTTCGGGGAAATCGGTGACTGCGCGGTCTGTCATCAAGCTTCTCCCCTCCACGGCGACGACGGCGGGAGCCGTGTATCTTTCCCGCCGCGACGGTTCGGGAATGCTCGACGTGCTCTCCCTCTCCGGGGAGGACCTGCGGCGCATGCGCGGCAGCGAGGCGGCCATGGTCTTCCAGGAGCCGAACTCCGTGCTCAACCCCGTGTACACGATCGGATGGCAGATCGAGGAGGGGCTGCGGGCCCACGGCCTCAAGGACCGCAGGGAAAGACGTGCGAAGGCGATCGAGATTCTCTCCAAGGTCGGCATCCCCGATGCGGCCACGCGAATCGACTACTATCCCCACCAGTTCTCGGGCGGGCAGAAGCAGCGCATCGTCATCGCCATGGCCCTGGTCCTCAACCCCGGGCTGATCCTCGCCGACGAGCCGACGACCGCACTGGATGTGACCGTTCAGGCGGAGATACTCGATCTCCTGCGCCTGGCACGGGACGAATTCAACGCCAGCGTGCTCATCATCACGCACAACATGGGGGTCATCGCCGACATCGCCGATCAGGTTGTCGTCATGTACCGCGGTCACGTCGTCGAACAGGGCGATGTGGAGCAGATCTTCTACCATCCGAGCGATCCCTACACGAAGAGGCTGCTTGCCTCGGTGCCGCGCATCGGCCAACGGCTGGTGGTCACCGATGATCGCGGTGAGGTGCTCGAACGAGGCGAGGATTGGAGAAGCCAGCCTGTCGTCGTCGAGGCCAAGGATCTGACCATAACCTATCCGGGGCACATGATGCAGCCGGATTTCGTGGCGGTCGACGGCGTCGATTTCGCGATTCACCGCTCCGAGGTGCTCGGACTGGTCGGCGAATCCGGTTCCGGAAAGTCAACAACCGGTCGTGCGATCGCCGGGCTCCAGAAAGTGTCCGGCGGGTCCCTCAGGGTCCTCGGGGTGGAGATGAACGGCGTCAGGGAAAGAACATTCAAACCGAAGCGCGCCGAGATAGGATTCGTCTTCCAGGATCCGGGAAGCTCCTTCAACCCCCTGATGACGATCGCGCAGAACGTCGCCGAGCCGTTGATCGTCCATGGAAGATATTCGTCGACGGCCGATGCTCGGGACTACGTCGGGGATCTCCTGGAGATGGTCCAGTTGCCGCGCACGTATATGAACAGGTTCCCCCACGAGCTGTCCGGCGGGCAGCGTCAGCGGGCATCCCTTGCCAGGGCCCTCGCCCTCAAGCCCTCGCTGCTGATAGCCGACGAGCCGACCTCGGCCCTTGATGTCTCGGTGCAGGCGAAGGTGCTGGAACTGTTCAAGAAGCTGCAGATCGAGATAGGCTTCGCCTGCCTGTTCATCACGCATGATCTCGCCGTTGTGGATATGCTGTCCGACCGCATCATGGTGATGCACAAGGGCAGGATCGTGGAGCACGGCGATTCGGACGACATCATGGAGCGCCCGCGCAATCCGTACACCCGCAAGCTGCTCGCCTCGCTGCCCGTCCCCGATCCCCGGGAGCAGCGCAGGCACCGCGAGCAGCTGCGTGAGCTGCTCGCCCGGGAGTAACGCGGCGACCCCTCGGGCGGGATGGAGTCGGCACCGTCACCCGTCCCCTCCGAGGGGTCGAGCGCAAGGGGACGGGGACCGTGCGGATGGGGCGTCATGCGCGAGATTGGGGTTCGTCGCTGTATGGTTTCGGCAGCGTATGATTCGTCAGCGTATGGCTCCATCGAATGAGAACTGGGCGTGGCTGTCTCCCTGAGCGGCGCGGTTCTTGTAACGTCGGACGTATTCCAGTCTTTCCACCGTCGTCTCGGCGAGGGGACGGGGAAGGCCGTCGGGAGGGAACCATCCGACGGCCAGGCTCTCCTCGTCACCCACGAACGGGATGTCGTTTCCTCCAGGGGCCAGCGTGCACAGGAAGAGATGATCCATGTACATCGCCCGGTCGCCGTTCTTATAGGCGACCACATGGGTGGAGGACTTGACGGAGACAAGATCCGTGGCGACGGCGTCGATTCCGGTCTCCTCCTTTATCTCCCGGGCGACCGTGTCCGCAGGCTCCTCGCCGGGTTCGTTGATCCCGTAGACCAACGCCCATTCGCCCGTGTCCGAGCGCCTCGCGAGAAGGATCCTGCCGTCACGATCCTCGACATACCCGGTGACGCCGGTCAGCCACAGAAGATCATGCCCGATGGAGGCGCGAAGGCGTACAACGAATTCCGGAGTCGGCATCGACGCTACGCCTTTGCCCGGGCGCGTTCGTCCATCCATTGTTCGACCTCGTCGATCTGCTTGGGAATGCCCGAGGAGATCCACTGGGGGCCGTTCTCCGTCATCAGGACGTCGTCCTCGATGCGGATTCCGATACCCCGCATCTGGGGAGGCAGCAGAAGGTCGTTCTGTGCGAAATACAGGCCGGGTTCGATGGTGAAGATCATGCCCGGGGTGATCTTCGCCTCCTGGTACGACTCATAGCGGGCCTGGGCGCAGTCGTGGACGTCAAGCCCCAGATGATGGGCCACGCCGCAGGCCAGCCAGCGGCGGTGCTGCTGGCCGTCGGGGGAGAGGGACTCCTCCACGTCGACGGGCAGCACGCCCCAGTCGTGCAGCCTGGTGGCGATGACGCGCATGCAGGCATGATGGATGTCCGAATACGTCGCTCCCGGCCGGGCCGCCTCGAACCCGGCCTGCTGGGAATCCAGCACCGCCTGGTAGAGCTTGCGCTGCAACGGGGTGAATCGTCCGCCGACCGGGAAGGTGCGGGTGATGTCCGCGGTGTACAGGCTTTCGACCTCGACCCCGGCGTCGATCAGCAGCATCTCGCCGTCCTCGACGACCCCGGTGTTGCGCATCCAATGCAGAATCGGCGCGTGCCTGCCCGACGCGACGATCGTGTCGTATCCCACCTCGTTCCCCAGCTCCCTCGCGACCGAGTTGAAGGCCCCCTCAAGCATTCTCTCCGACCGGGGCCTGCCGATCACGGCGGGCAGATCCTCGAGGATGCGGTCGAAGCCCCGTTTGGTCGCGGAGACGGCCTTGCGCATCTCGCGAATCTCAAAGGAATCCTTGACCATCCGCGCTTCGGAGGCGAATTCGTGAAGCGCGTCGTCGGCCTGCGTGCCATCGTCTCCGCCGTCGAACCCATGCGAGGAGCGTATCCCCTCGACCAGGGACGTGACCGAGGGGTCCGCCTCGCGAATGACGCGCAGCCGCACCGCACCGCTCTCCGTTCCGACATCC
The DNA here is from genome assembly GCA_022649135.1 of Bifidobacterium sp. Classification (GTDB taxonomy): domain Bacteria; phylum Actinomycetota; class Actinomycetes; order Actinomycetales; family Bifidobacteriaceae; genus Bifidobacterium. The sequence goes on from JALCNP010000011.1 coordinate 26,652, forward strand.
TTTCCCAGGGAATCGGGAAGCTGGCTGATGTCGTGGGTCTCGATCCCCGTCATGCGCTCGAGCTCGCGCAGGCCGGCACGCGGGCCCACCCAGTATTCCCCGTAATGGGGATCGCGATAATAATCCTCGGTGCTGTTGTCCGCTCGGGGGGCGACGAAAAGCATCGGCGTATGGGTGGCCCCGGAATCCCCGTCGTCGCCCTGCACCGCCGGATCGAGGACAAGCACGGCCCCCGCCTCGTAGTCCTGGCCCAGACCCGTGTAATAGGAAAAGGCGCTGTCCGGACGGAAGGCGTAGTCGCAGTCGTTGTTGCGGACCTTGGGCTGGCCCGCCGGAATGACGATGCGTTCTCCCGGGAAGCGCTCGCCCAGCCTGCGCAGGCGCTCGCCCGTGTAGCGGCTCGATTCGAGCGGCTGGATGTCGGGCTCCTGGTTGTCCCAGCCCGTGGTCATGAACTTCTTGAATGTCGGGCTGTTGGGCCTCAGCGACCGGTTGTTCACCCGATCCTGCATCGGCTGGCTGGCTCCCGGTGCGGACGCATGCTCCATGCTTTCGTATTCCCTGTCCTGCTGCGTGATCACTTCACTCATGACATCTCCCTGTATTGCTGTGATTTCGCCTGTCAACGTCACCATCCTAGCCTCAGTGCGGGCACATGCATGTTGCGCCCCGCGAGGACGGACGCCCGTCGGCGGTCATAGGCGGCACGAATCCCTTCTGAGCGTACTCGTTCAGGCGCTGGCCTAAAATAATGCCCGGCAGTATTCCCGATTGAGGACGAGGTCTTATGTCATTGGAGCATCCGAATCTGAGCAGCATTCGCACCGTTGAACGCGATATCATGCGCCGAGCGCCGGAGCATAACTTCACGAATCTCAATCTCGACCGTCTGACGATGATGCTTGACCTTCTCGGGCACCCGGAGCAGTCGTTCAGGGTGATCCACATCACCGGAACCAACGGCAAGGGATCCACCGCCCGCATGGCCGAGGCGATCTGCCGGGCCTACGGGCTGAGGACGGGGCTCTACACCTCGCCGCATCTCGAGCGCATCAACGAGCGCATCGCCATCGACGGCCGGCAGCTCAGCGACGAGGCCTTCGTCGATGCCTACACGCAGATCAAGGATCTCGTCGACATCATCGACGCGAAATCGGCACGGTCGGGAGGTCCCGCGATGAGCTTCTTCGAGGTTCTGACCTCCATGGCCATATGGGCCTTCGCGGATGCGCCCGTCGATGTTGCCATCGTGGAGGTCGGAATGGGGGGACGCTGGGACGCCACCAACGTCCTTGATGCCGACGCGGCCGTGATCGGGCCGGTGGACATGGACCACATGCAGTGGCTGGGGGACACCGTGGAGAAGATAGCCACGGTCAAGGCCGGGATCATCAAACCCGGATGCACGGCGATCATCGGGGCACAGCCCCATGAGGAGAAGGTCATGCCGATTCTCATGCGGGAGGCGAGGGAGAAGGGCGCGGACGTGGTCCGCGACGGCCGGGAGATGGAGGTGCTGTCCCGGGTGCCGGCGGTCGGCGGGCAGCTGGTGTCCCTGCGCACGCCCAACGGCACGTACGAGGAGATTCCCGTCGCAAAGTTCGGAGCGCATCAGGCCCACAACGCGCTCGCAGCGCTCGCCGCCGCCGAGGTCGTCATCCCCGTCAACGGCGCGCTCAACGCGGATCTGGTGTCCGAGGCCCTGGGCGCGGTCAAGGTGCCCGGGCGCATCGAGCAGATCAGGACGTCGCCGACCATGATCATCGACGGCGGGCATAACGTGAACGCCGCCCAGGCCCTGCGCGCTGCCATCGAGGAGAACTACAGCTTCCAGCAGCTGGTCGGAGTGATCTCCATGATGGCCGACAAGCAGGTCGAGGAATATCTCGGCGTTCTCGAGCCGATACTCACCGAGGTCGTCATCACCGAGAACTCATGGCGCGGACGCGTGATGCCCGCGCGTGACCTGGAGAAGATCGCCGTGGGCGTGTTCGGCCCCGACCGGGTCCGCCGTGTGGATTCCCTCCCCGATGCGATTCAGACGGCGGTGGACATGGTCGATTCCCAGGACGAGCTCGGCATCGGCTATGGCCGGGGGATCGTGATCTGCGGAAGCTTCGTCACCGCCGGAGACGCCAGAATCCTGCTTAAGGAGCATTCCGATCCCACGCTGGCGAAGCCGAAGGGCGAGAGGGTCAATCCCAACCTTTCCGACGGTGATTCCCCGGATTCCGGTTCCGGTGTCGGCGGTTCCGGGACCCCGGGTGCGTCCGGGCGGACAAGCGGCGATGTGATCGACTGAACGGCCACAGGGAATGTATCTCAAGGAACTCACCCTCAAGGGGTTCAAATCATTCGCATCAGCCACGACGCTGAGATTCGAGCCGGGCATCACCGCCGTCGTCGGACCCAACGGGTCGGGGAAATCCAACATCGTCGACGCGCTGACATGGGTGATGGGCGAGCAGGGGGCCAGAAACCTGCGCGGCTCCACGATGGAGGACGTGATCTTCGCCGGCACCTCGAAACGTCCGCCTCTGGGTCGCGCCCAGGTGTCGCTGACCATCGACAACGCCGACCATACCCTCAACATCGACTATTCCGAGGTGACCATAACCCGGACGATTTTTCGCAACGGCGGTTCGCAGTATGCCATCAACGGCTCCGCGTGCAGGCTCCTCGACATTCAGGAGCTGCTGTCGGACACCGGTCTCGGGCAGCAGATGCACGTCATAGTCGGCCAGGGACGCCTCGATTCGATACTTCGCGCGGACCCGAGCGGCCACCGGGCGTTCATCGAGGAGGCCGCGGGAATACTCAAGCACCGCAAGCGCAAGGAGCGCGCGCTTCGCAAGCTCTCCAACACGCAGACGAATCTTTCCCGGCTTGACGATCTTCTGCGCGAGCTGCATCGACAGCTTGGTCCTCTGGGCCGACAGGCGCGCATCTCCAGAAGGGCGGAGCGCATCCAGCTGTCGCTTCGCGACGCCCAGTCGCGTCTGTATGCACAGGACGCCAGCGAGCTGACGGCCCGGCGTGAGCGTCTCAAGACCGAACTCACGCAGGTGCGCTCCAGACTTGGCGACATGCAGGCGGATCTTGCCCGCGTCAAGGTCCGGATCGATCAGGTGGAGGCCCTGAGCTCCCGATCCAGTCCGGACATGGCGGCGATCAACCAGACGTGGCATGACATGTCGCAGATTCAGGAGCGACTCAGGGCCGTCTCCTCCCTCGCGCAGGAGAGATCGAGGTCGCTGCGCGGCCAGATCACGACCAATGCGGGGGAGGATCCGGACCTGCTTGCGAAGAGGGCGGCGGAGCTCGAGCTTCAGGCCACGGTGCAGGAGAGAACGGTCTCCGACGCCCGGCTTCGCCTGGACAGGGCCGTGGAATCGCGTGCGGGAACCGAGAAACAGCTTGCATCGGTGCGGCAGACGCTGACGGAACTGAGAAAAACGAACCAGAAGAGGGAAAGCCGCATATCCCAGTTGAAGGAGCTGATCGCCAGGGAGGAGGGCGCGGTCCAGCTCGCGCGGACGCGCATGAAGGATTTTCATGCGCAGCGCACTGACGTCGCCGCACGAACACAGGAGGCGAAGGAGCGATGCGAGGAGTTGGAGCGGCAGATGGACGCCGACCCGGATGACGGGGGAGCCTCGCTCGAAAACGCTCGAACCGTGCTGCGCACGAGACAGAACGAGCTTGACGATCTGCTCGCCCGGCAGCGCGATGTGGATTCGCGGATCATATCCCTGCGGGCCAAGGCCGATGCCCTGCGCGATACTCTGGGAAGTCGCAATGCCACGGGGGCCCTGCAGAAGGACGAGAACGTCGCCGCGCTCGGGCGCCTCTCGGACTTCATCCGCGTGTCCGAGGGGTGGGAGGAGGCCGTCGCCCATGCCTTGGGGAGCTTCGCCAGCGCGATCATCGTTCCCGGGCGGGACACCATGCTGCACGCTCTCGAGACGGCATGCTCCCAGCATCTGGGACGTGCGGTCGTCCTGCATCCGATCCAGGGGGATCCGATTGCACCTGATGCCCCCTCGGGAAGTGTCGGGGCCCTCGTCCATGGAAATCCCCAGGCGGATGACCCCGAGCAGGTCCGGCGTGTCGTCGCGGCCGTGCGCCTGCTTCTTGGCTCAATCGCCGCGGTGCGGGACAGGAACGACGCCGTGGAGGCCGTGAAGGGCGGCATGTGGAGGGCGGCGGTGACCCAGGCGGGGGAGCTCATCAACCCCGTGGGGGCCATCGGCGGTTCGTCCCTCTCCCAGAGCGATCTCTCCCTGGCGGCAAGGAGGGACAAGGCCCTGGCCGAGGTCGAGAGCCTGAGGTCCCAGGCCTTGGATCTGGCGCGACAGGTCGAGGAATCCACAGCGGTCAGGGATCGTCAGAAGTCGAGTGTGGAGCTTCAGACCACCAGACGCACCGAGGCGGCCATGAAGGCTCGTCAGCGCGAGGATCTGCTTCGCTCCGCGAAGAAGACCCTGGAAACGCTCGCCCGGCAGGAGTCGGCCGTCGCCGATCGGTTGCGCGGCGCCGAAGAGGATGGTGACAGCCACACCCTGCGCGTCAATGATCTCAAGACCGCATTGCACACCCAGGAGACCAACGGCGAAACGGAGATCAACTTCGATGAGCTGACCGGGCGTGAGCGGGGACTGGAAGCTCAGCTGAACGCGACTCGTGAACGGGAGATGGGCGAGAAAGTCGCGTGGAGCACGGCGAACGGAACGCTGGATTCTCTTCGCAGACAGGTCTCTCTTCTGCGTGACAACGCCGAGAGGGCCCGGCAGAGGCGCGAGCGGATCCAGGCGCTCAATGACAGGCGGACCCGACAGGCCGATCGCATCGACCGCGTCGCTTCGGACGCAGCGGCGGTTTCCCGGATCGTGGGTCATGTCATCGTCACGATCGACGAGCGGCGGGAGACTATGCAGCAGGAGGCGTCGAGCCATGACGACGAGTTGAAGGATCTGCGTGGGCGCCGCGACGGCATCGAACCCGTCCTCGCCGATCTGCAGAGGCATGAGCATGAGCTGGACGTGAGGCGTGAACGTCTCGCCGCCTCGTATGGGCAGCTCACTCAGCGGATCTCGGATGATCTTGCCATGAGCGTCGAGGAGCTGGTGGCGAATTACGGGCCGGATCGTCCCGTTCCCGTGTTGGACGACGACGGACGGCCCGTGCCTCTCGAGAACGGTGGGCACGAGAGGGATGACGGGCAGGAGGGGAGTGGCGGTCACCCGGGCGAATACGGCGAGGACGATGAGACCCTGTCCCGCATCCGGACGATGCCCTATGTGAGATCCGAGCAGCAGTCCCGTCTGGAGAAGGCTCGCCGTGACCTCAAGGCCCTGGGCAGAGTCAATCCGCTGGCCACGGAGGAGTACGACGCTCTGCAGGAGCGCAACCAGTATCTCAACGATCAGCGCAACGATGTGGCGAAGGGCCGGGATGACCTGATGCAGCTCATCAAGGATCTGGATTCCACGATGGTGCAGGTCTTCTCCGATGCCTTCGACGACACCGCGCACGCTTTCGAGCACGTCTTCTCCACGCTGTTTCCGGGTGGCACCGGACGTCTGCGCTTGGAAAACCCCGACGACATGCTGACCACGGGGGTTATCGTGGAGGCCAGCCCGGCGGGGAAACGCGTCAAGCAGCTCAGTCTGCTGTCGGGAGGGGAGCGCTCGCTGACGGCGCTCGCGCTTCTCTTCGCCATCTTCACGGCCCGTCCCAGTCCGTTCTACGTGATGGACGAGGTCGAGGCGGCGTTGGACGACGTGAACCTGACGCGTCTCATCCACGCCTTCGACGAGCTTCGGCGGCATGCCCAGCTCATCATCATCACCCATCAGCAGCGCACCATGGGCATTGCGGACGCCCTGTACGGCGTGACCATGCGCGCCGACGGCGTTACGGCGGTGCTGAGTCAGAGGCTTGACCGCGAGGGCGTCGGCGACGACGGGGCGGGGGCCTCGAACGAGCGATGAGGGGACCGGGACGGGAGAACGCGGCACCTGCTCAACGCGCGTCCCCCCGTGCGATTCCTGTCTAGCTGCCCCGGTTCTGATTGCGCAGCTCGCGCGCCTTGCGCACGGTGTCGACCGCAAGCACCGCCTGAGCGTCGATGATGGGAAGATCGGGCATGGGGAATGCCTCGTTGAGGACCGACAGCTCCGTGCAGCCCAGTAGGACGACGTCGCAGTGATGGTTCTGCAGCATCGCGTTGACGGTGTGCAGATATCGTTCCCTGCTGAACACCCCGGTGTCCTTGACGTCATGATAGATCAGATAGCTGATGTCATCCTGCAGGTCTGCATCGGGCCTGACGAATTCGTAGCCGGCCCTCTCCAGAGGGCTGCGGTAGATGCCGGAGGACAGGCTGCCCTCCGTTCCCATGAACCCCACGCGCGGGTGGGTCGCCGCCGGGAAGCTGCGCTGCATCTGCGCGACGGCACCCAGAGGCATGTGCATGATCGGGACGGGCGTGAGAGCCTGGAGCCGGTCGAAGAAATAATGGGCGGTATTGCACGGCAGGGTGATGAAGGATGCCCCTATCAGCGTCGCCTGGCGGATGTCGTCCGCAATGGAGTCGAACGGATCCTCGGAGGTCCGACCGAGGATGAACTCGGTTCTGTCGGGCACGCTTGCGTCGTTGAAGACGACGTAGTCGAGAAAGTCCTGATCCCTGTGCGCATCGGTCGCGGCATCAAGAAGGCGTATGTAGCTTTCGGTCGCCAACGTCCCCATACCGCCGAGAACAGCAAAGAACCTTTTCACGCCAGATCTCCTTTTTGCTTGAAATACTGCGCATAACGCCGTTTGTAAATCGAGAACATGTGACGGATCATCAGCCAGCGCAGAGGATTCATGTCGCGGGAATACTCCAGCGTCGTCCCCCAGTCTCCCGAGGCCAGCATGGACAGGCCCCGACGCTTGTCGTCCCCGTCGCTGACATACCTGCGGAAGATGGAGCGGGGAATCTCCAGCCACAGTTTGGAGCCCCGGCCGAACAGCGTGTTTCCGTCGAAGACGGTGTCCTCCACGAGATCGTCGACGAAGCATGCGGCGAGATTGAAACCGTTCAGGGTGACGAAATAGCTGCTTCGCCCCTGGCGCAGGTTGATCTCGAACAGTTTGTATTCGCCGTCGCGCTCGTCGAACTTCATGTCGAAGTTCGCGACGCCCTCATAGCCGATATCTTCCAGGAAGGCCTTGATCTCAGTGAAAAGCGTCTCGTTGTAGTCCGGGATGATGGCCGCGTAGTTCCCCACGGCCTCGGGGGTGGGGTCCTCGAGGAGGGGGTGGCCCAGAAACATCATGCGTACCCGGTGATGCTGGTCGACATAGGCGTTGAGCACCCTCATGCGCGAATCGTCGCCGGGTATGAAGTCCTGGATGACCATGGTGCCTTCATAGCCCGCGTCATAGGAGAGGTTGATGAGCATGTCGAGCTCGACGGGATCCTCGATGATGAAGGCCTTCTTGCGCCCAGGGAAATCGATGTCCAGCCATGCCGCGCTGTCGGAGGGCTTCATGGCCACCGGATAGTCGAAGGGGAGGTCCTTGTAGTCGCCGCGGACCACGGCCTCGCGATCCATCACCACGGTTTTGGGGTGGGGAAGGCCGTGCTTCTCGCAGATCTCGTAGAACGTGTTCTTGTAGCTCAGCGCCCGGGTGAGTCGGGGATCCAGCGTGTTGAACACGAAGTAGCGTCTGAGCTCGTTGCCGCAGGCGCTGAGGAGATTGGCGTAGGCGTCCCCGCAGGGAATCAGCAGCAGTGTCGTGTTGGGGTGCCGCATCGTCATGCGTTTGCCCAGGTCGAGCATGGTCGTGCGGAACGTATCCAGTTCCGAGAACTTCGGCACGATGTTCACCTGGATGATGCTGCTGAATTTGGTGGGGGAGAGCTGGAAGTGAGCGAACGCTATCGACGTGATGCCGTATTCCTCGTGAAAGGCGCGGGCCATGCCGTACGCGTTGATGTCGCTGCCGAGCAAAATCGGTTGGAACTGCTTCATAATTATTTACCTTACCTCGAAGTCTGTGCGAAGGCGCGAGGATCCCTCGCGCTCCGGTGCGGTGCGGGCCGCGCGGGTCCGCCGCCATTCTCGCTGATCATGGTCGGTGGGCCCGCGTTCGCGCGCCCCGCGCGATCATCTATCCGCCGCCCCCAACGCGCGGGCGAGAACGGTCGCATCCCCCGCGAAGGGCACCGACCGGCCCCGGACGATGTTGTGCTTCTCGCTGCCCTTGCCGATGACCAGTATGATGTTGAAGCGCTCCGGATGGCTCCGCGCATCCGCGACCGCCGCTTCGATCGCCTCCTCGCGGGGTATGACGATGCGCGCCTGTGCATGCGGATCGCTGACGTGGGAGAGCATCTCCAGGGCGATGCTGCCGGGATCCTCGAAATCGGGGTCGTCGGTCGTGAAGACGAAGGACTCGACGCCCCCCAACGCGCCGGCCACGATGCCCCTGCGGCGATCGAGGGCCTTTCCGCCGGTGGAACCCGAAACCAGGATGATGCGGGGGTTCCTGTTTGCGTATTCGCGTCGTATCTCCCGCACGAGGGCTTTGGTGCTGGCGTAGTTGTGCGCGAAATCCACGTATCCGACGAGGCCGTCGGCCCCTTCTATCTTCTCCATGCGCCCGGGAACCTGCACGGTCTCGATTGCCGACAGGGCGGGGTCGGTGGGCAGGATTCCGGCCGCGAGAGCCAGTGCGATGGCCGCTACGGCGTTTTCCCGGTTGAATGCGCCGTGCATGGCGAGCCGGTAGGAGCCCACGGGTCTGTCCCTCTCCTCGACGCTGAAAAGCATCCCGTCGTGCGGATCCTCGGTTGCGGTGATGGTGGCGGGGGTGTGGTGGTGGTTGTCGTGCAGGGCGAAGGTGGTGGTGGGTATGCGTGCGGCGCGGGCGTCCTGGGCGATGAGGTCGGCGTGCTGGCAGTCGGCCCCGAGCACGAGGGCGCGGCTGTTGGCGGTGATGCGGCGCTTGCAGTACAGATAGTCCTCGAAGGTGGGGTGCTCGATGGGGCTGATGTGGTCGGGGCTGATGTTGAGGAAGGCCCCCACGTCGAAGGTCAGCCCGTAGACGCGCTCGACCTTGTAGGCCTGGGAGGAGACCTCCATGATCAGGTAGCGCATGCCGTTGTCGGCCGCGTCCCGCATCATGCGGAACAGGTCGAGGCTTTCGGGCGTGGTCAGCTCGGACTCGCGGTAGGTGCGGCCGTCCAGGCAGTTGTCCACGGAGGACAGGAGCGCGGCCCTGCCGTGGCTGTGGGCGTTGAGGATGGCCTGGGTGAAGTAGGCGGTGGTGGTCTTGCCCTTGGTTCCGGTGATGCCGATGAGGGTGAGGTCCTCCTGGGGGCGTCCGTAGAACTCGGCGGCGAGCAGGCTCATGGCCCGGCGCACGTCGTTGACGATGATGCCGGGGGCGCGGGTGTGGTCGGCGTAGCTGGTCTCGGCCACGTAGGCGGCCAGGCCCCTGTCGTCGACGCCGTCGAGGTATCGGGGCTCGAAGCGGCCCTTGATGAAGAGCATGGAGCGCGGGCCCACCCGCCGCGTGTCGTAGGTGACGGCACCGATGGGGTCCCGGTCGCCGTCCACGTCGTCGGCGTCGAGGGTCCACGTCCCGCCCGCGATCACCTCGCGGAGCAGGCCGCACCCGCCCAGAAGATCAACTGCACGTGCAAGTGTCAATGCTGGCTGTGGCCTGTCCATATGTGTCGGTTTCTTTTCTCTTCTTCGCAATCCGTCCGCGTGTCCGAGAGAACATAGTAGACAAACCCGGTTCAATCAGCAACCGGCCATGATGTATCTTCACACCGTACACAGGCGGCGTGCGATCGCGTCGTCGCCCTCGTAGGGCACATGGCGGTTGCGGTCCTTGATCCAACGCTCGTCCCCCTTGCCGATGACGAGCACGACGTTGCGGCGGTCCGCATGGGTCCGCGCGTTCCGGATCGCATCCTCGACGGCGGCGGTGCGGTCCAGGATGATCTCCGACTGCACATCGGGGTTGCGCACATGCGAGAGCATGGTCCGGCAGATGTCCTCGAAGGGTTCCGTGTCGGTGTCCTCGCTGGTGAAGACGAAACGGGCGATCCGGTCTTCGCAGGCCCTGACGATCTCCTCGCGCCTCCCGTACGCCTTGTTTCCGGCGGCTCCGGTGACCATCGTGATGCGCGGGTCGTCGCTTCCGAAACGTTCCTGGACGAAATCGAGAAGCGCCGTCACCGAGCTGTAGTTGTGCGCGTAGTCCACGATCACCAGTGTCGGGGACTGCGCGTCGCTGAACTCCTCCATGCGTCCCGCGATGCGCACCTTCTCCATGGCGTGCAGGGATTGGGGGTCCTCGGCGTCCACGCCCAGTTCGTGGACGATGCATACGGCGGCCGCCGCGTTCGCATAGTTGAATGCACCGTCGATGGACAGGCTGAACGTCGCGTCGCTGCCGTTGCGCGTCCTGATGGTGCAGGAGTTGTGCGTGATGTCCAGCTGACGGGCGGTGATGGTGGCGGGGGTGTGGTGGTGGTTGTCGTGCAGGGCGAAGGTGGTGGTGGGTATGCGTGCGGCGCGGGCGTCCTGGGCGATGAGGTCGGCGTGCTGGCAGTCGGCCCCGAGCACGAGGGCGCGGCTGTTGGCGGTGATGCGGCGCTTGCAGTACAGATAGTCCTCGAAGGTGGGGTGCTCGATGGGGCTGATGTGGTCGGGGCTGATGTTGAGGAAGGCCCCCACGTCGAAGGTCAGCCCGTAGACGCGCTCGACCTTGTAGGCCTGGGAGGAGACCTCCATGATCAGGTAGCGCATGCCGTTGTCGGCCGCGTCCCGCATCATGCGGAACAGGTCGAGGCTTTCGGGCGTGGTCAGCTCGGACTCGCGGTAGGTGCGGCCGTCCAGGCAGTTGTCCACGGAGGACAGGAGCGCGGCCCTGCCGTGGCTGTGGGCGTTGAGGATGGCCTGGGTGAAGTAGGCGGTGGTGGTCTTGCCCTTGGTTCCGGTGATGCCGATGAGGGTGAGGTCCTCCTGGGGGCGTCCGTAGAACTCGGCGGCGAGCAGGCTCATGGCCCGGCGCACGTCGTTGACGATGATGCCGGGGGCGCGGGTGTGGTCGGCGTAGCTGGTCTCGGCCACGTAGGCGGCCAGGCCCCTGTCGTCGACGCCGTCGAGGTATCGGGGCTCGAAGCGGCCCTTGATGAAGAGCATGGAGCGCGGGCCCACCCGCCGCGTGTCGTAGGTGACGGCACCGATGGGGTCCCGGTCGCCGTCCACGTCGTCGGCGTCGAGGGTCCACGTCCCGCCCGCGATCACCTCGCGGAGCAGGCCGCACCCGCCCAGAAGATCAACTGCACGTGCAAGTGTCAGAGCCATGATGATGTACCTTTCGTAGAAATCACAACTCGAATATCGTAAAAAGGGCGATGAGGAGAATTCGGATGGAACTCCGGGGAAACGCTGGTGTTTTGCTGAAAGTTGTCGATGTGCGGCCGCCGCGTTACAGCCAGGTGTCGTGGATGGGCCGCCGGCCCCGACCGGCGAGCCAGCGGTTGAAGGAATCCTGCCATTGGGTGTGCGCCTCGCGCTGCCATGCCATCAGCTCGCCGACGGTGAGTCTGGCCACCTGCGGGTACAGGGTGCTCATTGCGGGCAGCAGATCGACGGCGGCCACCGTGTCCGCGGTGGCGTTATGGAAATCGCCCAGGGGCTCGACCCCGTAGTATCGCGTCGTGTATTCCAGGGTTCTTTTCCCGGCGCGTTTGGAAACCGCCCGGTCGATGACCAGCGGATCGACGACCACGAGATCGTCCAGCGACGGAAGGTTCCAGCGTTCCAGATCCCCGTCGAGCATACGCACGTCAAAAGGCGCGTTATAGGCGAGCAGGGGGATGCGTTTGCGTTGCGCCAGGGAGATGATGCCCCGTATGTCGGCAAGTGCGTCGTGCGGCTCCTGGCCGTGGCTGGACAGGAAGGCGTCGCTGAATCCGTTCACCTCGCTCGCCTTGGGATTCATGGGGCGATGGGGATTGATGATCCATTCGGCCGTCACGTCGTTGTTGTGGGCGTGGTCCGGGTCCCGAAGCACCAGCGTCGCCGAGACGATGGCGTCGCTGGTGGGGCGTGTGCCCGTCGTCTCCGTGTCGAAGCCCAGAAGCCATGACTGCGAAAGGGGGGTGATGTCGTTCTGATCCGGAGCCAGGGAGATGGCGTCGGCGAACGACCGCATCGAAAAAGTCATGTCCCCATTGTGCGCCGGTAAAACGACAAACGGCGGTGCGACATGCACGCGGGAAACCCCCGCCGTGAGAATAGAATGGTGTGCGTGACGAACGAGCAGACAGAGACGGTGGAGCATAAGCGCAGGCGCTTTGAGGAGCTTGCCATGCCCGCTGTGAACGTGCTGTACCGGCAGGCAATGAAGCTGACGAACAACACGCAGGATGCGCAGGATCTTGTGCAGGATACGTTCGAGCGCGGGTTCAAGGCGTTTGACAGCTTCCAGGAGGGAAGCAACTTCGAGGCGTGGATGACGACGATCGAACGAAATTCGTTCTTCAACCAGTATGCGAAGTCGAAGCGGCGGCCGCAGAGGGCGAACGATTCCACGGGGGAGTATGACGACTGGGACATCTATTCGGCTGCCGAGCATTCCGCGGAAGGACTCAAATCCGCGGAACAGGAGTATCTTGACGCCTTCGCCCCGCAGGAGATCATGGCGGCCCTGGCCTCTCTTCCCGCCGACCGGCGACAGGTGTTCATCGATGCCGCCATTGATGGGAAGAGCTACAGCCAGGTTGCCGCCGAGCAGGGGGTGAAGATTGGCACGGTGATGAGTCGCCTGAGCCGTGCGAGGGCGCAGCTCAAGCGTGAACTTGCACAGTATGCCGCGGAGCGCGGCTACGCCAAGGCTCGAACCTCGCTGCCGCGTTCACCGTCCGCGAACCGCGAAGACGGCGGGACCGTCCATAATGGGAGTGAGTCCAGTCAGGTCGCATATAAGGAGCGGTTGCATGAGTAAGCAGGTTGAGCACCATAGCGAGATCTCCGTAACGCGGCGCATCGGCGCGGGCTTGGATCGCACGGACATTCAGGTCACCCATATGAGCGTGACCCGGTTCGGCGCCGACGACCCTGCCGATGATGATGAGGAGCCGCAGGGCTTCGATCCCGATTCCTGCTGCGATGATGTGGAGAAGGCCCTGATCGCTTCGTTGCGAGCCTATCTGCGCCCCCAGGTCGCTCCCCGCTGCCTGTTCACCCGGTTGGAGGCGACGCTGGACAAGTGCTGCCTGCGCGAGGAGCGGGGCATGGAGTCCCCCTGGCCGGGAAGAGCCGACGTGTAATCGCGTCAGGGGATGGCCGCAGTCGCGAAATACACGAGGGGCCGGGATCCGCAGGATTGTTCCTGCGGATCCCGGCCCCTCGGCGCTGGTGCCGTGCGGCGCCGAAGCCTATCCTCCGTTCGCGTCATCCGTCGCCGGTGATGTCCCCGCCCCTTCCGTGGGGAAGAGGGGATGCATCCGGGTCAGGGGACGATGACGGGAATCAGGCGTTCGGCCTTTTGCCGTGGTTGGCGGCCTTCTTGCGGCGATCCTTGCGCTTACGTCCGCGCATGCCCATAATGGACTCCTTTACTCACGATTGATAAGCCTACGGGATTATCGCACATGTGTGCGACTTGCCGCAAGTCGCGGTCTCAGATGTCCTCGGCCCGATAGGTGATGGTCGTCGCATAATCCTCTCCCGGCCGCACCCTCACGAGATTTTTCCCGCTGCGGAAGGCGTCGGCGTAGGCAGTCATCGGTTCGACCGCCACGCCGGCCTGGTGGATGCCTTCGGGGAATCCCGTTCCCGTGCATATCTGCCAGGCGTTGATCGTCTCGTCTCCGGTCAGGGTGACCTTCAGACCATCGGGTCGGGTGAAGACGGCTGAGGTGCCGCCGTGCGCATCGCGCTCCACCCCGGTCCACGCGTCGTCGAAGACGTGGTTGAGCAGCGCGGGATTCGAGCGGAGGTCGAAGGGTGTGCCGTCCACCGGCTCCTCTCCGGTCGGCAGCAGTCGTGCGTCCACGGTGACGTGTCGTGCACAGTGCAGCTCCACTCGGCAACGGTCGTTGTCCGCGTCGATCGCATCGCCGGTGGCGTGGCCTCCGTTGGAGAGCCAGGGGTGTATCCCGAACGCCCATGGGGCCTCGACGGAATCGTCGTTGTGCACGCGGACGGTCTGCGACAGTCCCCGCTCGCTCAGCGCGTAGGTGGCCGTCACGGTGATGTCGAAGGGGTACCCGGCGAGGTCGGGGGCCCTCCACGACAGGGTGACGTGCGATTCGCCGAGGTCCTCGAGCTTCCACATGTATCGATATGAATACCCGTGCAGCGCCGTATGCCGGTCGACCTCGTCGATCGGCATCTGATAGGTGGTTCCGTTGAACTCATAGGAGCCATCCTTCACGCGGTTGGGGTACGGGGTGAGTATCCAGCCGTTGCTGCACGGGATAAGCCGGTCGGGGTCGAAGGGGACGACGATGTCCCTGCCCTTCCAGGTCAGCCTGCGCAGGCTGGCTCCCAGTTCGGTGACGGTCGCCCGCCATTGGCCTGCGCTGATGGCGTACTGGTTGCCCGTTCGTGGTTTTCTTGGTGTTGACATGGTGTTCTTTCCTTTCGGACGGTGATGCGTCGCTTGCTGATGTTCCCGGATGCCCGGGCGCCGCGGCACGCCGGTGCGCCGCGGCCTGTTACCGCTCACAATTCTAGCGCTGCGCGACCTGGTAACGCACCGTGGTCGAATACGAGTCCCCGGCCGGTATCGACACCAGGTGGGCTCCGGTGCGGAAGGCGTTCGCCGGGGCTGTCATGGGTTCGACCGCGATTCCCGCGGGATGCTCGTCGATCGGGGCGCCCGTGGCCGTGTAGCACTGCCATGCGTTGACCGTGCGATCCGCGATGATGCTCACCTCCACGCCATCCGGTCTGGTGAACACCGCAGCCGTCGTCCCGTCCTTGCCTCTGGCCACGTCCACCCACGCATCGTCGAAGGTGCGGCCTTCAAGCGTGGGGGAGTCGCGCAGGTCATAGACGCCCGTGACGGGTTCGGTCCCCACGGGGATGAGACTGTCGTTGACGGTCACATGCGTGTCCGCATCGATGCGCAGCCGGCATCTCTGCGAGTCCGCGTCCCGTTCGGCGGCCGTTTCCCCGTTGCCGCCGTTGGCGAGCCAGGGGTGGAAGCCCAGGGCCCACGGCGCCGTCCTCGAATCGTTGTTCGTGGCGGTCACGGTGGCGCTCAGGCCCCGTTCGTCGATGGCATAGGTCGCCTTCAGGGAGAGGTCGAACGGGTATCCGTCCAGATTCGGGAACCGCAGGGATTGGGTTACGCTGGTCTCCGTCAGGCATTCGAGACTCCAGAAGTATTGATAGGCGAATCCGTGGTTGGCGTTGTTCCGGGGCTTCGGGGTCTGCTCGTTGACGGGCACGCGGTAGTGGCTCCCGCCGAAGTCGTATTCGCCGTTTTCCATGCGGTTCGGCCACGGGGCGAGGATGTATCCGTTGCATGTGGGGGTGAGATCGTCCTGGCCGAAGGGACACAGCACCGGCTTCCCCGAGTGGTCGAAGCGGCGTATCTTCGCGCCGAGCTGGCATATGACGGCGGAGAGTTCCCCCGCATGGATGCAATATTGGTTTCCTGTGCGAGCCTGTGTGCTCATCGTTCACCTCATAGTGATAGTCGTGTGTCGCGGTGGGTCATGCCGGCGTCGGCTTCTCCGTGGCCGGACGACGGCCGGCTGCAGGCGGTATGACTCCCGTGCCGAAGATTCGTCTCTCATCGTAGTGCGTCGCCGACGCGTTGTGTCGGAGCCGAACGAAAACGCATGTCGTTGTGCAGCGCTCGTGAGGCTATCGTGCAGGTCGGCGCCATCGACGCGGTCCGGCAATACACTGGTGCATGAGGAAAGGACGTGACGTGGATTCACAACGAGAGGGCGGCGGGCGTATTCTCATGGCAGATCCCCGGGGTTTCTGCGCCGGGGTCGACCGGGCGATTCTTGCCGTCCGCACCATTCTGAGCTCCGCCCGCGCACGCGACGATGCCGATCGGCACGGGCTCCCCGTCGTCTACGTGCGTCGCCAGATTGTTCACAACCGGCATGTCGTCGAGGAGCTGGCGGCGCAGGGCGCCGCGTTCGTGGAGGAACTCGGTGACATTCCCGATGAATCCGTGCGTGCCGGAATCCCCGTGGTGTTCTCCGCGCACGGCGTGTCGCCGGAGGTCCAGGCCGAAGCCTCGAGAAGGGGCATGACCATGGTCGACGCCACCTGCCCGCTGGTGAGCAAGGTCCATCGTGAGGTCGTGCGCTATGTGCGGGAGGGATATGAGGTCGTCTACATCGGTCATCGGGGACATGACGAGGCCATCGGCGTGGTGGGGGAGGCGCCCGGCCATGTTCACCTTGTCTGTGGCCCTGAGGACGTCGAGGCCCTGCGGTTCCCGGATTCGCAGCCTCTGGCCCTGCTGACGCAAACCACGCTGAGCATGGATGAGACGGAGGATCTCTGCGCCATGCTGACCAGGCGTTTCCCCCGTATCGAACAGCCTGCGAGTTCGGACATCTGCTATGCCACCTCCAACAGGCAACGGGCTGTGAAGCTTGTCGCCCGGCAGTGCGATGCGATGGTGGTGGTGGGTTCGGCGAACTCCTCGAATTCCGTACGCCTCGTGGAGGTCGCCCAGGAGACGTTGGGAAGTCGTGGATTCGCCCATCGGGTGGACGATGCCGGGGAACTGGACATGGCATGGTTCCACGGCTGCCATGTCATCGGAATCTCCTCGGGGGCATCGGTTCCGGAAAACCTCGTCGGACGGGTCGTCGATGTTCTGAAGGAATGGGGATTCACCGACGTGTCCCGTGTGGGGGCCGGCCGGGAGTCCATGCATTTTGTCCCGCCGTCGTCACTGCGCCGATGGCAGGACACGGAGGCGGGCGGCGTGCCGGTCGCCTCGCCGGATTCGCGTGCCGGTGGCGGCGGCTCTCACCAGGTGCCGATGCGGGCCGTCATCGCGTGAAGCACGGTGACCAGATCACGGGGATCGACTCCGATGTCGAATCCGCGCTTGCCTCCGGAAACCAGAATCATGTCGTAGGCAAGGGCGCTTTCGTCGAGTACCGTCTCATGTCTCGTCTTCTGCCCGAAGGGTGATATTCCGCCCACGACGTAGCCGCTTTCGCGCTGTGCGACCGTGGTGTCGGCCATCGATGCCTTTTTCTCGTGGACGGCGGCCGCCAGGGCCTTGAGATCCACATGCCCGCTGACAGGCACCACGGCGACCACTCGTTTCGTCCCCGTGTCGGCGATCAGCGTTTTGAACACCTGACGTGGATCGATCCCCAGTTTCTCGGCGGCCTCCACCCCGTAGCCCCCATCCATATGGTCCGTTGAATGGTGGTATTCGTACAGTGTGAATGCTACCGCGGCGCGTTCCAGCTGCATGGTGGCGGGGGTTGATCCCTTGCCTTTTCCCGTGGGTGTTTTCTTCATATGGCGACGCCTCGTTCCTTGGCCTGACGGCCGTCCCCGTTCGTGCTGCGGGGTGCTTGCATAACCGCCGTCCCCATATTTGGATGGGGACGCGACATGGGTCCCCATCGTCGGCCGGGGGACTGTCGCCGTATGTCAAAAGCGGTTTTCCGCACGGCATGCCGTGCGGAAAACCGCTTTTGACTTTCCCTCTACGGGATTCCTGCCGAGGCCTCAGCCCATCCGTGGTCGTCCTGCGGACACCCGACGGCCGGCGAGTGGGTTCACTCGGAAATCTCGGCGAAGTAGAGGAGGGTGCGGATCATGTTCGACGTGAATCCGTACTCGTTGTCGTAGAAGGAGACGGTGCGAACCAGCTGCGCATCGCCGGAGGTGTTCACATCGGTCTGCGTCGGGTCGAAAACGCCGCCGTGGGTGTCTCCGATGATGTCGGAGGTCACGATGCCGTCGGCGTTGTATCCGAAGTAATCGGTGTCGGAGAACGCCTCTTTGAAGGCGTTGTTGATGTCCTCGACCGTGACCTTCTTCTCCAGCTCGGTGGTGAGCTCGGTGACGGAGCCGTCGGGGATGGCGACGCGCTGGGCGTGGCCCTGCAGCTTGCCGTCCACGGAGGGAACGACCTTGCCGATGGCCTTTGCGGCGCCTGTGGAGTGCTCGATGGTGTTGATCGCCGCCGCGCGGTTGTTGCGGCCCTTGGTTCCGCGGGGTCCGTCAAGGATCATCTGCGTGCCGGTATAGGCGTGGATGGTGGTCATGAACCCGACCTTGACGCCGAACTTGTCGTCAAGCAGCTTGACCATGGCGGCAAGGGAGTTCGTGGTGCAGGAACCTGCGGACACGATGACGTCCGAGGACTTGAGGATGTCCTGGTTGACGCCGTACACGACGGTGGGCACGTCATCCTTGGCGGGCGCGGAGATGAGAACCTTCTTCGCACCGGCGTCCAGATGGGCCTGGGACTTCGCGGCGGAGGTGTAGAACCCGGTGCATTCGAGCACGTACTCGACACCGTCGTTCTTCACCCACGGGATGTTCCGGGCGTCCTTCTCCGCGTACACCGTGTACTCCTTGCCGTCCACGACGATCGAGGTGTCGGTGGAGGTGACCTCGACCGGAGTGCCGTCATCGTGACGGAAGGTGCCGTGCGTGCTGTCATACTTCAGCAGGTATGCCAGCATCGACGGCGTGGTGAGATCGTTGATGGCCGCAACCTCGATGTCACCAGCCTGGCCACCACGAGCCTGAAGCTCGAAGATGCGGCGGAATGCGAGACGACCAATGCGACCGAAACCGTTGATACCAATCTTTACTGTCATGAATATCTCCCTTAGGGATCAGGCCCAGATACGTGACTTGCGTAGCGCGGCCATTGTTTACCAACACCGTTCACTCTAATGCGTCGTCTGTACTAGAGCAACGCGCCGGACCATGTCTCGGCATCGAATCCGACAAGAACTTTGTGAGCGCTCACAACGATCGGACGCCTCACCAGCATGCCGTCGGTCGCCAGTGTTCTGAGGGCCTCGTCGTCGCTCATGCCGGGGAGTCTGTCCTTCATGTCGAGCGCGCGGTACGCCCTCCCGGAGGTGTTGAAGAACCGGCGGACGGGCAGCCCGCTGGCGGCATGCCACCTCCGAAGCTCGTCATAGGAGGGGTTCTGCGTCGAGATGTTGCGTTCCCGGTATCTCACGCGGTTGGCCTCCAGCCAGGCGCGCGCCTTCGCGCATGTCGAGCAGCGTGGATAGCACACGAAAAGCGCGGCCTTCGCGCCGATGGCGGATTTTTCGTCCATGGATGAATCTCCTTGTCTCACAGCGGATCCCCGCTGAATTGGGGGCGCCGTCGCGCCGACGGTGCTCGGCATGCTCCGGCGATGCGGGGCCGGTCGGCGGTTCGGGTCGTGCGCATCAGGTCGCCGACGTGTGCAGAACAGCGGACACCCGGGTGTCGAGCTCGCCGAGGCCGCCGTCGAACGCATGGTACAGCGTGACCGTGGGGAGGGATGTCCGCATGGGGAATGTCACGATGAGAGTGCCGTGCCGAACGTTGATCGCGGCGTCGCTGTCGGGCAGGAACTCGTTGCTCACCCCCTGTACGATGCTGTTGGTCAGCCGGGCGTGGCGCAGCTGGTATTTCATCCCGGGCTCGTTGACGTCCGTGGAGACGTCGCTGTGGGAGAACACGGAGACCATGTTTCCCGGCGTGCATTCGTGCGCCGGGAAGGCGAGCTCGCCGTCGGTGACGGCGCACACCACGGTCCCGTCCCCGTACAGATAGCCGATCGCTCCATGCCGCGAGAGCAGGGACAGCAGCTGGATGTTGGCGATGGTGTGGTCGATCCTGCCCCCCAGACCCCCGTATATGTGGAATTCGCGCGCGCCGCGGGCCCACCCGACCTTGAGCGCCGAGAACATGTCGGGATCGTCCTTTTCCGCGGGAAGGGTGATGATTCCGGCGTCCGTGGGCAGCGATCCCCGGACGGAGTCGAAATCCCCGATGACCACGTCCGGACGTATGCCGAACTCCCGCGCGTGATCGAGTCCTCCGTCGGCGGCGATGACGTGGGGGTGGTTCGCCGGCATCTCCGGCGGCCCGTAGTATTGTCCGGCGCCGAGTATCAGACATGGTGGGTTTGCTGCTCTCATGCCTGCAACTGTATAACCAATCGGATCCGGGCGTGCAATGCGGGCGCAACGTCGCGGATATGTGGCGGTTGTAAGGTGAATTCACGTTCGGACGCGGATGACACGCGAGATTGCTATCCTGATGTGTGCGAACCTTAACGGTTCTTGTGGAGGAGGAAAGCAAATATGTGCGGAATCGCCGGATTCATCAACGACGCGCCGATTGACGCCAAACGTTCGGTACTGAAGAGAATGACCGACATCATCGCCCATCGCGGCCCGGATTCCGAGGGGCACTATGTCGACGATCACGCGGCACTGGGTTTTCGGCGCCTGAGCATCATCGATCTGGGGGGAGGCGATCAGCCGATCTACAACGAGGATCGCAGCATGGCCATCACCTTCAACGGCGAGATCTACAACTACCAGCCCCTGCGCAAGCAGCTGATCGACCTGGGCCATGTCTTCACGACCAACTCGGACACCGAGGTGCTGCTGCACGGATATGAGCAGTGGGGGGTCGGGCTTCTCGACAGGATCCGCGGGATGTTCGCATTCGTCATCTGGGACAGCGCGAAGCAGGAGCTTTTCGGCGCGCGCGACCATTTCGGAATCAAGCCCTTCTACTATGCGACCATGAACGGCACGTTCATGTACGCCTCCGAGATCAAAAGCATGCTGGTCCATCCGGATTTCGTCAAGCGGCTCAACACCCAGGCGCTCAAGCCGTACATGACCTTCCAATATCCGGCGATTCCGGAGACGTTCTTCAAGGGCGTCTACAAGCTCAAGGAGGGCCACTACTTCACCTACCGCAACGGCGTGATGGACATCCACGAATACTGGGATCCCGCAT
The DNA here is from genome assembly GCA_022649135.1 of Bifidobacterium sp. GTDB lineage: Bacteria > Actinomycetota > Actinomycetes > Actinomycetales > Bifidobacteriaceae > Bifidobacterium. Next base: position 47,672 of record JALCNP010000011.1, read on the forward strand.
TCGGCGAAACGAAGCGCAACCTCGACGATCTCGTCGACGACATCGACAGGACCGTCGTCGATTCCGTCGCGGCGCATCAGATCGCCGACGTCGAGGTCGGCTCCTTCCTATCCAGCGGCGTCGACTCAAGCTATGTCGCTGCCGTCGCCCGACCGCAGCACACGTATTCGATCGGCTTCGGGAACGGGTCGTATAACGAATCGCAGCAGGCGAAGCAGCTTGCGGACATCATCCACCTGAACAACACCTCCGAATCCCTGTCCGGGGAGGAGGCCTTCGAATACTTCCCCCAGATCCAGTGGCATCTCGACGAACCCGATTCGAACCCCTCCTGCGTGCCCCTGTTCTTTCTCTCCGAGCTCGCCTCGCGCGATCTGCGCGTCGTGCTCAGCGGGGAGGGGGCCGACGAGCTTTTCGCCGGATACATCGACTACGGAGTCCATACGAAGTCCAAGGTCATCAAGGTCGTGACGCGTATGCTCGGCCATCTTCCGCGCAAGGCGCGGTACGCCATCGCCCATTGGGCGAAGGGCAGGACCTTCCACGGGGCCTGGCATCTCTATGCGAACCTCGCCCCCGCCGAGGAAAGCTTCATCGGCCAGGCCAGGGTCTTCGCGGAGTCCGAGGCCTCGGCGCTGCTCACCCCGGCCTTCCGCGACGCCCCGAGCGTGAAGTCCATCGTGGACTCCACGTATTCGCGCGTTCGCGGCAGCGGCATCTCGGAGCTCAAGAAGAAGCAGTACCTTGATCTCCACCAGTGGATGCCGGGGGACATTCTCCTCAAGGCGGACAAGCTCACCATGGCCCATTCCCTCGAGCTTCGCGTCCCCCTGCTCGACAAGGAGCTGATGGGCGTCGCGGAGAAGGTCCCGACCAAGTACCTCATCAATGACAGCAATACGAAATTCGCCTTTCGACAGGCGGCGGCGAGGCATCTTCCCAAGGCGTGGTACGACCGCGAGAAGCTGGGCTTTCCCGTCCCGATCCGACAGTGGCTGCGCGAGGACAAATACTACAGGCTCGTCCGCGGCGTGTTCGAGCGGGACTATGTTCCGCGCTTCTTCGACCAGAAGGCCCTGCTGCGGATGATAGACGACAACTACGCGGGGAAGGTCGACGCACGGCGCAAGATTTGGACCGTGTACTCATTCCTGACATGGTATGACGTCTACTTCGTCCACGACGGAGCCAAGCCGGCGCCCCTGAAGATCGACTGACGGATTCCGCCCGCACGCTGGCCCCGTGCCCGTGAGCCGGGGTGCGTCGCATCGGACACCCCCCCGTGAGGTGCCGCGCGCCCGTGAACCGGGGTCGCTCGGGTGGCAGGTAGGAGCCGACGGGCATCGAGGTGCCGCGCGCCCGTGAATCGGGGACGTGCGGGTCTACCGTGCGGTGCCTCCCTTTGGCGTGTCCACCGCCAGGGAGGGGGGTGTGGTATGCTTGCCTACGGCTTGAGAAATCAAGAAAGCGGGTGAATCCCCACCTGGAAGCTTTGCATGGCTTCGGGTTCACGGACAAGAACCGGTTCTTGCCGCTGCGTGCGCATGATGCGCCGATGGCTGGCGAAGGAATCGACCGAGCGCGTATCGGCGTTCGAAGGTTTGCCCTGAATTCGCTGCATGCATGGACGGCGTCGGGATCGATTCGCTTAGGAATACAAGGATTGGAGTCATTATTAGCGACGAACCACGCATAAACGACGAGATTCGCGTCCCCCAGGTGCGTCTGATCGGCCCGAACGGCGAGCAGGTGGGGGTCATAGCGACCTCTGTGGCATTGAACCTGGCGAAGGAGGCAAACCTCGATCTCGTCGAGGTGGCACCGAACGCGAAACCTCCCGTTACCAAGCTCATCGATTACGGCAAATACAAATACAACGAGAAGATCAAGGCCCGTGAGGCCCGCCGTAATCAAAGCACGGCCGAGATCAAGGAGATCCGTTTTCGCCTGAAGATCGACGACCACGACTTCGAGGTCAAGAAGGGCCATGTGACGCGCTTTCTCACCGGCGGGGACAAGGTCAAGGTGACCATCATGCTCCGTGGTCGCGAGCAGTCGCGACCGATAGGCGGAGTCGAGCTGCTGCAGCGTCTGGCCCAGGAGGTCGGGGATTACGGGACCGTCGAGTCCACCCCCAAGCAGGAGGGCCGCAACATCATCATGACGCTGGCCCCCAAGGGCAAGAAGGTGCACACGCAGTCCGAACAGCGTCGGCGCGGCGCCGAATCCCGCGCGGGACGGCAGGCTCGCCAGGCCGCCCGCCTCTCCTCGAAGAAGACGGATGACTCCCCGAAACCGGCGGATCATCAGGACTCCCCGGCGGTGACAACCGCCTAGACACGGAGGGCCCGGCACGGCGTGGGCATACCAGACCGCCGGAGGGGCCTGTCGTAAAACATGCACACCATATGATGTGACATTCCCATTACAAGGAGGGCAGCAATGCCGAAGATGAAAACCAATTCCGCCGCTTCCAAGCGCGTCCGTGTCACTGGCACGGGCAAGCTGATGCAGGCCGGAAGCGCCATGCGTCACAACCTCGAGCACAAATCGGCTCGCAAGCGTCGGGCCCTGTCGACGGACCAGGTGCTGGCTCCGGCACAGAGCAAGAACATGAAGAAGCTGCTCGGCCGCTGAACCCGGATCGAACACAGAACGTCAACAGAAAGCTGAGGAAAAACTATGGCACGTGTCAAACGCGCAGTGAACGCTCATAAGAAGCGTCGCGTTGTTCTGGATCGGGCTTCTGGCTATCGTGGCCAGCGCTCCCGTCTGTATCGCAAGGCGAAGGAGCAGCTGCTTCACTCCTTCAACTACAATTTCCGCGACCGCAAGGCGCGCAAGGGTGATTTCCGCAAGCTGTGGATTCAGCGCATCAACGCCGCGGTCCGTGCCGAGGGCATCACCTACAACCGCTTCATCCAGGGGCTGCGGCTCGCCGGTATCGAACTTGACCGGCGTGCCCTTGCCGAGCTCGCCGTCAGCGATCCCGACACCTTCACGGCGATTGTGGACGAGGCCAAGAAGGCCCTGCCGCAGGACGTGAACGCACCGGTAGCCGCGTGACTCCACGGGCGAACGCCCGTGCGTCCCGGTGATCGATGATCATGCTCAGCCCCGCATGTGCGGGGCTTTTGCACATCCGGAGGTTCCGCCGGTCCGCGTCACGCAGGCGCATGCCTTTGGCCGCGCCATGGGTGCGCGCCGCAGCGGCGGCTTTCACGACAGCCCCGCGGGAGAACGGGGGAAGAGGCCTATCATGACTGCTATGGGAACTGACGAATTCTATCGGGACGACGGGCGCGATGGCGCCGGGATGCGCGGGGATGACGATGGGTTCGATTCGCTGCTGAAGGGTTTTCTGGCGCATGTCGGCATCGAACGCGGGTTGGCCGCGGCTACGGTCCAGGCCTACGGCTCGGACATCGGCCGCTACGTGGAGTGGCTCCGGTCCCGCTCGCGCTCGGATCTGGGCGAGGTCGGGCGCCAGGACGTGGAGGATTACATAGCGTATCTCGATTCTCTCGGGGAGGGAGCGAGAAGCAAGGCCCGGCGTTTGGCGAGCATACATGAGTTCCACAGGTTCGCGTTGGCCGAGCATGTGGTGGGCGATGATGTTTCCGCGGCGGTGAAGGCGCCGAAGGCCGCGCAGATGCTTCCCGATGTGTTGAGCGTCGACGAGGTGTCCCGATTGATGCAGGAGGCCGACATGCACGGCAGCGGCGATCCCGTGGTGCTCCGCGACAAGGCGCTTCTGGAATTCATGTACGCCACGGGTTGCCGTGTCTCGGAGGCGACGGGGTCGAACATCGGGGACATCGACATGCAGCAGAGCGTCGCCCGGCTGACGGGCAAGGGGTCAAAGCAGCGTCTTGTTCCGGTCGGAAGCTTCGCCCATGATGCCCTGGCGCGATATCTGTCCGAAGGGCGGCCCGTCCTGGAGCGTCGGGCGCGCAACGATCCGGACCGTCTGGCGGTTTTCCTCAACAAGCGTGGGCGCCGGATCTCCCGCCAGTCCGTATGGGACATAGTGCGGATCGCCGGGCAACGGGCGCACATCGGCCGTCCGGTGCATCCCCACACGCTGCGGCATTCGTTCGCCACCCATCTCATCCAGGGGGGTGCGGACGTGCGCACCGTGCAGGAGCTCCTTGGCCATGCATCGGTCACGACGACGCAGATATATACGCACATCAGCCCGGAGACGCTGATGGAGGCCTATCTCCTCGCCCATCCCCGTGCGCGCTAGTCCGGCGGCGGACCCAGGACTGATGGCGGGTCGCATGCCACGGGCGGGGCTGACCCCGCATGCGGGGAAGGAGCCGTCCGCGATGGCGCCGTATAGGTGGGGACTGGGCCATAATGGGGGTATGAGGAGTTCATGGAACGAGACGCGCACGGAGCGGGACGGCGGAGCCCGGGATGCGGATGAGGAATCGCATGCCGAGGCGTTCAGGCAGGGGACACTGCCCATGGCCGGGACGATCAGGGGCGGTTCGCGCCGAGTGGCGGTGAACAGGCCTGTTGATAAGGTGAACGGTATGCCTACGGATTTGCTTGGACGTGATTATGAGACTTTCCCCGCGCCGGAACCATTGCATCAGCATGGTCCCGCGCGGGTCATCGCGATGTGCAATCAGAAGGGCGGTGTGGGCAAGACGACGAGCTCCATCAACATCGGCGGCGCCCTCAGCCAGTATGGGCGACGGGTGCTTATCGTCGATTTCGATCCGCAGGGGGCTGCCACCGTCGGTCTGGGAATCAACGCGAATGCGGTGGACAACACCGTGTACACCGCGCTGTTCGATTCCTCGATCGATCCTCACTCCATCGTGCAGCATACGCAATTCGAGAATCTGGACGTCATGCCCGCGAACATCGATCTTTCCGCGGCCGAGGTCCAGCTGGTCACCGAGGTCGGGCGCGAGAGAATCCTCGACGGCGTGTTGCGTGGCCTGAAACCGGATTACGATGTCATCATCATCGACTGTCAGCCGTCCCTGGGTCTTCTGACGGTGAATGCGCTCGCCGCCGCCGACGGGGTGATCATCCCCGTCGCGGCCGAGTTCTTCGCCCTGAGGGGCGTCGCGCTGCTGATGCAGTCCATCGACAAGGTCCAGTCCCGCATCAATCCCGACCTTCAGGTGTATGGCGTCCTGGTGACCATGTTCACCAAGACGCTGCACTGCGAGGAGGTTCTTCAGCGCATCTACGAGGCCTTTCAGGGCAAGGTCTTCCATTCGGTCATCTCGCGTTCGATCAAGCTGCCCGATTCCAATGTCGCGGCGGCCCCGATAACCGTTTATGCTCCAGGGCATAAGACCGCGAAGGAGTATCGAGAGGTGTCTCGGGAGCTCATCACGAGGGGAATCGTCGCATGATCACGGCACTCGTCGGATATCGCGCAGACCGGCGGTAGGCGATGGACGGCTTTGTGCCCGACGGGGACGACGGATCCGAAGGCCATGGACTTTCGGGATTCACCGTCAGCCTTGACGTCTTTTCCGGGCCGTTCGACGCTCTGCTTTCCCTCATCGCGGGCAGAAGGCTTGAACTCACCGAGATCTCCCTGTCGGCGATCACCGATGAGTTCCTGGCCTATGTCCGAACCCTGGATGTCGCCAGCAACATGGATGAGGCGAGCGCTTTCCTCGATGTCGCCGCGATTCTCGTCGAGGCGAAAAGCGCCGCCCTGCTGCCGGATTCTGATGACGGGCAGCGCGACGAGCAAAGCCTGGAGGCCCTGCGCGAGCGTGATCTTCTATTCGCCCGTCTTGTCCAGTATCGGGCCTTCAAAGAGGCCGCCGGGGACTTTTCCCGTCGCATCGACCGCAACTCCGGGCGTTTCGCCCACCAGCCGGATCTTGACTCCGCGGTGCTCCGATCCCTTCCCTCGTTGGACTGGACGGTGACACCGCGGGATCTGGCTCTTCTGGCGGCTCGTGTTTTCGAGAACGCCCCGACTCAGGAGATGTCCGTTCGCCAGCTGCATGTCCCCTTGGTGGATTTGCATAGGCAGTCCCTCATCGTGCGGGGCATGCTGTCCCGTCTTCCCCGGGGCGAATCGCTGTCCTTCGAGCGGATAGCCGCCGGTGCCGCGAACACCCTGGAGGTGGTGGCCCGTTTTCTTTCGGTTCTTGTGCTTTTCAAACAGGGCAAGATCCAATTCAGACAGGAGAAGGCATTCTCGCCCCTGTATCTTCGCTGGGTGGCCACAGGGGTCGATTCGGATGCCTCCGACATGATGATCAGTGAGAGGGATTTCGCGTGAGTGACGGTGAACGTGGCGGCGGCACGGAGACGACCGGTATGGCGGCCGACGGGAATGTCGGCGATGGCGGAGTGAATGCGGCGATGAACGCGGGCGGCGGTCGCGGCGATGACGCGCACGGCCATCCGGTGACGCTTCGGCGACAGGAGGACGAGCAGCCCTCCGGTGGAACCGACGAGCGCCCGGAATACGTGGATTTCAGCGTCGAGGACTTCCCCGGTGGTCTCCAGGGGTGTCTCGAGGCGATTCTCATGTCCTGCGACCAGCCTCAGCAGCCCCATGATCTTGCCCGTGTTCTGGCGGTCGATGACGATGCCGTGATGGACGCTCTCCGTCGGATCCGTGCCCGGTATGAGGCAGGCGCCGGACCGGGGAATGCCGTCTGCGGCTTTGAGCTGCACTGCTCCGCGCGGGGATGGCAGTTCTGCAGCAGGCCGGAGTATGAATCGGTGGTCGCCGCGTTCGTTCATGACGGGCAGACCGCGCATCTTTCGCAGGCGGCGCTGGAGGTGCTGTCGGTGGTGGCGTACAAGCAGCCGGTGACGCGCGCCGGAATCGCCTCAATTCGTGGGGTGGCGTCGGATCGCGTCGTGCGGTCCCTGTGCATGCGCGGCCTGATCCGCGAACAGGGCGTGGACGAGGATACCCGTGCGGCCTTGCTGGTCACCACGGATGTCTTTCTGGAGAACATGGGGTTGCCCTCTCTGGATGATCTGCCGTCCCTGGCGCCTTTCCTTCCCAGTGTCCACAGCGTCATCGACGAGGCCGAGGACCATGGAGGCAGGCTCCGCGACGACGGAGGGTTCGACGGGAATCTCGGCGGCAGTCGTGATGGGGGTGTCGACGTCGGTGTCGACGGGAGTGCCGGCGGGAGTGCCGGCGGGAGCTTCGACTCGAGTGCCGACAGGAGCCGCGACGGGAGTGCCGGCGGTAATCCCGACGGGGGGAGCGGCGACGGGAGCCGTACGGGGGGACGTGTGTAGGGCGTAACGCAGCAGTAACGACCGGGGCGCTTTCAGGCATCATGCGGGCGGCGGGGAGCGTTCCCCAGCCGTCTCCCGATCCGGGCGCGTCCTCCGTGACGGCGATTGACATTCCTTCACTTATAGTCATCATGACCAAAAATAGTGATATGATGACGCTGATGCACGGTTTTCTTCATGCATCGTCCGTCCGCGAGGCGGTCGGATCGACAATGTGCCGATAATGGGAAAGGTGCGGGACATGGGGTGCGCGAACGTCAGCGAAAGAAGATTCCAGCCGCCGGAGGTCGGGACCTCGGTCGTGATTCTCTCGCTGGACCCCGCGCGGCGTCCGGACGGCGGCGAGTCCGGTCTGAACCGCCTGTGGATGCCGCTCGTCCGACGCACCCGTCAGCCGTTCCATGGGCTGTGGGCGTTGCCCGGAGGTTCCCTGCGCGCCGGACTCTCCCTCGAGGAGGATGCCTATCTCGCCGTGGAATCCACCACGAGCCTGCACCCTCGCTATATGGAGCAGCTCTACGCTTTTGGAGATCCGAACAGATCCCGGGGAGGGCTTCCGATGGTGTCCATCGTGTATTGGTCCCTGGTCGGGCGTCGGGAACTGGAAGGCTGCGAGGAGCGGGAGAACGTCCGGTGGTTCGACGCGGGGGCGCTGCCCGAGCTGGCGTTTGACCACCGGATGATCGTGGACTACGCGCTTTCCCGGCTTCGTTCGAAAATCGAATATCCCGACATCGCCACAAAGCTGGTCGGTCCCACATTCACCCTGCGCCAGCTGCACCGGGTATACGAGGCAGTGACCTCCACATCCATGGATCTGGCGAATTTCCGGCGAAAGATGTTGTCCTGTGGTGAGCTGGAGGACACGGGAGACAAAATCAGCGAAGGCCGGCAGCGGCCGGCCACGCTCTATCGATACGTCCCCCGCTCCTCGTCGGGCATGACGCTTCCCTGGGGAGCCGCGGGGTCGGGTTTGTCCGCAGAGCGGATGGATAGGCTCCACCGGCATATGGAGGAGGAGAAGAAGGGTCGGGACGGGTCGGGGAACGTGGACGGATCCCGGGACGATGACGCCCTGTCCCCGTTGATGACATCGCACAGGGTTATGGAGAGCCGCCCCCGATAGGGCGGGACCGCGTCACCCGTTCGACGCGGTCGCAGAGTTTTTGGCAATCCGAAAAGGAGAGAGGGCAACACATGACTGAACAATCGACCGCACCGGCATCCGCCGGCGTGCGGACGTCCGAAAGGCCCGATGGGCTGACAAGGAACGCGCGGCTCGACCGTCTGCCGCTCAACAAGGCGCACCGCAGACTGCTGGTCGCCTCGGGAATCGGATGGGCTTTCGATGCCATGGATGTGGGGCTTGTCTCCTTCGTGGTGGCGGCCATCGCGGCGGATCCCCATTTCAATCTCAATTCCTCCGAAAAGGCGTGGGTGCTGTCCGTGGGATTCTTCGGAATGGCCATCGGAGCCGCCGCGGGAGGTCTCATAGCCGATCGTGTCGGACGCAAGACGGTGTTCTCGGCAACGCTGGTGATCTTCGGCCTGGCGAATGCCGGGATGGCGTTCTCCTGGTCGTTGGGCGCCCTGCTGGTGGCGCGCTTCATCATAGGGCTGGGTCTGGGGGCCGAGCTGCCGGTCGCCTCCACGCTGGTCAGCGAATTCTCCCCGACCCGTCAGCGCGGCCGGATGACCGTGCTCCTCGAATCGTTCTGGGCGGTTGGCTGGATCGTGGCGGCATCCATCGGCTATGTCGTGATTCCCAACACCGGCGACTGGGGATGGCGCTGGGCGCTGCTTATCGGGGCGCTGCCTCTGCTCTACGCGATCGTGACGCGCATGCGCATCCCGGAATCGGTGCGTTTCCTGGAATCCCAGGGGCGTGACGAGGAGGCCGAAAAAGCCGTCCGCTACTTCGAGGAGGCCGGGGGAGTGGCCCCGGTCCTCTCTCCCCGCGGAGTGCCGCTTGCGAGAATCAGGGCGCGCGAGCTTGTCGTCGGACGATACCGCAACCGGACCATCATGATCTGGCTCACCTGGTTCTTCGTGAATTTCTCCTATTACGGGGCGTTTACATGGATGCCCTCCCTGCTCGCGGACCAATTCGGCTCCCTGACGAAATCCTTCGGGTACACGCTGACCATCTCGCTCGCCCAGCTACCCGGGTATTTCCTTGCGGCCTGGCTGGTCGAGATCTGGGGCCGGCGCAGGACGCTGAGCGTTTTTCTCGCCGTGTCGGCGGTCTCCGCGTTCCTCTTCTCGCAGGCCGGATCGGTCGCCGCCGTGCTGTGCTTCGGCATGCTGCTCTCCGCATCCAACCTCGGGGCGTGGGGGGTCCTGTATGCGGTGACGCCGGAGATATACCCGACCCGTCTTCGCGCCGCCGCCGCCGGCGCCGCCGCATCGTGCGGTCGTGTGGCGGGAATCATCGCGCCACTTCTGGTGCCGTGGTTCCTCGCCCTGGCCGGAGGCGACAAAGTGACCGCGTTCATCGTGTTCGCCATGGCCTTCGCCGTGGCGTGCCTGTGCGCGCTCGCCCTTCCTGAACGCACCGGAAGGCGGCTCGAGGACTGAGCGTCCGTCGTCATCGCGGGGCGCAGAGAGCCGGTCGACGAAAAAATCGTACACTGTCGAGTCGCATCTGTAATGTTGTGTCGGTTTGAGTGTAGGTACAGGTGGTTCAATAATCCGGTGCCCATAGAAAGCCAGGAGAATGAACATTAAGAGAGGTTTCGATGGCGGTTCGCGGTGATATTAGAAATGTGGCAATAGTGGCTCACGTCGATCACGGCAAAACCACGCTGGTGAATGCGATGCTCCAGCAGTCGCATGTGTTCTCCGAGCGCGAAGTTGTCCCCGATCGAGTGATGGACTCCAATGCCCTCGAACGGGAAAAGGGCATCACCATCCTGGCCAAGAACACGGCCGTGCAGTACACCGGTCCGCTCGCCGCGAAATACGGGCATCCGGAGGGAATCACCATCAACGTGATCGACACCCCGGGGCACGCCGACTTCGGCGGAGAGGTAGAACGCGGAATCTCCATGGTCGACGGCGTGGTGCTTCTCGTGGACGCCTCCGAAGGGCCTCTGCCGCAGACGCGCTTCGTGCTGCGAAAGGCGTTGGAGGCGAAGCTTCCGGTGATCCTGTGCGTCAACAAGGTGGATCGCCCCGATGCGCGCATCTCCGAGGTCGTCAGCGAATCGACCGATCTGCTTCTGGGACTGGCGCAGGACGTCACCGAGGAGGGCGTGGATCTCGATCTCGATTCCCTGCTTGACCTGCCGGTGATCTATTGCGCCGCGAAGGCCGGATACGCCTCGACCAAGCAGCCGGATGACGGAGGAATGCCGGACAACAAGGATCTTGAGCCCCTGTTCGAGGCCATCATCTCCAACATCCCCGCCCCCCAATACGAGGAGGGCGCCCCCCTGCAGGCGCATGTCACCAACATCGACGCCTCGGATTATCTGGGGCGCCTGGGCCTGGTGCGCATCTACAACGGAACGCTTGCCAAAGGCAGGCAGTACGGGCTGTCGCGCGTCGACGGAACCGTCGAGAACTTCAAGCTCACCGAGATTCTGCGGACCAAGGGCCTGGACCGTTTCCCCGTGGAGGAGGCGGGTCCCGGTGACATCGTCGCCGTGGCGGGAGTGAACGACATCATGATCGGCGAGACCATCGTCGATCCCAACGATCCCAAGCCGCTGCCGCTGATCCATGTCGACGATCCGGCGATCTCCATGACGTTCTCCACGAATGATTCGCCTCTCGCGGGCACCGAGGGCAAGGATCACAAGCTCACGGCCCGCATGATCAGGGATCGTCTCGACAAGGAGCTCATCGGCAACGTGTCCATCAAGGTCCTGCCGACCGACAGGCCCGACGCCTGGGAGGTCCAGGGTCGTGGCGAGCTCGCGCTGGCCATCCTCGCCGAGCAGATGCGGCGCGAGGGGTTCGAGCTTACGGTGGGGCGCCCGCAGGTGGTGACGAAGATCATAGACGGCCATATCAACGAGCCCATGGAAAGCACCACGATCGACGTTCCCGAGGAGTACATGGGCACGGTCACCCAGCTGATGGCCGACCGCAAGGGACGCATGGAGTCCATGAGCAACCACGGATCGGGATGGGTGCGTCTGCAGTTCACGGTTCCCTCCCGCGGTCTGATCGGATTCCGCACGGCGCTGCTGTCCTCCACACGCGGAACGGGAATAGCGAGCTCCATCTCGGCCGGGTACGCCCCATGGGCCGGTCAGATCGTCACCAGGCAGAACGGCTCCATGGTCTCCGACCGGGCCGGGATCGCCACCCCCTACGCCATGCAGCGACTTCAGGCCCGCGGTAATTTCTTCGTCGAGCCGCAAAGCCCGGTGTACGAAGGCCAGATCGTCGGCATCAACAACAAGCCCGATGAGCTGGATGTGAATATCACGCTGGCGAAGCATATGACCAACATGCGCTCCGCGACGGCGGACGTTCTGGAAACCCTGACACCCCCGATCGTCATGAGCCTGGAGGAATCCCTGGATTTCGCCAATGAGGACGAATGCGTGGAGGTCACCCCGGAGTCCATCCGTGTGCGCAAGATCCTCCTCAGCCGCGACGAGTGGTACAAGTGGCGCGCCAAGCAGCGTCGCCAGAACAACAACGCCTGACGCGTCGCGCCCCGCGTGCTTGCCGGTGCCCCCGCCTCCGTCCCCGTCCAGGGGAGAGGCGGGGGCATTCTCTTCCTGTGTCGCACAGGGCGGGGGCTCCCATAAATGAACACCGTGTTGCGGCCCTTGCCGCAGAAGGGGCATACTGAAGCCATGGCTACAAATAGCGAACGCAGTGAGCTTCCCTGGACGCATCGGCAGAACCGCGCCGTCAGACTGCTGCTGTGCATGGCCGCTGGAATCGCCAGTGCGGTGGTGGGCACACTGGCCCATCGCATGGGTGCCGAACAGAACGTTCCCTACGGCCTGGTGCTGGCGCTGGCGATCATCGGGCTGTCGACGTGGTGCGCACGATCGAGGTCGGGGGCGGTCGGACTTGCCGTCCATCTTGTCTTCTCATCCATCACGGCGTGGGGGATGGCAGCGGCCGGTCCGGGCGGGGATGCGATCACCCCCATCGGGTTCGGCGGGTCGGTCCCGTTCATGAGCGAGCATGCGGGATATATATGGCTTGTGGGCATGCTGGTCATACAGCTGGTGCTGTTGGTTCTGCCCGGCCGATGGTTCGTTCTCACGTCGGACGGGAACCGTGATGCGCCGAGCGGCGCACGGCGCTCCACCATGGTGCAGCGTCCATGAACCGCACGCTCTACTATCTTGGTCCTCGCGGATCGTTCAGCCATCAGGCCGCCGAGGCCGCGGCTCGGCTTCTGGGCAGGGACGGGTCCTCCGTCGGCACCGAGCCTCTGGACGAGGTCCCCGACATCCTCCACGCGGTGGAGACGGGCATGGGATGGGGCATCATAGCGTGGGAGAACAACGTCGAGGGGTATGTGATGCCCAATCTCGATGCGCTCATCGATGCACGGGACATCGTGGGATTCCTCCGCGTCGGAGTGGACATCAGCTTCGATGCGTTTGTCAGGGACGATTCATCGGACGGCGAAACCTCCGCGGCACTGAGCGAGGTGGCGGCGCATCCCCATGGCCTTGCCCAATGCGGGCGGTTCATCCGGCGGCACGGATGGCAGACGCGTCCGGCCGCGTCCAATGCCGCGGCATGCAGGGACCTGCAGCCGGGACAGGTTGCCTTGGGTCCTTCGATCTGCGGGACACTGTACGGGCTGCGCACCTATCAATCGCATGTGCAGGACTATGAGGCGGGCCGCACCGAATTCCTCGTGCTGGGCAGACGCCGGCAGGCGGACGAGCTGCTGGCTCCCATCACAGGCGCATATCCGGGCGACATCGAGACGATCATCAGCTTCATCCCGGTCAACACCGGTCCCGGCGTTCTGGCTGATCTGCTCGACCTCGTGCGCGACGCGGGACTGAACATGACCAGCTTCATATCCCGTCCCATCAAGGGGCATGGGGGAACGTACAGCTTCATCGCAACGGTGGATGCCGCCCCGTGGCAGCCCCGTTTTACCCATGCGCTGGATGCGGTGCTCGCGCATGGCGATTGGGTGAAGACGCTGGCCGTCTACCCCCGGCGGGAGCGTTCGAACCCTCCGGTGGATGTACGGACGCTTCCTCATGGAGGGGTCCGAATCGAGGCGGACCGTTGCGCAAACGGTGATGACATGGAGATTGCCATGCGGCGAGAGCTGCTGTGGCGGTAAGGGCGAAGCGATGATGGACGGGGAAGTCACGGGTGTCCGGACGGTCGGCATAGTGGGGCTTGGGCTGATCGGCGGTTCGCTTGCACTGCGCCTGATCCGGGCGGGTATCGAGGTTCATGCATGGAACCATACGGACCGCCCCTACGCCGCCGCGCGTGCGGCCGGAATTCGCTGCGAGCCCGGGCTGCGGCAGCTTGCGCAGCTGCGGCCCGATCTGATTGTGCTGTGCAACCCTCTCAGGGCGATGCCGCAGGTGCTTGAGGCGGTGGGGCCCTTCGTCGACGAGCGGGCCACCACGCTCAGCGATGTGGGAAGCGTCAAGGGCCAGGTGCGCAAACAGGTGCGGGAGGCGGGCCTGGCCGGCTGCTACGTCGGTGCCCATCCCATGGCCGGGAACGAGTTGTCGGGATTCGGAGCCGCGGACCCCGGATTGCTCGACAACGCCCTGTGGGCCGTGGACGTCGATTCCCAGACCGATTATGGTCGATTCCTCGCCGTGTCCTCGATGATCACGAACGGTCTCGGCAACAGGATGATAGTGCTGGACGACCGGACCCACGACCGTGCCGCAGCGATGATCTCGCACATGCCGCACGCTGTGGCGACGTGCCTGATCAACATGCTGTGCGACGACCCCGACCGCAATGTCGCCGCCGCGCTCGCCGCGGGGAGCTGGAGGGACATGACACGCGTAGCCCTGACGGATCCCGATCGCACTCGAGCGATGATCGAGGAGGATGACGCGAACGTCGCGGCTCTACTCCATGATCTTGCCGGCCGCCTGACCCGTCTCGCCGACGATCTTCAGAGGTCGGACGGTGATGCCCTGGCCGATTTCTTCTCCCGGGGACAGGATTTTCGTGACTTCAAGAGGAGAGTCGGCCATTCGGGTGCCGGTGGCGGCTCGCGGTCGGCCGGGCCGGGCGATGAATCGCCTCGCGAGGCCGACATGCGCCTCGATCCTCTCACATGGCGTGACGATCTGCTGTTGTCCGCCCGGCGTGGAGAGAACATCATCTCGTTCATCTCTCCCCGTCATGTCAGGATTCGGACGAACAACGCGATGTGAGACGCCTTGTTCGTCCGTATCCTGACATGCCTTCCCGGACCCGTGCGCGGGAAGGCATGTCAGGATATGGGTCCGGGCTCATCGACTGCGTTCGGGAACGGGTTTGAGTCTGGCGATGCGCGCAGCGTCGATCGTGACGATCTGCTCGGGCCGTGAACCGTTGGCGGCGGCATCGCGCTGCAGAACCAGACGCGAGCCGTCCCAGGAAAGCACATGTCCGACGAAATCCCTCCACGACGTGCGATGCGTCGTGGGATCGATCCCTTCATCCGTACGCACCACGATGCGGGCCCCGGGTGGAATGAACGAGGGAAGACTCATATCAGCGCCTCCTTGTCCTCATGTACGCTACGTATGCACGCCATGACTGCGCGGCCGACATATGCGCTCCGAGCGCCGGTGTCATTCGCTGGCGACCGCGTCGAGCACGGGTTTCTTCAGGGCCCTGGTCGCCGGCGACACGCTGGCGACCATGCCGACGACGATGGACAGCACGAGGAACGCCAGCAGCTGCATCCAGGGAACCGACAGAACCTCCAGCCCCTGGTTCGCGTACACCACCCGAATGATCGCCCCGGCGCCCACGCCGACGAGAAGACCCAGGATCGTTCCGAACACGGAGATGATGGATGCCTCTATGGCCAGCATTCCGCGCACCTGCCCCCGGGAGGTGCCGATCGCCCGCAGCAGGCCGATCTCCTTCGTCCTCTCCGAGACGCTGAGAGCGAGAGTGTTCACGATGCCGAATATGGCAATCACGATGGACAGGGCGAGAAGCGCATAGAGAATGAGCATGATCTGGTCGATCATCGAACTGATGACCGATTTGTATTCGTCATGGTTCATCACGGTGACCACATAGTAGGATTTCACGGATTTCTGCAGACGTTTCTGCAGCTGTGCAAGATTCTCTCCGCGATTCGCCGATACGAACATCTGGAGGGTGATCATGGTCGATGGCGTGCCAAGCTTGTCGCCAACGGTGTCGTTCACGATCACTCCGTCTCGGTAGACGGAGTTCGTCACGATGGCTCCGATCGTGAGCCTCTCCGTTGTCGTCTGCGTCGTCGTGACGATGAACTGCCGCGGATCCACGTTCTTCGCGGCGGCCATCTCCTTCTGCGCCCCCGCCAGGTCGTGGGCGGCGGTCAGCTTCTGCACTTTCGCCTGCACCTGTGCGGCGTAGTCGCCTTGAGCCTTCTGCGTGGCGGTTTTGTCGACGACGGTGTTCCGGGTGGTGACCGTGACGCGTTCCCCGACATGCCAGTCGCGGTCGTCGGCGATGTTCTTGCCGACGACCAGCTCGCCGGATCTCAGGGCCTTCGATGCGTCGCCGGATGAGGATTGCGCCTGGAAGACGTCGGTGAAGAGCCCCTTCTGGCTGGCTATGGTGGTCCCCTTGATTTTTCTCCCGTTGTAGGTGACGTCGAGTATGAGACGGTTCGCGACCGTTGATTTGACGCCGGAGACATGCTGTATCGCCGTGATCGCGCCCTGGGGGATCTGGCGTGAGGACGCCGAGGAGACGGCGAAATCGGCCTTCATCCCCGTATCGATCAGGCTGGAGACGGATGACTTCGCGGAAGCCGCCACGACGGTCAGGCAACTGACTATGGCGATTCCGACGAACAGGGCCGCGGCCGTGTTGGCGGTTCGTCTCTTGGAACGCGAGAGATTGCGTGTGGAGAGACGGCCGGTGACGGGGAAGATGTGTGAGGGAAGCCATCCCAGCGTCTTTCCCGCGGGGGCGACCAGGGCCGGGCCGAGAACGATCACTCCGATGACGAGCAGCCCGGCGCCGCATCCCAGAGGCCATCCGATGGGCAGATCGTTCACTCGCGGCCAGGGTGTCGGCCCCGACTTGTCCGCCGAGGCAAGAGCCCAGGTGAACAGCCATGACGCGATGCCGAGCGCGCACATGACGGAGCCGAGCACGCCTCTGCGGAGCACGGGTCTTTCGGGGTTCACGGTTTCGTTCATGGCCTGTATCGGCGGGGCGAGCGCGGCGTTGCGCGCGGGAAGGGAGGCGCCCACAAGGGTGACGATCATGCCGACGAGCAGTCCGGCGAGCATGCCGGACGGAGTCGGATTGGTGGCTCCGGTCAACGGGGTCCCCATATGGGACAGGCCGGAGACGATGAGTCTGATCATCGCCCATCCCAGACCTATGCCCAGAGCGGAGCCCGTGAGGCCAAGGACGAGGGCCTGGACGATGACGGTGGCGAATACCTGGGAGGGGGATGCGCCGATCGAACGGAGCAGGGCATAGCCCCTCATGGATTCGCGCACGATCATGGAGAAGGTGTTGGCGATGATGAAGGAACCGACGAAAAGCGCGATGACGGCGAAGATCAGAATGAGCGGCTGAACGAATCCCAGCTCATCCTGCGTGCTTTTCGTCGCGTCGGCGCGCATCGAATCGCCGGTGATCGCATAGGCGTGGTCGGAGCGGGGCAGGGCCTTGTTGATCTTGTCCGCCAACTGCTGCTGCTGGGCGTCGTCGAGGGGGGTGGTGGAGTTTCCGTACACTCCGATGTAGGAGGTTTTGTCGCTGTCCGCCGAATTCTGGTTCTGATAGTGCGTGACCACGCTCGGATCGGCGCCAAGGATGATGGCCCCCGCCTGGCTGGAGTCGGTGGCGAAGATTCCCGAGACCGTGACGGTTTTCGGCCCATCGGGATACACCACCGTCGTCGTATCGCCGACACTGAGCTTCGACTTGCTTGCGGCGAACTGGTGCAGGGCGATCTGCGAGTCGCCCTTGGGCATGGTCCCCGAAAGGAAGTGAGCGGACCTCCACGGTTGGGTGGAGCTCATGCCCACGGCTATGGTCGGCGATCCCATGGTGGATACGGCGTTGCCGTTCCTGTCGACGAGGACCACACCGCTGAGGGACTCCGTCGCGCTCGCCGACGACACCCCCGACATGCCGCGGATCGTTGCCACAAGCGTCAGATCGATGGAGTTGTAGGTCTTCGACGTCGATACGGTGGACAGTCCCGAGGAGGAGCTGCCTCCGCTCGTCTCGGTGGCCCCCCGGACATAGACGTCGTGGTCCATGTTCGTGGACATCATCTGGGAGACCTGATTGTCGAGCATGGCCCGGAAGCAGAATGACCCGACAACGAAGGCGACGCCGAGCATGATGGCGACGATGGACATCGCGAACCGTCCGAAATGGCTTCTTGCGTCACGCAGTCCGATTCTTATCATAACGATTTCCCGCCGTTCGCCGCCGAGGCCTCCTGCGATTGCGCGGCATGGGGTTCGGGGTCCTTGTCGGAGCCGTCCGAAGCGAAGACCTCCAGTATCCGCTCATAGGTCGGGGACTGGAGATCCTGGACTATTCTCCCGTCCGCGAGCACCAGAACACGATCGGCGTAGGATGCGGCACGAGGATCGTGCGTGACCATGACGATGCTCTGGCCGTATTCGCGAACCGAGTCCCGCAGGAACCCCAGAACCTCCTGGCTGGAGCGCGAATCCAGATTGCCCGTCGGCTCATCCGCGAAGATCACCGAGGGACGCGACATGATCGCGCGCGCACAGGCAACGCGCTGCTGCTGTCCGCCCGACAGCTGACTGGGCCGGTGCGTGAGCCGATCCTCGAGACCGACGACGTGCACGACCTGCCTGAACCACTTCCTGTCGATCGGTTTGCCGGCGATCTGCAGGGGGAGGACGATGTTCTCCTCGGCGGTGAGGGTGGGGACGAGGTTGAAGGACTGGAAGATGAATCCAATCTGCTCTCGGCGCAGATTCGTCAGCTGCTTCTGGTTCATGGCCGAGACCTCGAGCCCCTCCACGAACACCTGGCCCGACGTGGGGGAGTCCAGTCCGGCCATGCAATGCATCAGCGTCGATTTCCCCGAACCGGACGGGCCCATGATCGCGGTCATCCTGCCGCGCTCGAAGGTGACGTTCACTCCGTCCAGAGCGGTGACGACCGTATCCTTGTCCCCGTATGTCTTGCGCAGGTCCACCGCGCTGGCGACGACGGCGCGGCCAGCGTCATTCGTTGAGGGCGGGGCGATGCCGGGGTTGGTACGCGGCTGTGCGGCGTCTGACTGATGTGCTGAATGACGTGCCATATCCATATCCATCCTGCTTGCGGTGATGACATGGACCAGTGTATCCGAATGAGTGCATAAGCCGGATAGGCACGGTGCCGTATGCTGGGGATGTGCTCGAGATCAGGGAGGGGCGCCATGGAATGTGATCGGCTGAGGCGGATGTTCCTCGAGTACATGCGCGCGAACAAGGGCCTGAGCGCCAACACGCTCCGGGCGTACGGGTCGGATGTCGCGCAGTGCCTTTCGTTTCTCGGGACCCGGGGAGTCGCGACGATGGACGATGTCGGGCTCGGCGATCTGAGGGCCTGGCTCGCCGATGATTTCCCTGACCATTCCCGGACCACCATGGCCCGCAAGACGGTGGCGGTTCGCAGTTTCTTCGCATGGGCCCATGACCACGGCGTCATCGGATCCGACCCCGCGGCGTCGTTGATGACTCCCAAGACGGCTCGGACGCTTCCGCGGGTTCTGACCCAATCTCAGGCCGCCCGTCTCATGGACAGCGTCGACGCCCACGCCGAGCGGGCCATGGACGGCGATGGGCACGGCCCGGCCGGTGCGGAGCGCAAGAGGCAGGCCATGGCGTTGCGCGACGCGGCGATGCTGGAGATGCTGTACGCCACCGGCGTGCGCATAGCCGAGCTTGTGGGTCTGGATGTCGCCGACGTCCACCGCGAGGAACGAACCCTTACCGTGACGGGCAAGGGAAGCAAGCAGCGGGTCGTTCCCTTCGGGGCCCCGGCGGATCGTGCGCTGGCCGCCTGGCTCGAGCGTGGGCGGGGGACGCTGGCGTGTCCGCAGTCCGGATCCGCCGTCTTCCTCGGGTCTCGTGGTCGCCGCATCGATCAGCGGGTCGCCCGGCGGATGGTCCACCTCGCCGCCCGCGAGGCTCAGGTTCCGGACATCAGCCCCCATGCGCTGCGGCACAGCGCGGCGACGCATCTTCTGGACGGAGGGGCGGATCTGCGCGAGGTTCAGGAGATGCTCGGGCATTCCTCGCTCGCCACCACCCAGAGATACACGCACGTCTCCATAGAGCAGCTCAGATCACGTTACGGACAGGCCTTTCCGCGGGCGTAAATCAGCACGGGTCGGTGTAGGGTCGGAAGACATGACCATCACCATCACCACTTCCAATGTGAACGGCATCCGCGCCGCCAAGCGCAAGGGAATCATGAACTGGGCGGCGACGCACACGCCCGACGTCTGGTGCATGCAGGAGGTGAGGGCCCCCCAGGAGGATGTGGATCCCATCTTCGACGAGGTCGGGTTCGAATACTCCACCGCGGGCGCCATCGACGATCCGAGCGCTCTGAGTGCCATGAACGAGGTCTGCAGGATCAAGGGCCGGGCCGGGGTGGGGCTGCTTACCGATCTCCCCGTCGTGCAGCGGCGTTATGGTCTTCCGGGGCTGGGCGAGGACGTCGATTCGGGACGATGGATCGAGGAGGACGTCACCACTCCCCAGGGTTATGGGCTGACTGTGGTGTGCGTGTACGTCCATGCCGGGAACACCGACGATCCCGTGAAGATGGAGCAGAAGTACCGTTTTCTCGACGTCATGCTCGCCCGCCTCGGCGAGCTGCGTGACGAGGCCGCCCACGGCGGCAGGCAGGCCGTGCTGTGCGGGGACTTCAACATAGCCCACACCCCTTTGGACATCAAGAACGCGAAGGCGAACGAGAAGCACGCAGGCTTTCTCCCCCAGGAACGCGCCTACGTCGACAAGTGGCTTGACGACTACGAGTTCGTGGATGTCCTGCGCGACCTCGCCGGCGACATCCAGGGTCCTTACACATGGTGGAGCCAGCGTGGACGTGCGTTCGACAACAACGTCGGATGGAGGATCGACTATCAGTTCGCGACCCCCGAGCTCGCGCAGTGCGCACAGGGTTTCGTCATAGACAAGGCGCCCAGCTACGACGCGAGATGGTCGGACCACGCCCCGTTGACGATCACCTACGACGTGTGAGGCGGGTCGTGCGCCGCATGGCGCCAAGGCGGAGATGCACGTCGGGCTTGCGATGGGGTCAGTTCCGGCTCCCGGTGCTACTCTGGTGAGGATTGCAGCTGTTGAGAAATGAGGAATCATGGGTCTGTTTGGATTCGGCAGAAAAAAGCATCATGACGATGATGCCCCGTTGACGGATGCGCCGGCGCATGACCACGCCGACGCCGCCGACGAGCGAACGGGGAGTGTGGGGACGCAGGCCGACCGGTCCGCGGACGAGGCTTCCGAAACGAGCGGTGACGAGGTGCAGGACGCCGGCCACCCCACTCGCGTGGGAGCCGACTATGTAGGCCGGGGCGAGGACTATGGGCCATGGGATGTGGATGACGAGGACATCGTCGATTATGACGATTACCTGGATCTGGGCGCATACTATCTTCCCTTCATGCGCAACATCGAGCTGCGGATCAAGGCGAACAGGGCGAATCGCCAGGTGCTGGGATGCACGGTGACCTTCGGCTCGTCGAGTCTGGAGATCGAGGCCTTCGCGGCTCCGAAGACGATCGGATTGTGGGATGACGTGCGTGCCGACCTCCTTGAGGCGAACAGGAACGCCAGCGAGGTTCCGGGAATCTTCGGCATGGAGGCCCGCCTTCCCGTGTCCGTCAAGGGCGGCAAGACGGTCATCACCCGCATCGTGGGGGTCGACGGACCACGGTGGATGCTTCGCGGAATATTCTCCGGGAAGGCCGCCGATCGCAATGGTTCCGAAACCAAGGCGCTGAACGATTTCTTCTCCGGGATCGTCGTCGACCGCGGTGACGAGCCCCTGGCGCCCCGGGACCTGATTCCCATGCATGCCCCCGTCTCCCCCGAGCAGCGCAAGGCGGCGCAGACTCAGGAGAACGAGAAGGACGCGGATTCCGCCGCGCAGATTCCTCCCAGGCCCACGGGTCCCTTTGATTCGGATCAGCAGACGGAAACCAAGAGCACCCTGTCGCGTGGACCGATGTTCTCGGAAGTGCGCTGAGCCGTTCGAATGAGGAAATTCAGCAGCACCGGACTGGCGTGGATAGCCAGGGCCACCGGCGGCGACCCGGGCAAGGGGCGCGGCGGGGATGGCCGCACCGATGACGGCGGCCCCGACTCCGGTGGCACATCCGAACAGGATTTCTCCGTCGTCGATGCCATCGGAGGTCCTCGCGGCGTGATCGAGTCGGTTCTTCCGGGGGCCGTGTTCGTAGCTCTTTTCGTCGCCACTTCGAATCTGGGGGTCACCGTCATGATCTCCGCCGTCGTCGCGGCCGTGCAGGTGGCCGTCAGGCTCGTGCAGAGGCAGTCGGCTCTCGGCGCGCTCGGAGGCCTTCTCGCGGTGGCCATATGCCTGGTATGGGCGTGGAAAAGCCATGAGGCGCGCAACTACTACATGTTCGGATTCATCACCAATGCCGTGTATCTGGTGATTCTGGGATCATCCCTCGCCGTTCGCGTCCCCGCTTTGGGGTGCGCCGTCGAATTCATCCGCAGCCTGCCGACGGAGAATTTCCGGGGGTGGCTTCATGAATGGCTTGATGATGCCGATCTGCGTCATGCCTATACGATCGTCACTGTACTGTGGACGGGCGTCTTCTCCTTGAGGCTGCTTGTGCAGATTCCCCTGTATCTCAACGATCAGGTCGCGTGGCTGGGAGTGACCCGGCTTCTCATGGGGATTCCGTTCTGGGCCCTCGCCATATGGATCTCCTATCTTCTCATAGCGACCGCCATGCACGAGCATAGGAAACGCGCAGTCTCGCACACTAGCATCGAATAACGCACGGAAAGCTTCGGGCCGCGGAGTCACTGGCGCGCAGGCGCGGTCGAGTTCGCGGGGGGCGTGCGGGCGCGCATCCGATTGCGCGCCCGCCGTGGCGGGTCCCGAGCGCCGCGCCACACGGAAGTCCGAGGAAAGGAACCAGCAGTGCAAGCCACCATTCGTATCGAGCGATACGCCGACCAGGGGCGTTGCATAGCGCATATCGACGGTCGCGTCGTATTCGTCAGGTTCGCCCTTCCCGGGGAGCTGGTTCGGCTGGAGCTCGACGAGCCCCACGACCGCGATGATCGTTTCTGGACCGGGGAGGTCGTCGAGGTGCTCGAGCCGAGCGCGGATCGCGTCGCCTGCGCGTGGCCTCTTGCAGGACCGTTGGCCTCGGGTGGGGGAGTAGGAGGGGCCGATCTGGTCCATGTCGGCCTCGAGGGCCAGTTGCGCTGGAAGTCGTGGATCATCACCGAGCAGATGCGTCGTCTGGGGCATCTGGACGTCGACCCGGTTCCCGTCTCGCGCATGTGCGACGACGTCCGTCTCGGGGGGCTGCACTGGAGGACCCGCATCGAGATGATCGCCGACGAGCATGGGCATCCCTCCATGCACCGCCGCGGATCGCACGTCAGGGTGCCCGTTGACGACATGCCTCTCGCGAGCAGATCCCTGCTGGCGGTGGCGAACGAACTCGATGTCTGGAAGCTCGACCTTGCGCCGGGGTCGCAGCTGCGCATCGCCGTCCCCGAGCCGCGCGGCATCGACGCCTCGGTCGCGGGCACCCGGGATCTGCTGCACGCGGTCGCCGGAAACTATGCGGTGATGGTCGACGGAGACGTTCGGTTCGGCGCGCGGATCCTACATGAGGCGGTGACGGTCGACGGACGCGAATACGACTACCAGGTCGCCGCCAACGGTTTCTGGCAGATGCACCGGCAGGCTCCCGTGGAGCTGACCCGCCATGTCGTCGACCTGGTACGCTCGAGACTTGACGGCAAGGATTGTGCAGTGTTGTGGGATCTGTACTCCGGTTCGGGTCTTTTCACCGTTCCTTTGGCCACCGACATCGCTCCGCGCACGCGGATACTCAGCGTCGAAGGGTCTCGCCAGGCGGTGAAGCAGGCCCAGCGCAACCTTCGCCGGCTGAATGTCAATGCGGTGGATCTGCGGACGGGGGACGTCGCGAGCACCCTTTCCCACGTGCGATCCGATCTCGCCCACCCCGATATGGTGGTGCTGGATCCGCCACGAGCCGGCGCACGGGCGCGCGTATGCCGTCAGATAGCGGCGAGCGGGGCCGGCAGCGTGATATACATCGCCTGCGATCCCACCAGTCTGGCGCGCGATGCGGCGACGATGCACGAACTCGGCTACGCCCTGGGGGCGATCAGATCCTTCGACATCTATCCGATGACGCATCATGTCGAAACGATCGCATTGTTCACGCGGGGCCGAATATGCTGAGACGCCACGGCACGCGACTGGGCGCCGCGCTTCTGGCGGTTCTTCTGGCGTCCGTTCTCTATGGATGCGCCCCCGGCGGGGCCGCCGTGGGGGACACCCGCGACCGGAGCAACGCCGTGACGCATGACAGCATCGACACCGGGGACATCATGATCGGCTTCGTGGGCTCCGCGCACCGGGCGTCCGATGTCGCCCTTCTGGACGCCATCAATGCCGCGGGTCTCAAGGCGGCCTACTGCCCGACGACCACGGGGGAAACGCATTCGGGTGGTATCGGCTCCGTCGTCGATCAGTGCGTGCGCGATTTCGCGGTCAGGGCGGTGAACATCATCGTCACCAACTCCATCGATGCCGCGGCGCATGGCGGGCGTGACTGGAACCAGGCGCTGGAGACGGCACGCGGCGACGGCATACCCGTGGTTCTCGTCGACCCGGTCAGCAGGCCGGGGAACCCGCTGCTCTACGCCGCCGTTCTCGTCTCCCGCTCGGGCTCGTCGCGCGGCGACGCCGTTCCGTTGTCGACGGCGTTGCTCGCCGTCGTGAACGACAATCCGCATGAGCGGTCGATGACGGTGTCCTTCGCGACGAGGTGAGCCGACATATGCCGCATCGGGGCCGGGCGGGGATGTTGCCCTACCATGCCCCATGCCGTGCCGCGGGGCCCATCGGCGGCGTGTGCGCATGCACGCGGGCGAGGGGCGCGCCCGTCGGCGGGGACGGGAAAAGTGCAGGCACCGTGAAGGGCGACGAGTCGCCCCTCCCGAGGAACATAATGGAGGGGATGATGATACAGACGAAATCACAGGAAGCGGCATTATGACGCAGAAGGCTATATCCATGCCGCCGGCGGACGAGCGGGGTCTGGACGAGCAGCAGGTCCGCGAGCGCGTGGAGCGCGGGGAGACCAATGCGATGGCGACCTCCACGTCGCGCTCCCTGGCGCAGATCATCCGATCCAACGTCTTCACGTTGTTCAACGCCATCATCGCGGTGGCCACGGTGATGGTGCTTCTGGCGGGCTCATGGAAGGATGCGGTGTTCGGACTGGTCATCGTGATCAACACCGGGATCGGCATCGTGACGGAACTGCGCTCGAAGCACACGCTGGACAGACTCGCGATTCTCGTCGCCTCCCGCTCCCTGGTACGGCGTTCGGGGCATGATGTGGAGATCCCGCACGGCGACATCGTTCTGGGCGATCTGCTGTGGATTCGCTCGGGGGAGCAGGTCCCCGCCGATTCCCGCATCGTGCGCGCATGGGGTCTGGAGCTCGACGAATCGATGCTGACCGGCGAATCGAGAACCGTCAGGCACCATGAGGGCGACACGATCTATTCGGGGTCGACCGCGGTGTCGGGTGTGGCGCTTGCCGAGGTCCGGGCCGTCGGCGAAAGCGGCTATGCGGCCAAGCTCACCGCTCAGGCAAAGGTGTACAAGAAAACCGTGTCCGACCTCAACCGGGGGATCAATGCGATTCTGAGGTTCATGACGTTTCTCGTCGTTCCCCTGTGCGTTCTGCTCATGTGGTCGCAGATTCGCGCGGTGGGTGGCTGGGATGTCGCTCTCGCCACCGGTTCCTGGCGGCAGGCCGTCGTATCCGCCGTCGCGGGGGTGGTCGGCATGATTCCCGAGGGGCTCGTGCTTCTCACCTCGTTGAATTTCGCCATCGCCGCCATGAGACTAGCCCGGGAGCACACCCTCGTCCAGGAGCTTGAATCGGTGGAGACATTGGCTCGTGTCGACGACCTCAACCTCGACAAGACCGGGACCATCACCGACGGGACCATAGCCTGCCGGACCATCCATGCGATTGCCGACGGCCGGGTATGCGAGCACCCGGTGGACAGGGAGACGCTTGAGGCGGTTTTCGATCTGGCGGATGAACGCAATCCCAACGCGACCTCCAGGGCGGTTCTGTCCTTCCTTGCCGGCAGGGGGATGTCGTCCCGGCATGTTCGCGGGCGAATCCCCTTCTCCTCGGCGAGAAAATGGAGCGCGGTCGGTGACGGGGCCGGAAGCCTATGGTATTGGGGTGCCCCCGAGATCCTGCTCGGTGCCTTCGACGGCGATTATCGGGCCCTGGAGGAGCAGATTGCCTCCTACGCCAACGCGGGCAACCGCATGCTGCTGGTCGCCCGGGCACAGGTCAAGGCGCCCGACGGCATATTCGACGAGCCTCTCCTGATGAGTCAGTGCCGACCCGTGGCTCTTGTCGAGTGCTCCGAGCATATCCGGCCGGATGCCGAATCCACACTGGCATGGTTTCGCGATCAGGGTGTGCGGTGCCGCATCATCTCAGGGGACAATCCGGCCACGGTGGGGGCGATTGCGGCCCGCGTCCGGCTTACCGGAGGTGAGCCCCCGGTGACGATGGACGCGCGTGAGCTTCCCCGGGACGCGCATGAGCTCGCCGGGGTGCTTGACGGAGTCGATGTCCTGGGGCGCGTGCTGCCGGAGCAGAAGAAGCTCATCGTCCAGGCGCTGCATGTGAACGGGCACGTGGTGGCGATGACCGGCGACGGCGTGAACGACGCCCTCGCCATCAAGGAGGCGGATCTCGGCATAGCCATGGGAAACGCCGCGCCGGCCACAAAGGCGGTGGCGCAGGTCGTCCTGGTGGATTCGGTGTTCTCCCATCTTCCCGATGTCGTGGCGCGCGGCCGGCAGGTCATGGCGAATATGGAAAGGGTGGCCAGCCTCTTCCTCGTCAAGACGGTGTATTCGGCGCTGATATCCCTGGGCGTGGTGCTCAGTGCCATCCCCTTCCCCTATCTTCCCCGGCATATCACGTATATCGGCGGGCTGACCATCGGCATCCCGGCATTCATCCTCGCCCTGGCGCCGAACACCAGACGGTACATCCCCGGTTTCCTGCGTCGCGTGGTTCGTTTCGCGCTCCCGGGCGGCATCGCCATAGCCGTGTCCGTGCTGTGCACGCAGTGGGTCCTTCCCCCCATCATGGGATGGGATGTCACCAGGGCCGCCGATCTGGGGGCTTTGCGCAACATCAGCGCCTGCGTGGTCTTCGCGCTGGGGATTCTGGTGCTTGCCCGCGTGGCGAGTCCCCTGAGATCGTGGAGGGGGGTGCTCGTCTTCGTCTTCGGCGCGGCCGGTGTCATCGGGGCATGCATACCCCAGGTTGCGGATTTCTTCGCCCTGCGGCTTCCGACGGGGGCGACGCTGGTGGCCTTGATCGTCGTGCTTGCCGCATCTGTCGCCGTTTTCTTCGTCTGCCAGCGCATCGCTCGTGTTCTGAGTCGTGTCGTCTCACATGGCAGGCGCTCGAGGCGTTCATAGACCGGCGCCTCTGTACCATGGGGATGTCCGTCGCGCAGGTCCCGCCGTCGGGACGCCCGCCGATGCGGGGAGCCCGGTTCGGGGCCATTGACCGTGCTGCAGGGACGCCCTCCGCTGGCAGGGCGGTGCCGTCGCATGATCCCGCGGGTGCGGGACCCCGCCGTCGAGGCGGATCCGCCCTTAACCTGTCTGTACCATGGACGGCGGATAATGAATCCCATATGAACTCGAGCTCGGAGGTAGCATGTCGTTACATGATGATCAATTGTCCACGCTGGATGTGGACGGCCGGCAATTCGACTATTACCGTCTCGCCGGTCTTCCGGGCATCGACCACCTGCCCTATTCCCTGAAGGTTCTGGTGGAGAATCTCATCCGCACCATCGACGGCGTGAGAATCACCGATGATGAGGTCCGGGCCCTGCTTGATTGGGATCCCGATGCACAGCCCAGCCACGAGATACAGTTCACCCCCTCCCGCGTCGTGATGCAGGACTTCACCGGCGTCCCATGCATCGTGGATCTGGCGACCATGCGCGATGCGGTGAAAAAGCTCGGTGGCGATCCCGAGGTCATCAACCCGCAGGTTCCCGCGGACATGGTCATCGACCACTCGGTGCAGATCGATGCATACGCCGTGGGCGATGCCGTCGAGCGAAACATGGACATCGAGTATCGGCGAAACTCCGAGCGCTACCAGTTCCTTCGCTGGGGGCAGCAGGCCCTGCGCAACTTCCGTGTGGTCCCCCCCGGGACGGGCATCATACATCAGGTCAACATCGAATATCTGGCGCAGTCCGTGATGACGCGGCGGCTCGATGACGGTCGCGACCTGGCGTATCTGGACTCCTGCGTGGGCACCGATTCCCACACCACCATGGTCAACGGCCTGGGCGTCCTCGGATGGGGGGTCGGGGGCATCGAGGCCGAGGCGGCGATGCTCGGCCAGCCCATATCCATGCTGGTGCCGCGCGTGGTCGGGTTCAAGCTCACCGGGGCAATCCCCGAAGGGGTGACGGCGACCGATGTCGTCCTGACCATAACCGACATGCTTCGTCGGCATGGCGTGGTGGGGAAGTTCGTGGAGTTCTACGGGGCGGGTGTGGCCTCGGTGCCCCTGGCGAACCGTGCGACGATAGGCAACATGAGTCCCGAATTCGGCTCGACCTGCGGCATCTTCCCCATCGACGACGTCACGCTCGACTACCTTCGCCTCACGGGCCGCAGCGAGGATCACATAGCCCTCGTCAAGGCCTATGCGAAGGCGAACGGACTGTGGGGGGACGCCGGCGATCCCGACTATGTGGAACCCCGATACTCCGAATACATGGAGCTTGATCTGGCGACGGTCGTCCCCTCCATAGCCGGACCCACGAGGCCCCAGGACCGCATCGTTCTGACGCAGGCCAAAGAGGCGTTCGAGCGAACCCTGCCGACATACGAGACCGGGGCCACGGTTCATGACGACATCGCCGTGACCACCGATTTCCGCGGCGATTTCAGCGTGAGGAACGGCGATATCGCCATAGCCTCCATCACCAGCTGCACCAACACGTCCAATCCATCGGTGATGATGGCGGCAGGTCTGCTCGCCCGCAATGCGCGTGCTCGCGGGCTGCGGCCCAAGCCATGGGTCAAGACCTCCCTGGCACCCGGATCCCAGGTCGTCGCCGACTACCTGCGCAAGGCGGGGCTGCAGGATGATCTGGACGCTCTGGGATACGAACTGGTCGGTTTCGGATGCACCACCTGCATCGGCAACTCGGGCCCCCTGATGCCCGAACTGTCCAAGGCCATCAACGACAACGACCTCACCTTCGCCGCGGTGCTGTCCGGAAACAGGAACTTCGAGGGGCGCATCAGCCCCGACGTCAAGATGAACTATCTCGCCTCGCCCCCGCTGGTCATCGCCTATGCGCTCGCGGGCACCATGGACTTCGATTTCGACGCCCAGCCGCTCGGTTCGGATTCGCAGGGCAGGAGCGTCTTCCTGCGCGACATCTGGCCTTCGAACAAGGAGGTCGAGGACATCGTTTCCTCGACCATCTCCCGTGGGATGTTCGTCGACGACTACGCGCATGTTTTCGAGGGCGACGACCGATGGACGAGCCTCGAGGTCCCGCAGGGGGAGCTTTTCTCCTGGAACCCCGCTTCCACATACGTGCGCAGACAGACCTTCTTCGACGGCATGAGCGCCGATCCCGAACCCGTGAAGGACATCCACGGGGCGCGTGTACTGGCGCTGCTGGGGGATTCCGTCACCACGGACCACATCTCCCCGGCCGGGGCCTTCGCGGCCTCCAGCCCCGCCGGCCGGTATCTGACCGATCATGGGGTCGGGGTCGGGGATTTCAACTCCTACGGCTCCCGACGCGGCAATCACGAGGTCATGGTCCGGGGCACGTTCGGCAACATCCGTCTTCGCAACCAGCTTCTTGCCTCCATGGGAGAGACGGTGACGCCCGGCGGGTTCACCTATGACTTCACCACGGGCAGGCCGTCCACGATTTTCGACGCGGCGTGCAACTACAGGGAAAGCGGCACCCCGCTGATCGTCATGGCGGGCAAGGAGTACGGGACCGGCTCGTCTCGGGATTGGGCTGCCAAGGGAACGCTGATGCTGGGCGTGCGTGCGGTGATCGCCTGCAGCTTCGAGCGCATCCACCGTTCCAATCTCATAGGGATGGGAGTGCTGCCCCTGCAGTTCGCCCGTGACGAGTCGGCACAGTCCCTCGGGCTTGATGGCACGGAGACCTTTG
>JALCNP010000012.1 GCA_022649135.1 Bifidobacterium sp.
GTATCCGAAACCGTTGTCGCCGCGGGGACTGCGAATGATACGGCCCTTCATCTCGCCACGCCCAAGGATGCAGGAGATGTCGCGGGATTCGCCGTCGCCGCCCGTCACCCGTTCATGCGTGGTGGACAGGCCAAGATCGATGGGTCCGGGAGCGACCAGCGCCGCCGCGCAGCAGAAGCGTGCGGACCGCTGAGAATCGGGGATGTCCTGCAGCTGCGCGAGAAGCAATCGGTTGTTGGCCCGGTCGTCGCCATGCACTCCGGACCATCGCGCCGACAGTATTCCCGGCGCAGCGCCCATCACATCCACGATGAGGCCGCTGTCGTCCGCGATTGCGGCGAATCCGGTACGAGCCGTGACGTCACGCGCCTTGAGCAGAGCATTCTGCTCGAAGGTGACGCCTGTTTCCACAGGATCCGGCAGATCCAGGGAGCCTGCCGTCACCAGATGCACCAGCGAGGCGTCCGATGCCAGTCCGGCGCACAGGATGCGCTGTATTTCGGGAAGTTTGCCCTCATTGTGGGTGGCGACGACGATGGTCAGCGTCATGATGCTCCTCGCGATTCGGTCAGTCGTGTTCCAAGGCCCTGCGCTGTATCGACTGCAGCTCCCTGTTTCCCTTTTCCGCGAGATCCAGCAGGACCCCCAGCTCGTCGCGTGTGAACGGGCGATGCTCGGCCGTGCCCTGGATCTCGATGAACTCGCCGGAACCGGTCATGGCGACGTTCATGTCCGTCATGGCCTGGCTGTCCTCGATATAGGGCAGATCCAGCATCGGCGTGCCGTTGATCACGCCCACGGACACGGCGGACACGCAGTCCTTGAGAACGTTCTTCGCGGACTTGATGTGATGCTTCCTCTCCGCCCAGCGCAGGGCCTCCGCCAACGCCACATACGCTCCCGTGATGGAAGCGGTCCGAGTCCCTCCGTCCGCCTGGAGAACATCGCAGTCCAATTGGATCTGGTTCTCGCCCAATGCCTTGGTGTCGACGACGCCGCGCAGGCAGCGCCCGATCAAACGGCTGATCTCATGGGTTCGTCCGCCGATTCTGCCGCGGACGGATTCACGATCCGTGCGCTGTGCAGTGGCCCGGGGAAGCATGGAGTACTCGGCGGTGACCCAGCCCAACCCCGAATCCTTGCGCCACCGGGGCACCCCCGGGGTGAACGTCGCCGTGCACATCACCTTCGTGTTCCCGCACGCGATGAGCACCGATCCCTCCGGCACATCCGTGAACCGGGTGGTGATGGACGCCGGCCGCAGCTCGTCGACCTTCCGGCCATCGGTACGAATCGCGACTTTACCACGCAGTGCATCTTGTATTTCAACCATGCCTTCAAGCTATCACGAGGCAGCAACGCCGCCGATCATCGGTTTTCGCGTGCCCGCGCACCTCCGATCCGACCGAACCCGGTCACCGGCGCGGGGCCGGCGAGCCATGCCGGTCAGGCGTGTACGACCCGTTTCGGCTCGATTCGGTCGATGATGAACAGAACAAGCCCGACCACGAAGAAACCGACGGCAAGCTCAAACACGTTGATGCCGAACTGGGGCCACCCGATTTTGCCCACATCGATGAACGCATAGGGGTAGGGATCTCCCCCGGCTGCCGGTCCCGAGTGCGGCCACAGCTGCGCACGTATGAGAATGAACGCCATATACAGGGGAAGATACGCGAGCCAGCTCAACGTGTAGTGCCAGGAAAAGCGGCGGTGCTCGTCGAAAAGCAGGAAATCGACTATAGCCATGACGGGGACGATGCGGTGCAGCATGGTGTTGGTCATGATTCCCAATATCTGCGGCACATAGCTCGGATTGTCGGCGGGCATCAGGAAGAAGGCGACCAGAGCGGCGATCACGGCATACAGGGTCAGACACCCCTTCAGCCAAGCGGGGGGCTGTATACCCCTCAGCAGGCTCGCGGCCCCCGCCCAGAGCATGACGATTCCGAGGACGAACCCCGTCTGGAATGTGAAATACGCCCACCTGTTCGCGATGGTCCACGCCTCGTACGTCGCGGCAAAGCACAGGGCCGCCGTGGCCAGCCTCCATAATCCAGCAATAAACCTCATACCCAGCAGTGTATCCGCTCCCCGTTCGCGTCAGCGAATCGACGTGCGGCGGATACGCCCTAAATCGCGGCGCACTACTAGGATTTCCCGTAACGGTTGCCTTGCCGCAGCATCAGGCGAACACACGCAACGGGCAACGGGAAAAGAGCGAGAATGACTGATTTATCCACGGCTTTGATGACCGATATGTATGAATACACAATGCTCGACGCGGCGCTCAAGGACGGGACGGCCCGGCGACGGTGCGTGTTCGAGGTGTTCACGCGACACCTTCCGCAAGGACGCCGATACGCCGTGGTGGCCGGCACCGGAAGGATCCTGGACGCCCTGCGGCAGTTCCGCTTCGCCGACGACGATCTCAGATTCCTCAGCGACCGCAAAATCGTGAGCCCCGACACCATCACATGGCTGAAGAATTTCCGCTTCACCGGATCCATCAAGGGATACCGGGAGGGGGAGATGTTCTTCCCGAACTCCCCCATTCTGCAGGTCGAGGGAACATTCGGGGAGTGCACGCTGCTCGAAACCCTGCTTCTGTCGATTCTCAACTACGACTCGGCCGTGGCGTCGGCAGCCTCGCGCATGGTCTCCGCGGCCAAGGACCGTCCGTGCATGGACATGGGCGGACGCCGGACCAACGAATGGTCCGCGGTGGCCGCAGCCCGTGCGGCCGTGATCGGAGGATTCCGGGGCACAGCCAATCTTCTCGCGGCCAAACTCTACGGGCTCAAGGCGATCGGCACGGCGGCCCACTGCTTCACGCTCGTGCACGACAACGAACGGCAGGCCTTCGAGTCCCAGATCAACGCATTGGGCAGGAACACCACGCTTCTCGTGGATACCTACAACATCGAGGAGGCCGTGAAAACGGCGGTGGAGGTCGCCGGACCCGAGCTCGGAGGCGTCCGCATCGACTCCGGGGATCTGGCATCATTGGCCCAGCGAGTCCGCAACCAGCTGGACGCACTCGGTGCGAAGAACACCACCATCACCGTGACCAACGACCTGGATGAATACGCTCTGGCCTCGCTGCAGACCGCACCGGTGGATTCCTACGGGGTCGGCACCATGCTGGTGACCGGCTCCGGGGCCCCGACATGCGGCATGGTGTACAAACTCACCGAGAGGGAGGATCGTGACGGAAGGATGCAGCCCGTCGCCAAGAAATCGCAGGACAAGGCGACAGTTCCGGGACGAAAGCTTGCATACCGTTCCTACGAGTACAATCTGGCGGACGGCGAGCATGTCATCTCCGGTTCGGAGGAGAAGCTTGCGGCCTTCCGTCCCCAGGACGGATGGAGGGATCTGCTCGTCGATTACGTCACGGACGGGCAGATGCACGACGAATACCAGGGCCATGACGCGATTGTGAATGCGCATCAGCACCGGGCCCGGGCGCTCGCCCAGCTACCGATCACGGCACTGTCGCTGATGAAGGGCGATCCGGTGATTCCCACCGACATCGTCGTCCTGTAATCGTCGTTGTCCTGCAGTCATCGCGGGCCGCATATGCACGGGCCTTCTCGCATATGCGGGAAGGCCCGTACCGGTCAGTGACGTGTCATCTCCTCATAGATGCGCCTGCAGTCAGGACACACCGGGTACTGCGAGGGGTCATGCTTCGGCACCCATATCTTGCCGCACAGGGCGACGACCGGCCTGCCCGTCATGCGGGACTCCATGATGCGATCCTTGGACACATAGTGGGCAAAGCGATCGGCGTCGCCATCATCGCTGCGCTGATCGCTTTCCTCGGTCTCGGGACGTTCCAGAACCGCCGTGCCCGCACCCGAATCGGGATTGGACAACGGGGAGACCGGATCGGCCTCATCGTAGGCGACTGCATTTTGCATCTCAGACATCATTAGCTCCATCCTGCACAACGGCATCACGATATACATATTGTATTGTCCTCGGTCGAACTCCGAGGCCGCTTCCTCCCGACGCGCACGCGCCCCGCACCGGCACGGCAGCGCACCGTACGACGGGACGGAGAGGACACATCCGCATGTTTTCCGCCCAGACAACGGATTATCGCGCTAATCTGGGGGGTATGACAATAGCAGTGTGCCCCGGATCGTACGACCCCGTCACCGCAGGACACATGGACGTCATCGAACGCTGCACGCGTTTCTTTGACGAGGTTCATGTGGTGGTGGCGGTGAACGCGGCGAAGACGCCGATGTTTTCGGAACGAACCCGGGTCGAGGCGATCAGGCATGCGCTTGACGGCGACGGGTTCGCACAGGTCAAGGTGGCGTCGACGGACGGTCTCATCACCGATTACTGCAGACGCGTCGGGGCGACGGTCATCGTCAAGGGTCTGCGCCAGAACGGCGACTACGAGGCCGAGCTCGGCATGGCGCTGGTCAATCGCAAGCTCGCGAACATAGAGACGCTGTTCCTCCCGGCCGACCCGGTCCTGGAGCATATCTCCAGCTCCATCGTCAAGGATGTGGCCCGGCACGGCGGGGACATAACGGGCATGGTCCCGGACGGGGTCGCGCCCATGCTCATGGAAATCATCAAGGAAGAAAAGAGCCGCTCATGACCGAAGACAACCACGTCACCCCGCCACGCCCACAGGATGACGACGATGCGACCGCTTCCCGGAACATCCCCGCGCAGGCCGCGGACAGCCCGGGCGCGCAGGCCCGCCGTGGGTTCGACCCGTCCTCTCTGCCCGACCTGCGGGAGAAGCCGAGGAATGACGGTGACAAGGATTCCGCCCAAGGCAGAAGTCGCGAGGAGTTCACCACCGTCTACGACATCATCGACGGTCTCGAGGAATCGCTCGAGGAGGCAAAGACAAGCATGTTCTCACCGGGAACCGTCAAAGTCGATCGAGACTCGTTCACCGGTCAGCTCAACGAGCTCAAAACCATGCTCCCGATTCAGCTCGAACGCGCCTCCGCTCTGATGAGAGAGGCGGAAAGGCGCTTGGAAAGCGCGCAGACCCAGGCAAACGCCATCGTTTCCTCGGCGCAGAGCAGAGCCGCCGAGATGGTCAAGGAGGCCCAGGGGCAGGCGCAGTTCCTCGCCGGGCAGGAGAACGTGACCGATATCGCACGGCAGAAGGCGCGTGATATCCTCGATCAGGCACAGACGAAGTCCGATCGGCTGACCCAGGGGGCTGACGAATACTGCACCACCGTGATGGAGGGGCTGCAGCAGCAGCTCGGCAAACTCGATCAGGACGTCCAGGCGGGACTTGCGGTGCTTCACGAAAGGCAGCACAAGGCTGCTCAGCAGCTCCCGCATGTTGATTTACAGGATTATCCAGAAGGTTGATGATGACACGTCCAGAAGATTCGGCATGGGCCATACCCGTGGGCCAGCTCGGTTCGCGGGCCGGACAGACAAAGAGGATCGACGCGGTGTTCCCCGCTCCCAGTGGCATAGGGGACGCCATCATCGGCGTCCGCGAGGGCGATGACGTCCGCATCGAGGGTGACATCGACTCGATCGTCGACGGTCTGATCCTCAGCGCAAGCATCAGTGCACCCGTTCACGCGCAGTGCACGAGATGTCTTATCGACATTCATCGTCCCTGGAACGTTCCCGTCACGACATTCTTCCCCTATGATCCGTCCGCGGGCGCCTATGACGCCCCACGGGGGCACGCAGGCTCCGCTGAGGTGGAGATCATCGCCGGCGAGGACGAATCCGAGGATGAATACCCCCTCAGCCCCGACGGAACCTTCGCCGATGTGGAGGCGCTGATCCGCGACGCTCTCGTGGAGGCCCTCCCGCTGCAGCCGCTGTGCCGGGAGGAATGCCGGGGACTGTGCCCGCAATGCGGCATCAATCTCAACGAGCATCCCGACCATCACCACGAAACCGGTGATATCCGATTCGCCGCGCTTGAGGATTTCAAGCGCCAGCTTGAACGGGGAACGGCCCGGTAGCCACGGGTCGGCGGAATGTACAACGGTTGCGCTAAACTGCTGAACGCTTAAGCTCAATCGTTCGAACGAAACAGAGGAAACCATGGCACTGCCAAAGTACAAGACCTCGCGTGCAAACACGCATTCACGTCGCGCCAATTGGAAGGCATCCGTCGCACAGACCGTCACCTGCCCCAATTGCGGAGCCCCCGCCCTGCCCCATATGGCATGCCCGAGCTGCGGATCGTTCCGCGGCCGCGTGTATCGTGACGCGATCCGGCCCGCCCACACCAAGTGAGCATCCACCAATCAACGCGCTATGCGAAGGCCCTGCCATCGACGGGTGGCAGGGCCTTCGCGTAGCATTTCCACCAACAGAGAGAATCAGGCTTTATGACATCTGCAGCATCGTCATCCCATGAGCAGGATTCGACGGCACCGACCTCCGGTGCACACCGCGACTCCCCCATGACGACACGGGAGGCGGCGAATGCGCCCGCACAACCCATCGAGCAGCGACCCCCTCATGAATCCGCGGCGGAGCCGCTTCTCGCCGCCCTGGGAACGACAATCAGCCCCGACCTGCTGGTCGAGGCGCTCACGCACCGCTCGTTCTCCCACGAGCATGAGGGGGCGCTGAATTACGAGCGTCTGGAGTTTCTGGGAGACGCGGTGCTTGAACTCGTCACGACGGAAACGCTGTATTCCATACACCCCGACATGAACGAAGGCCAGCTGGCGAAGATGAGGGCCAGGGCCGTTTCCGAGGACGCCCTCAGCGCGATAGCCAAAACCAAGCTTCATGTCGGCTCCTATATTCTGCTCGGACACGGCGAGTCTGAATCAGGGGGCGCCCGGAAGAACTCGATTCTCTGCGACATCGTCGAGTCGCTTATCGGCGCGACTTTCGTGGAGCATGGAATCGACGAGGCGCGTCTGGTCATCCATCGCCTCATAGACGACACGCTTGCCGAGGTCGCCACGGAGGGACCGGCACTGGATTGGAAGACGTCTCTGACGGTCAAGGCCCATGAGCTGGGACTGGACGAGCCGCAGTACCATATGGCCGTGGAAGGGCCCGAATACGCTCAGATCTTCACCGCCCGGGCGGTTGTCGACGACACGGGAACGGTGATAGGAACCGGCAAGGGCTCAAGCAAAAGAAAGGCGCAGCTCGCCGCGGCCGAACAGGGGTGGAAAACGCTCAACGCCAGGCATTAGGCGATTCGACTGCCCCCCTCCCTTCCATGGGGTTTCCGGTTGCGGTGCACGCCCCCGAATCCGTGGTTCCGCGCCACCGAGCGCACATCCGCGCCGGCCGCGGAACGACATGAGGGGCATCGCCACTATATGGGCAGGAGAGGCCCGACCCGGCCATCCGTAAGTACCATGAGCTAAATTATGGTGCAGAGGTTCGTCGTGACGGCCACAAGCGGTTCGCGCAACTCGATCAGGCACCCGACGGCGTTCATAATGCGCCGGACAGGCCATCATCCACACACGAATTGAAGAGGAATCATGGTGTTACCAACGCCTCTACAGGCATTTAGCGGCGTGCCCAAACCGCACGCGCCCACCGAAAACCAGACAATCATCGACGGAGAGAAAATGAACGGCGCACAGGCGCTGATTCGTTCGCTGGAGGATCTGGGAGTCAAGGATGTCTTCGGCATCCCCGGCGGGGCTATTCTGCCTGTCTACGACGCGCTTCACCATGACACGAAGTTCCGCTTCGTCCTGATGCGGCATGAACAGGCCGCCGGACATGCCGCGGAAGGATATGCCATCGCCACCGGACAGGTCGGCGTCTGCATCGTCACCTCGGGCCCCGGAGCCACCAACATGGTGACGGCCATCGCCGACGCCAACATGGACTCCGTGCCGATGGTGGTGATCACCGGCCAGGTCGGCGTGAACTCGATCGGAACCGACGCCTTCCAGGAGGCCGACATCGTGGGCATCACCTACCCCGTCGCCAAGCACTCGTTCCTCGTCACCTCCGCTCAGGACATCCCGCGTGTGCTGACCGAGGCTCATTACATAGCCCGGTCGGGCAGACCGGGTCCCGTCGTGGTGGATCTGACCAAAACCGCCCAGACCGGAGACATGTACTATTCGTGGCCCCAGCGCATGATCCTGCCTGGATACAATCCCACCGTCAAGGCCCATGGCAGGGTTCTGGGAGATGCGGCCAGACTGTTCTCGCAGTCCTATCGCCCCGTGCTCTACGTCGGCGGAGGGGCGGCACGCTCGAACGCCGGCGCGCAGGTCAGGAAACTGGCGGAGCTCACCGGAGCACCCATCGTCACGACGCTGCCCGCGCGCGGTGTCGTGCCGGACAGCGACACCCATGCATTGGGAATGCTCGGAATGCACGGCACCATAGCCGCTACGGGCTCCGTGCAGCGCTGCGACCTTCTCGTGGCGATCGGAGCCCGCTTCGACGATCGGGTGACGGGCAAGCTCGAGACCTTCGCACCCAACGCACGAGTCATCCATATCGACATAGACCCGGCCGAAATAGGAAAGAACAGACAGGTCGACGTGCCCATCGTGGGCGATGCCGCCACCGTTCTGGACGACCTCATCACGGAGATCACGCGAACCCAGGCCATTCACGGGAAACCGGATCTGGGCCCGTGGTGGAAGCAGATCGACGCATGGCGCGAGCACTACCCCACCGCATATGCCGAACCCGATGATGGGTCACTCGCCCCCCAATGGGTGGTGCAGCAGCTTTCCAGCATGGCCGACCCCGAAACGATCTGGGTATCCGGCGTGGGCCAGCACCAGATGTGGGCCTCCCAGCTCGTGGACTTCGAGCATACCAACTCCTGGATATCCTCCAGCGGACTGGGAACCATGGGGTACGGCCTTCCGGCGGCGGTGGGCGCATCCGTCGCATCCGAACGATTCTTCGCATCGCGCAAGCCGGTATGGCTGATCGATGGGGACGGCAGCTTCCAGATGACATCCGAGGAGCTTGCGGCGACCGCCGTCAATCACACGCCGGTGAAGATCGCACTGCTGAACAATTCCGTCTACGGAATGGTACGGCAATGGCAGGCGCTGTTCTATGCGCACCACTATTCGCAGACGGACCTGTGTGACGGACAGGAGGACGCCTCGCAGCTCCCGCCCGAGGGAAGGACGGTGACCGATATACCCGATTTCGTCAAACTCGCGCAGGCCTACGGCTGCGTCGGTCTGCGAGCCTTCACCAAGCAGGAGGCGATCGAGGCGATCACGAAGGCCAACGGCATCAGCGATCGATCCGTACTGATCGACTTCCGCGTGTGGAAGGACGCGATGGTGTGGCCGATGGTCCCCGCAGGAACCTCGAATGACGAGGTGACGTACATGCCGGGAATCAAGCCGCTCGCACCCCAAAACGTGACATCCCCGCAGGCTCCGGCCGACGGCGGGGAGACACCGCCGCAGAACCGGCCCTCGAGCCGGACGCCGACGAAGTAAGAGGAGGAAACGATATCATGGCAAACTATCCCGCATCGCAGCCGACCTCCGAACGGCATACGCTCTCGGTTCTGGTGGAGAACCGCCCCGGTGTCCTCGCACGGATCTCCGGCCTGTTCGCACGGCGTGCATTCAACATCAATTCGCTGTCGGTCTCCCCGACGGAGCGTCCGGACATCTCCCGCGTCACGGTGACGGCCGATGTCGAAGCGGTGCCGCTCGAACAAATCATCAAGCAGCTCAACAAGCTCCTGCACGTTCTCAAAATCGTCGACCTTGACCCGAACACCACGGTCGAACGGGAGCTGGTCCTCATCAAAGTGGCGGCCGATGAGTCCAACCGGTCCGACGTGCTGGAAATCGTCAGGCTCTTCCGGGTGCGTGTGGTGGACGTGCACCCCCAGTCGCTCACCATAGAGGCGACCGGGGCCGAAGGAAAGATCGACGCGCTGCTCGGCCTGCTTGACCCCTATGGGGTGATCGAACTCGTTCGGTCGGGAGCCGTCGCCGTCACGCGCGGCCCCCGGGCGCTAAGCGAGAAGGTTCTGGGATCCGAGATAACCGGACGATGAGCACCTGCCGCATGTCCGGGATCACGCCCCATCGGGCGTAGTCCCGGACATGCGGCAGCACCCGAAACCACGCTCCTGGCGAAGCGAAGCGCCAGTTTCGCCATCGCCTGCCGACTGTTCCCGAGGATGTCTGGAGAATGCTCCTCATGCCGCCGTCCGACGGCCTGAGGAGCATTCTCAGTGGGGTTTCGCCGTGGACTCTCTGATTATCAGTTTATCGGAATAGCGGTTGTCGGCATCCTTCGGGAAATGAATCGCGTCGTCCCCGTCGTCAAGCAATTGGCTGACCGCCCTGCGGCCGATCTCTGTAAAGTCCTGTTTCCATGTAGTTATGCTGGGAAAGGTGATGGCGGAAATCGGGTTCCCATCAAAACCGGCGACGCTGATGTCCCCGGGAACACTCTTCCCCGAAAGGAGGATTCCCCGGATGATCCCCACGGCGATCTCATCATTGCCCGCGAAAACAGCAGTGACATCGGGCATTGAGGCAAGATAGCGACCGATCTGCTCGGCGGAATCCAGATTCCATGTTGTGGCGATGGGCGGCGTTATTGCCGCTCCTGCATCTTGCAATGCCTGACGCCATCCCATCGTCCTCGTGTATTCGTTGTCATTCTCGGGGATTGACACATGGATAACGCTCCTATGCCCCAGCCCCAGCAGATAGTGCGTGATTGCATAGCCCCCCTCATAGGCACCCAAGGCAAGAGGATCCGTCCCCGGGTCGTTCTCATCAATGACCGCCGTTGGCAACAATTGCTGAATATACGAAATGAGTGGATGCAGAGGAGAAGTGCGATCAAGGTCGATGACGATGCAACCTGACGGTTTATTCATTATTAGAGCATCTATCGTCTCCTTGGCGTTATGCGGATCGCCGTCGACCAGCGTGATGCTGATGAGATAGCCTCGCTTTTTCGCTTCATTCTCGATACCATCAATCAGCTGCATCGGACCGAACAACGTAATATCAGTCAATATAACGGCGATGGAAGTGAGTTTGTCTGAGTTAAGTGCACGCGCAACCACACTGGGCTTGTAGTTCAGCGTCGCAATGGCCTGGGAAATCTGATTGCGCTTCCGCTCGCTGATGTGAGGGCTGCTGTTCAAATAGCGCGACACCGTAGATACAGAGACGTTGGCGCATTGAGCAACATCGCGGATCGAAGGCGCGCGTTTCCTGTTCTTCGGCAACCGGCCCACCCACTCTTTCAAAAAACGTTTCTTTGCCGTCCCCAACGTACCGACGGCAAAGAAACTCATCCCATGATGAAACATCTACCATTCTTGCACAGCAGAAACTATTTGACCGCTCCTCCCGTGATTCCGGAGATTATCTTCTTCTGTGCGATGGCGAAGATAATCAGCAGAGGAAGGCTCATCACGATGATGTATGCAAAAATAAGATGCCAGTTGTTGAGATACAGCCCCGCACTTGCCACATTGTACAAATTCAGCGGCAAAGTATCCATGGATCCCGACAGGATGAACAATGCGTAGAAGACGTCGTTCCAGATGTACAGAATCAGGAGAATGGTCGCTGCAGCCATAGTCGGCCCAAGCAGGGGAAAAACGATGGTCAGGAAAATGCGCAGGGGTGATGCACCGTCAATCCGTGCCGACTCCTCCAATGAGACAGGAATCGTGCGAATGAATCCCGTCACGAAAAAGATCACTGTGGAGAGGTAAATACCGACATAAACGCATATCATTCCGATGGCCGTACCCGCAAGACCAATCATCTTCAGCAACATCATCACTGTTACCACAGCTGGAGGAAGAATCAGTCCCGATATGCACAGTGCGTAGACGATCGCCATCGGTTTCGTCGCACGACGCGCAAGAATCCATGATGCCATTGATCCCAAAACAAGCGAGAATAAAACCGATGGTAGAGTAACAAGAAGGCTGCCGAAAAATGCGGGAATCATCTTCCCCTGGGTGATCACAGTCCAAAAATTATCGAACAGATGCCATTTCGTCGGAAGCGACAACGATAGCTGCAGTGCTTCTGACTGGTCTTTCGCGGCGGTGATGAAGAGGAGATAAAATGGCACTCCCAATGC
This sequence comes from Bifidobacterium sp., assembly GCA_022649135.1. Taxonomy (GTDB): domain Bacteria; phylum Actinomycetota; class Actinomycetes; order Actinomycetales; family Bifidobacteriaceae; genus Bifidobacterium. The sequence goes on from JALCNP010000012.1 coordinate 12,073, forward strand.
CGCAACCACAAGCAGCACAAGAACGAGGGTGTGGGTTATCCTGCCGGCATGCGATTTTTTGGCTTCATAGCGATGCGCGTTCTCCGAGACTGCCTGCCCTTCAAACGATGTCATGGTCATAGTATTCTTTCCTCCCGCCGACGCAAGTAAACGATTAGTGGTATTGCGATGATCATCACCATGATGAACAATATGAGGCTCATCATCGTTGACTGGGAATACAGCCCCTGCCCGAAGGTTCTCCACACGAACAGGTTGAATATTTCCGTCGATCCTCCCGGACCTCCAGCCGTTGTTGCCTGAACCGTGTCAAATCCATTCATGGATCCGAGAAGTGATGTGGCCACATTGAAGGTAACGGCAGGGGCGAGCAGGGGGAATTTGATTTTCGAAAAGATTTGGAGTCGGCTTGCCCCGTCGATTGCCGCAGCTTCAAGAACATCTTGGTCGATTGTCTTCAGCCCTGCCAAGTAGATTAGCATCGCCAATCCCGCCCATTTCCACCCTTGAATCGCGGAAACAATCACTATTGACCATGTCGTGCTTCCCAGCCAGGCGATGTCGACATCATGGCCCGCAAAGAAGCCGAGTATCTGGTCGAGGGCGCCGTTCGCTTTGAGAATGGCCTGCCAGACATATCCCACGGCCAGAGCTGACATCAGCACGGGGATAAAGAACAGCACCCGCGCGATGCGATTCTGAAGCGTGTCCTCCTCAAGGAAAACGGCGAGCGCAAGGCCGAATGTGTTCTGGAAAAGAGCGACGAACAAAGCGAATATGAGAGTGGTTCGCAAATCTTTGAGCAACATGCCGTTTTGAAACAATGCGACGAGATTGTCGAACCCATTGAAGCTGATGGTTGTTGTGAACGCCGACCAGTTCGTAAATGCATAGATGAAATTCAAAATCGTAGGGACAAAGAAAAAGAGCAGCAGTGTGACTCCGGCGGGAATTAAAAACCGAATCGGATAGTTCTGCCTGAGCAGAGTCTGCCGGTTCTTCTCTCCCCGTTTTCTTTGTTCGTGGTCATCGTTAACGATAGATATTGTATTGCTCGACATACGGCGAGCCTCCCTTTCGCAATAGGCGCGGTCCGGTGGCGGCCTGCAACATCGTGCAGGCCGCCACCGTCCTTGCGCTAGAAGCCTTGAGCACCCTGGGCCTTGGCAACCTGAGCGAATTGATCCTGGGTCGTTTTGGCAACCTGCTCGGGCGTCATGGTCCCATTAACCATGTTTGCGAGATTCACATAGAGATCGGGATTCGCAATTGCCTCCGATTGCAGGGATCCCACACTGTTGGCGATGGAGTTGGAGGCGTCTATCGCAGCTTGCGGAACGGTGGCTGGAGTGGAAACCGTTTTCAATGCGGAAACGATATTCTGCTGCTGCACAAAATTCTTGTAGTCAGTGGACATCCAGAAATTGATGAACTGCCTCGCGGCTGCCTCCTTCGTGGAGTCACCTGTTCTGAATGCCACGATCCCGCTTGAACCGTCAGGGATCAACGTGGTTATGGTTCCCTTCGACGAGATGGGGAAGTAGCCGATCTTCTTATCGATCGCCTGTTTGTTGTCGTTCGCCAATGCGGCGATGGCTAGGAATTGGCTTGCGTTCCCAAAGATCATTCCGGTTTTTCCGGACCATAGTGCAGACTCCTGTTCGGTGTCCTTTGCAGACCCGGCGTCGGTGTTATAGAGCCCCTCGCTGAAAAGCTTCTTGTAATTCTCGATTGCCGTCATAAAGGTCCGCCCGGTGAGCTTTTCTTCATTCTTGTTAAGACGGGTATAGAAACCGGCTCGCGTGGCTTCGGCAAGCTGAGCCTGAACCGCCCATTGGGTGCCCCATTGCGATCCGCCCATCTCGAACAGTGGAGACTGGACACCGTCAACATGCGCGTTCTTGATCTTCTGCGCGTCGGCGACAAGCTCATCCCAGTTATCGGGCACGGAGGTCAGCCCGGCCTGGGAAAAAACGTCTTTGTTGTAATACACGCCTATCGTCGATGGGGCCGACACCATGACGGCATACCGGGTCTTGTTGTATAGTCCTCCGGAATCCGCCATTCCTTTTCTATAGTTCTTGATGAACGGCGCATTATCAAGCTTCTGTAACTTGTTCTGAGCGACGAACCCGGCGAGCATGGATCGAGTCGGCTGCCAGAACGCCATATCCGGTACATCGCCCGTCGTGATTTTCGTCTGGGCGTTGTTTTCATAGACCTCGGGTATGGTTACCAGATTGATCTTTGCATGCGTCGTCTTCTCGAAGTCCTTGATCACCTGTGTCGGAATGTTCTTGGCCTGGGGACTTGTCCAGAACGTCAGCTGGGTTCCTTTAAGGTCGGCGGTTGGCTTCGGCCAGTACCCCGCGGCCGAGGTATCCGTGGCGTCTTGCGAAGCGGCGGGGTTCCCGCAGGCTCCGAGCATCATTGCGCAAGCGGCGATCACAGCGGCAACACGGATCGTCTTGCCTGCTATGGATGTGGATTTCATTGTATTCCTTTCCTACATTTGCGAACGGTCAACGATGATCTTCGCAAAAAATTGCTTCCCTCATCCGTGGACGACTCTGATGTCAAAGGTTCTCGCGGCATTCACCGACGTCGGCACGGATACGGTGAGGATTCCCGTTCCCGAGTCCCACTCCCTGTTCCACGAATCCCGGTTCACCGCATGGGGGAAAAGAATGCGGGTCTGTATGTTTCTCCCTCGCGCTGCAGGTATCTCGAGATGCACCTGACCGGTATCGCACTGACGCAGCCAGAGGGAGACGACGATCCTGTCACCGCACTGAAGTCCCAGTGCGACCGCCCGATCGTCCCATCGAGGGAGCCCCAACGGCCAGAAAGGTATCGAATGCGCGATATACGGCCGTATATCGCTGCGATACACTCGCACGGCCTCCTTGACCATACCCAGCTGTTTTTGATTGAAACGATTGATGTATCCGGACAGAAAGAAATGTCCCAGCAGCGTATTCGTCAATGCGAACGCAAATGATTCATCGCTCATCCCGGCTTCCGGATACGCCCAGTTCCCGGCTTGCTCGGGAAGGATGATGAGCGGGGCCAGGGCTGCGATGGGGGGATACAGAAGGTAATCCTGCTGGTCGGAGGTGGACAGCAACTGAAAATTCGATGATTGCGCGAAATCGGTTCGCATCCCTCCGGAGGAGCAACTCTCGATGATCAGCCCGGGATGACGCTTGTACAGGCCCCTGATCCATTGCAGATAGGCTCGATTGTGCTCGAGCAGACCATCTCCTACGCTATCGCTGCAGTAGTCGGTTCCCGGCCCGGGGGCGATGTTATAGTCGAATTTGAAATACCCTATTCCGAAGGCGCTGACAAGCCGGTCGATTGTCGCATTCATATGATCGATAACCATCGGATTACGGAAATCCAACTGATACCGTTCCTGTTCGACGACCCGCTGCCCATGATGCATGAAAAAGGCGCTATCGGGAAGAAGCCCGGCAACAGGACTGTTTACGCCGACGGACTCCGGCTCCACCCATAACCCTGCTGTCATTCCCGAGGAGCTTATTGCATCCGTGACTTCCTTGAGTCCATGGGGAAACCGCTTCTTCGAGGGTTTCCACTCCCCGACGGATGGCCACCAATCCCCGCCGTCGTCATACCATCCTGCATCTACGCAGAACACTTCGGCCCCGATGTCGGCGGCGGCGTGAATGAGCGGCAGCAGCTTCTCGGTTGAAGGATCGCCATTGAGGGTGTTCATATAATCGTTGAATATCAGCTTCACATCCCCCGGATCGCACAAGGGGCTGTGCGCGGCGCGCCGATACCGGGTGATGAGAGAGACCGCCTGCTGGAAGTTTCTTGCGGGAGCGACGGATACCGGGACCGTGCTGAACGTTTCGTTTTTCTGCAGGATCCTGCTCCAGCCATGATTGCTCCAGTTGGGTCCCGCCAATGCGAAGTATCCGTTCGATCCATACTCTCCCGTTTCCCACCGCCAGGCGCCGTTATGCTCGATTTGGAAGATCCATGTCAACTCCGCTCTCTGCGAGCTCAGTATTCCCATTGGCAGGGAGCTGCCGGTGGAAAATGTTCCTTCGGAAATCACCGCATGCGTGCCATGCGGGTCTCGTTTTACCAGCTGCTGGTGGAGGATGGGGCACACCTGGCGTATCGGCCGTGACGTCCACCGATTTTCCGCAAGCCAGTCGTTGCTGGCTTCATAGATGCTCCATGTCCCGAAATCGGCATCGTCGCAATCGTCTCGACCGGTTCCGAAGGTACTGACAAAGGATGGGACGGATTCGAGGACAAGAGGAGATTCGATCTCGTTTTCTATGACGACCGAACTTGAGAACATGACGCAATTCCGGGGAACGTCCATATGGAGGACCGCCGAAAATCCATAGTCCGCACTGCGCATTGCGATGCGAAGATGATCACCGTCGCAATCCGACGTGGCAGTGTGGGAGACATAGCGCAGCGACTCCCCCAGTGAGGTCTGTACCAGTCTCCTGTTGCAGATTGAGTGGCCGGTTCCCCTTCCCGAGGCGAGAAGCTCCACGAGCGGAAGGGAGGATGGAAAAGCGACATGGCATTGTGTGGTCGAAATACGGTGTATTGTCACCGGACATGAATCAGCATACCGAAACTCGATATCAATGGCTTCATTGCCCCAATGGAAGGAACCGTCCACGTCAACACCTCTCCGCTGTGAGAATTCTTGTGGCACCGGTACCAAATCGATTTTCACCATTCATATATCAGACATGCCAATGATAATTCAATCAATTTGTTTGTATCGACGCCATCTTGTCGATAATCTGTATGATATATGGTACCGGTACCAATGTCAAATTCACGGCATTCACCGAATTTTCCATACTATGAACAGCCAGAGAAAGCAGGCGCGCCCTGCCCCGCGCACCCACCGGAAATCACCGACAAAGCAGAGAAATCCAACACACTCGATGTTCTCTGCATTCGCCATACGAACATCCCACCTGATCGAGTGGGATCCCGCCGCGCGGGCGTCCTACTCGATTTTCTCGGACAGGTCCATCCACTCGTTCTCCAGACGCGCCGACTCCTGGGAGACGGAGGAAAGCTTGTCGTTGAGCTTGTTCAGCCCCTCGAAATCACTGGGGTCGTGCTGCGCCATCACGCCCTCGATATGGGTTTTGCTCTCCTCGAGCCTGGCAAGCCTGCGCTCGATGGCCGTCACCCGTTTGGTGGCATCATGGAAGGCCTTGCCCGTGAGTCTTCCCCGGTCGCCCGCATCCTCCTCGCCCTCCGGCTGCGATGCCGCTGTCGAGGGGCCGCCGTTCTGCGCGGAGCCCTGGGAGGAGTTTTTCGCCTCGTCGATCATGGTCAGATAGTCCTGCACGCCCCCGGGCAGATGCCGCACCTTCCCCCCGATGAGGGCGAACTGCTGATCGGTGACCCTCTCCAGAAGGTATCTGTCGTGGGACACGACGATGAGCGTCCCCGGCCAGGTGTCCAGAAGGTCCTCCATCACGGCGAGCATGTCCGTGTCGAGATCGTTCCCCGGCTCATCCATGATCAGGACGTTCGGCTCGTCGAGCAGGATCAGGAGCAGCTGCATACGGCGCTTCTGGCCACCGGAGAGATCCTTGATCGGGGTCATCAGCTGGGCCGATTCGAATCCCAGACGCTCCATCAGCTGCCCCGGCGTGACCTCCTTGCCGTCCACGACATAGCTGGGCTTGTATCGCGCGAGGACCTCCTTTATCTTGTACTTCCCCAGTTTCTCAAGTTCATCCAGACGCTGGGAGAGCACCGCGAACTTGACTGTCTTGCCGATGTTGACGCGGCCGGCCGTCGGGGTCAGGGTCCCGTCGATGATTCTCAACAGGGTCGATTTCCCCGCGCCATTGGCACCGACGATGCCGAAGCGGTCGCCGGGACCTATCAGCCACGTCACGTCATCGAGTATCTTGCGTCCGGTGATCGTCCTGCGCCGCGTGGCGGATGTGCAATCCCCTCCATCGGTCGCGTCATCGTGATCAGGACGGTCGACAAGCACCTGCATGGATCCCCTGACCACGGGTTCCGAATAGAGAGAGGGCACGATGTCGGGCGAAACGGGGTCATCAGGCAGTGCGGCGGAACCCCGGGAATCGGAATCGTCGTTCCGCTCATCGACCTGCCCGGAGCCGGCAGGTTCGTACATATGGGTCACGTCTATCAGGTCGACAACCTGCTTGCCCAGCCGGGAGGTCGCCATCTGCCTGAGCTGCAAAGAGTCGCGCATCTCGGGGACGTCGGCGATCAGATCCCGGGCGGCCTTGACGTGGAATTTCTGCTTGGTCGCGCGCGCCCTGGCCCCCCGGGACAGCCAGGCAAGCTCCTTGCGAGCCAGGTTTCTGCGCCGTTCCTCGCGGACACCCGCCTGGCGCTCGCGTTCGACCCTCTGCAGCATGTAGGCGCTGTAGCCGCCTTCGAACGGGTCGATCACCCCGTCATGCACCTCCCACATGGATTCGCACACCTCGTCGAGGAACCAGCGGTCATGGGTCACGAGAAGCAAAGCGCCCTGCCCGGAGGACCAGCGGTTCTTCAGATGCTCCGCAAGCCAGTGAATCGTCACGATGTCCAAATGGTTGGTGGGCTCGTCCAGTGCAAGGATGTCCCAGTCCCTGAGCAGGAGCCGGGCAAGATCGGCGCGCCTGCGCTGCCCTCCGGACAGCGACCCGATGGTGCTTTCCAGATTCAGGCCTCCGAGCAGGGCCTCGACGATGTCCCTCGAACGGGAATCTGCGGCCCATTCGTAATCCTGTCGGCCCTCCAGAGCGGCCTGGCGAACGGTCTGATCGTCGTCCAGCGGGTCGCGCTGCTCCAGCATCGCGAAGGTCAGCCCTCCACGTCTGGTGACGCGTCCCGAATCAGGCTCCTGCAGACCTCCCAGCAATCGTAGAAGAGTTGATTTCCCATCCCCGTTTCGACCGACGATGCCGATTCTGTCCCCTTCGAATATTCCCTGGGTCACATCGGTGAAAATGGTTTTTGTGGCAAACGCAAGGGAAACATGTTCCAGTCCCAGATCATAAATCGGCATAATACACCAATCTAGCGCCGCCCCTGGGCAGAGCGGAAGGGATTACGCTGCGAGAATCCCCTGCGCGCCTACCTGAGCATGGTCGAGGCGTATGTGTTGCAGCGCGCCGCGAATCCGGAGAAGACCTGTTCCGCCAATGGCTGCAACTGCGGGTCGAACTCCTCGAAATCGGCACGCATCCTCGCAACCTGGGATTTCCCGAGACCCCTGACCATGGTGGGTTCCTCGAGCCATGTGTCGAAAATCGGAGCGGTCACCTCGAGATGGAACTGAAGACCAAGCGCGGAACCGACGCGAAAAGCCTGGTTCTTCGTCGACGCGGAACGGGCCAGCAGCTCACCGCCCCGGGGAAGTCCGACCACGTCATTATGCCAGTGCAGGACATTGAGCTGCTTGTTCCACATGGAAAAATAATCATGTCTGTTCACGGATTTGACGGGGGCGAAACCGATCTCCGGCGCCTTCCCCGATTCGAGCCGGGCGCCCAAGGCGGTTGCAATGATCTGATGTCCCAGGCAGATCCCAAGAACCGGCTTTCCCACGCTGATGGCGGCTTTGGCGAGTTTGGCCTCGGCCTTCAGACCGGGGTATTTCTCGTAGTCGGTCGCCCCCATGGGGCCCCCCAGTATCACGACTCCGGCGAGTTCGGCGAAGTCGGGAAGATCGGGCTTCCTCTTTCCAAGGATATTCACGGTCTGAGAGGGGATCCTCACATCCTCCAGATTGTCCAATATCCTTCCGGGTCTCTCCCAGGGAACATGTTGCACGATGAGCACTTGTGGTGACGTCATACGCTCCATTGTCGCATCAGTTGGGCCGACGGTGTGCACCGGTGTTCATATTGTCGCGCAACGAGAATAATCTCGACACTATGAAGAAAGCCGAAGAACCGCAGAATTCCAACACTTCCAGCGCGTCCATCCCGTCCGATGCGGCCCGCGGGCTGGTGCTGTACGACACCGCCTCGCACACGATGTCGAACTTCGAGCCCATACGCCCGGGAAAAGTCGGGATCTACGTCTGCGGGGCCACGGTGCAAAGCTCGCCCCACATCGGGCACATCCGCGCAGCGGTCGCCTTCGACATCGTCCGCCGATGGCTGATGCGGCTGGGCTATGACGTCGTCTTCATCCGCAACGTGACCGACATCGACGACAAGATCCTGGACAAGGCTGCGGCCGCGCACCAGCAATGGTGGCAACGCGCATACCTCTATGAACGCGAGTTCACGAGAGCCTATGACGCTCTTGGCGTCCTCCCCCCGACATACGAGCCCCGGGCGACGGGGCACATCATCGACATGGTGGAGATCATCCGTCGCATCATCGACAACGGGCATGCCTATGCCATCAGGGACGGGCAGGGTCGACCCACGGGAAACGTGTATTTCGACGTGCCCAGCTGGCCGCAATACGGAGAGCTCACCCATCAGAAGCAAAGCGGATCGTCGCGCGACGAGGCATCCGAGGTGGCCGACAGAATGGGCCCGAGCGTCGATGCGGCCGGCGTCGACAAGTACAACCCGATCGATGCCGCGGACGAGTCGGCGGACAAGCGCGATCCACGCGACTTCGCCCTGTGGAAGGCCCCCAAACCCTCCGATCCGGAAACGGCGCGGTGGGACACCCCCTTCGGCGCCGGGAGACCGGGGTGGCATATCGAATGCTCCGCCATGAGCCACCGTTATCTTGAAGGCATGTTCGACATCCACGGAGGGGGGCTGGACCTGCGGTTCCCCCACCATGAGAACGAGATGGCGCAGACCAAGGCGGCAGGCTGGAGCAGCGCGGCGCGATGGATGCACTCCGCATGGGTGACCGCCAAAGGCGAGAAAATGTCGAAATCCCTGGGCAACGGACTGTCGGTTCCCGCGGTTCTGGCCCACCATCGTGCATGGGTGGTCCGATACGCACTGGGATCCGTCCAGTACCGTTCGATGCTGGAATGGTCCGATCAGAGCCTTGCCGAAGCCCAATCGGCATTCGACCGCATCGGCAACTTCATCGAGCGTGCGGGGGCGGCCATAGGCGGACAGCCGTCCCGCGACGCCATCGAATCCGTTCCGGCGGACGCCCTTCCCGCATCGTTCGTCTCCGCCATGAACGACGACATCAACGTCTCGGGCGCGATCGCGGCGATCTTCACTGAAATCAGAGGAGGCAACACCCTGCTCTCGCAGCTGCAGGACCGCTCCACGAGCGCGTCGACGCACGACCGGGTGCGATCCTGCCTGATCGGCGTCCGGGCCATGCTCGACACGCTCGGCCTCGACCCCCTTGCATCGCCGTGGAACGAGGAGGGTGCAGGCGCCGCCGGTTCAGCGGCAGCGCGGGAAGAGCACGACATCCTGGATTCGCTGATCACCTCCCAGCTGAGGCTGCGCAACGAGGCCCGCGAACGAAAGGACTTCGCGAAGGCCGACGAGATCCGCGACGAGCTCCACGCGGCGGGAATCGACATCGAGGACACCGCACAGGGATCGGTGTGGAAGGTGGGCGAGTAGAGGTCCGTTCGGCCCGTCTCCCCGCCGAACCCGTTCCCGCCTTTTTCTCTCAGAATCCTCCCTGCTCAATGCGCTCCACGCGGGCGTGCAGCCCCTCCTTGCGCAGGAACGAGCTGAGAGGCTCCAGATCCCACGCCTCATAGCGATCCCGGAACCGGGCGATCCGCTCCGGCGGATACAGCGAGGGCTCGATCTCCATCATCTCGGCAGGTAGCGGCCGATCGCCGCTGATCTTGGCGTCGATGAGCACGACCTTGCCCGCGCGGACATCCCGCACGGCCTGTTCGAAGACCCCGTGCACCTCGGATATCTCCCGGATCGTGTAGCCGACCGCGCCCATGGACTCCGCGAGCTTGGCGAAGTCTATGCCCGTGAAATGCACGCCCAGATACCCGAGGTTGGTATCCTCCTGCTCATCCTTGATGAAACCGTATTGGTTGTTCGAGAACACGACGTTGATGATCGCAAGACCGTACTGCACCGCGGTGGCGAGATCCTGCATCGTCATGCTGAAGCCACCGTCCCCGGCGAGATTCCACACCTGACGGTCGGGAAAGTCGAGCCTCGCGGACAATGCCCCCGGAAGGCCGATGCCCATGGTCGCGAACAGCGACGACGTGCGCCACATCTGCGCCGGGTTCATGTGCAGATGACGTATGGATGTCTGGGTGACGTCGCCCACATCGATCGAGAAGATGGCATCGTTCTCGGCGAACTCATTGATGGCGTCATACACCTGGTACAGCTGCAGGTCGCCGTCGGTCTTCTTCTCCAATGCGCGCACGTAGCGGTTCCAGTTCGCCACATTGGCCACGTTTGCCCTCCACCAGGCGGTGCTGGGCTTCTCGTCCACCTGCTCGCAGATGGCGCGCACGGCATCGCCGGCATCGCCCAGTATGGAGACATCGGCATGGTGACGCTTCCCGAGTCTGGAGGGGTCGATATCGATCTGAACGAAGCGTTTCACGTTGGCGAACAGATTCGACACCTCGGCGAACGGGTAGTTGTTCCCGACGAACAGAACGGTGTCCGCTTCGGGGAAGACCTCCACCGAGGGCTTGGTGGACACGCGGTTGGGGCTGCCCAGCAGAGCCTCGAAATCCGAGGGGAAAATGTCGAAGCTGATGCCGGTGTTGGCCAGAGGGGCCTTGATCCTACGGCACAGCTCAATCACGCTGTCGCCGCTTCCCCGTGTTCCGATGCCGGCGAACACCACGGGACGTTCTGCCGTGTTGAGGATATCGACGGCCGCGGCGATGTCGTTCCGGTCGAGTGCGGGGTGGGGGAAACGTCGGAAGGAGCCCGCCGAGGAATACCATTCGTTCTCGTCGACGTCCTCCCATCCCAGATTGACGGGAATCTGCACCACGGCCACACCCTTTTTCGCATACGCCTGACGTATCGCCTCATCCACCACATGCGGCATCTGCGCCGCCGTGGACACCTGCCGGTTGTACACCGCCACATCGGCGTAGATGGGATTCTCGTTCATCTCCTGGAAGGTGTCGAGGTTGAGGCCGGCGGTTCCGAACTGGCCGATGAGGGCCAGAACGGGAACATGCTCCTCCCGGGCGTCGTACAGGCCGTTGAGGGTGTGGGTGCCGCCGGGACCCGCCGAACCGAAGCACACCCCTATGTGCCCGGTGTACTTGGCATGCATGGAGGCCGCCATCGCCCCCACCTCCTCGTGGCGCACCTGGATGTAGTCGATTCGATCGCGTTCCACGTACAGCGCATCCATCAGCGAGTTGATGGATCCTCCGGGGATGCCGTAGATATGCCGGACACCCCACGATTGCAGGACCTTGACCACGGCCACCGCCGCCTTGAGAGTGCCCTCCCCATGGCGGTTGGCGGTCGCGCTGTCGAATCCGAACTGTATGACGTTCCTTGCCATGAGCGCTCCTTTGCGTCGTGACCCAACCTCGATGCACGGCACCGGCTGGGTAGGTACCTGCCACGTTAACATCACGAGCCGGAAGGTCAACCCCCTCGCCCTATGAGTTTGCTCACAGTCCCGAAGGCACCGCGGCAGTGGCGGCGACCCGCAGGTTGGGGCTCTGTCCCACGCGGAACCCCTGTGCATGCGCACCTGCGCCACTCGATCTCGTCGTGCCCTCTTTCTCCCTCCCCCTCCCCCGTGGACAGGGCGCCTTTTGCCAAAGGTGTCGATCTGAGCAAAGCGTACGGCCCCCTCCCCCGTGGACAGGGCGCCTTTTCCGCTTCCGCGCCGCCGTTACCTGAGACGAGGGCGGCTCCGATGCGCGTGGGCCCTCCATTGCCCTCCACGCCTGCGGCGCCCGTCATCGGGATGCAGCGCCCAACGGGCGCCGAACGATACCGCAGCCGGTTTTTCCGTGACAACGACTAGACTGGTTGACATTATGGCAGCATTTAGTTCTTTGACAGACCGGCTCTCCAATGCCTTCAGGCATCTGAAGAGCAAGGGCAAGCTTTCCGAAGCGGACATCGACGGCACGATTCGCGAGATCCGCCGCGCTTTGCTCGATGCCGACGTGGCGCTGGATGTGGTGCGTTCCTTCACGGCTCGAATAAGGGAGCGGGCGCTCGGCGAGGAGGTCTCCCAGGCGCTCAACCCCGCCCAGCAGGTGGTGAAGATAGTGGACGAGGAGCTGACCGGCGTCCTTGGCGCAGGTGTCGACAGGCCCCTGAACTTCGCCAAGAAGCCTCCCACCGTCATCATGCTGGCAGGTCTGCAGGGAGCAGGCAAAACGACTCTGGCGGGAAAGCTGGGTTACTGGCTCAAGGATGCCGGCCACACACCGCTGCTGGTCGCCGCGGATTTGCAGCGGCCCAACGCGGTGACCCAGCTGCAGGTCGTGGGCGAGCGCGCCGGAGTGCCGGTATACGCCCCGGAGAAGGGCGTGCAGGCGAATGGCGGCGACTCGGTGTCTTCCCCCGGTCTCACCACCGGCGATCCGGTGAAGGTAGCCACGGATTCCCTTTCCCTGGCGCGAACCAAGCTGTACGACACGGTTGTCATCGACACCGCAGGTCGACTGGGAGTCGACGAGACGCTGATGAAGCAGGCGCGCGACATTCGCGACGCCGTCCACCCCGACGAAATACTGTTCGTCATCGATGCCATGGTGGGCCAGGATGCGGTCCAGACCGCCAAGGCCTTCGACGAAGGCGTCGATTTCACCGGCGTGGTCCTCTCCAAGCTCGACGGCGACGCCCGAGGCGGGGCGGCGCTGTCCGTGGCAAGCGTGACCGGCAAGCCGATACTTTTCGCCTCGACCGGCGAAGGGCTGAAGGATTTCGAGATTTTCCACCCCGATCGCATGGCCTCGCGCATCCTTGACATGGGAGACATCCTGACCCTCATCGAACAGGCGCAGCATCAGTTCGACGAGGACGAGGCCCGAAAGGCGGCCTCGAAAATCTCGCAGGGCACCTTCGGTCTCGACGATTTCATGGATCAGCTGCAGCAGGTGCGCAAGCTGGGCTCCATGAAGAGCCTGCTAGGCATGATTCCGGGCATGGCGCAGCATCGCAAGGAGCTTGAGCAGTTCGACGAGAAGGAGATCGACCGGACCGAGGCGATCATCCGCTCGATGACCCCGGCCGAGCGTCGCGAGCCCTCGATTCTCGACGGGTCGAGACGAGCGCGCATAGCGTATGGCTCGGGAACGACCGTTTCGGCGGTGAACAGTCTGCTGCAGCGTTTCGAACAGGCGGCGAAGATGATGAAACGCATGGCCGGCAAGGGGGGCATGGCCACGGGAATCCCGGGTCTCTCCGGATCGTCGGGCGTGAAACGCGGTGGCAAGAAAAACAAGAAAAAGGGCTCACGGTCCGGCAATCCCATGAAGAGGGAGGCCGAGGAGAAGGCATTGCGCGACAGGCTGGCAAAGAGGGGCGAATCCTCCTCGGACGGCTCCGCCTTTGCGAAGAAACCTCAGAACCCGGCGCTTCCCGCCGGCCTCCAGGAGGCCCTTGAGCAGGGAGGCATGCCGGATCTGCCGCCCAATCTCGGCGGAGGTCTTTCCGGTCTTCTCGGCTGACGGCAGGTAGTCTGCCATGCCCTATGCTCTTGCGACGGTTCTACTGGCATGCTGCGTATGGTTCGCCCTGCGATGGCTTCCCGCGGGAGCCGACGGCCATGGGCCGTTGCCGTATCTTCTTGCGGTCGTTCGCTTCCTGTGGGTTCCGCTTCTGGCATGCATCGCCATCTCGGCTGTGGTGCGGCAGTGGCCGATCTTCCTGTGGGGCTGCGGCCTTCTTCTCGTGTTCGCAGGCGTGGAGCATGGCTGCGGGCACCCGGCCACGCGTGGTTCAGCGGCACCGGGGCGACGGGGCGCCCTGTGTCCCCTTCGCCCTGACGAGGGGCGGATCCCGGGGAAGCGCACAAGCGCAGACCGGCATGCGGACGATGCGGGATCCTTCACGGCCATGACCCTGAACTGCCGGTACGGCCAGGCGGATCCTGCGGAGATCGTGGATGCCGTCCGGACCGGCAACGTGTCGGTGCTCGCCCTCCAGGAGCTCACCGACGATCTTGCCGGGTCATTGCAGGACGCCGGGCTGTCGGATCTTCTGCCCCACCGGCGGCTCGGCGTCTCGCACATGACGGACAACGGCGGCTTCAACGGCATCTGGTCGCGTTTCCCCGCCACCGCCGGCAGCCGCGATTCCCTTGACATCTCAGCCGCCGATGTGCCTACCCTTACCTTCGAGCTCCCCTGCGGGCGGTCGCGGGATCGTTCCCGGGTCGCCTCGTCGGGCGTGCGGAGCATCACCGTCGTGTGCGCGCACACGAAGTCCCCGATGCGCGGATGCCGCGACTGGTCGACCGGGATCCGCGCCCTTGGCGGATTCGTCCGGGGAAGCGACCGTTGCCACGCGACCATGATTATGGGCGATCTGAATTCGCATCGGGATCATCCCAGTTTCCGCAGCCTGCTCGATTCGGGTCTCCATGATGCCGCAGAACTCGCCCCGCAGCGTCCGAGGGGAACGTTCCCCGCACGCATCGCATGGCCCCGCATACCCCTGGACCATATACTGGTGAGCGCCGGACTTGAGTGCCGCAGGATGCGGGTGATGACCATATCGGGCACGGATCACCGCGCGGTCATCGCCGACATGGCGCCCCAGCCGTACAACGGCATCGAAGATGCTGCGCCGACGGACATGCACGGGGGTCCCGCATGCCGTTGAGGCGTTTCGCGGTATCCACACCCAGGAGTTATAATATCTCAGTTATTCACGCTTGCAGAGCCCTCTCATCCTGCATGACGTGAGGAACACGTGGATTGCGGCGTCCGTGCCCCACACGGAAGCCGGAAATTCACACCTCAAGTAACAAGGAGAGCCATTTTGGCAACCAAGATTCGTCTGAAGCGAATGGGCAAGAAGTTCTACGCCTTCTATCGCGTGATCATCACCGATTCACGCAACAAGCGCGACGGTCGGTCGATCGAGGAGATCGGCCTGTACGACCCGAACAAGCAGCCGTCCCTTATCCAGATCGATTCCGAGCGCGCTCAGTATTGGCTGGGCGTGGGAGCACAGCCTTCCGAGGCCGTGTTCAAGCTGCTGAACATCACTGGTGACTGGCAGAAGTTCAAGGGAATCGACGGAGCGGAAGGTACGCTGAAGAGCGTGGAGTCCGGCCCCGATGCCCAGGCCCGCGTCGACGCCGTCGAGGCTCAGGCGCAGAAGCTGAAGGCGGCCAAGTCCGAGGCCGATGCAAAGGCCGAGGCCAAGGCAGCGGCAGAGGCGAAGCCCAAGGAAGCGGCACCGGAGGCTGCGGCCGGTGAAGAGAAGGCCGAGTAGCCATGCTCGTCCAGGCTGTTGAACATCTGATCACGAACATCGTGGATTTCCCCGATGACGTTTCCGTTAAGTCTCACGAGAACACGCGTGGAGAACTCCTCCGCGTGCGCGTGAACCCCGAGGATATCGGCCGTGTCATCGGTCGCGGGGGCCGCACGGCCAACGCGATCCGGACCGTGGTCCAGGCCCTGGCCGACCACAAGGTGCGTGTCGATATCATGGACGTGCGTAAGTGAGCCTTTAGCGTGGTGAATCAACAACACGAGGACAACCCTCAGCCGCAGACGCTGCTGAGGGTTTGTCGTATAGGCCGCGCCCAAGGACTCAAGGGAGAGGTCAACGTTCATCCTTTCACCGATGAGCCGGAGCGCAGATTCGAGTCCGGGTCGGTCCTGTACACGCAGGACGGCTCACGGAAATTCACGGTGCTCCGTTCGCGTGCATCGGCAAGCCGCTGGATCGTTCTGTTTCAGGGAGTGGACGATCGCAATGCCTCGGAGGCGTTGAACGGTCTGGATCTTTATGTCCCCGAGGACGACAGGGACACCATGCTCGCCCAGGACGCCTGGTATCCGAAGGATCTGGTGGGTCTTGAGGTTCGGATCGATGACGGCAGCGAGCCCGATATGCCGCGGGGACAGGTGGTGGGCACGGTGGTTGACGTGATCGACGCCCCCGCGCAGTCCCTGCTGAAGATCCGCCTTGCCCATCCCACGGAGGACGAACGGACCTCGCTGGTGCCGTTCGTCGACGAACTGGTCCCCACCGTCGACATCGATGCGGGGTACCTCACCGTCAACCCGCCCCACGGCCTCATCGCGGGATTGTAGTCACACGCCGCGCGGACGAGGCGCTCTGGGGGCGTGCGACGGCCAGTGTCCCCCCAGCGCCTCGGGCACGCTGGGTCGGGTGCGCCACGCTTCGACGGGTACGCTGGCCGACGGTCGCCATGGATCCACCGCAGCACCCCATAGCGGCGGATCCGGCCGAAACGTCTTCTTCGCGAAGCATTCACACCATGGGAGGGTGAGAAAAACATGAAAATCGACATCGTTTCCGTTTTTCCGGAGTTCTTCGACGTCCTGCGCCTGAGCCTGCTGGGAAAGGCACAGGACAAGGGGCTGATATCCATCGCCGCGCATGATCTGCGCGACTGGACCCATGACGTTCATCACTGCGTGGACGACACGCCCGTCGGGGGCGGCGCGGGAATGGTGATGAAGCCCGAGGTCTGGGGAGAGTGCCTGGATGACCTTCTGCGCGCCGACGCAGGCAGACCGACATTGATTTTCCCCAATCCCTCGGCCCCCCTTTTCACTCAGAGCGACGCGACCGAACTGTCCGGAGCGGATCATCTGATCTTCGGCTGCGGACGATACGAGGGCTATGACGCCCGGATCCCGGAGCATTACCGCGCATGCGGCATCGACGTTCGCGAGTACTCCATCGGCGACTACGTGCTCAACGGCGGGGAGGTGGCGGCGGCGGCCATGCTGGAGGCGATAACGCGTCTTATCCCCGGATTCATGGGCAACCCCGAGTCCATCGTTGAGGAGTCGTACACCGGAAGAAACGCACTGCTCGAGCACCGCCAATACACGAAGCCCGCGCAATGGCGCGGGCTGGACGTCCCCACGATTCTGCTCAGCGGGGACCATGGAAAAGTCGACCGGTACCGCAGGGACGAGGCGATGCGCAGAACCGACAGGATACGGCCGGATCTTATCGGGAGACTCGTGTGCTCCGAGCTCGACAAGGCCGATCTCGCATTGCTCGGCTCCCTCGGATGGGACCTGTCCGGCGAGCATCCGACCCGGATCGAATAAACGCTTCGGGACTCGTTCCGCCGGACAATCGCGGACCCCCTATAGCCCCTTCACCACGACGCGCTCGGATGCATCCATGCGCTCGGTGTTGCCCGTGGGGGTCACGATATCTCCGAATGGCATCTGAGCCAGCAGCTTCCAGCTTGCCGGAATGCCGAAGACCCGATGGACCTCCTCGTCGATCAGCGGGTTGTAATGCTGAAGGGAGGCCCCCAGACCCTGCTCGGAAAGAGCGGTCCACACCGACAGCTGCAGCATGCCCGCAGACTGCTGGGCCCATATCGGGAAGTTCCCGGCATATGTCGCGAACTTCTCCGCAAAACCGGAGGTGGTCTCCTCATCGTCAAAGAACAGAACCGTGGCGTGGGCCGCCGCGAACGAGTCGATCTTCTCCTCGGTTTTCTTGAAGGCCTCCTCGTCGACGGATACGGCCCGCAGCGCATCCTTGACGATGTCCCAGAGCTTGGCGTGATCGGCCCCGAACAGAAGAACGGCTCGCTGTGACTGCGAATTGAAGGCACTGGGGACGGCGACGACGAGGTCGCTGACCAGATCGACGAGCTTGCGGTCGCTCAGGGCCGACGTCCCCGTCAGGACGTACTGGGAATGACGCGTGTGCAATGAGGCAAGGATATCCGACATGTTTTTCTCCATAACGCTAGGAACGCGACGTCGATGGAAACCGGCGCCGCCCTTATATGAACACCTCGATTAGAGGTATATCAATGAGTCTTAGCATACAGAGGGAAAGGTCGTCTCCGCGGCGCATTTCACTTCAGGAGAATTCCGGCCCCATGTGACCGATCTCACTTTATTATTCGCACTTCACCCATTCAGACCTCCCCGCCATCGCCCTGCGCGATGAAATAGGACACATCGGTCTCCCCGTAGGAGCGGCGATCGGCGAGCGTCCACCCCTCAGGAGCGCGGGGATGGGAAGACCGGCTCGAACGTTCCAGAACGATGACGGAGCCTTCCCCCACAACCCCTCCATGAACAAGATCATTCATCAGCGACTCGCATGCGGATGTCGGCACGGCATAGGGGGGATCGATGAACACCACGGAAAAGGCCGGACCGCAATAGGAGGAAGCGAAGCGCTCCGCACGACGCCTCAGGGCGCGGGCCGTCATGGCGCCATTCCACGACGAGGAGCGCCGGAGCACCCCCAGGGTCCGGGACAGGGCCGAAACCACGGGACCGGCATCGTCAACGCAGATAAGCTCGTCCGCCCCGCGCGACAGGGCCTCGATGCCCAGCGCGCCGGTACCCGCATAAAGATCGAGCACCCGAGAGCCGTCGAACATCCCCCGGGAGTCCAGATACGAGAACATCGCCTCCTTGGTCCGATCCGTCGTCGGTCGGGTGCCGGCGTTGACGGCAGGCAGGGACATGCCCTTGAATCGTCCGGAGATAACATGCATATCCACCATTATGCCCCGGGGCTGCACAAGGCAACGAAAGCGCACCTAGTCCCCGACGATCACCGACTCCCCCGCGCGCGTAAAGTCCAGAACCGCGCCCGCAAGCTGAACCTGGTGTTCCAGCCCGGGATCGGCGTCCAGCACCCCTTGGGCATCCTTGCGCGCCCGTGCGATAACGGGCGCATCCTGCACGACCCTGAGCAGCTTCAGGCTCGACTTCCCGCCCGACTGGGCATCCCCCAGAACGTCCCCGGCACCGCGCAGCTCGAGATCCGCCTGGGCTATCCGCGCCCCGTCAAGCGATCCGTGGATGATCTCCAGTCTCTTCTCGGCGATGCTCCCCGGTTCCGCCCTGGAGACAAGAAACGCCCATGAGCGGGTACCGCCACGCCCGACACGCCCGCGAAGCTGATGCAGCTGAGACAATCCGTAGCGATCGGCGTCAAAGACCACTATGCAGCTTGCCTGGGGGACATCGACCCCCACCTCGATCACCGTGGTCGCGACCAGGACCGGCGTGCTTCCGTCGGCGAAGCCCGCCATCACACGCTGTTTGGTCGCATCGTCGTCTCGCCCGCTCAGAGTCGCGATCCGAATTCCCGAAAACTGGGCGAGACCGGCGAGCCTGCGGGATATCTCCATCACGGAATGAAGAGGGCGGGGCTGTTCGGCAGCGGACTCCCCCGTCTCCTCGTCGATCCGCGGAGCCGCCTCCATCCCCTCCTGGCTGTCGTCGTCCTCGTCGATTCGCGGACAGACCACATAGGCGCGTTCGCCGGCGTCGACGCGGCTGCGAATATGGCCGAACATGCGCGATATCGTGTGCGCATCGGACTCCCGCACGACGACCGTGTGTATGGGCTTGCGACCCCCTGGAAGCTCCGTGAGCATCGATATGTCCAGATCCCCGAACCACGTCATAGCCGCCGAACGCGGGATGGGAGTCGCCGTCATCACCAGAAGATGGGGGGACCTCCGTCCTCTGTCGTGCAGGGACCCGCGCTGCTCCACGCCGAAACGGTGCTGCTCGTCAATGACGACCAAGGCAAGATTCGGCGCCTGGAATCGCGCGGAGAACGCCGCATGCGTGGCAACCACGATGCAGGGGTCGCCGCTTGCGGCCTGCGCGAAGGCCTTTCTGCGCGCGGCCAGCCTCATCCCGCCCGTGAGCAGAACGACCGGCACGCGACGACCCCGGCCGTCTCCCTCATCTCCTGGATCTGCGATCTTCCCCGCAGCGTCGGAGACATCATCGCCGCCACCGGACAAAGCACGGACGAAAGCGCGGACCGTCGCGTAATGCTGTTCGGCAAGAACCTGCGTCGGCACCACGAGTACAGCCTGGAAACCGCAGTCCACCGCCTGCAGCATCGCGGCAAGAGCCACCACCGTCTTCCCGGAGCCGACCTCTCCCTCCACAAGACGGTGCATGGGATAGGGACGGGCCATATCCTGGGCGATCTGCGACATGACTTCGCGTTGGCCCCGGGTGAGCTCGAACGGAAGCGAACGCACGAATGCATCACGCAGGGCAGTGGCATCGCAGGAATATGCCTCGCATCCGTGAATCTGCTGACGTGTGCGCAGCACGGCCGTCTGGGAGACGAACGCCTCCTCGTAGCGCAACGTGGCCACCGCCGAGGAGAACATATCCACCGTGTGCGGATCATGGATGGCCCATATCGCCTCCCGGCGGTGAAGAAGTCCATTGGATTCGCGAACCTCCTCGGGCAGGATGTCCGGGATCGATCCGCTGCCCTCCCGAGCATCGCTCTTCGCATCGTCATCGTTTCCGCGCTCGCCACGAGCGGCATCGTCGAGGACGGCATCAGCAGCATATTGCGCAACCGGGGAATCCACGGCCGTCAGCATCGCGATAATCGACTCGTGGATGTGCTCACTCGATATGCGGGAATTCGCATGGTAGACGGGCCGGGGTCTGCATACCCTTGCCAAGGCGGCCTCATCCGTCGGGGCGTCGAACCTCATGCCCTCCTCCCCCTCGGCAGACGATGGCACCGTCAGCACCTGGGGGTGGGTGAACTGGAGCTGACCGTTGAACTCACTGGGCTGCCCGGCAATCACGACATGCGCACCATTGCGCAGCTTCGAGGCCATCCATTCCACATAGGGCCGCTTATGCGAGAAGAACACGATTCTCGCCGTCCCCGAATCCGTCGATCGCGCCGCCGCGAACCGGGCGTCGTCCACAACGGCCTCCAGGCGGTAGCCCCGCCCACTCATCGAGCTCACCCGGACATCACCCACCTGGGCTGCGAAAGCCATGTCCTCGCCGATCGTCGCCTCACGGATCGCCCGCAGGGGGACGGGGGGAATCACACGAAAAGGATAGTACGTCATCGCTTCGCCGACGGTACGAACCCCCAACGCCTTGAAGGCACTCACACGGCGCTTATTGCTGATCAGCGACGACACCGCCGCATTCAATGAAACGCTCATGCACTCCATCTTCCCCAAGCAGCCCGACAGAGCGAGACGCGGCGGGCGCCGCGTCGTGTCCGACGGGGAACAGCAAAGCCCCGAAAGCCATACGGTCTTTCGGGGCTTTAAGCGTTTATCTCGCTATTCACGCGGCCACGCGCTGAACCTTGCCTGCCTTGAGGCATTTGGCGCACACGCTGATGCGAACGCTTTCGCCATCAACGGTGGTACGAACCGGCTGCAGGTTCGGGCGGAAGGTGCGCTTATTGCGGATATGCGAATGCGAAACGGTGAAACCGGTCTGCGGTCCCTTGCCGCACACTGCGCAACGAGCTGCCATGATGAACTCCCTATTTGTTGACTTGCACGTCTGTTTTACGCTCGACCACGATAGATACGACGCCGAACACACAACTTCACTAATATATAGCTAAATCGGATAATCCGCAACTGCAGCGTGTATCAACGCTCATCTTTCAGCGCAAACGCCGCCGGACACGATATATTCAGCTTATATGCCTATGGTGATTCCCATCCTAAGCTTCTAGAATCACGCTGGAGCGACTATCGTCCACACCATCACAGGATCCACGCTCATGCGCGCTGCGACGAACAGGAGGTCAGCATGGATGACATCACACGAACCGATCCCGCACCGGCAACCGAGGCGAACGGCGCCTCCGTATCCGGGCGTTCGGGAGAAGCCGACGCCAGGAGCCGCGCGGTCAGGGACACCGGTCCATCCGTTCTTTCCCTGGGTCAGATATGGGTCGACATCATGCTCGATGTCCCGGCCATTCCCCAGGCCGGGGGCTTTGCGGTCACCCGGCAGGTGACGCCGGCGATCGGAGGAAGCTACCGGGTGCTGGATGCCGCGCGCCGCATGGGGGCCCGGTCCCGGCACGGCGGCATCATCGGCACCGGCTTCTGGGGCACCGCGATTCGCAACGCACTGCAGGAAAGCGGCATCGAGCACGTCGGACAGGACCGGCTCGACGCCGATACGGGATTCAGACTCGTATTCAACGATGGCGAACGCAAAACGTTCATCGCCACCTACGGCGCCGAAACGCAGGGGGACGAGGAGACCTTCGCCGAGCTCGAGCCCGACGCCGGCGATGTCGTTCACATCAGCGGCAACACCCTGATGGATCATTCGGCGGCGGGAATCGACGTTTTCCTCGAGAGAAAGGGCAATGCCCCGGGGTCGCGCGACTTCACGCTGGTTCTCAACCCCACGAACTCCCTGCACCTGGTGAACGACCATCTTCTGGAGGACACGGTTCTCGCCCGGCCGCTGTGGTCATGCAACCGGCAGGAGGCGGTTACTCTGGCGGAGCGTCTCGGCGTCGACACACGCAACGACGCGGCCATGACCGTCGGGGGCGGATTCGACGAATCCATGGCGGGGCTATGCGAGGCCCTGGGCTCGGTGCTGCACGCCCCCATCGTGCTCCGCGCCGGATCGCGAGGCGCCTGGGTGCGCGAGGCGAACGCCGCCCATGCACTTCACATCCCCGGGTATCCGACGAAGCCCGTGCACACCAGATCCGCCGGCTCATGCCACACCGGTGCCCTGTGCGCGATGCTCGCCGAAGGACGTTCGCTGCAGGAGGCGACCCGCCTCGCCAACGCGGCCGCGTCCCTTGCCATCGATCACAGCGTCTCGGGGGTGCCGCAGTGCCCGGATCCGACCCAGGCGCAGGCCTTGGCGGATTCATCCGGAGACATGCCGGACGAACGCCGCTGAAACCTGTCATCGTCGGCTGCGCCAAGCCCTCACCTGCATCCGGGCAGCGGGCGCGCGAGGGGATACGACGTCGCCCCATCCCGAGCAACGCCGTATCCACCCCTCTGTATAGTCTCTGAGCGGTGCCATTTCATACGGGACGGACGAGGGTCTTCTCGCCCGGGCGCCCCATGAACACCTGTAGGTCATGTCTGGAGTTGCGGGGAGATGATTGCCGATGACGGATTCTTCGACACCACGCAGGCTGCTGAGCGAGGACGTCCGGGAGCACAATCTTGACCTGCTGCTCTCCCAGCTCTCCACCAGGGCGGGGGTTTCGCGATCCTATCTTGCGCAATCGACGGGTCTGGCGCCAAGCACGATCACGCTACTGATAGACGAGCTGCAGGAGCTGGGATTGGTGACGACGCTGGACGACGTCGATTCCACGACACTGGAACCGGGACGCCGAAAACAGCTGCTGACCCTTGCAAGCAACACGTATGCGATCGCCGGAATGCAACTCACCGGCGACTGCGTGCGCGTCTCCTGCAGGTCCATCAGCGGACAGGACATCCTCGACGAGGAGCGTCCGGTTGTTTTCCAGGGCCGTTCCATCGAGGAGTTCGCGCACTACATAGCGGAGCGGATAGAGAATCTCGTGGGGATTCTCGCAACCCGCAGATTTTCGGGGCTCCCGGTCGTTGGCGTGGTGATGCCGGCACCCGTTTTCAACAATCACCGCACAATACTTGCGGCAATTGATTTTGGATGGACCTCGACGGTCGATCTCGCGGCGCTCATCGAGCATGATCTGTCACACGACGTGAAGGTTCTGCTGTTCAACGACGCCAACTGTTCATTGTGGGCCGACTACACCCACCTCTGCATGACGTCTCCGCGTTCGTCGATGCCGGAGAACGTCCTGTACATCAAATCCGATGTCGGCATCGGAGGCAGCGCCGTCATTCATGGCAGAATCTACAACGGATCCCACGGCATGGCCATGGAGCCCGGGCATATGCAGGTGGACCCGCACGGAATCGCATGCAAGTGCGGACGAGTGGGCTGCCTGGTCACTCTGGCCGGTCCGGACGTGCTGATCCGCAAAGCCGCAATGACCAAGGAGGACAAGGAGCTGGGCAGGGATGCGACCCTGGCGCTGCTGTTGCGCAGGGAACGCGAGGGGGATCATGAGGCGGCGATGATTCTGGGCGGGGCCGACGATCTGATACGCACCATGCTTATCGACATCATCACGATGTTCACCCCGGATCGCGTGATTCTGGGAGGGTACCTTGCCCGGCGGGTCGACCGTCTGTCCGACGGACTTCCACCTTTCGCGTTTTTCCCGACGGGCGCAGGGACCTCCCCCGATTCGGCCGGAATCATTCCCACGCATTATCCGACGAATGGGGCGATGACCGGCATGCTGATCAGCCTGAAGACCATGGTGCTCTCCAACGCGGCCCACATAGCCCGCAAGGAGAGATGGACGCCTTCGGTCATCTAGGGCGGCGCCGAGGGGATGCCGCTCCTGCGGGCGAAGGCGCTGAACGCCGATCGGGGGCATCCCCTCAGCTGGTCGGCGCCTCGTTGGCCTTGAGGAAATTCACGAAATCGCATGTCCTCACACGGTGGGTGCTTCGTGCTTCCCCATGGAGATGAGCTCGGCTTCCAGCGCGTACGCGTCGGGGTCGAAGCGCGCGCCTCCAAGAAAGCGCAGGGCTCCGCAGGGGAACTCACTCGTGGGATGTGCGCCGAGGCCACCGTGCGAGATGAATTCGACCCAGGCTCCGTGCATTTTCTTCGCAAGCGGCTCGGATGGGTGATCGCCCAGCACCTCTGAGACCTTCGGGGCATCGAGAAGATCAAAGAAGTAGGGGATGTCGTCGCAGTGCACCGAGCAGTTCGAGACCGCGGAGCTCTGCCCGAAATCATAGAGCCAGGTCCGATCGCCCGCTCCTGCTGCATTGCGCGCACTCGCCGCCTTGGCGATGCCGACACGGAACATGAAGATGGTGTTCAGCTGCCCGGCTATCCGATCCGGTCCGATCCTATGGATTTCCTCGATGAATTGAGCCGCGGCGCGATCCGAGATGCCGGCGGCCCGGAGCTGGTCCTCATCCTCCTCCAGCGTCGTGTCCGTGTCCATCGGGAAGGCGAACTCATTATGCGTGCTTCCCATGAGCAAAGACACCTCGCCACCCTGTCCGCTCGCATAGGCGTCGTATTCGGACTGCGTGATGACATCCCCGTCGATCGTAGGCGCATACGCGAGATTCACCGAACCGATGAAGCCGTCGTTGATGGCCTTCACCATGTCGTCGACGGAAGACAGGGATGCGGGGGCGTCGGCGATGACGTTGACGGCACGCTCATGATCGAGGATCACGTTCTGATCGACGCCCCTCCATGCCTCGGCGGTTGGTTCCACCCCGATCACGGAGGCGAGAGATCTGCCCACCTCCTCCGCCTGCCATGCATCGGGGCCGCCGAAAGCACCCGATTCGCTGATGGCCCCGCGGAAGAGACCGGACGCCTTTCGCGATCCCAGCAGGGCAAGAGCGCTTCCACCGCCTGCGGACTGGCCGGCGATCGTCACCTTCGACGGATCGCCTCCGAACTCCTCGATGTTCTCGTTTACCCACGTCAAGGCGGCTATCTGGTCAAGAAGACCCCGGTTGAGGGGGGCATCGCGCATCCATCCGAAGCCGTCGAATCCCAGACGATAGGAAATGGAGACGGTCACTATGCCATCGGCATTGAACGAACGCCCGTTGTACCACGGCGAGGACGGGGATCCGGCGAAATATCCTCCACCGTGTATCCACACGAGTACCGGAAGATGGGCCCTGCGGTCGCGTGGCGCCGGGGTGAACACATTGACGTTGAGAGTGCTGTCGCCGCAGATCGAAGGCTCCGGTATGGTGACCACCGGCCCGAAGGGCCGTCTCTGCGCGGTAGGCCCGTATTCCAGCGCGGGACGAACCCCGCTCCAGACAGGGAATCTTTCCGGCGCGGCGAATCGCAGGTCTCCCACGGGAGGCGCGGCAAACGGTATGCCGAGATAGGCGGCCGAAGAGGCGTTCTGCCATCGGCCCTGAACGCTTCCACGGGTCGTTTCGACCACGGGTGCCAGTGCGGGCACATCATAATATGGTACTTGCATGACCAATTCTCCTTAATGTCGTCATTTGACTGTTTTTATCGGTATCACGAAAAGCGTCGACAGGGCGGCGGCGATCGCGGAGTAGAAGAAAAGAACCCTGTGGTTGCCTGCGAACGCGGTGAGAAGCCCGGCGGCAATAAGAGGGGTCAGCGCCTGCGGGATGTTCGAGGCCACATTGAGAATGCCCAGGTCCTTGGCCGCGGCCCCGTTCGAAGGCAGCACATCGACCATCATGGCCATGTCCACTGCGATATAGGCCCCGTACCCCAGTCCCAGAAGACCGCCATAGACATACATGCCGGTAACCGTGCGCATGAACAGCGGAATGCAGATCGAACCGGCGATGAACAGGGTGGCGACCCCGACAAAGACCTTTCTCCTGCCCAGTTTGTCGGAGATGCGTCCCGCAAGCAGGGTGGAAATGGTCACGGTAACCAGGCTGATGATGCTCAGTATCGAGACCACGTCGCCTGTTTTCGCCGGATTCACGCCGATGTAATCGGTGATGATATACAGCTGGTAGTTGGTGATGGCCTGATATCCGAGAATCATGAAGAACCGGCCGCCGAACGCCCAGAAGAAATCCGGGTGCCTGCGCGGATTGACCATGAACGTTGCGAGGAACGCGGACCAGTCCATTGCAGTATGGACTTCGGTGACGCTTGATTTGTCCGGATTCGCAAGAACGAAGGCGATGCAGATGACGATGACGAGAATCCCGAAAAAGGTGTATGCGACCCCGATCCTGTTGAGCAGCTGTCCGGCGACGATGACCCCCACCGTCCCGCCCAGGGACGAGCCCACCCCCGTGATCGCAGATGCCAGACCGCGGTTGTCGCTCTCTATTCGATCCGAGATGATGGCGGAGAGGGGGCCCTGAAAAGCGTTGAGCAGGACCTGTATGGCAACCCATGCCACCGCAATCCACAACAGTGTGTTGGCCGCCTGAATGGCAATCGTGCATATGCCGCCGCCGATGCCGCCCAGCAGTATCCATGGTGCACGACGCCCCAGTCTGGTTCGCGTCCGGTCCGAGAAGGCACCGACAATCGGCTGGACGAAAATGGTGGCAACCGCCGAAATCGAAGTGACAAAGGCCAGATTCGTGACTTTGTGCGCGGCATCGAGATTCGTCATCTGCTGCGGCAGAAGAATCGCGACCAGCCCGGCATAGGTCATGAACAACCCCAGATATGACACACCCAGAGAAGCCAGGAGCGCTTTGCGCTTCCCTGCGGATAAAACTACGGGCGGCGGCGTGACGCCCGGAGACCGAACCGATGCCACACCCCCGTCAGCCTGTGGTGAATGACTACTGCTCATTACTCCTCCTTGAGTAATCTTCCTTGATTACGGCCTTGGCCAATACATGTGATGTCAAGGAAGTTATCGAAGATTCTATCTCGAAAACCTGTTTATTTCAACCCTTGAAATAAACTTTCGACGCATGTGCGCCCACCGTTCCCGCTACGCTGGCACATGGAACGCAGACCCGCACACTCCCCCTGCATGCTGAAGACGATCCCGCTTCCCGGGTCGCGCGCAGACCCGGGGAACGACGACACCATTCGCCATCGGCTTCTTCGTCATGGGTGCGCCGCCCCGCGCCCCCACGACGCACCGCACGCATGGCATTCCCCGTCACGCCACAATTACTCCTCCCGCGTAGGTAAGGCCGTACAGGAGTTCATCGCCTTTCGTTATCCGTTCGAAGCCACGGAACGAATAAATCGTTCCGACCGTCTCATGGGAATAGACCAGCCCGTGCCCGCGAAACTCACGGGGTCCCCTGTATGGATGGTCCTCATCGCACCAGCGCAGCGCCGCACGCAGGAAAGCATAGCTGTCGCCGTCCCGTCGTTCGCCGCCTCTATGGCAGCGGAACCAGAACCGTCGGGGAGTTCGCCGGGAACCGGCCCGCCAGGCGCGGATACCCGCCGGGCCCCACGCGGAACACACTCAGTTCGTTGGAGGCCTCGTTGGCGGCGACGATGCAGCCACCGATCCTGCACAGCTGCCGGGGTCGGCTTCCGGCCGCCGAGACGCCACGGTCCACCCATTCCGCATCATCGGGGGAAACCCGCGCCTCCGGCGACGATCCGCGCTCCATGCGAACAAGAGATCCGCCGGCATAGCTCAAGGCGACGATCCGATCGGATCCGCGAAGACCCACATAGGCGTACCCCTGGATCGCCCCGCCCTCGCGATCGGAGTCCGACCCGGGATCGCAATGCGCGCACCCTTCCGGATCGCGTGCGGCGGCATCCGCGCCTCCCGCACCCTCGCTCTGCCGGAGAACGGAGAGCGGCATATATGCCAGCGATGCGGCCTGATCGCCGCTCAGTGCACCGAGCGGCACGTTCTGCACGGCGCGGATGCCGCAGTCCTCATCCAACGGCGACCCCTGAGGTCTGAGCACGATGACCTCGCACGACCATTCGCACACCACGGCGACGGTCCAGTCGCGTGACGAACGGGCCAGCGGGGTGGGCAGGATATGCATGTCCCTCGGGCCCGTGCCCGGTTTCAGGCGGATGGTGCCGATGCGCTGCAGGGTGCCGCAGTCCCAGGCATGGACGTATATACGGTCGGCTCCCAGATCCGTGCTCAGCACCCGCCCGTCGGGCAGGGGAAGGATCCAATGGGCGTGGGGGCCCTCCTGCGCGGGAAGAGGACCGGACCCCTCGCCCTCGAAGGTCTGCGCGGCGGGCATCATGCCACCGTCCTCGGCGAGCGAGTGCACGCTTAAAGCCCCGTTTCCGTAATTCGCCACAAGCAGATGACGCCCACCCAGGTCGTCGACAGCCACGGCCGCGTGGGTGGGGCCCTTCCCCGTCGTGACGATGCGAGAGCGCAGACGCAGGCGCACCCCGTCGCCATCCTTGCCGAGAATGAGAGACGCCACCTCGTCGCTGTCCTCAAGAACCGCGTATACGATGTCGGCGTCATGGCACAGCCATGTCGGCGAGGGAAGGGATGCAAGCACCCCCCGATTCGTCAGGCTCACGCTGCCTTCGGTGCAATCCGCCGCGTCCGGGGCGCCATGGGGATGCGAGGAGACGCTCGCGCCATCCCGGACTTCCCGCACGCGGCCGCGGCCGGGAGCGTCGTCCTCGTAGACGAAGCGCTCGATTCCGGGGCTGTTCTGTCCGTGCAGCGACCCGAACCCACCAACCAAAACATTCATAGCATGCGCATCCATGTTCCCAATGTACGCCCACATCCTGTCCGTATGCGACCGGGGGTTCGCTCCGAGACGCAAATCCCCGCGGACCCCTCCATGGCATAGGCTGGGAGATGGCAGACGGAGGTGCCATGGCCCGGAAACACAGGCGCCACAGAGCAAAGGCGACGGATCCGTACCGCGCCGACCGACAGGGAAGGAGGGCCCGATGGGCAACATCATCGACTATGCCACACGGGAGACGCGCACCTTCCCCGAATGCCCGTTCAATGCGGTGGACGCCCTGGTTCTCGCCGCGCTGTGCTATCAGAAACCGCCCGCCATCGTCCCCTCCCTCGACGAGGCGTACGAGCGTTATGGCACGCTGCGGAACCGCGTGACATCGATGGACCTCCGCCATCCGGTCTCCTCCCTGCGCGCGCTGGGAAGACCCCCCTTCGAGGCCCCCACGCTCGGCGAGGTCGCGCGTGCTCTCTCGCCCGCGGACTTCGCCCTGAGAACCGGGCACGCGGGCCTGGGGGATCCGCATCTCACCCGGACCCTGTACGCCGCGGTCTCGCACAATCCCCGGTTCGCGAACCTTCCCGTCGGAGCCTACGAGGAGCGCTACAGCAGCGAAGAGCAGACGCAGTTCGCAGCGGAGACGTTCCTGCTTCCCGACGGCATGCTCGCGATCGTCTTCCGCGGAACCGACGACTCCTTCGTCGGGTGGAGGGAGGACTTCAACATGGCCTTCCAGTATCCGGTCCCCGCCCAGACGTCGGCGCGGGACTACGTCCGCCGCGCGGCCCGGATATGGGATGCTCCGATCTTGCTTCTGGGGCACTCCAAAGGCGGCAACCTTGCGGTGTACGCCGGAATCAACGCGCCCTCGGACGTGCGAGCACGCATCGTCCGCATGTATTCGCTCGACGGGCCGGGCTTCCCCTCCCGCATCGTCCACAGCGACGAATACACAGCGATGATCGACCGCATCGAGAAGATCGTTCCCGACTCCTCTGTCGTCGGAATGCTGCTGGAGACGCCCGAGCCATGCACCGTAGTCAAATCCGACCAGAAAGGGATTCTGCAGCATCTCGCGTTCTCCTGGCAGGTTCGGGACACGGCCTTCGAACTCGAGCCCGGCATCTCCCCGGGATCGCAGTATTTCAACACGGCCCTGAACTCATGGCTGACGGAACTGTCCAGGGATCAGCGAAAAAGGGCGGTGGACGCCCTGTTCACAATTCTTTCCTCCGGCGGCGCGGACCACATCTCGCAGATCCCCTCCACCTTCCCGAAGGCGATTCCTCCGCTGATCGGATCCTTCGTCGGCCTCAACGACGAGGATCGCCGCAATATGCTCACCGCCTTCAACCTGCTGATCCGGGCATCGCTGACACGGGACACGAAACACTTCGAACCGCGTGGGCGCTAGACGGCCGGGACTAGACTGAGCACCACCGGAAATGTTCTTGGAGGAGGTCAACCGTGGGTGAACAGGACGTGAGCGAGGCAGTGCGCAGCCTGCCAAAGGCCGAGCTGCATGTGCACATCGAGGGGACGCTGGAGCCTGGGCTCGCGCTTGATCTGGCGAAGCGCAACGGCGTGAGCCTGCCGTGGGCAACCATCGACGAACTCCGTCGGCAGTACGAATTCGGCGATCTACAGTCGTTTCTGGATCTGTACTATCAGCTGATGGGAACGCTGGCCAGCGCCGACGACTTCCATGATCTGATGCTGGCCTATCTTGCACATGCGGCGGCGGACGGTGTTCGCCACGCGGAGATATTCTTCGATCCCCAGGTCCATATCCGCAACGGGCTCGACATCGACGCGGTGATGGACGGCCTGCTGTCGGGGCTGGCCGAAGGCCGGAAGAGATTCGGGATCACCGGGGGCCTCATCCTTTCCATCGTGAGGGACCTTCCCATCGAATCGGCCGACAGCGTCCTCGATGCCGTGCAGAACAGGGCCGGGGATCTTCTGGGCATCGGCCTTGACTCGGCGGAGGTCGGCTACCCCCCGTCGCTGTTCGTCCACGTGTACGACAGAGCCCGGGAGATGGGGCTTCACTGTGTTGCGCACGCCGGAGAGGAGGGCTCTTCGGACTATGTGGCCCAGGCGCTTGACCTTCTTCATGCCGAGCGGATCGACCATGGCGTCCACGCGATCGACGACCCGGCACTGGTCGCCCGCATAGCCAGATCGGGAATAGCCCTGACGGCATGCCCGCTGTCGAACCGGCGCCTTCAGGTAGTGAAGGATCTGCACGACCTCCCGCTGCAGGAGTTCCTCAGGGCGGGAGTCCCCGTCACCGTCAATTCCGATGATCCGGCATATTTCGGGGGGTACATCGCGGACAACTACGCCGCCCTGGAGAAAATCGGGTTCAGCCTGGAGCAGCTGGGCGCGATTGCACTCAACTCCATTCACGCCTCATTCATCAGTCCGGATGAGATGCGAGACCTTGAGGCGCAATACGCGAGTTGGAAGGCGCGATATCTGAACTAAATATTAGATATACTGTCTAATAGTTTGAGCGCACTCGCCGCGCACCCGCGACAGGCTCTGCCGCAAACCAGAAAAGAGGGATCCATGCCGAGGCCGCCCCACAACTGCGATACGCCCCCTGCGAAGGAACGCATGCACGATGCCTTCTGGCAACTGCTCAAGGAGCGTGACTACAGCACAATCACGGTCACGGACATCGTCCGGCGCGCAGGGGTGAACAGGAACTCCTTCTACTATCATTTCAGCGGTCTGCCCGAACTCGCCGACTCGTCCATCCTGCAGCTCGTGGAAAGCACGAAGATCTCTCTTCCGGGACCCGACGCCGACCCGAATTCCACATGGCGGGAGAACGTCACCCACATGCTCAGCTCCCCCGCCCAGCGAGAGCGTCTGGACAGACTTGCACTTCTGGCCGGGCCACACAGCTCATCCGAGCTGTTGGAGTCCCTGCGCGACTTCACCCGTCTGACCGTCCTGAGCTTTCTGCAACTCGACGCGAACAATCTGGACCTCGACACGGATCTTCTGCTCGACTTCGCGGTGGGGGGCATGCTTGCGATACTGCGCCGGTGGCCGGAACTGTGCGACACGATCAGCATCGACGATCTGCTCAACCAGGATGTGGCCGTGCTGGCGATGGGCCTGTACCTTTCCATGTCGAAAAGCGACATGAAAAGCTCCTGGGAGCGCATCTTCCACGCGCAGTCGCCGCGCACCGAAGCATAGGACCGCGGAGGCATCATGGTCGATTCAGCACTCGCCTGGCTTCAGACGCACAGCAACAGGATCATCCTGCTGCTCATCGTCGCGGCATGCGCGGCACTCGCCGCATGGATTCTCGGTGGGATACTCAAAAAGGCGCTCGACCGATCGAGCATTCCCAGCGCCTCCATCTTCGTCAACCTGCTCAAGGCCTGCATATGGGTGATCGCCGCCGCCATGGTTCTGGAGCCCGTGTTCGGCATCAATCCGACGACCCTCATCACGGCGCTGGGAATCGGCGGAATCGCCATATCCCTAGGCCTGAAGGACACGATATCCAACATCGTGGGCGGATTCGGCCTGATGCTCGGCAAGGTCATCCAGCCCGGCGACTTCATCACGGTGAACGGGACCACGGGCATGGTGCAGGATATCACCTGGAGACAGACCGTCGTGAGATCACGGGACGGCAACGAAATCGTCATCCCGAATTCGGTGCTCAACACCTCCGCGCTGGAACGGATCACCGCCGTCGGAGAAAGCTGCGTATCCGTCACCTTCACGGTCAGGGCGGGAAGCGACCTGACTCGGGTGGAGCGCGCCATCATCGCCGCCGTGGGACGTCGCACCTCGGGGCAGACGGATCCCGATCATCCCCCGATCGTGCAGTTCCGTGACTTCTCTCCGTACGGCATCGAAGGCGCGGTGCTGATGTTCGCCAAGCCCGGGGTGTTCGCCTCGACCCTGCAGGACGAGGCCATCAGAGCCCTGGCGAATGCCGATTTCATCGAGCAGCGGGCCGCGACCGGAACGCAGGCGAGACGGTCGGATCCCAAGACCTCGAAACCGCCTTCCGCATGACCCGCATGACCCGTATGACCCTCATGACCCGCATGTCACGCCGTTAGGAGACGAGCATCATCCAGGTCGCAATCCAGATGCACAACAGCACGAAGGTGATCATTCCCGGATTGAGCAGAACCGTCGACACGCGCATGCCCCGGGGGAGCTGCTCCGGCGTGACGTAGAACCGCCAGGCGTGCCTGTTCACGACAAGCAGCACGATTCCCGCGACCACAAGCGCCAGCATGGCCAGACCGTACAGACCATACAGCGCAAGACCTCCGGATCCCTTGGCGGACAGCGCGGACAGGGATCCCGATTCAAGATCCTTCACTGTGCCCGAATCCAGATGCGACAGGATCCAGGGAGCGACCACCCCCCCGTTGAGATTCACCAGCATGTGCATGACGATGCCGTAGCGCAGCCGGGAGGTGCGCACGTAGATGTAGCCGAGGATGAGCCCCAGACCGAAGGCGTAGAAAAACTGGAAGAGATTGAGATGGAACAGGCCGAAGACCAGCGCGGAAAGCACGATCGCCGGTTTTTCGCCGTATCTGCGGGTGCGGTCGATGATCTGCTTGCGAAACAGCCACTCCTCGAACACCGGGGCGAGCAGAACGAAGAACACCAGGGCGATGACCGGATCGGTGCTGCCCGCGAGTTCGGCGACATCGTTCACGGCCCTCCCCGCGGACAGGACGTCGGAGAGAACCGAGCCCAGGATGCTGCCGCCGTAGACGATCGGCACGGAGATCACCAGAAGTGTCACAAAGCGCTTGGGCGACAGGGCGAAACGACGTGTCGGCAGGACCGGCACCCGGTGAAGGATCAGCACCGCCACGGGCATGGCCACGAGATACAGGCCGATGTCCGACAGAAGCACGGAAACCCAGCCGGGCCACTGGCCGTGACGAGGGACGACGATTCCCAGGATGGCGCCGAGCAGCATCTCCATCGCCATCCAGATCAGCATCATCGCGCATAGCGCTGCACCGACCACGCTGAAACGGCGACGGGCGAGAAACCACCAACGCGATCCGCGGGTGGGGTCGTAACCGATGCGGCCGCCCGGATCCCCCTGGGCATCGCGGTGTGCCATGGGTTTGCGTGACATGTTCACCATAGGCGTCTCCCCTACTGTCGAGAAAGCAGATGGCAAGCTGCCAGCTGCCATTGCCCAACCATACTCCCGAGGTTTCACCGGATGCGCATGCCTATGCGTGGGGGAACCGCCCTTCGACGCTATCTCACGGCCAGCGCAGGAACGGGGAACGCCCCGACGACGACCCTGCCGCCGATGGGGACGCGGGGAGGAAGAAGGTGTGCGGACGTCTGCACCACGACGTCACGGCAGACATCCGCATCCTGCTGCGCGCGCACCCTGACGCTCACGCGCACCACCGCGCCCAGGAAGTGAACGGCACGAACCACCCCCGGAACCCCGGCCTCCGCCGGGAGGCCGGACACCGACATGCCTATGGTCCCATCACCGCAGACGGGTTCCGCGACCGACGAGCCGGAGGGACGGGACCACGGCTGCGCATCATCGGCTTCGAATGTCAGCCCCAACGACTCGGGACGGACCAGGACGCTGGCGTTGCCATCCGGCGCGGATCCGGAGAGCAGAGGCACCCGACTGCCGAACACGATGGCCTCGCCGTGGTCGACGACGCAGGGAAGACGATTCGTCACACCCACGAATGTGGCCACATATTCGGTGGCCGGCCGCTGATACAGCGTTCGCGGCGCGGCGATCTGCTCGACCCGGCCACGGTTCATGACCCCGATGCGGTCCGCTATGGCCAGAGCCTCCTCCTGATCATGCGTCACGAACACGGTGGTCGTTCCCGTCTCCCTCTGAATCCTGCGAATCTCCTCGCGCAGCTGGACCCGGACCTTGGCGTCGAGGGCGGACAGCGGCTCGTCGAGCAGCAGCACCTTCGGCGAGACGGCCAGGGCGCGCGCGAGCGCGACGCGCTGCTGCTGCCCGCCCGACATCCGCTGCGTGTATTTGCCGGCCTGATCGGCAAGACCCACCAGATCCAGCTTCTCCATCGCCAGGGTCCGCCTGCGCGAACGGGAAACGCCGTGGGCCTCGAGACCGAATTCGATGTTCTGCAATGCCGTCATATGGGGAAACAGGGAGTACGCCTGGAATACCATGGCCATGTTCCGCCGGTTGACCGGCACCCCGGTGACGTCCCTCCCGCCCACGAAGATGCGTCCGGCCTGAATGTCCTCAAGACCGGCGAGGGAGCGCAGCGCCGTGGACTTTCCACACCCCGAACCGCCCAGCAGAACGACCATTTCCCCGGGTTTGACATCCAGGCTGAAATCGTCGAGGGCCTTGGCCGCGCTTCCCGCATAGATCTTGTCGACATGCCGCATGCTGATGCCCCCGCCGAGCCCGCGGGAATCGTCAAGCACGGCCCGTGCCGCGCGTTCGACGGGGGAATCGTCGACGTGCTCGACGGCGGACGCCTCCGAAGGGTGAAGGGTGCGGGTTTTGTGAATCGTCACAGACATCCTGTGTCTTCCTTTCGATGTGTCGCCGTGGAGGACGCACGATCGAGCACGGCGAGGACGATCACGCCGAACAGCAGGGCAAGCAGGGACATCGCCGCGCTGATCTGCGAGTTCGACTGGCCGAGCTGGTACAGCGCGACCTGAAGGTTGATCCGACCAAGCAGGGAGGCCACCGTATATTCCCCCAGCACCACGGCTATGGAGATGAACGATGCCGACACTATGGCCTGTCGGAGATTGGGAATGATCACTCGGACGAATACGCGCGGCCACGAGGCGCCCAGGGAGCGGGAGGCGTCGCACAGGGTCGTCACATCGATGGACTCCAGCCCCAGGGCCATGGCCCGGAAGGCGTACGGCATGACAAGAACCACATAGGCGAAGCACAACCAGATCGAGCCGGTCCCGAAGACGTTCGCCGACAGCCAACGATAGATGGGCCCCAGGCCGACCACCAACGCAATCGCCGGAATGGTCAGAGGAAGGGTGGCGACCCATTCCATGGCCCTTTCCAGCCTGGCCGAGCGTATGTGCGCAATCACCATGGCGGGGACCATGAGGGCGAGCATCAGCGCCACCGTCACCGCCGACAGACCCAGGGATGCCCCCAGCCCCTGCCACAGCACGCTCATGTCGGTTCCCATGCTCTGCGCATCGCCGGTGAATACAGCCTTCCACGCCGCCATGCTCCAGCGTCCCGACAGGGGCTGGCGAACGGTGAACAGAAGCATCGAGATCAGAGGCACGCTCAGGAACAGCAGCACAAGGGTTATGACGATGCCTTTGACCATGCTCTGGCGCGCCAGGATGCGAGACCTGAGCTGGGGAGGCGCCGCGAATCCCGCGGCATCGCGCGGTGTGCTCCCTACTGCCATCGTCCGGCCCTCGTTTCGACGGTATGGCTGAGAATCATCACCAGCGCAGCCACCATGATCATGGCAAACGCCAGCACCTGCGCGAAACCCTGCTGATCGGGATCCATCTCGTTGCGCATCGCCCCCTGAATCATGAGCGGAACCACGATCGAACGTTGGGAGAAAAGGGCCGCGGCGGTGGCATATGCGGAAAACGCATTGGCGAAAAGCAAAAGAAACGCGGAAACGAAGCGGGGGGCGAGAATGGGCCCGCCCACCCGAATCCAATACCTCCAGGTGCCGCCACCCAGGCTTTCGCAGGCTTCCCGCCATTGCGGGAGCATCGAGTCGGCGGCGGGAAGAAACATGATGATCATCAGCGGAATCTGAAAATAGCAGTAGACGACGATCAGCCCGCCGACGGAGCTTATCCAGTTCGGATCGATGGTGTATGCGAACAGCTGGTGGATGACGAGCGTCCCCACCCCATTGATGCCGATCGTCGCGATGAAGGCGAACGCAAGCATCACCCCTCCGAACTGGGCGAGGACGGAGCTGAGGGCCGCCGTCAGACGCCGAAGCACGCCGCGGGGCCTGCGCCCTATCGTCAGCGCATACGCGGCGAATGCCCCGACGACCGCGCCGATGAGGGCCGAGACGGCCGAGACGAGAAGGGACATGGCAAAGCTGGAAACGGCATTCGCCTCGGCGAGCTTTCGGAAGTTCGCCAGGGTGAAGGATCCGGAGGGCGAGGTGAACGCCCCCCGGATCACGATGACGGTGGGTGCGAGGAGGAAGCATGCGGCGTAGGCGAAAAACGGGATGGCGACCGCGGCGGCGCCGACGCGCCGGCTGCGGAAGGCGAGCGGGTGGGTCGCGCAATGCGCTCCGGATCGCTGGTCGGCCTTCAGCCGAGAGGGTGCGATGGTCATGCCGTCAGTTGCCTATCGTCGAATCCCAATGGTTCTGCAGCCATGTGGTGATGCGCGTCGAATCCTCGTTCGTGTAGGTGACGGGCTTGCCCTCGATTTTGGTGGAGGATGCGAGGATGGCCTTGTCGACCGTTCCGCTCTTTTCCATGGAGTCAAGCAGGACGGGATTCGACCCGCCCTTGAGCCACAGGTTCTGGACCTGCGGGGTGTAGAGATATTCCTCCCAGAGACGCGCCGCCGCGGGGTGCGGGGCATCCTTGTTGATGGCCTGGTTGTAGTAGCTCACCACCTGGGCCTTGGGGAATGTTCTGTATTGCCAGTTCACCCCCTTGGCCTTGAGCTCTTTGCGGTACGAGGCCTGGTTGTATGTCCAGTCGAACACGACGCCCGTCTGTCCCGAATCGATCGTCCCGTCCGTGACGTCGATCTGGGTGAGGTTTCCGGCCTGCTTGAGCTTGGTGAAGAAATCGAGACCGGGCTGCAGATCGGTGATGCTGCCACCGGCGAGCTGGTTCGCCATCAGAAAGCCGTTGAAGGCGGCTCCCGCCTCCGCGGGCTTGCCGTTGAGGGCCACGGTACCGGCGAACTTCCTGTTGAGCAGGTCATCAAGCCTGGTGATGGAGCCGTATTTGTCCTTGTTCCAGCCAATCGACATGATTCCCGTATAATCGGCGCAATACAGGCCGTCGCCGTTTTTGAGGGTGGAGGGGATGGTGTTCCACGCCTTGACCTTGTATGGGGCGAAGTCGTCCGTGCTGGTGGATGCTATGGCCAGACCGACGTCGAAAACGTCCGGTGCGGCACTGGTGCCCCTGTTCGTCTTCGCTGCATCGATCTCCTCCTTGGAGGAGGCGTTGGGGTTGATTTCGGTGATGGCGATCTTCGGATACTTTTTCTTGAAGGTGCTGATCACCTCGCCATAGTTGGACCAGTCGTGGGGCAGGGCGATCACGTTAAGAGCGCCCTCCTTGTCGGCGGCGGCCTCCAGGGCCTGCATGGACCCGAAATCGGCGACCGATGTCGCCGATGACGCCTTGGCGGCACCCCCCGAAAGAGATGCCGTCCCCTGCGCCGAGGCGCTGCCGTTGCCGGAACCGCACGCCGCCATGGATATCGCCAGTATGGCCGCAATCGATCCGGCCGCGATTCTTCGCTTTGCATTCATGGGAGTCTTCCTTTCGCCCATCCATCGATGGCGTTCATCCGCACACGCGGACCGCCACTGCATGACTAGGCTAAAGGAGCCGCCTAACGCGAAGTTAGACGCCCCATGAATTCTGGAGGGTGTTTATGGTGAACGGAAGATGACCGGTCACAAGACGTGGTGCGCAACGGCGGGGACGCCGATACGGGACGGCCGTCTCATGCGGATCCGCACCGATGGCTCTACCGGCGTTCCTGCGCGCAGAGGGCCCCTTCGAGCAGACGCGTGATCACCTCGGTGTAGGTGACGCCCGTGGCCTCCCACGCCTTGGAATACATGGAGATGGGGGTGAAGCCCGGCATTGTGTTGATCTCGTTGACGATCACCTGCCCATCACGTGTGACGAAGGTGTCCACCCGGCTCAGCCCCGTTCCATCGACCGCCGTGAACGCCTTGACCGCGATGTCTCTCACCGCACGAAGGGTCTCTGCCGGCAGGGTCGCCGGGACTTCGACGTGCGACGCCTCGGAGTCCATGTACTTGCTGTCGAAATCATAGAACTGATCGGATCGCGAATCCTTGCGGTCCAGCACGATCTCCCCCGGCCAGCTTGCCGCCGGTTCGCCATCGGTTCTCGGGGCCAGCACGGCGCATTCGATCTCCCGGCCGTCGATCCCCTGTTCGACCAGCACCTTCCAGTCGTGCCGGGAGGATTCGAACACGGCCCGCGCCAGGGCACTCCCGTCGGGATGATCGACCTTCACGACGCCGAAGCTCGAGCCCGCCCGCGAGGGCTTGACGAAAAGCGGATACCGAAGGTGCGCCGATTCGATCTGGTCGGAAATCTCACGCTCGTTGGCGCGGAATTCATCGGCCCCGTCGAACCCCCGCGTGTCGATCGTCACCCCCGGGGCCACCGGGATTCCGGCCGTCGACAGCAGCTCCTTCGTGAAATGCTTGTCCATGCACGCCGCGGAGGCGAAAACCCCGCATCCCACATAGGGGACTCCCATCATCTCGAGCAGCCCCTGCACGGTGCCGTCCTCGCCGTAGGGCCCGTGAAGCACGGGGAACACCACATCGACGCGGCCCAGGGAGGTAAGGGTCCCATCCTGCTCGCGAACGAAGAAACCGTCCGCGCCACAGCCCGCCGCGAGAACGACCTGCCGAGATCCGGCGGTGTCGCGCACAACGGGCAGCCCCTTGGTATGAAGGCTGTAGTCGCGGGGATCGACGTCGCTGATGATCCACCGGCCCTGTTTGGTGATGCCCACCGCAATCGGGTCGAAAAGCTCACGGTCCATGGCTTTGAGCACCCCGGAGGCGGAGATGCAGGAGATCGAGTGCTCGTCTGCCTTGCCGCCGTACAACACCACTACTCGCTTTTTCGCCATGATCGTCCTCGTCCCGTCTTCCCTGTTCTTGGCCTGCGAACATACATCGCACCCCAGCCTACCCGCAGCGCGCGGATGATTCTCCGGAGCCGCAGGCAATCGAAGGAAAATCTTCACGCTTCGGCACCTGACCCCGCAGCGAGGCATGGCGCAGGGTCATCCACAGACGCCTCCCGCGAAAGGCCCTCGAAACGCCCTCCCCCCGAGATTGAGACGGGAGGGAGGGAGGGACGCCGTCGCTTCCCCTCCCCTACTCCTCGCGGATCTCGCCGTCGAAGAGAAGATCGAGCATCTCCTGGCAGGATATGCCCTCGTCGAGCACATGCCTCATCGCACATGCCAGCGGCGTGGGGACGCCGTAGCGCCTGCCCAGCGCGACCACGGCGTCCGTGGTGGGAACGCCCTCGGCCACGCCGTTGCTCGCGCTCCTGGCCTCTTCGAGGCTCATCCCCTTGCCAAGATTGGAGCCGAACGTGTAATTGCGGCTCAACGGCGAGCCACAGGTCGCGATGAGATCCCCGACTCCGGCCAATCCGGCGAACGTTCTGCCTTGGGCCCCCGCCGCCTGTCCCAATGCGGTGAGTTCGGCAAGCCCACGGGTCTCGATCATCGCCGCCGTGTTCTCACCGTATCCCGCCCCCCGGGCCATGCCGACGGCGAGGGCCACGACGTTCTTGAGCGAGCCACACATCTCCAGCCCGATTACATCGGTGCTCACGAAGGCCTTGAAATACCCGGTGGTGCAGGCCTTGGCGACGGTTCGCGCGTTGTCGATGCTTCGGGAGGCCACCACCGTGGCGGACGGCTCCCGCTGGGCGACCTCCTTGCTGAGGTTGGGTCCCGACACCGCGGCGAAACGCTCCTCGGGCACATCCAGGGCCTCGCAGACGACCTCGTCCATTCTCTTGCCGGTCGTGCGCTCGATCCCCTTCATCAGGGACACGACGATGGCGTTCGACGGTATCATCCCCCGAAACTCCTCCAGGGCGACCCGCGCGAATTGCGCGGCTATGGCGACCACGACGATGTCCGCTTGCGACACGGCCTGCGCACGATCCGACACGGCGGTCATGCCGTCGGGCAGCCTCTCCACGCCGGGAAGGCGGAGGGGGTTGCAATGCCTGTCTCGGATGCTGTCGACGACCTGCTGCTCAACGGCCCACATCGTCACATCGTTACCCGCGTCGGCAAGCACCCGTCCGAATGTCGTACCCCATGCACCTGCGCCCAAAACCGTTATGTTCACTGTCCAAAACTCCTTAGCGCCAAGACGCCCATCGCTGTTTCGCAGACCTGCTAGGCCATGATACGGCTCATCGTGCGATAATCCCAATAGCCGGCGGGTGCCTTCTCGCCCCGGATATGCTCCATGATCGCCGTCATGCGCTCCCGGACCCTGCGTGTGAGCTCATCGGCGGCCTCGACGGGGGGTTCGGCTCCCCATGAATCAGCATTGCGCAGAAGATCGGAATAATCCAGGCGCGCATCGAAGCACATGACGACATTCCTGCGCGGCCATGGCCACCAGTG
Organism: Bifidobacterium sp.; assembly: GCA_022649135.1. GTDB lineage: Bacteria > Actinomycetota > Actinomycetes > Actinomycetales > Bifidobacteriaceae > Bifidobacterium. The sequence continues at coordinate 53,633 of JALCNP010000012.1, forward strand.
GTTGATGCTCGCCGCCCCCCAGGTGACCGCGCAGAACAGAGGGACCTGTTTCCCCAGTCGGCGAGAGGCCTCGAGGGCGATGAAGCCGACGCCGTTCTTCATGCTCATCGGCCATTTCCTGGGATCACGCGTCACCGTTCCCTCCGGCCACACCGTCAGAGGTCTGCCCTCGGTGAGGATGTTCACGGACTCCTCCTCGATGGCGCGCGCCTTGCCGCTTCTGCGGGGAACAGGCTGCATACCCACCAGACGGAACCATCGTCCCAGAAGCGGCCAGCTCCCCAGCTCCGCCTTCGCCATATAGCGGGGGCGTCTGCCCATGTGGAACAGGGACATCATGGGGATGAAAACGTCATACATGGTGACATGCGTCGCCGCAGTGATGAAGACCCCCCTCTCGGGGATGTTCTCCAGGCCCCACGCGCGAACCCTGCTGTGCGCCCGCATGACGATGGACACGCCCTCGAGCAGGCGGGCCGTCGCACGGGGGTTCTGGGCGTTGATTTCCGCAGTGTTCTCCTCCCGCCTCCCGGTGGGGAAGTATCGGGTGGGATCGACGAGGTGATGTTCGGCGTCAAGTCTCGCCACCTGGTCATCTCCCAGTGGGGAGACGGCGGATCGTGGTGAGGGCGTGCCTTTGGATGTCATGACATCCATTGTCGATGCCCCACCAGACACGAGACCCGGGGGCGTGAACCGGCCGAGGCAGGGCCGGTTGCCGAGGAGAGGGAAGAGCAGACGCGAGACCGGGCCGACGACCGCCGGCATCTACTCGATGGACGCGCCCAGGGCCGTGAGCTTTCCCCGGAAGTCGGCATAGCCGCGATCTATGAGACTGATGCCGTGCACGTCGGACGGCCCGTCGGCGGTGAGGGCCGCGATGAGGTGGCTGAAGCCCCCGCGCAGATCCGGAACATCGATGTCACGTCCGCTCAGCGGCGTGGGGCCGAAGATAACCGCCGAATGCTTGTAGTTGCGCTGGCGGAAGCGGCACGGCAGCGAGCCGAGGCATTCCCGGTAAAGCTGAATCGTCGCACCCATCTGCACCAGGGGCTTGGTGAAGCCGAAACGATTCTCGTACACGGTCTCATGCACGATGGAAAGCCCATTCGCCTGGGTCAGAGCCACCACCAGGGGCTGCTGCCAGTCGGTCATGAATCCGGGATGCACATCGGTCTCTATGGCCACCGGCTTGAGATTCCCGCCCGGATGCCAGAAGCGAATGCCCTTGTCGGTGATGTCGAATTCTCCGCCGATCTTTCGGAAGACGTTCAGATAGGTCATCATCTCGGGCTGGCTCGCCCCCTTGACGAAGATGTCCCCATGGGTCGCGAGCGCCGCCGAGGCCCATGACGCGGCCTCGATGCGGTCGGTAAGGGACGTGTGCGTGTAGCCCTTGAGACTGCCGACGCCCTCGATGCGGAACGTCCTGTCGACGTCGACGGAGATGATCGCGCCCATTTTCTGCAGCACCGCCACAAGATCCATAATCTCGGGCTCGGTCGCCGCACCCGAAAGCTCGGTCTTCCCCTCGGCGAGCACGGCGGCGAGAAGCGTCTGCTCGGTCGCCCCCACGGAGGGGTAGGGAAGGTGGATCTTCGCCCCGTGCAGACCGTTGGGAGCCGTGATGTGGATGCCGTCCTTGTGTTCCTTGTCGACATTCGCGCCGAGCTTGCGCAGGGTCTCCAAATGGAAGTCGATCGGCCGGCCGCCGATGTTGCATCCGCCGAGCGCGGGGATGAAAGCCTCACCCAGACGATGAAGCAGAGGGCCGGAGAACAGAATGGGTATGCGCGAGGAGCCGGAGAGCGTGTCCACGTCGGCCACGTCGGCCAGCTGGACATGCGTGGCGTCGATGGTGACGATTCCCTTGCTGCCGTCGACGTCGACATTCACGCCGTGCAGGCGAAGCAGATCCGAGACCACATGCACGTCACGGATCTCGGGGACGTTTTTGAGGATGGAGACATCGGGAGCCAGCAGCGCCGCGACCATGGCCTTGCTTACGAAATTCTTCGCCCCTCGCACCTTGATGGTTCCGGTAAGGGGTCTGCCTCCCACGACATGCAAGACATCATTCGTATCCTCAGCCACAATCAACCTCTTTCGTCTCTTCGCAATCGTGCATGCGACCGATCCGCTCCTCATGAGGGCATCGTTCACATGCGTCAGACCCCAGTCTGCCACACGGGATGTGGTCAACTGGTGAAATGCGCCCGCAGCCAAACGATTCGTCGACCCGATCCGTCACCACGAAGGCCGGGGCGGCGGCACGGCACGGAGACGAAGTCATGGCGCCCATGCCCGCGTCTACGGCCGCGGATGCATATGAGCCCTGATCTCCCCGGCAAGCCCGGGGTTCCACATGGCCCCGGTCGCGCTCATCACCGCATGGGCTCCCTCGCGGCGATATGCATCGAAGTCGTCAGGGCCGGTTACACCACCGATTCCGATGATGTCGAAATCAAGCTCGCAGCGCCTGCGGATCGCGGCGAGACGACGGACCATCTTCAGCCCCGCGCCTCGGATGGCGTGCCCGCATACGCCGCTGCGTTCCCTTCCGCTGCCGGGAAGCGCCTGTCTTCCCCGATCGTCGACAAGTCTGGCGGAAATGGTGTTGATGGCCGAAAACGCCTGGACCGTTCCCCTGCCCGCGGTTTCGCGGACCATGGTCTCCAGCGCGTCGTCGCTGTCGAGATAGGCGAGCTTGATGATCAGGGGACGGTCCCCGATCTCGTTCTTCACGGCCTCGCAGATCGCTGCCACAAGATGGGGATCATGGCACAGCAGCCTGTTGCGGCCCTCGTTGGGGCAGCTGGTGTTCATCTCCATGAGCCCGGCCCCGGTTTCGACTATGAGACGGGCGGTACGCACATGGTCGTCCACATAGTCCCGCGTGTCCATGCCCTCCACCCGAGACCCTTGGAAACTGGGAATCAGCAGATGCCCCGGACCGGCCGCATGAATCGCGCGGCGCATATCGGGCTGCCACTGATCGGGATCACGCGAGGGGACCCCGAAGGAGTTCGAAATCGACAGGGGCCGCTCGTAATGCCTGTCCGCCAGCACGCTCTCGCCTCTTTCCGCGACGGCGGGATCCAGAAGCCCGTCCGAAGACCGCGGGTGCACGGCAAGCACATTGGGGAACGGGTTGCACGCCCAGGCACGGGATCGCACGGTTTTGTACACCGCCAGGTCGAAGCCCATCGCGAAGGCCGCGGTGGTGAACCGCGAATTCAGCAGAGGACCCGCCGGAATCCCGAAAACCCCGTCCACCGGGAACCCGAGGAAACGCTCCCCTCCGCAGGTCTCGTCCTTCCGGACGTCTGCCTCTTCGGGAGCGTGGACACGATGCAATGCATCGGCAAAGGCGCCGAACGGGCCGCGCTCGTAATTCTCCTCGTAGCTGCGATTGACGTCATACCACAAATCGCCGTCCACTGCCGCAGCCCCCGTCAGTCCACGCCCAGATCGAAGGCGGCGGCATCGTCCTTCGCGGAATACTGACGGAACGCCATCAGTGTCTGTGTCGCGCTGACGCCATCGACCTTGGCGATCCCGTCGGGAATGATTCGCGCAAGATCGTCGAAATCCGGTGTCGACACGATGGCGACGAGATCGACGTCGCCCGCGACCGAATACACGTCCCGCACCCCCTCAAGCTCCACAATCGCCTGAGCCGCCTGCGATATCCTGTCGGATTGGACTGTTATCAACACCACTGCGTCAGCCATGATATGCTCTTTCACTCGCGTTCATCAACGAGGCCCATTATATGTTGCTCAGGCCCCCTGCGCATCCGTATGACCGTTCATCCCGGCCCTTTCGCTCAGAGGCCCCTCCCAGGCGTCCTCCTGCGGCTCCCGCGCCGACACGATCGCTCTTTCCGGAAGATGCCTGGCCGGGATCGTCGTGGGCTTGAACGGGAAACGCCTCGCGCGCACGCGTTCGTATGCGGCGATGTCGTCCTCGTGCCGCAGGGTCAGATCGATGTCGTCGAAGCCGTTCATCAGACGCCATCGCGTGTAGTCGTTGACCTCGAACGGCAAGGTCACCTCCGCGCATGTGACGGTGCGCGTGTTGAGGTCGACGGTGAGGGACCGGCCGGGCTCCTCGTCAAGCAGCTTCCACAGCAGCTCGACGCTTTCCTGCGGCATGATGGCCGCCAGCACACCGTTCTTCGCGGTGTTTCCATAGAAGATATCCGCGAAGCGCGCGGAGATGATCACGCGGAAGCCGTAGTCGTGCAAGGCCCACACCGCGTGCTCCCTCGAGGAGCCGATACCGAAATCCGGCCCGGCCACAAGCACACGGCCGTCGGCGTATGCGGGTTTGTTCAGGACGAAACCGGGGTCGCGCCGCCACGCGTAGAACAACGCGTCCTCAAAGCCGCTTTTGGTCACCCTCTTGAGAAAAACCGCGGGAATGATCTGATCGGTGTCGACGTTCGAGCGTCTCAGGGGAACGCCCACCCCCGTCACGACAGTGAGTTTTTCCATATGCATCCATCCTTCGTCGTTGATTCGTATGTGTCTTGTCCGCGCCACGGCCACGAGCCGGATATCCGGTCCCGCCCATCCGCGGTCGTCGATGGCCGGATCGGGTGCGGCCAGGGCCCCGAGGGCCGATCCTCGAGGCGCCGTCCGCTACAGATCGGCCGGGCTGGATATGGTTCCGCGCACGGCCGTCGCCGCGGCGACCAGAGGCGAGGCCAGATGGGTGCGCGAGCCCTTTCCCTGACGGCCTTCGAAATTCCTGTTCGAGGTGGACACCGAACGCTCCCGGGCCATCATCTTGTCCGGGTTCATTCCCAGGCACATCGAGCATCCCGCGTTGCGCCACTGCGCGCCGAAGTCCTCGAAGATCCTGTCGAGTCCCTCCTTCTCGGCCTGCAGACGGACACGGGAGGAGGCCGGAACGACCAGGACGCGATGGATCGATTCCGCCTTGTGGCGCCCCTTCATCACCGATGCCGCGGCACGCAGATCCTCTATGCGGCCATTCGTGCAGGAGCCGATGAACACCGTGTCGACGGGGATGTCCCGGATGGGCATTCCCGGCGTCAGACCCATGTATTCAATGGCCGATGCGGCTGCCGCCCTTGCGGAGGAGTCGGCGATCCTTTCGGGCACCGGAACGTCGGCGGTGATGGGGAGCCCCTGTCCGGGGTTGGTGCCCCACGTCACGAACGGGGCCAGCTTCGAGGCGTCGATGGTCACCTCCCGGTCGAACACGGCGTCGTCATCGGTGCGCAGCGTCCTCCAGTATGCGAGCGCCTGGTTCCACATCTCCCCGGTCGGGGCGTGCGGCCTGCCCTGAAGATAGTCGAAGGTCGTCTCGTCGGGGGCGATCATCCCGGCCCGGGCGCCGGCCTCGATCGACATGTTGCATATGGTCATCCGCGCTTCCATGGAGAGTTTTCTGATGGCCTCGCCCCGATACTCGATGACGTGGCCCTGCCCGCCGCCGGTTCCGATGGTCGCGATAATCGCCAGAATGATGTCCTTTGCCTCCACTCCGGGGGCCAATTCGCCTGTGACGTTGACGGCCATGGTTTTGAATGGCTTCAGCGAGAGCGTCTGCGTGGCCATGACATGCTCGACCTCCGAGGTCCCGATGCCGAAGGCGAGGGCGCCGAACGCCCCGTGGGTCGATGTGTGGGAGTCCCCGCACACGATGGTCATGCCGGGCTGGGTGAGGCCGAGAATCGGGGCGAAGGCGTGAACGATTCCCTGGTCGGCGTCCCCGAGGCCATGCAGGCGAACCCCGAACTCGCGGCAGTTTCTCTCGAGGGTGCTCAGCTGGAGCGCCGACGTGCGGTCCGGATTCGGCCGGTCGATGTCGACCGTTGGCGTATTGTGATCCTCGGTGGCGATGAGCAGTTCGGTGTGCCTCGGTCTGCGTCCCGCGAGACGCAGACCCTCGAACGCCTGGGGGCTTGTCACCTCATGCATGAGCATGAGATCGATGTAGATGAGGTCCGGGGCGTCATCATGGCCCTGCGACACAAGATGATCCGCCCAGACCTTTTCGGCAAGCGTCGTTCCCATAGTCTCTCCTTGGCTTTATTCCGCGGTTTTCGCGCTCCACAGCGCCGGTTCTGCACATATGCGCGGGTTCATACAACCGAGTATGGGTGCTTACGGCTTGCGCGGACTTTTGCGTTTCGAAATGTGAGATGCCATAATCCGATTATGACCTCTCCACACCAATGCCCCGGCACACCTCCCGCACACTTCGACAACACCACCCTCGCGACCGAGTATTCGGCCGTCACCGTCGGCGCGACAGACGACGGCGAGATTCACTCGGGAGTCGGAGTGCTTGACAAAACCGTCAAGATCCTGGATGCGCTGGAGTCCGGTCCGTCGACGCTGGGTCAGCTCGTCGCGGCCACCGGATTGGCCAGACCGACGGCCCACAGACTCGCCATCGCCTTGGAACGTCACCGATTCGTGCTGCGCGACCAGCACGGCCGCTTCGTGCTCGGCTCGCGGTTTGCCGAGCTTGCGGCCGCCGCGGGCGAGGATCGTCTGCTGACCGCGGCAGGGCCGATTCTGCAGACCCTGCTGGACAGGACCGGCGAATCGGCTCAGATATATCGCCGACAGGGGGATCAACGCGTGTGCATCGCGGCCGTGGAAAGGGCCAGCGGTCTGCGGGATTCGATTCCGGTGGGGGCCATGCTGTCGATGGAGGCGGGTTCGGCCGCGCAGATCCTTATCGCATGGGAGGATCCGGAGCGTCTGCACCAGGGTCTGCGGCACGCCCGCTTTACCTCCGCGCAGCTCGCGATGGTTCGCAGACGGGGCTGGTCTGAATCGGTGAACGAGCGCGAGGAGGGGGTGTGCTCGATATCGGCGCCGATACGGAACGCTTCCAATCAGGTGATAGCCGCGATCTCCATCTCGGGGCCCTCAGGCCGAATGGGGAGCGCACCGGGACGTCGATACGCACCTCTCGTCATGGGCGCGGGAAAATACCTCACCGAGGCCCTGATCAAGGCCAGCGCGGGAAGGTAGGGGGACGGGTCCCCGGGGCGCCGGGGACCCGGGAAACGGGGACGACCAGGAGGCTCGTGCAGCGTCGCCGCTATCTGCCCGACCGCAGACTCTTCCAGATGCGTTGGATCACGTTCGGCCGACGCAACAGATTCACGGCTTCGCCCGGGGATGCCGCGGTGTTGTTCAATGCATACGTATAGGCCTTGCGAGAACTGGGCTTTCCGACCAACTCACCGAATTCAAGCAGTTGGGTTCGCGGCTCGTGCGGATGGCGAATGTCGAATTCCACCAGACGCGACGCCCGTTTGGAGGGCGCGGGTCCATATGAGCCGAATCCGCAGGTGGGGGTCGCGGCCAGGGCGATGCCGTCGACCATCCCCACGAAGCCGTTGCGATGGTCATGGCCGCAGGCCACGGCGAAATAGCCATGCGTGGACTTCAGCACGTCGAATTCGCCGCATTCCGCGTCGGGACAGCTGATCCCCTCCCCCAGATAACTCCCGGGCAGTGTCGCGCTCTCATCAAGCACGAAATAGTGCCCGGAAAAGGTCCGGTAGCCCTCGATGGCATGCGCGGCGGTGGACGGCACCTCCTTGAGCAGCCGGTAGTGCTGACGTAGCGGAATGTGCTGAAACACGAGGGACTTCGCGTGGATGAGTTCGGGAAGCTGGCGCAGGAAGTCCATCGCCTTGCCGGAAGGCGCCCCGTAGCCCCCGGAATGCGCATAGTCTCCCGAATCCAGCAGCACCAGTCCCAGAACGTTGCGGGTGCGGTCCACGTCCATCACGGGCAAGGCGAACGTTCCTGGCTCGCACGGTATGATCTGCTGCCGGGGCAGGCCCGATCCCGGCTGCGTACGCGGCCGGTCCGGACGCGCGACCGTCGACTCGGGGTTGAGGCATCCGGGAAATTCGCGGTACAGGGCGTCCATCTGCGCATTGTCCAGACCGCACTGAAAATCATGGTTTCCGTAGGTCACGGCCCACGGCACACCCCGATCGACCAACGGCTGAACGAACCGGGATATCGAGGAGCGCACGAGTTCGCGCGTCCGCTCCACCGCCTCGTCATGCTGGACCGAACTCTGCAGCCGGCCCAGGGCTCTCACCCCGGACCAGCGAGAGGAGGACCAGCTGCGCTTGCGGAAGGTCTGCGAGTACGCGGTGTCGTAGCCCGCTATCTGGTTTCCGGTGAAGACCACCACATCGGGACGCACCGCGTCGAGGGATGCCGCGATCAGGGAGATGGTGTCGGACGATACCTTCGGTCCGTCCTGAATATCGGCGAACTGCAGAACCCGGAACTTGCCGGAATTGTGAAATTGCAAAAGTCCCAGACGAGCCGATACGGAAAGAGGCCTGTTCACGCCATTGTGAGGGGCCTGCGCCTGTCGGTCCGCGGGGCGGGGCCCCTCGGGATTGTGAAGTTCAGTCATACCGACAACAGTAGTGCATGCCTGCGCGGTTCACCTATGAAAAAGCCCTTCCGGCCTGCGGCGGGAAGAGCGTGCACTATTTGTCTGCATATTGGCTGGGGTACCTGGACTCGAACCAAGAACAACTGAACCAGAATCAGCCGTGTTGCCAATTACACCATACCCCAATGGGCAAAGCCGTTATAGCCGAGGCTGTAACGTCTTCGTACCCCCAATCGGATTTGAACCGATGTTGGCGCCGTGAGAGGGCGTAGTCCTAGACCGCTAGACGATGGGGGCTCTATCATCTATCACGCCTCCAGGCGCAACAGATGAACACTATACCCAGTTGCCGCCGCCCTCGCAAGGCGGCGTGTCGGACGGACGTGGGGAAACGTCGCGCTCCCCCGGCTCCCCCGGCTCCGCCGGTGCGGCGGCCCCGGCGGTCACAGATGCTCGCGCAGCCCACGCAGGCGCGCGCATGTGATGGATTTCCCGAGGATCTCCATCGATTCGAAAAGCGGCGGGGACACGCGGCGCCCCGACACGGCGACCCGGACGGGTCCGAAGGCGAGACGCGGCTTGTACCCTCCCTTGTCCACCAATGCCTCGGTAAGCAGCTCATGCAGTGTCTCGGCCCGCCAGTCGGCAGCGTCCACCTGCTCGAGGGCTTCCACGGCGGTTGCGAGAACCTCTCCGGCCGAATCCTTGAGCTGCTTGCGCGCATCGACATCGGGCTCGATGTATTCGGAGTCGCTCATCAGGCTGCCCACCATTCCGGAGACCTCGCCCAGGAGACGCACACGTGGCTGGATGAGGCAGGCCGATTGGGAGAGGATGGACTTCTCCCGGAGGCTCAGGGCGTCCCAGCTGTCGGCGGACACGACACCGTCCCTGTGCAGGTAGGGGACGGAACGATTGAGAAAGTCCTGGGGGTCGAGCATGCGGATGTGCTCGGCATTGATGGAGATGGCCTTGTCGATGTCGAAATGCGCAGGGTTCGCCTTCACGTCGCGCACGTCGAATTTCTCGACCATCTCCTTCATGGAGAACACGTCACGGTCGGGCGCGATCGACCAGCCCAGCAGTGCCAGGTAGTTGAGCAGCCCCTCGGGTATGAACCCATGGTCGCGATGCAGGAACAGATTCGACTCCGGATCTCGCTTGGACAGCTTCTTCTTGCCCTGCCCCATCACATAGGGCATGTGGCCGAACAACGGGATTTCTTGCGCCACGCCCAGCTTCATCAGATAGCGGTAGAGCACGATCTGCCGAGGTGTCGAACTGAGCAGATCCTCGCCCCGCAGCACCACGTTGATGCGCATCATCGCGTCGTCGACGGGATTGGTCAGGGTGTACAGCGGATCGCCGTTGGGGCGCACGATCACATAGTCCGGCACCGACCCCGCCTTGAAGTCGATGGTGCCGCGGATCAGGTCGTCGAAGGAGATGTCCTCGTCGGGCATGCGGATCCGCAGGGCGGGCCTGCGGCCCTGCTCGCGGAAGGCACTCCTCTGCTCCTGCGTCAGCGTGCGGTCATAGCCGTCGTATCCGAAGGCCTGGGGCCGTCCCGCCGCGATGTTCCTCGCCTCGATCTCCTCCGGCGTCGAGTACGATTCGTACGCATACCCCGCATCGAGCAGCCTCGCGGCCACGTCGCGGTAGATGTCGCCCCGTTCGGATTGACGGTACGGTCCGTCGGGCCCGCCGACCTCGATGCCCTCATCCCAGTCGATGTTCAGCCAGCCGAGGGCGTCCAGGATCTGCCGGTAGCTTTCCTCCGAATCCCGCTGCGCATCCGTGTCCTCGATACGGAACACGAAGGTCCCATGGGTGTGGCGTGCCTCGGCCCAGTTGAACAGGGCCGTACGGATCATGCCGACATGCGGGGTCCCCGTGGGCGAGGGGCAGAAACGGACCCGAACGTTCTTCGGGAGTTCAGGTTTGGTTGATTCTTCAGTCATGCTCCCCATTGTGCCCCGTCAGAGGGACGGGGAAGCGACCACCGATCCCGCCATTGAAGATCGACCTTCCCGTCGCCTATGCGCATAGGCAGCATGAGGAGTTCGGAGCCGCCAAGGTCCTGCGGATGCCAGCGGTCACCGATATAGAGAAAATGCTCGCTGTGGTGGGGGTCCTCGTCAAGCGGCACGACGAGGTCGCACTGCGATTCGAAGGTGGCCGACCCCGCGGGCGCAAAGGGTCTCCACGGGGACCACGGTCCGCGCAGGCGGGCCGCACTGGCGTACATGTTGTCGTTGCAGTCCCAGCCGGTAAGCTGCGAGCCCAGCCAGTAGTAAATCCCGTCGCGCTTGCACATGATGGGCGACTCGTAGCCGAAGCGGTAGTTCTCGCCCCTGAGACACACGACGTCCTCGACGATGCTCAGGTAATCGTCCGACAATCGGAAGACATGGGTGCCGTGTCTTCGATCCTCGGACAGAATGTACCCGGTTCCGTCCTCGTCCTGGAACACGCCGATGTCGCGCGATTCGTAGCCCCGGAACTGCATGGCGGTCAAAAACTCGAAGGGGCCCGACGGCGAATCCGACACCGCCGTGCCGATGTGCGCATAGGAATAATCGCCTTCGCCGTCCACATGCACGTACATGATGTATCGGCCCGTGGCCGGGCACCGCATCACCTTCGGGCGCTCTATGATGCGCTCGGGCCCGACGATCGAGCCTTCGTCGCCGACGCGGAGCGCGGTTCCCTCATGGTGCCAGTGGGCGAAGTCGCGGGTCGAATAGCAGGAGACGCCGCAGAACAACGCCTTGTTGAGCTTGCTCTCCCCATAGGCGTACCACGTGTCCCCGCTACGCAGGATTCCGATTCCGTGCAGTTGTGCGACCCGGCCCTCGTCGTCGCGAAAGAGGTTCACCGCCGACATTGTTGTCATGTTCTTTCCTTTGTCCCTTCTCCTGGGCGCCCATCGCTCGGGGGCGCGGCGCCCGTCGCGAATCGGTGGGTCCCCGCCCAATTCGTATCCGTATCCATATCCATGCCGCTCGCCACGGACGCCATGACGCTCCGGCATCCGGGCGGCATGGACCCGGTGGCGCGGAGGGGGGGGGCGGCAGCCAGACGGCGCAGCCATCGGTCGCGCAGCCATCGGCCCCATAGCCATCAGGAACCGCAACCATCGACCGACGGCAACCATCCGTTTCCGCCCGCGAAGCCGGGCAGCGACCGCGATCAGCCGTAGACGCCCTCTGATCGCCTAGCCTTTGACCGCACCGATCATCACGCCCTTGTTGAAATACTTCTGGAGGAACGGGTAGATGACCAGCAGCGGCAGGGTGGAGACGAGGATGACGCCGTATTTGATCTGATCCGCCAGCTGCTGTTCCTGAAGCGCGTTCTGCCCGCCGTTCCCAGCCCCCATCTGGCTTGTCTGATTGGCGAGCAGGATGGACTGCAGGACATTTTGCAGGGGCTCCATACCGCTGTCCCTTATGTAGATCAGACCGGTGAAATAGTCGTTCCAATGACCGACGAAATAGTACAGGCCTATCACCGCGATGATGGCGCTGGAGAGGGGAAGGACGATTGTGAGGAAATACCCGAAATAGCTCAGTCCGTCGATGCTCGCGGCATCATGCAGATCCTCGGGAATCGAGGTTTCGAAGAACGAGCGGGCGATGATCAGATTCCACACGCTCACGGCGCCGGGAAGGATGAAGACCAGCATGTTGTTGAGCAGTCCAAGCTGTTTGAACAGGATGTAATTGGGGATCAGCCCGCCGGCGAAGTACATGGTGAAGGTGAACAGGAACAGCAGCACGCGCCGCGGCTTGAATTCGACGCGACTCAGAGCGAACGCCGCGGGAATGGTCACCAGCAGGTTCAGCAGCGTTCCGAACACGGTGTAGATGATGGTGTTGCGGTAGCCGACCCAGATCCTGGCGTCCTGGAAGACGCGGACGTAGCCCGCGAGGGTAAAGCCCCGGGGCCAGAACGTCACCGCGCCGGAGGAGACCTGGGTCTGGTCCGACAGCGATGCGATGACGATGAACCACAACGGGTAGAGCACCACCACGATCGTCAGCGCGACAAGCACGTACAGGATCACGTCGAACACCCAGTCGGAACCGGTCCTCTTCTGATGCGTGTGGCGGTTCCATGGAATCTGTTCCGGGTCCGCTTTCGCAGCCGGGGAGGCCTTCATGTTTTCACTCATTATTCTTCCTTTTCAACGTGTGCGGCAACTCAGAAGACACTGGTATCGGAGACCCGCTGGGAAATCCAGTTCGCGAGGATCAGGAACGCGAAATTGATGATCGTGTTGAACAGGCCTATCGCGGTTCCGTAGCTGAACTGGAACGATTGAATGCCGATTTTGAACGTGTATGTCGATATGACCTCGGATCCCGGAAGGTTCATGGCGTTCTGCATGAGCCACACCTTCTCGAACCCGACGTTGAGCACGGATCCCATGTTCATGATGAGCAGAATCACGCACGTCGGCATAATCGTCGGCAGGTCGACGTGGAGTATGAGCTGAAGCCTTCCGGCCCCATCGATTTTCGCGGCCTCGTACAGGCTCAGGTCCACGGACGACAAGGCCGCCAGATAGATGATCGCGTTCCACCCGCAATGCTGCCAGACCTCCGACAGCCAGTAGATGGGGGCGATCGCGCCGGGGTTGTCCATCGCGTTCGAGTGCCCCAGCATCCGGCCGATGAGTCCGGTCCCCGGGGTGAGGAAGATGTTGAGCATGGCGACGATCACCACGGTCGAAATGAAATGCGGCATGTAGGTTATGGTCTGCACGAAGCCCTTGAACCTGCGCGTGCCAAGCTGGTTCACCAGCAGCGCCAGAATGATCGGCATGATGAAGCCAAGCACCAGCGTCCCCAGGCTGATGGTGAACGTATTGATCATCGTGGAGGCGAACATCGGCGAGGTGAAGAACTGGTTGAAGTACTTCAGACCGACCCATTGGCCTCCCGTCAGCCCCTTGGCGGGTTCGAAATCACGGAAGGCGAGCTGAATCCCGTACATGGGGACGTAGGCGAACAGCGCCACGAACAGCATGGCGGGCAACGCCATCAGCCACAGCTGCCAGTAATGCCGCATATGCCAGCCTATTCTCCTGGGCACGGGCATGGAACGGCGAGCCTGTATATTATCCACGACGCCGCCTTCACCAGCCACGGCCACAACCCTCTTCGCAGTCACCTCGGACTCCTTTGACTCGATAATCGAACGGCGTTCCCCGACCCCTGCGGCACCGGGGAACACCGGAAAAACGGCTACGCTACTTGACGGCCTTGGTGTACGCGGCCTGCCACAGCTGCGTGTTCTGGTCGATCTTGTACTTCTTCAGATTGCTTTGGAACTCGCTCCAGGCGCTGTCGTCCTGCGCGCCGCCCTGGGAAAGCCACTTGGAGACGACGGGGATGGCATAGTTGAACAAGGCGGTGTTGTTGTTGGCCACGGTGGTCTGGTCCGAGGGGCTGAGACGCACGTAGATCGGCATCATGTCCTTGGTGTGGCTGTAGTTCGCATACTGCTGTTTGTACGGCGCGTCCGCGGCGGCGACGTGGTCCATGCCCCTGTCGCCCTGGACGGTCACCTTGTCCGAGATCCACCCGGCGAGACGGTCCTCCAGCGCCGGGACCTTGGCGGCGTCCTGGGCCTTCTGGAACTTCTCGGTGACCTTGTAGGAATGGTCGCCCGTCTTCTGCAGATATCCGTCGCTCGTGGACCCGTAAAGCTGCTGGATGGAATACTTCTCGGAGTACAGAAGGTTGATTACCCGCAGGGCGGCGGCCTTGTTCGTCGGATGGGCGGACATCGCCATGTGGTAGTCCTCGTAACGGTTCGCCTCACGAGATCCGTCCCAGACGGTCTTGTCGGCGGAAACCCCATCCGCCGAGGGAACCGGGATGGATATGTACTGGTCGGCGAGCTTCGATCCGTACGATCCGAAGGCCGACTGATCCCAGCCGAAGGCCATTCCCACCGTGGCGGTCTTGCCGTCGGACTGGTTTCGGGCGTTGTACTTGTCATCGCTGGCGGTGACCCAGTCGGAAGGAGCCCACCCCTTGCTGACCATCTCGTGATAGAACTCGATGACCTGACGGAACTGGCTGGTCTGCATCCAGTTGCCGACGACCCCGTTCTTCAGGTATATCCCCTGCTGGGAGGGGCCGGAATTGAAGTGGGTGACGATGCCCGTGGAGTTCATCATGAGGAACGGGCTCCACCAGTCGCCGATCTTCGAAGTGCTCAGCTCCCTCGGGTTGAAGGCTATCTCGTCCGCCTTGCCGTCCCCGTTGGGGTCCTTGGTGGCGAATGCGTTCATCACGGTGCGCATCTGGTCCCATGTCGTCGGCACGGCAAGCCCCAGCTTGTCCAGCCATGTCTTGTTGATCATGAGATGCTGGCCGGACGCAAGGAATCCCTTCGTGCGGCTGGAGGGCAGAATCGTGATCTTTCCGTTGACGGTGACGAACTTCCTGACGATCGGCTGCTCCTTGAAGAACGCCTTGACGTTGGGAAGCGAATTGAGGTCGTCGCCGAGAACCTCGAATGCGGAGGGGTTCTGGGAGGCGTCATCCGGGTTGAATGCCCGGATGTTCAGGTCGTCGATCTCCCCCGCGGCGAGGGCCGCGTTCTTCTGCTGGCCCCATGCGTTGTCGCTGACCTCATGCCACTGAATCGAACAGTTGCAGTCGGCCTGGAGCTGTTTGGTCCAGGCCATGTTGGCCATCGGGGTCTGATTCGAATTCTTCACGACGAGAATCTTGACTATCGGCTTCCCGTTCGCGTCGGTTGTCGAGCCGCCGCCGCAGGCCGCGATCGAACCGAGCATGGCCATTACGGCAAGAGAAGCAATCGCCTTGTATGCAACACCTCTGCGTGTCATGATTCCAATTCCTTTCCCTTTCGCCTGCTAGGCAGGGTCCCGTTGCAATGGGATAAGAGCGTTCGAAAAGCCGCTTCGTCTTCCGGACCATCTCCTGTTTCAACACCGCAACTCTGCGTTTTCCTCTTTGAAAAACGCAACGTTACGATTATGCAACGATTACGACGTCATGTCAAATAGCTGAATTTTCAAGGTTATTTCCCTACATGAATCGGTAGACTACGTCAAGAAGCGCCATAATTCCGAATCTTTTTGCAATATTTTCGTATCGATTCGATAATTATCGAGTTTTTTTGATATGCTTGACAACCGCTACGAAAGATATTCGGGCAGACATCCTCGAGGAAGACGGTGTTATGGTAACGCTGAAGGAAGTCGCGCAGAAGGCCGGGGTCTCCCCCTCGACCGCCTCCGCAGCGCTTCGGGATATGGACATCGTCAAGCCGGACACCGCCAAACGGGTCCAGGACGCCGCGCAGAAGCTCAACTACCGCACGAACCTGTCGGCCCGGGCCCTGCGCTCCGGCCATTCGGGCATCTTCACGCTCATCATTCCGGATCTGGATAACGACTACTACTCAAAACTCGCCAACTCTCTTGCCAGCGAACTGTTCGTCAAGGACCGCAAGCTCATCATCCAGCTCTCCAAATACAACAAGCGAAAGGAACTGGAGCAGCTCAGCCAGCTCACATCGTCGATGTGCGACGGGGTGTTCATCTGTTCCACCAAAAACACCGGAAAGGACATTTCCGAGGCCGTCCACGGTCACCCCGTCATCATGTTCGACGACATGAGCGGGGAAAGCGACGAATACTTCGACTCGATCGAGACGCCGAGCCAAACCGGGATGTACACGGCTATCAGCCACCTGGTCGAATGCGGAAGGAAGCACATCGGGGTGGTGGGGTGCTTCGACCAGCCGCAGAGGCGGCCCTCCCTGGGACGCACCCTGCGGCAGAATCGCTATAACTTCGCACTCGAGGCCATCCGCTCCTACGGTCTGCGCGACGAGGACGCGCTTATCGAGGCGGACTGGACCATCGAATCGGGCCGGAAGACCGCCCATGACATCGTCAGACGCGGTCTGACCTTCGACGCATTCTGCTGCATGAACGACGAACTCGCCCTGGGGGTGATCAGAGGTCTTTTGGAATGCGGCGTCGATGTCCCGCAGGATGTCGCCGTCACAGGATTCGACGGCATCAACGCCGGGACATACAGCACCCCCACCCTCACGACGATCGCCGTGGACTTCACCGGCATGGCCCAGACGTCGATCAACATGATGGAGATGCAGATCGCCCGGGATTGCGAAAGGCCCCATGACGTCATGCCCCGACGCGTCATCGTGGGCTACCAGCTGCTCACAAGGGAGTCGACCATGGGACGCATCACACGCGGCGATCGCACGCCCCGCCGGGCGGACGCCGGAAGCGCGCGGGCGCCGGGCCCCGGGGCGGCATCGCCGGGACGGGAGGAATCCGTATGAAACGCGTCGCCGTAGGCTATGAGCATCTGTGCCGGATAATCCTCATGGTTTTCATCACCCATGTGGCATTCGTCGTCCACACCTGTGCGGGACTGGTGCTGGCCGGGTTCTTTCCCTCCGTTGCGGCCACATACGCCACCTACCGTACCTGGCTGCTCGATGTGGACGACCGATCATGGTCGATGCGCCAGACGTGGATCACCTTCCACCGGGCGTGGAAAAAGGAGCTCGTCGCCGCCAACGTTCTGGGCTGGCCGCAGTTTGCACTGTGGGCGCTGATCGTGTGGGAGTACTGGCTGGTCCAGAACAATGACTTCGGAGTGTCGGGAATCGCCGTATCCGGGCTCCTGCTCGTTGTGAACGTGTTCTATGGCCTGTTCGTGATACTCAGCTGGGCCGTTCACGCCAATTTCGACGAAGGACCCGTATGGATCGTCCGCACGTCGCTCGGCATGGTGATCGCGCGTCCCCTGTGTAGCATGATGATCGTTCTTCTCCTGCTCATCACCGCCTGGATATACTCGATGTGGCCCGGCCTGGTCGTGGCTTTCGGCCTGGCCGTGCCCATATACGTATTCATGGCAACCGTCTATTCCTGGGGAAGACTGCCGGGGATGGACATTCACGCCGTGCCGCGCTCACGGGATCACTCCTAGTGCGTCAAGACGAAACTCCCGGTCGTTCGCCGTGCGGAACGTCACCGTGTGCCGGGCACGCGGCAGACCATGCACCCGGAACTGACAACGCAGCGATCCGCGGGTGGGCATGACGGGAGCGGCCCGGCGCAGGAGATGCCCGTCGACGACGACATCGACGGCGGCCCGCCCTCCGCTCGGCCCGAAAAGATCAAGACCCGTCCCGGTGAAGGTGTGGCTCACGCTCGCCCCGGTGCAGGAGACGCGCGACAGGGTGCGCATATAGGTGAACATGCCCTGCCCGTTGTCATGGGCCCACGGACCCCGGTATCGCAGTATCTCGGTGCCGTCATCCCACGATCTCATATGCATGTCGTCGATGATGTCGCGGTAGTAGGGGAAGGCGCCCGCAATCGAACGCACCTGCAGGTCGCCGAACCGCACGGTGTGCAGGCTCGTCCCCAGATTGATGCGACCGGCCGTCTGCGGTGCGTCGTCATGCCAGCCCGCGATGCGGGCGCCATTGACATACGCCACGGCAACGGGTCCGTTGACCTCCAGGGCGAGGGCGTTCCACGGACCCGCACCCGGCGCAAAAGGACGGCACCCGTTCGCTTCCGCGCCGACGTCCAGGTCCTGTGCGTTCCCTCTTGCGACTTCCTCGCCATAATGCCTCAGCAGCCATGCCCCATCCGCATGCAGCAGAAAATCAACCCAGCAGATATCGTCCGTCCGGGCGCTTCCACCCATCTCACGAGCCCCGAGCAACGCATATGGCGTCGGCCCCGTCCAGTCGTCGAAGCTCACCTCGACGCTGGCTCGATAATTGGCCCAGCGCATGTCGCCGATGGCGGTTCTCGGATCGCCTGCGATCCAGGCATCCCCCGCATGGGCCCAATCGATCTGCTGGCGAAGAACGCGCCCGCGCCCATGATCAGGAACGATCTCGAACGCCCCGTTGGTGTCGGTGGTGAATCGCGGTATGGCCCCCGCGTCCCCTCCCCGTGATTCGACATACCCCACTGTGGTCAGCCGGTCGTTCTCATAGACCTCGACGGGCCGCTCGTGGGCATAGCGGAAATCGTCGGCATACAGGATCGCGCAACGGGATCGCGACCGGTCCGGACCGGAGCCCGCGGCGGGGGCACCACCCCCGACCGCCCCGGCGCCTGCGAAGGAGCCGGCGCCTGCCTGCACCAGCGTGGATATCTCTGCAGCCTGCGTTCCGGGCATGGCCGTTGTCCCGGACGTGGCCGTTGTCCCCGCGAGCGTCGCCCCTTCGGCGAGCGCACATTCGCCGAGCACCGACCTGCTTGCCTCGCGAGTCGCCGGCAGCACGCTCGCGAACCCGGGAAGCGGGACGAGGACGTCGCCGCATCCGCGCTCCAGACAATGCACGGTGGTGAGGGTGGCCATGCTCCAGGGCTGGATGTCACAGGAGTATTCGACGCCGTCCTTTCCGGAGCCGGGCTCCTCCCCGTCCTTTCCGGAGCCCGGTTCCTCCCCATCGCCTTCCCTCCTCCCCTCGATGAGCGCGGCCGGTCTCATCCATCCCGAATCGTACCGGTCGCCGCGATGGCTGGCGGCGGTGCACCATACGGCCATGGGCTTCCCCGCGGCACGAAGGGCGGCGTCGAGACCGATGCGATAGCGCCGCACATAGGGGCTGTCGTTGACGATGACGACGGTGACATCCTCTCCCTGCGGCTGGGCGAGAGTCATGAAGGAGGGTTCGCCATGGCGGGCGCCCGAGACCGGATTGTTTCCCGTGACCTCGCATCCGCTGGCCTGGGGGATCGCACGCCAGATTCCGTTCATGTCCGCATCGTCGTCCCGGTTCGTCGACTCCCACCCCAGACGGGCGAAATGACAGAAGTGTTCGAGAACCGCGCATCCCGCATCGTAGTAGATCCATCCGCTCCAGGGGTCCCTGGCCGATATCAGCTCCTTCGCCGCATACTCCATGTTCTCATAGCAGGACCCCACCGCCGGTTGATATATGGTGTGCGTGCGACGGGAACGCACGAAACCCTTGATCAGCGTGTTCGCCATCTCCAGAGGGCCTCCGATGCCGCCAATCCCGGTCCCCGCGGACCCGTCTCGGCCGTCGCCCATGGTGTTGTTCGCACGGTCGGCCGAATTGGAGAACACGGCCTGCGCCTCCGAATTCCATATCTCCTTGTCGAAGCGGTCGGCCAGGGCGGTGAAGTTGCCCTCGTCGTCATCCTCGACGCTGTAGTGGTAGCTGGCCACGTCCACGGCATGCAGAAGGCGCGGGGCGTCGATGAGCTCACGGGCGAAGGTTCCGGTGGTCTCCTCGTCCGAGGTGATCACCCTGATCGCATGGAACAGCGACATCTCCCGCTCCGAGCGGAATCCGCCCGGGCTGTCGGGCCCGCTCGCGGCGACGAACCCCACGGTGTCGGAACGCACCCGCCGGGCGAATTCGCAGACCCAGCCCAGATCGGGCTTACGCTCGTTCACGCCGGGGTTGACGGAATCCACCATGAACCCATACCGACGATAGACCGCAAGAATCGTGTTTTTGTACCATAGGTACACGTCGTCGTCGGTGCGGACCCAGGCGGGCGAGCACCATCGCAGGATGCTCACATGGACGCCCGGCTGGTAGCGCCTCGCGTCGGCGGCGAGCTGGAACCCCGGCTCGCGCCCGACCGCCGGGTACTCGTCCCTCTCCCGCATCGACGCCGCATCGGTGCCGGTGGAGTTGTTGCGATCGTTGCCCATCTCGATTTTGATGGTGGTGAGAATGGGGCGGTCTCCCCCGAAGAGGGTGCGCATAAGCCGCCAGTACACTTCGGGGTGTTCGGACTTATAGTCCAGCAGGAGGCTCGAGGTCGCATTGCCGGAAAGCATCCCGAACCCCTTGTAGGTCAGTCCGTTGCGGCTGAGTGCCGCCGCCTTCACGTCCTCTGCCCTCAGACGGATGCGGACGGGTCCGGGTCCGGTCGCCGGGGCCGCGGCTTCATCGTCATGTTCCATGACGCCCCCTACAGCGCGATGTCGGCGACGGTCTCATTGTGATCGTCGGCCGGGTGCGGCGTATAGGTGATGGGGAAATCGTCGTCCGCGGGCGCCTGGGTGAGGTTGAGCGGACGGGGAGACCTGCGCATCGTCACCGTTCCATAGGCCGGTACCGTGACCGTCTGCCAGCGGGCCCCGCATCCATTGACGGCGAGGGCGACGTCGACATCCGTCTGTCTGGGATTGTAGAGAATGGCCGTCAGACCTCCGTCGGCATGTCCGAACGCGACCGAACCGACCGAACCGCCACGACCATCGACCGTGCGGCTGGTCGAGCCTATCCTCCAGGCGCCGACGGGCACGTCCTGCCCGAAGTTGCGCAGCATGAAGTACTCCAGGTTGCGCTTCACCCCGCCCGTGGCCGAGTCGATGGTGATGACCCCGCGGCGCCCGCTGGTTCCCGCATACGAGGGGAGCCCCTTCTCGTCAAGCGCTATGTTCCACAGATTGATCAGGCTCAGGCCATGGTGCACAAGCCATGTGCC
>JALCNP010000013.1 GCA_022649135.1 Bifidobacterium sp.
TGGGATATCCAGATTGATGGCCTTACGGGTAGCCGAGGGCCAAACAATAACAAAGGTTACACCTCGAACACTTATGAACTTGCTTCCCACTACTGTCATATTCAGGGTGAGTTCATCCGTACGCCTGTTTTATCGGCTTGGCCACCTAATGAAAATGTGCGCAAGAAGGTCAGATCGTCTTACCATCACGCTTTCATGACTGCGGCATATGCTCATAATGAACTTATGAATGATTCGTCTATGGAAAAGAAGCTAGATGCGACGCTACTTTATCCGAACGTTCTACGTCGTTTGCTCGAGACCTTCCTAGCATTCAAAACTCCGGCTTCCAATAACGGTTTCGCTGGAGCAATGAGAGACATGGGTGCGAAGCTTGAGAGTATGGGATATCAAGGTGACCCAAATGCTTTACGTCTCGAACTCACTAGATTTACTCATGCATACTCTCATGCAGACTCGCCAGAAACTGACACAGTTATGAACCCAGATGAGATTGGTTCAACTATTACCGCGGTATTCACATTCATGAACGCCATCGATCAAGACCATTTTCGTGGTTTGTGTCAGTTAATTGGAGCGGATCCTAAGCAGCTTTTGCAGGAGCCAAAACCAAAGGATAATACTCGAAAGGAGGTTCACAATGTATGAGATCATTTGTCCACACTGCCACAAGGCGTTCAAAGTTGATGAAGCTGGATATGCAGATATTCTTAAACAAGTCCGAGACAAGGACTTCGATAAACAGCTTCATGAGCGACTAGAGCTTGCGGAGCAGGATAAGCGCAAAGCGTTGGAGCTCGCCGAATCCAAAGCCGCCGGGGAATTGCAAAAAGCTGAAGCTAGCAAGGACGCTCAGATTCAGGACTTGCAGTCGAAACTTGATGCTACTAGTTCGGCTCGTGATTTGGCGGTGTCTGAGGCTCTTCGCCCGATCGAGAAGCAGCGTGACGACCTAGCAGCAGAGCTTGAACAAGCGAAGTTGGAACGGCAGAGCGCTTTGGAACTGGCTGAGGCGAAGTCCACGAGCGAGCTGCAGAAAGCCGCTTCCGAAAAGGACGCGGAAATACTCAAGCTCAGGAACAAGCTTGAATCCACAGAGACCGCAAAGAAGCACGAACTTGCAGAGGCGGTGAGCGCTGCTGAGAAGGAACGTGATGAGCTGAAGAATAATCTCGAGAAGATCAAGCTTGAAAAGGAGTCAGCGGAGAAACTGGCCGAGGCCAAATTGGCTGCGGAGCTACAGAAGGTGGCTGCTGAACGAGATACCAAGATTGCAGAACTAAACAATGACTTGGGCAAGACCAAACTCGAGAAGGAACTTGAAGCAAAGTCGTTGAAGGAACGCTACGAAGTGCAGTTGAAGGATCGTGAGGATGAGATTGAGCGTCTCAAGGATCTCAAGGCGAAGCTGTCCACGAAGATGGTGGGTGAGACGTTGGAGCAGCATTGTCAGATAGAGTTCAACCGACTGCGTCCGACTGCGTTTCCTAACGCGTATTTCGAGAAGGATAATGCGGTGAGCGCTTCAGGGAGCAAAGGTGACTTCATTTTCCGTGACAAGGATGATGCGGGAATCGAGATCGTGTCGATCATGTTCGACATGAAGAACGAGAACGATACCACCGCGAGCAAGCACAAGAATGAGGACTTTCTCAAAGAACTGGATAAGGATCGGCGGGAGAAGGACTGCGAGTACGCGGTGCTTGTGTCTCTCTTGGAGCCGGATAATGACCTGTACAACACGGGTATCACCGACGTCTCGTATCGTTATCCGAAGATGTATGTGATCCGTCCTCAGTTCTTCATCCAGATCATCACGCTGCTGCGCAACGCCGCGAAGAATGCGCTACAGTATAAGACCGAACTGGCCAAAGTCAGGGCACAGAACATTGATGTCACCAACTTCGAAGAGCAATTAGATACGTTCAAGAGTGCCTTCGGCCACAACTACGAACTAGCGTCAAAACGATTCAAGAACGCCATTGACGAGATCGACAAGTCCATCGATCACTTGAACAAGATAAAGGACTCGCTCTTGGGATCCGAGCGAAACCTGCGCCTGGCCAACGACAAGGCCCAGGACGTCACCATCCGCAAACTCACCAGAGGCAACGAAACAATGAAAGAGAAGTTCTCCGAAGCTGAAACTAAAAGGTTAGACAGCTAAGAGATACAACAGAACGACACACTACCCTTTTTCCGTGGTTATCTGCTCTTGTTCTACAGGTTTGACGACGGATAAGCCTTTGGAAACAGGCTTGAGTTCCAAAATGGTTTGATCAGACTCGTTGAGAACCGGTAAGCTGTTTGGTGATGAATGCAGCGCTCTCGCTGGTAGTGCCCGGGTTCTTGCGCAGTTTTGAAGTGGTGGGAACACAGCCCGTCCCATGTGTACGATTTTCAATCGCTGAAAGAGAAAACCGATTGGAAAGCAGGTACGGGCTATGCCCAAGCATATTTTACAGGTGAACCAACCCATGTTCGAGACTCAATTGGATCGCATGGTGTCCGAGAAGGTCACCGAGATCCTCAACCGGATGCTGGACGCGGAGGCCGACGAGATCACGGGTGCCGCCCGATATGAGCGTTCCGGTGGCAGGAAGGCGTATCGGGCCGGTCATTACGGGCGAGATCTGACCGTCAAGGCCGGGAAAATGACGGTGAGGGTACCCAAGCTCAAGGGGGCGGTTTTCGAGTCGGCGGTCATCGAACGCTACCGGAGGCGGGAGGAGTCGGTCGAGGAAGCCCTGATTGACATGTACCTGGCGGGCGTGTCCACCCGCCGCGTCGACGACATCTCCCAGGCGCTGTGGGGCGAGCGGATGCCGTCGCAGACCTTGTCGGACCGGTTGAAGAAAGTATATGTCCAGATCGACCAGTGGCGGCAGCGCCCGTTGCAACAGCCCTACCCGTATGTGTTCATGGACGGCGTGTGGCACAAACGTTCGTGGGGCGGGGCCGTCGAGAACGTGAGCGTGCTGGTTGCCATCGGCGTGCGTGTGGACGGGCACCGCGAGGTGATCGGCGTCACGGAGGGTATGAAGGAGGATGCGACCAGCTGGCGGAACTTCATCACTTCCCTGATCGCACGGGGTCTGAGAGGCGTGCGCATGGTGACCGGCGACCGGTGCGCGGGACTGGTGAACACCGTCGGCGAACTGCTGCCACAGGCCCGCTACCAACGCTGCATGGTGCATTTCATGCGCGGGCGTGCTCGCCAGGGTCAGCCCACGGCACACCCGATGGGCCGGCGACGCGCTGAAAGCGATCTTCGCCATGGAGTCACGCGAATCGGCGTTGGCCAAGGCCGAGCAGGTCGCCTCCGAGATGGAGGAGCGGAAACTCAGGGAGGCCGCCAAGTGCCTGCGCGAGGGCATTAACGAAACCACCACGTACCTGCTGAACGACTATCCCGTCGAGCATCGTCGGCGTATCCGCACCAACAACATGATCGAACGACTCAACCGCGAGATACGTCGCCGGACCCGCGTCGTGGGCGCTTTCCCCGATGGTAGGAGCGCGTTGATGCTCATCACCGCTAGGATCCGATACGTCACCGACAACGACTGGTCCACCCGACGCTGCCTGGACATGTCCCGACTCGGCGACACCATACAGGAAGCGAACTGAAAACGCACACAGGAGACAAAACCCAAAGTGCGCAAGAACTCGGGCACTACCTCCTGACTGTGGTCATGCGACGATACCTTCCGAAGATTTCGTATGAAAACCAAACCCAGGATAGCACGAGTGCCGACAAACACCATCGGACCTGTCAATATTCACCTCAAGGATGATACAAAATCCTAAACTGTTTGTCGGCCGTTTGCGTTCCGACGATCAGTACCAGTTATGCGCGCGCCAGAACGATTGTGCGCCGCAAGGGGATCCGTACCGATCCCGGATGTAGTTGAGCCCCCAGCTGATCTGCGTGCCGGAATTGTCCTTCCAATCGGATCCCGCCGCAGCGAGTTTGTCGGCCGGTAGGGCCTGCGGGATGCCGTAGGCACCCGAACTTGGATTAGTGGCGTTCCACCGCCAGCCTGATTCCCTGTCCCATACCCATACGAGGCATTGGAACTCGGTGTCATCGGCCCATTGTTTGTACCCATTCCTCAGTTGCTGTCGCGCGATGCCTTTCGCATCCGCAGGGGAGGCGTGCACGCCATTGCCAGTATAGGAGGCGTTGACCGCCCCGTTGCCGTTGCCTGTGGTCTGGCAGGTCCATGCCGCCGACGTACTGCCGGTAGTCGGCTTGTTTGGGGTTGTGGGAGAGTTGGCGGGCTTGTCGCCGCCCGTATACCGGTAGACCATCGTCATACGAGTCTGGTAGGCGGGGCCGATGCCGATCTCCTCGTTGCCGGTCGTGCACTGGTCGCCGGATCGGCCATCCTCGATCCCCCCGGGGCAGGCATGGCGCGCCCCCACGAACAAGCCACCCCCGGCGGACATCTCTGTGTGCTCGACCGGGTCGACGAGCACGTCGCCACGTTGCAACTTGGAAGCCGCATCCGTAGGATTGCCGCTCCACGTGAACTCCTGGAAACCCAATCCTTTGAGGATCCCGCCCATGGTCCATGTGGTGAATGGCCAGCCATCGCCCAAGGGCAGTCCGGCCTGCTTGTACGCGAACCACACCAGGCTCGAGCAGTCGAAATCGACTAGGGAATTGCGCCGCGCCTGCGAGTATCCGTGGGAATCATCCAACGCCGTGGCCTCCGCCCAGCGTACCGCTCGTTCGATCAACGGGTTCGGGTTCGCCTTCGGCGGCGTGTAGTGCGCCTTGTCGAACGATGCCTGCACGTTAGACCCATCGGATCCCGATGCCGCCGTGGTGCCCTTCTTGCATCCCGCGAGGAAAGCGAGCACATCCGTAGGTGAACATGAGGAGAGCAGCATGACGCTCAACAGCAGCACCCCGATCAACGTGAATCGGTTGCGTTTCCCCTTCCTGTATGATGTCATCGTTTTATTTTCCCGTGTACCAGAACGGGCGTTGTCCCGCAACCGTGTACTCCACTGTCTTGCAGGGCCTTTCCTTCGTGCCGAAGGAGAACGTGCCCTGATTCTTCGGCCAGTACGCTCCGGTCGAGTCCACGGGAACCTCGTGGTTGCTCTTATCGACGGCAGTGATTCCATCCGCGGATGCGGGGCAGTATTCGGTGAACGTCCACACGCCGTCGTTCATCGGAATGTAGACGACGCCGTAATCCGTCCATACGACGTCCTGCGGGTCGGTCAGATCATCGATCTTGAGATCGGATGGCACGGGGAAGGTCGCGTCGATGAAATAGGGTGCCGTCAGAATCGGATCCTCGTTGGACGTGTTCCATACATCGTCCACGCAATTGTCGCTCGTCGAGATCGCGCCCCCCTTGATATCACCGGAGTTGGTGCACAGGCTGTCCGGATTGAACGAACGTTTGGCGAACCAGTATCGTGGCGCGTCGCCTGCGGGATGCGAGGCCCCCGCGCCGTCCACGCCCATCGTGGCCGAGACGTTCAATCCCCACTGCTCGTTGTCGCCGTTTCGGTCCATCAAGGCGTTCAACGTCTTCAACGCGGCCATGCGCGGACCATAGGATTCATCCAATGTGATGGCTGCCGCCCCCTTGACGGCCTTGCCGTCCTTCAAGGGAATCGCATGATCCATGTCCCCGTCCGTGGGTTCCGGAACCCCGGCCGCCTTCAGCCCGGCCCACGTGTCCCCGCTCGCCTGGACGGTCTGTTTCTTCGCCTTCACGGAAGGGGCCGACGTCAAGGCGGGAGTCCGATCGTCCGGGGTCCGATTGGGGGTGAGCATCCAGCCGAGCAAGGCGATCACGATGACAAGACCGCCGATCAGCAGCGTTTTCGCTCCGCGCCCGAGTTTGCGTTTCTCGCTCATTGTCCCGCCTCGTTGACCTCGAAGCCGTCATCGTCGTGATCCGCTGCGGGTTCCATGGCTTCGCCTTCCGCCGCCGCGAGATCGTTCACGATCTGGCCGGCCGCTTCCTCGGCAGTCTTCAGTTCATCCCGGCTCACGCCGAGTTTCAATGCGGCCTGCTTCGATTGGTTGACCTCGTCCTTCGCGTCCGCCAATGCCTGTTCGGCCATGATGCGTGAGGCCAAGGCCCCACTGTACTCGTCGATCGCCGTGTCCTGCCTGCGGCGCTGCTCGTCACGCTGCTGACGGATGCCCTGCCGGAGCTTGTTCTGGATCTCGCTCTTACGCATTGTCTTCATCTCCTTGTTGGAAATTTCCTGTACCGCTACTGTGCCGCATACAGTAGCGTGCTGCGCCGGACACCATGTCCGGCGCAGCACGCTCACCCAAGTGTGATGATAACCATCACGGACAGTAAATTTCCAACAAGGAGAGAACATATGGACTTCATCGTCAACACCTGGCAGTGGCTGGTCGACATGAACAGCGGACTGCAAAGCGTGCTCGTGCTCGTCGCCATCGTCGCCGCATTCGCCCTCGCCTACGTCGCGCGAGGGATGCAGAACAACTACGACGCCGAACCCAGCGCCGCCCGCAACGCCATGGCCGTGGCGCTCTATGTCATCGCGGTCCTGCTCGCGATCATCGCACTGGTCGCACTGGCGGCAGTGTTCGCCCAGCTGATCGGAATCTAGGAAAGAGTGAGCAAGATGGTTGAAAAGAGAAACAAGGACATCACCACGATCGTGGCCGACCCCCAGGAGCTGAGCGTGCTCGAGCAGACCATGGTCGAGGAGAACCGTGCGGCTGGACTCGACATCGAATTCACCCAGAACCCCGACGACGTGGATCCCCTCGTATACGACGAAGCATGAAAACGCTCCGGAAACGGCAAAGGGCCTGTACCAATCAATATGATCGGTACAGGCCCTTTCCTTGTTCATTTCCAGTGTTGCGCGATCTCGCGCAGATCACGCAACGTAGCACCATAGGCCTTCCGCAGATCAACGTTGATCCGCTCGTGCAATCCCTGCCAATACTCCCGCTGCCGGTCAGTGAGCGAGGGATCCGATATTCGGTCGAGAATCTGGTCTCGCCGTCGGTGCAGGAGGATCCTGATGCGCCGTTCCTCCTCCGCAGGTGTTACCCATTCGCCTCCCGTGAAACGACCGGACTGATATTCATGTGGTTCCATACCCGCACAGCATAACATCGTGCCCGACGCACGACGCTGAGTGAAACGGAGTATTGGGATCCTTCGATCCCGATACCCGATGCTTCGTCGTTCACCGGCCTGCGCCGGTTCACTCAATGGTCCGGCGTCGTGGGTTTTCCTGCCACCTTCCACTCTGGCACAACCCGCTCAAGAGTCAAGCCGGAGCGTCCCCAGTCCATGCCACGCGAACTCGTGGGAGGGAATCAAAAAGCGTATTCCCTCCCACGGGCTCACGGCCGTGTCCCGGAGCCGCACACGGTTTGACTCCCCGCTTCCTGTTGTGCCGCCATTCCAGGCGTCAGGAAAACAGCAAGACACCCAAGGAGGGTAATCATGACGAAAACGTTCTATGACGATTTCAAAGGCATGACCGCCGAGAAAATGGCCGGTTCGATGGAGGACATGACCTACGCCTACCAGGAGACCCGCGTACCCAAAGCACACTACAAGAAAATGCTCGCCACAGGCATCGAGCAGGTCATGGAGGCCAGCGTCGAAATCAACCTCATCCAACCCTACATCGGCATCATCAAGCAAATGGTGGGAGAGAATCCAAAGAGCTTCTACAAAGCCCTCCTCTGCATCGACGCGAAAATCACCCTCAGCTCCATCCGCACCAGCGAATGGGAGGCGCTCGAAACCATGTGGAAGGCGCATGAAAACGATGACGACCCCAACCACGGGTCGCATCTGCCCAAAACTACCATCGACACGTTCCGTGAGGTCCTCAAGAACGGCATCGAACAACTCAATTACGAACTCAACGACAAATAAAACCTAGGAAAGGAACCATCATGCAAAACACGAAGCAAACCGAGACCCTATACTCCATCAGCCTGAACGTGACAGGCAGACGGGAACCAGTGCGCGCGCTGTGCAGCGAGCTAAGGCTCGACTCCGAACACGTGCCGGAAGGATACCACCGCTACTCAGTGCGCGAATGCGACGACGGGAGCGGCGACCCAGCCACCATCGAACGCCACGTGCTCGTGAACCATCTCATGGACATCCTCACTAAAGAGAACCTCGACAATCCCATCACCGACCACGACGGCTGGCTCGACATCGAGGACTGCGACTACGACGACCTGCATTGTGAGACATTCCTAGCGAGCATCCTCGCACCAGGCTACCGGTAGAACAAGCGCCGGTCATGGCTACAACACAACCGTGGCGACCATGACCGGAAGCCTTGCAATCGTTTACGAGTTCGGCCGATGCGTTTCTCGCCCACCACGAGAGTGGTGGGACTCAAAGCCACTTTATCCTGGGCGGAAGGCCATGGAGCCGGCAAACGACGCCGGCGGTTTTTACAAGCCCCGCCCCAAGGGCGGGGCTTCCCCTCAGGGCCTTGACGGAGGCGGCCCCGAGGGCGGGGAAAGGAGCGGCCAAGGCCGCATTTCCTTTTCGGGCGCGACCCTTGGGGTCGCGGCCCTCTACAAGAAAGAACATCATGGAACAGGAAACAATCGGCGGAATGATCGACCGATACCGGATCGAGATCCGTAAATTGGACGGAGTCGAAATGATCGGCATCACCAAAAACCACGCGCCCAAAGAACCGGAGGAACTCGAACGGCTCGGGCAGTGGATGCGAGAGAACAAGCCAGCCGTCATCGACGAACTGCACGCGCGACGCCAGGCGATTCAGGACAAGTATAAAAGGGAAAAGGAGTTCCGGGATTCGATTTCCGGACTCAGGCAGATCGAACACCTGCGGTACCTGCGTGAGCCCGACGAGCGAGCGTTGCACGACTGGTATGAAACCGACATGGCAAGCCCCATGCCGACCAGCAGTGTGGACTACACCGCGCGGATCCACAAGTTGCTGGACGAAAACGATCTGGCGCGCGCCAGGCTCGACGCCGAAGAGAAAAAACTCTCACCCGACTACGAGACCGCCGGCATCGGCGACAAAGCCGAGCAACGACTCTACGAAGGAAAGGATCCACTCGAAGTCGAGCAATGGATGCGGGATGCAGAACACGAGTTCGCACTACGGCACTTGTGGGATTAAAACCGACGATACGAAAGTTCGGGCACACGGCCTTTAAGCCGCGTGCCCGAACTTGTATCTGTCGTGTCCGGCGCAGCACGGGCATGGTGTGGGAGAATTCCTAGCGGTATTGCAGTCACGGGAACGGAGTGTATGAAGTGAGTTATGGGAAACGTGTGAGCATAAGGTTGAGCCATGATACCGAGATCGGGCTCAGACGATTCGCTGCCGAGCGGCACATGTCGGTCACTTATTGCCTGCGGTATCTGTTGGAGATGGCGGGGCATGGGTCACCGAAAAGGGAAGGGGAGGACGATTACAAGATCAAAGCCATGCCGCACGCGCATTTGGAAGAAGCAATGACATATTCAACCACCGTGATGATTCCGGAGAGTCTGCTTGGGGAAATAGATGCTGCCGCCAAGCATGACTGCAGGAGCCGTTCCGAGTTCCTGCGTGTTTTCATTGCCATCGCCGTAGCCCCATGAAATAAACCAAAAGAACCAAATAAACCAAAAGAACCAAATAAACCAAATAAACCAAAAGATACAGGGGTAGCAAGCTAGAGGGTTTGTGTGCACAAACCCTGCTTGCGCGGACGATTCCCCCCATTGGGGGGATCTAGGACCCGAGTGCCGAAGGCTTGTTGTGGGGGGATTGATGCCTGGTGTCCGGCGCAGCTGCCCCTTGCCGTGCCGATAATCGGGGTATGAGTGGCATGAAAACGGCTAACAACGGACATAACCAGCGACAACGCAAGGGTGACAATAAGGAACGTTTCGCGCTCAGAATCGACCCGCGCGATCGCGGGAAACTCGACTCGCTGTGCAAGCAAACCGGCTGGTCACGTGCCAAGGTCATGATCACGATATTGCGTCAGGCGGAACTCGAGGAGATCGAAAACCATGACGCGAGGGAGATGGAAAAGGAACGCGACGTGCTCTCGGAAGCGTTCGACGGGATTCGCGCGGAGGTGCGTCGTATCGGCGTGAACGTGAACCAGGTGGCCGCCGTGGCCAATCGTGACGGGAGGGTGACGCAGGCGGGCATGGAGATGATCCAACGCGCCTCGAGGGAGATCAACGAGCTCACGCACGAGGCCATGCGCGTCTACCAGGAGATGAAAACCCGCGACGCGGGGCGCTGAATCCTACGCACTCGTGTGTGCGAATCACTGACTTGGCGCATCGGATTCGGTGACATGCGGGAGTAGAATCCCATGCACGCGCGAAAGTCAATCGGTCACACTGTGCATCGGAAACGACGACGCGACGGAGCCGAGCGGGCAACGCGAGGGAGTGAAAAGCCGCACACCAGTGAACCCATTCCCCATCCCCTTATGGGCGTACATGACCGAACCTATGTGCTGTTTCGGACGATGTCGGGGGAGTGGGAATCGTGTCCGGCGCAGCACGGAATCTGGTACGTGAACATGGTTGGCATGATACCGAACATCACTCGTGGCTCCTCTCCGTCCAGACTGCTCGCCTACCTTTTCGGTAAGGGGCGGCACAACGAGCATCGCGATCAGCATGTCATCGCGTGCTCCGCCAACACGTTCGACATGCTCGACAGTAGGTTCGACGTGGACGGCAAACCGCTCGAAACATTCCACGACATCGGTGAAAGGTTCGACCGCTCCTACAGGAAACTCGAGAAGGACGGGCAACCCTATCCACCCGACATGAGAGGCGCGAAGAACATTGAGAAGGAGCACGGCAAGGAACGCATATGGCATTGCTCCCTCGCCATCAACGCACGCGACGGCATCCTCACCGACCGGCAGTGGGAACAGGTCGCCAAGGACTACCTGCGCCGCATGGGTCTCGTCGACGAGCACGGGGGCGACCTCGCCCCGTGGGTCGCGGTACGTCACGGATTGAGCCAGAACGGCAACGACCATATCCATCTCATGGTCTCCCTTGCCGGATACGAGCACTGGATGAACCCGTATCACGATCGCATCCACGCGCAGAAAACCTGCCGTCAGATGGAAAAGGAACGGCCAGAACTACGAGAACTCGCGAACAATCCGACCCGCTCCAAGACCTCCTACGAGTACCGGCAATGGCGCAAATGGGCCGAATGGAAGGCACGACAGGACTACGGGACCGGGTACGACCAATTGGACGCGGATACGCGGACACAGCTCATCAACAAGGTCGCGCTCGACACGTTGCCGCGCGAACACATCGGAAGATTGGTGGCCGCGTGCGCCGCCGACTCCCACAGCGAGGACGAGTTCATCCGTCGCGTCCGTCGCTGCGGATTGAACATCGATCCAAGACTGAAGAAGGGCACGAGCAGGGAAACCTTCGACTCAACCGATCAGGTCACCGGTTACACCGTCACCTGGCGAAGCTCGGACGGGTGGAGGGAACGCATATCCGGGTACGCGCTCGGCAAGGACATGACGCTCAAGGAGCTGCGCAGGGCATGGCATGATGACGGGGACGACGAACTGCTCGCGGTACGCGAATGGCAGGCCGTCATGGAACATCACGCGCCCGTCCTGCATCATGGCAGGGAGAGGCAACAGCTCACGATGATGGACATGAACCGGCTCATCGACGAGGCGTTCCACGTCGTCACGAATCTCGGCCAGGCGTCAGGAGAAGACGAATACCATGACGCTCTGCGAGAGGGCCTGCGCACGTTCGAAAGGCTCGCACTCGACTACGGACTCCAGGAATCATCACTTGATGCACGTCCCATGGATACGATGATGCCCGGTGTCGCCGACCATACGATCGTCGACACCGGGCATCAGGGAGCCGTCAGATAAACCTTAGCGTCGCGTCCCCTTGGATTGTTCCGGCGTGGTCACTTGGATCGTGGGTGCCGTCGGGTTCATTTGAGCCTCGTTTCGGTTCAGCCGCATTTCAACCTGTTCGGCCACACTGTAGTAGCCGAACATGTTGCGCCCCCCGTCGATGGGATCGTCCTCCATGGGACGCTTCACATGCTTATCCGGATTCTTTTTCCCGGCCTGTTCTGATTCCGGGAGCACTCCTACGCTTTCGTCGGCACGCTCCACCGTGACCGGTTCGGCCGGCCGTGGGTCCGTGCCGGGATCCTGTGGTGGCGTGTCATCCGGATGTTCGGTGTCCGTTGGCTGTTCCATGGGGGCGGCGTCCACGTTGTCCGACTGGGTGTGTTCTCGTGGGGCTTCTGGTTCGGCTCCCGTGGCCGTGTTGTCCGCGTGGGTGAGTTCGGACAGGTTCGATTTGAGGAAGGAGATGCGTTGGACCGGGTCGTTCGTCTCACTGGTCAGTACAGCCTGCGTGAGTCGTTCGCGGTTCATGCCGTTCCATGTTTCCTCGCCTACTTGGACGCTGAATGATTCGCCATTGTGTTCGCGGCGGAATCCGTCGGCGTCCTTCGGGTCGACCGGTTGCAGGTCGATCAGGGTTCCGGCGCGGCCTAAGGCGGCCTGCGTGTCAAGGAATCCTGGATCCTCGTGGTCCGTGTACCGGATCGTGACCGGTTGCATGAGTCCCTCGGCCGCCTGCTGAATCGGCTGACCGGGATGGCGGCGCTCGTATTCCTGTTCGACCAGTTCCTTCGCGCGGGTTTTCTCCACGAGGTATCTGCCGTCGCCCAACTGGTCGGCCACGACCCACGATTTGACCAACGTCGTGTCGTCCCAGCGCTCGGGATGCTCGATCATATTCGGATTGAGTATCGTCGCGTTCAACGTGCGTGAGAAGCCGTCGTCGAGCTGCCGGCGATTATCTCTCTTCCAATAAGCCATCGTATTACGTTTCGCTTCATACCGTGTGGCCTTCGCACGTGATTCCGTCCTGTCTTCCGCTTTGAGGCGGCGGATCTCGTTGTTGATTTGGATTCCTGATTGTCTGATGCTTTGCGCCACGGCCTGCCATGACTGGTTCATGACCTGGTCGAGCGCGTCCTCTGGTTCGCCTTGCATTTATTCCGCTCCTTGCTGTGTGATGTGATGTGGCGTCGGCTTAGTTTCCTCAATGGTGTCGCGGTCGTCGGGGATCATGTCCACGTTTTCCCCGGAACGTTCGTATGGCGCTTCGTTCAATGCTTGGATGATGTTCTGGCTCCACAGTCCGTTGGGTTCGATCAACGGCAGGGGGTCCCCTTTGCCGGACTGCATGTTCTCGCTGGGTAGTTTCGCCGCCAGTCCCGTGTCCTTGTTGAAGATGATGTTGAACAATTGCAATGATTGGAAATACCAGGACTGCATCTCGCCGCCTTCGCCGTGCGCGGCGTGCTCGTAGGAGCGCCACATCGCGTCCAAGGGGAACACGAGGGACGGGTAGCGCCACCAGTCAGCGATCCACCGGATGGCCGTGGAACTGGTCTGCTGGTAGGCGAACACATGCGATACCAGTTTCTCCACGAAGTCGCGCAACGAGGGGTACACCATGTTCTCGGTATGCGGGCGTGCCCCAAGCACGCGCTCGTCGAGCATGTCATCCACGTCACCGCCGTCGTCCGTATCCACGCGATCGGCCTGCTCGGTCGGATGCGTGGGGGCATGGTTTTCCTGCCGGTCGTCGTCGATGAAGGGCACGTCGGGCAGCTCGTGTTCCTCGGATGTCATCCGTTCCTCGCGTGTGCGGATGCTCATTTCGGCCATGCTCAACCCTGATTCGACCATGCCCAGGAACCACTGGCGAGCCTGACGCGCGTCCACGGGGCGTACCGCCCGGATATCGTTGTCTGCCATCTGATCCTCGCTCATTTCTTAGCCTCCGTACCGCTTGTGTCGTATTTCCTCCATCTTTCCACCTGATTCCAAGGCATCGTCTTGACGACCTGGGCGCGTGCCTGGCTTGCCAGCAGCAGAGCGCGGCCGACGGGCCATTCGGCGAGACGGGAGACGGGAAGGATGTCCTCCTGCTGCACGCTGCGCGAAACGCTGCGGTCCCCGCGATGATCGGTCTGCACGTTCGAGCGGACGATCTCGCGCTGGCCGACGAGCTGGCTGACCGATCCCAGGAACTTCGTGTCCTTGATACCTCCCAGATACACGGTGACGTTCGCGTTGTCGTACAGGCTGTTGAAGCTGGTGGCGCCGAACGCGGCCTCGCCCTGCGAGGGGTTCTGCCAGATCGTCATGATCGGGATGCCCGCGCTGCCGAAATAGCTGTACACGTCGGCCAGTTCCGGCCACCGGCAGATGTTCGCGGCCTCGTCCAGCACGCAGCACAGGGGCACGGGAAGACGCCTATGGTTCGCCTGGCATTTCGACTGCGCGTACTGGTAGGCGGTGAACGCCACCGTCGCGGTCAACGCGGCCGTCAACGCGGTGGAGGGACGTCCCTGCGCGCTCAACAGGTACAGGGTGCCGGGATGCGCGACGTCGGCGACGAATCGTTCGGGGTCGAACATACGCCTGGTCTCCTTCTTCCTCGGCTGGATCCAGTCGAGGATCTGCGGGTCGGCGAGGAAGGCGACCATGGTCTGAAGACTGCCGAACACGCCGCTCCTGGTCTCCGGGGTCAGGCCGATGACGCTGCCGGTTCTCGCGGCGAGATTGTCGTACCCGTAGGAGCGCAGGATGTCGGCGGGCTCGCTTTCGCGCTCGTCGGATGCCCAACGGAACACGTCCGAAACGGTGCGCGAATCCAGGTGAGCGGCGAACAGGTAGTCGGCCAACTGCTGCGCGGCGGTGCCGGGGAAGAAATCGTCCCCGCCCGATATCTGCGGCTGCCCAGAGGCGTACCGCCAGCAGTCCGCGATGCGTTTCGCGTTCCTAATCTCACGAATGTCGTCGATGAGATTCCAGCAGAACGTCGCCTCGCCGTCCGGGTAGGCGATCCTCTCGGGATCGAACACCCACACGCGATCATCCCCGCTCACCTCCGTGCGATGTGCCAAAGTGGCGTCGAGGATGTCGCCCTTGTTCGACGTGCACAGCAACGGCCCGGGGGCCGAAAGGCAGGCCGGAATCGCGTAGCACAACGACTTGCCGGTACGAGGGCCCGCCAGGACGACGGCCATGTCCTCCCAACTGGTCGCCATGGGCGTGTGGTCGATGATGTTGACGCCCAACGGGAATCCGGGCTCCATACGATCGGGATCATAGCCCGCGACCAGACGAGCCGCCATGTCAACTGCGCGGTCGCGGGTGACCTTGCCCACCGCCTGGCCCGATCCCATCGCGTTCGCGTACCGGTCCACGCGCGTCTCGCCCTTGCGTCCCGCCCCACGGGGACGATGCGGCCGCCATATGACGATCAGCGTCGCCACGATGATGATGAGAGTCCATTGGACGGCCAGAGCGAGCCACGCGGCGGAAGAGGGACGGTATTGGCCGACCGTCATCGCCACGAGGGTGCCGTAGAAGTCGAAGGCGAGCCCGTCGCGCATTCCGGCGAAGGCCGTCGTGGCGAACACGAGCACCAGAAGCACGATGATGGTCAGTGTGGCGACGCGGCTCGGCCGCGCCGTGGAACCCAGATCGCCCACGCGATTGGATTCAAGTCTTTTGTTCGATGCCATACCCCAAGTCTGACCTATGCGCGGCGGTGCTTCGCCGGACGATGGGATGACGCGACGCCCCCGTCGCGCGCTCAGTCGAGCCGATGCCCTTCCATGCGATTGATCCGCTC
The DNA here is from genome assembly GCA_022649135.1 of Bifidobacterium sp. Classification (GTDB taxonomy): domain Bacteria; phylum Actinomycetota; class Actinomycetes; order Actinomycetales; family Bifidobacteriaceae; genus Bifidobacterium. The sequence goes on from JALCNP010000013.1 coordinate 15,729, forward strand.
CCGTAGTCCGTCGAAATACCAACGGTCCGCGAGATCGTCGAGAGTCGGATGATCGTCGGCCAGTTCCATGAGTTCCATCGCGTCGGCAGGCCATGCCATACGTGCGTCGAGCACGCCATCATGCTCATCCGGTCGTTCCATACCGTGCTCCGTTGAGTTCATCCCTGCAATCATGGTAGACGAGCATGGTTTCTGACATGCGGATGCCCGGTGTCAAACGGCACCGGGCATCGGTCGGCAATGATGGCGTTGAGAGGTTTTCAGCGAGCAGCTCCCTGCGTGGCGTTCGGGATGTTCGCCCACGGGTCGTCGGTCTGCGAGTTCGCGAGATCGTCGTCGTATTCCTGGTCGCGCTGCCGCTGTTCGGCGCGCCTGGTGTCGCCCGCGATACGCAGATTATCGAGGCTCAACGATTCCCCGTTGATGACGGTACGCGCCCGGGCCTCGCCTGCCTTGTCGACGTAGGCGTCGGGATCCGCCAGAGATCCGGTGGCGACCACGGGGTCGCCGCTTTTGAACCCTGCTGCGTTCATGTCGTCCGCGTCACGCCCGAAGAAACGTACCGCGACCTTCTCCGGTCCCTTGGCCGCATCGGTGTAGGACCCGTCATCCAGTCGGACTCGACGGTTGCGGTAGACGATCGCCTCCGCGTACGCTTGGCGTTCGCGCCCGTCCTCGCGGGTGGAGGCCGGCCAGTATTTCGGGTCGGCGGCGAGATTGCCGCGCATGACCTGTTGTGTCATCGGCATGATGTTTCTCCTTTGATAGTGCTTGTTCGTGCCGTCATCACTATGCGCTCCACTCACGTAAGCTGCGCCGGACACGCGGCCTGTGTTCCCCGCCGCCCCGTCTGTTTGGCCGACGATGGGATGATCGAGAATCCATGTGGCGACGTCCCGGTCGACATTGGGCATCGAGGGACGCGAGCCCGCCTCGAACAGACGCGGCACGCCTGGCCTCGCCACGGGTATATTCGCGGGATCGTCGTGGTCGAGGAACGAGTCACGTCCGTTCCGCGACTCGACGTATCCGTCGATCATCTCCATAGCATGTCGGATCGGGTCACCCGATACGGGAAGCTTGTCCACGGCTTCCACGCACGGCATCACCACGCGGCAAATTCCAGGCATCCCACCATCCGTCGGCGGCGTGATCGCGGCCAACTGATCGAAATACCAGTGCACGAGATGACTGTTGCCGGCGCGCGGCATCTGCACCGTGTACAGGTCGTCACCGTCCAGGCGCGCGACCATGTCCGCTTGCATCGAACCGTCGTCACCGCAAAGACCGGCGATGACCGTGTCGGTCATGATGTTGCGAAGCCTGTCCGGCTCGTTGATGTCAAGATCGCGTGCCCATGAGGCCATCGCATGATTCCACGCAGGCAAGCGATCCGGGTCGCCCGTGGCCGGGGAGATGTGCAGGGAGCCCGTGGCCTCGCACGAGTCCGCCTGATCGATGCGTACCGGATGATGGGCGTCCTGTCCGTGGCCAGCCGCGTTCACCAAGGCGTACGCCTTGGCCAACGCCTGGATGTGCAGTCGCGAACCCATCGTGTCCTCTGGCCGATAATCGGGATAGGGGTCCCTGCCCGATCCCTCGATCGTCACCCGACCAGCCGAGTGCCGATAGGTGCGAAAACGCACTTCGGAGCCCAGCGGTTCATCGGGCGACGAGGTCAGTCCGATGGCGCAATGCGTCAGCGTATCCCCGCTGATCGCAAACGCCGCCACGCCCTTGAGGAACGCGGGTGCATCATCCAGACATTCCTGAAACATGGATAGCCGTTTCACCACGTCCAATGCCATCGCGTCGCGCATGCTCACCTGTCCTTCTCCCATTTCCGGTCCGTGTCGTTGAACCCGCCAAGCTCCGTTGGACATAACTGGAGTTCGGTGGGCAGGCCCGGCAGGTTGCCGCTCTTGACCAGGAACTTGCCACGACCCTTCCACGCGGCCTTCGTCCCATACCCCAGGGGAGTGTTCCAGTCGTCCAGCAGATCCTCCTCGCGTTTGGATATGCTCATGCCCACTTCGCCGCGAAGGAACTTGTCGATCTCGTGAGGATCCAACGCTCCCATGACCTTGATCGCGCTCCTGGTCACGAAGCCCAATGCCTTCATGTTCTCCTCCTCGCTGCCAAGGCACATGAGATCGGCGACCGTGTGCGTGATCATGATCTGTCCGAACCCCCACTGCCGGTTCAAGCGTGTGAGCAGGTCGAGCCGTTCGACCATCAGGGGACTGCTCCTGAGCGCACGGTGCATCTCGTCCATGACGATGACATGATTGCGCCGTGGCTGCAAGCCCGCCTCGGCGAGCATGTCCGAGGCGTTCTTCGCCGCGAACGCCGCCGACCAGGATGCCGCCAAAGCGGCGGCGACCATGTCGTCGCCGGACTTGTCCAACGCCTGGATGTCGAACACGACCGGACGCGACAGATCCACCGTGTCCGTGGACTGCGAGCAGAACATGCTCTTGAAACGCCCATACTGGGTCGCCAGCCCGTTGAGCGAGCCGAGCAGGGACCTAGTCACGCTGCGATACGCCGCATCATCCTGCGGATCGTCGAAATTCGCCACCGCGCGCAACGAGAGCGGCGCGGAGACGATCAGGTCACGCAGGTCAACGACAGTGGGCGGCAGCGGATCGTCCTTCGTGCACGCATAAAGTTCCTCCAAGCCCACCGAGATGAGGTTCATGTCGATGTCCGTCAACGGATTGTTCTTCGTGCGCACGATCGAAAGCACCACCTCCAGTGTCTCCGCACGCTTCAACTGGTAGTCGCGCAGCAGATCCTCACGCAACGGCCCCGTGAGCCGCTTCAATACCTGGTGCACGTCACCAGGATCCAGAATGTTCAACGAGCCAAGGCCCGGGCCCAAAGGGATGACCTGGCCGCCAAGCTTGGAGACCAGATCCACGTACTCGCCCTTGAGATCCCCGGGGATGACCGCGTTCACGCCGAACGCCTTCAGACCCCATACCTGGCGGCGCACGAACGTGCTCTTGCCGATGGCGGGCTGGCCAAGGACGAACATGGATGGTTGCGGCACGATGTCACGCTGATACCACGTGATCGGATCGCAGCAGACAGCCGCGCCCGTGCTTGTCAAACGTCCAATCGGCACGCCCTCCACCGGAAGGCTCATGCCCGTGCTGAACGGCCAGAAACCGCCCGACACCTGACGGGAGGAACCGAACGCCATATCCACCTGCGGCAGGCGCTGAGCGTAACCTCCCCCACGCCACAAGCCGCCACGCCACGACACGTGCGGCAACGCGCGCCTGCTTCCCGACATGACCCGGTCGAACACCGGCTCATCGTTCGACAAGGCGGATCCGCGCGAATCCCTTGCCCGTTGCGATCCCATCATATTGTCCTCCTCACGTTTCCTCAGCCCAGGGAGCCCATCAGGCTCGGCGGACGGTACGCGGCCAGATCGATGCCGAACGGCAGTCCGGCCGCGAAACCCGTGTCCTGGGCCCCGTAGCACACGCGCAGATCCACGGACGCGGCTCCCGCAGCTCCCTCGACCGCGCGTGACGCCTTCTCCAAACGGTTCTCCTCGTCACGTCCCGTCATGACCGTGGCCGTGACCAACATCCCGAACCAGATCAGGTTCGCGCCGGCGTTCACGTCCATCGCCTGCCGGTCCGCGCGATGCTGTGTGTCAACCGTGGAGACCGTCACGTGCTTCTGCTGGCCCTCCGCAGCCGTACTGCGTTTCCTGTTGTCCTCCGAGAGCACACGGCTTTTGGCCGAATCCAACAGGCGGAACACGAGTGTCACCCGTTTGCGATCCACCGCGTCCAACGGCTGCAACAGATTCGCCATCGTATCCGCCGTCACCAGGCTCCTGGGCGGATCGCACATCTCCCACGTGCGGCTCAACCCCGAATCATGCCGCAGAAAATCCCATGACGCCTCACATGCGGTAGGGCCGCAATCCTCCCAATGCACGGGATTCTCCCCCTCCTGCTGCTCGAACTCCTCCAGGGTTCTGGGATCGTATGCGGTGCGCGCCATGGTCGCCATCTCGTCCGCGTCCAGGGTGCGGGCCATGCCGCCGCCGGACTGGCCCAAGCTCGATATGATTCCGGGAATAAGGTTCGCTATCGTACGCGCCGCCTCATCGTCGGGCAATGGACGGCCCTTCATATCCTGGTATTTGAAATCGATCGACACGATCACGTCGTTGCGCGCCCCGCCGCGAGAAAGCATGAGCATGACCTCGCTCATGGCGCGACCGGCAAGATCCTCAGGACCTGCGGTCACGTGTTTGGAGAGGATGCGCTGCGTACGCGAACCCGAGTCCGGACTCGTGTCCACGCATACCGAGACCTGCATGACGCCCGCCGTGCGCGCCATCGATTCCAGAAACGCGGCCCAACCGGCCACATACTGGTCCTCGTCGTCGTCATCCACCAAGGAAGCGCCCTGCGGGTAGCAGGCGATCGGCAGCGTGTACTCGCCGGTATGGGTGTGATGCAGGAGCGCGAAGGGACGGCCGGCTCCGTCCAACGCCTCCATCAGTTCCACCTTCGAGAGGATTCCCGGAAGCGGTGTGCCCCCGTGCTCCATGAGCCCGAGCATGCCTGAACGGTACAAGCCACGTCCCTTGCGCACGCCCTGCGCGTACTGCTGGCGCTCGACCAGGCGATCCGCGATGTTGCGATGCTGCCGATCCCTGACCGACAGGATCGCGATGGTGCCCAAACCCACCCCCAGGACGATCAGACCGACCCACCACAGCGCGTTCATCGCGATGAACCCGACTATCAACACCGCGAACCCCGCGATGCTCAACGGCCATCCGATGCCCGCCACCCCTTGGGGGATGGCGCGGATGTAATCACCATACGTCGTGTTCGAAGCCATTAGAATTCCTTTCTTTCACGCCTGCGCGAACGCATGTTCGCGCCCTGCGGCGCGCCATCGGCCGAAGAGATCGACGAATCAATGTCACGTGCGGCCGATGCGGGCTTTGCGCCTGCCGGAACCAGGGCGTCCGGGGACATGGCGGCACCATCCGGCCCGGCCACGACATCAGACGACATCGGCAAGGGGCCCGAGGACGAATGGTTCGCGGAAACGCCATCGGGAGCCGTCCCACTCTGATCAACGCCCCCGCCAGTGGTGGATTGCGTGGTGGATTGCGTGGTGGACGGCGAAGCGGAACCGGCCACGGACGGTGTGGAGGAAGCCACGCCGCCGGCCTTCGCCGTGCCGGAGGGTTTCGCCCCATCAGGCGTAGCCGGCCCGCCGCCGGAAGCCTCGCCGCCGTGAGCACGCAACCGTTGGATGAGCCCCCCGCCGCCACGGGTCAATGCCGCTGCTCCGGCCCCCGCGACCGTGGCCGCACCGCCCATGAGCGCGGGCATGACCGCGCCTCCACCGCCCACGGCCCCCTGGGCCGCCGGGACGATCAGTTTGATCAACGCGGGCAGGATGATGATCGCCGACAAGGTCAACGTCAACGTGATCGCCATGGAATCATCCTGCGCGCCGGAAGTCACCAAGATCGCGCTTCCGGTCGCCATGACCAACGCGCACACCGGCTTGTAGGCGAGGAAAGCGACCAGCCATCCCAGGGTCTTTCCGAACGCCTGGCGTCCCTCCTGGCTCCAGCTCATCGCCGCCCACGTCGGTGCGATGCCCACCAGGATCGGCAATAAGCCGGCACGCAGGTAGGCGAAGATCTTCATCACGAGGCTCATGACCCACATGAGGATGACCAGCACGACCGCGATCGGCGCGTCCAGATTGAAGAAATCATTGGCCTGCAACGAGTTGCGCGACCACGCGTCCGACACCATCGAGGACGCCGAGGACATCAGGCTCGAACTCCACGAGTCGAACAGACCGTTCAACGTGTTCACCAGGCCTGCCAATGCGATGCTGGTGATCGCGGCCATGCCCATCGCACGCCCGAACCTGACCAGTTCGCGCCCCTCCTGCTGCACCGCGAGCTTGAACCCGGCCGCGATCACCCCGGCCACGATCGCCAGGATGTAGATCGGGTCCAGTTGCATGCGGATCCAATCCGACACGAAGAACGTCGTGCCCGAATTCGGATCCCACGACGCCATGCCCGGCGAACCCCCATGGGAACGCGAGAACAATCGCAACGTGATCGTCACCGCGACCGAGCCTAGGAACGCGCCCAAGGCGACCCACCCGCTCTTCGAGAGGAGCCTGCCGTCATCGTCGCCATGCTGCACGTTGTGCACCATCATGATGAACACGACCGTCAGGCTGATGATCGCCGTGACCAGGAGCACTCCCTGCGCCGCGTTGAAATACGGTTGCAGCTTCATATCCCACTTGCTCGAATCCGGGGACGCGCTGTTCTTCAACGTCCGCACGCCGCCGCTGGATGCCGTCAACGTGTTGCGGCTTGTCGACAGCCAGTCCAGGCTCCTGTTCGCCTGAGTGTCGTACATCGACCACAACGTGCGTTCCAACCAAGTCAGCTTTCGCTTCTGGGAACAGCTCGTCACGAAACCGTCTGTGGCCCCACCGGGTTCCCAAGAGCTGCGTGAATCGCCAGGCTTGTCCTGTTCCACTTCATTCAACGCAACGCATTGTTCCCCAGGATTCGCTTCCAAGTAGTCCTCGGGCTTGCTCACCAGGCCCATGAGCTTGTTCAGCTTGTATCGCGTCCATGATGAAGCCTTGTCGAGTTCCGCCTGCCCGATGTCCTTGCCCAGGCCCCCCTTGGGAATCGCCATGCGCTCCACTTCGATGATCTCGTCCTTCGAAGCGGAGTCCCCGAATTCGAGATCGTCGGTAAAACTGCTGAAATCCGGTCCCGAACAGCCCGACAGGAGAACGCTCAGGAGCAGGCCAAGCAACGCGAGAGGCAGGAGCCTGCGGGATACCATGAATCGTTTGTTCGGCATCATCACACTCAGCAGGAGGAGGCAACGCTCATGCCCAGACCGGACATGATGCTCACCGCAGCGGACGTCAAAAACACGGCGATCGCCACGTTCACGATCTTGTCGACCGTGTCATCCCTGTCGGGTACGCCGTCGCCCTGCTGTTTGAGCATGTGGATGCCGATACGCACCACGCTCACCATCGCGATGATCAACGCGATGCCCTTGATCCAACCCAACGCCGTGGTGATCGGCCCCTCCATGCCGGGGATCAGACACGCCTTCGGATCGTTCAACGCCACGACCATACGATTGTTGGCTTGGTTCAAGGCGAGACCCACTTGGTCGTGTACTTCGTGCAACATAGTTTTCTCTTTTCAAATCGATTATGTGATTGATCTGTCACCACACAGTCTGCCCGCCTCATACCCGTGCTGCGCCGGACACGGCAAGGGCCCTGCACGGAAGCATTCCATGCAGGGCCCTTGCCGTAAACCTGCGGCTAGTCGGCGTTCGTCAGCGAATCCGGCACTACACTTTCCTTCCGTCGAAGCCTCTCCTCTTTGCATGACGCGCAGAGACGCGCATAAGCATGGGGGTAGCGTTCGGGGAACCCGTCCACCATCAGGCCCTTGATCCAAGGCAACCGCAGTGACATTGGCGCGATTGAGCATATGAGTCTGCGGCTTCGCTCCAGCACGAGTGGGGGGCGGCGCATGGGCATGCTCACCGCGACGCCCAACAGGACGGTCGGCGCGAACAAACCATCGTTCGCCTCGTTCAAAAGCTCCCGCAACGATTCCAGGCCACGGCTCGTCCCCATCGCGCACAACACGATCGAGGATGGTCGTGCCCGATCCGCGCTCAACGGCAGGGCGCGTCCTGCATCGGCCCAATACTGCGGATCGCTGCGGTATATCGTCGTGCAGCCCGCGCCCCCGTGCGCGGCGACCAGCCACACGCGATCGGTGGCTGGAGCCTCGAACTTCGGGAGTGAAAGCGTCCGCTTCTCACTCTGGTTTTCGGTCATGATCCTCTCCTTCATAAAGCCTTTCCTCGTTTATAATCCCGAATCGTTGCCCGGCAGCGGGTCCGAACCCTGCTCGGGAACCGACCAGCCGCCACCGCCGGAATCCTGACTCGGAGCGGGAGCCGAAGCGGCTGGCGGGGCATGCTGCGGTGCGGGAGTCGACGGTGTGTACGACGGCGGACCGGCAGGCGATTGCGCCTGGGCTTGTGCTCTCGCCTGTTCGTCGGCTTCGCGTTTCGCGGTTTCCGCGTCGCGTTTGGCCTGATCGGCCTTCCGTTTGCTCTCCACGCTCTCCTTGACCTCGCGCGCCGCCGTATCCAGGGTCTTGGCGGCCTTGTCCAAGGCCACGGGATCCTTCGACTTGTCGAGCGAAGATGCGGCATCGATGGCCTTTTGCAGTTCCTTTCTGGTCCGCTCGTCGGCCACAGGCCCCTTGGAGTCGGACAACATGGTCCGTGCACGTTGCATGCTCGTGTCGAGTCTGACCATTGCGTCGTCAAGCGTTTTGGCGGCACGGGACTCCATGATCTTGTCGAGGGTCGAGTCGAGCCGTTCGGAAAGGTGGGAGAGCCTGCGCGTGGACGTTTCCGCATTCGTCCGTTCACGTTCGAGCACGTCGTTGCCCGCATCCGCATCACAGGCCGCGTATCGTGGGTGCTCGCCCACGGAGTTTGTCAGATCGTCGAGATCCGTGAGCAGCGTCGGATCCTTGACCTGTTTGACGGTGATCGTATTCGCCTTCGCAGCCTTGACGCTCCTACTCACTACTTTCCATGCGTGGCGCTGCTCCTCAATTGCCGAGGAGCATGAGACGGTCAGCTCGTCATGTACGCGGGAACCGGATACATTCATGGCGGCGGAGCCCCCCGCGATCAGCGCGACCAGGAGCACGCAGATCATCAGTATGCGCCGTGACGGCTTCCTCGCAACAGCGGCATCACTCGTTGACGCGTCCGGTTCGCCGGCCAGGGGAATGATCGCGGTACGCTCCTCCTCTTCGTCCGAGAACTCGTTTAACAGTCGCGGATCGTTCGAGCGTGGACTCGAATAATCCCACTCGTCGAAATCGCCGTCCGTGTCGGACGGCTGCGCATCCCCTCGCATCTCAGTGGTTTCGACAAGCCGGGCGAGACCGTCCTCCCTGTCCTCGATCTGCGGGACGGGAAGGGAAGGAACAGGCTGTTCCTCCTCAAATCCGTCCCAATAATGTTGCAGTGGGTTGATCGGCGGCGCGCTCACCGTGCGGCCCCCATGGGATCAAGGTCCGGCATGATGCTCACGGGTTCGGCGGCGAAGCGGTCCGTCAACTCCGAGATGCTCGGCGTGGCCTGCTGGACGAGGTTATGGAAAGAGCGCTGCGTGTCCACCAGGTACGGAAGGATCATCGAATCCGGCACCTTGCGGCCAGTCTGCACGCACATCACGCTCACCGGCAAGAATTTCCTGACCGAACCCTTCGAGTTAGCAAGGACGGCGAGAACCCTGCCCGCATCGGACAGCGAGGACGCGCGGCCCGCCGGGGTTTCTCCGCCTACGGGATCCGACGTCGCGGGATGGACGCGCCTGATCGCCCGAACGCCAGAAGAAAGACAGGCGTGTACGTCGGCGTCCGACAGGAAGGACCCGTCGTTCAGACGGAAGCGGAACCTCGCCTCCCCGAGCGACAGGCGACGCACCGGCCTCGACTGCGCGGACGGCTCCGGGACGCGGGAGGGTGAACCGACGGGAACGGAGTTCGCCTCGGCCCCTTGCGGAATCGACCCGTCGGAATCCCCGCGCTCAGGTTGGGTTCTAGACTGCTTATCGGTGTCGGTCAGGGAGTCGAATCCCTGAAAGTCCGGATAGGTCCGGTCAAAGAACGCGAACAGATCCGTTTTGACGTCCTCGAAGCTCGTGTACGCGGGATCCGTGCGGTAGGCGTTCGGCAGGTCGATGCAACTGGAGTTCACGCGCTTAGATTCGGACGCCCAGAGTTCGAAGCCGCGCGCGAACACCTCGCTCGGCGTCATGAGATAGTCCAAGCGGCTCCTGTTCACGGAGATGTTCCGCTCGGACAGAAGGTTGGGAAGATCGCGGCAGTAGTCCAGGAGAATCCCACGGAACGCGGACGAGCCGCTGACCCGTCCCGTATACCCCGGATCGTCGGGCTGCGGGTTCGCGGCCGGATACGAGTCCAAGTGGTGCGCGTACTCGTGCACGAACGAGCTCAATCCGGAGAACCCGTTGCGCGTCGCCTTGCCGTCGTCTATCACGAGGGAACGGTAGTCGGGCGAGTACACGCCCTTCGTATAACCCGCGTACTTGCCCAGCTTGCGCACGCGGAACGTGTCCAACGCCTGGGATGCCGTAGGAAGCATAGCCAACGCCGTGGTGATCTCCCGGGCCATCTGATCGGTCTTCGCCAGATCGATGTCCTCGTCGAACTCCACGTGGTTGAACCGTTCCCGCAACGGGCTTTCACGCGCTGCGGCGGCGACCTTGACGCTGACAGGAACCTTGTCGGTGAACGCCGTGGCTATCCTGCCACGGGACAGTTCGCTCGACCGCGCGTCCTGCCGGTTCGCCCCCAATTCGTCCAACGCCAGCAGATCCAGCCGTTCGCCCAACCGTTCGGACACGTCCCCCACGGCCAGCCACGAATGCGATACACGCACACCCAACCCGTAGGGGATCTCGATGCCATCCTTCGGCGGCAACACGGGATGCTCGAGGTCGATGCCCGTGTTCTCCAGGATATCCTGGCGCACCATGGGGTAGCCGAGCAGCAACGCGGGGTCGATCTGCTGGGTCATGGGCATGGCCCACTTCTCCTTCGCGCTCCAGTACGGCGTCGAAAAATATACGCCCTCGACGCCCAAACGCAGCGTGTCCACGTTCGCCCTGATCGCCGTCATCGACGACGGCCTCAGGTTCGGGGTGAGGATCACGTCCATGGGATGATCGCCGCCCTTGTGCACCACGGCCATGGCCTGGCCGACCGGATGCAGGTGCGAGAGATATTGCGGCAGACGCTCCGAAAACGTGTACAGGTCCGGTTCCGCACGGCCGTGGACGAGATCCAAATCCTCGTTCCACACGGCATCCGTCAACCTTCGCTCAGGATCGGCGGGCGCGCCATCGATGATCTGGCGGCCAACCTGCACGGACAGGCGGATGAGCTTCTCACTGAGCGGAGCATCCATCTTCCAGTCGAATCGACGTGAATGGCTCATCTCTCCCTTGGGATCGAGCAGACTGTAGATACGCTCCTGCCTGATCGGCGGCAACGGCTTCGACATGACCTCGTCTCCCCTCTAGCGGCCTGACATGGTCGGGGTCGATGCCACGGCCGCCTCCATACCCATATCGAGGTCGTTCGCCTCGGTTCGCGTGAATTCCCGCATGAACGCGGGACGCACGTTGTGCAGGCTCAACGCGGCCACCATGGAACCCATGGCGTCCAGCTTGTCCACGTCGAACGTCTTCGCGCACCACTCGTCCACCGTCTCCTGATCGTCTCCCTGCGCCCACGAGACGAACGATGCCACCTCCAACGCGCCGCGCTGATAGTCGGGAGGCAGTTGCCCCACCGCAGTCCATAACAACATGGGCATGTCCGGGTTCCTCTGATCATCGAACAGGCGCGCATCATATTCGCGCACATGCTCGCGCACGTCATACCCCGGCTCGTCATACACATGAGACAACGTACGCTCGATCACGTCGAGCGTCCCGTAGCCCGCCGTGGCGACCTCACGGAAAGCCATCTCATCCAAATCCGGATCAAGGATCTTGCACAACACCGCGTCACGCAGATAATCATCCGCGCTCAGCAACCCCAGGCGGGCAGAATACGTCATGCTCGCATCCCTGTCTTGGTCATAATCCCACGCATGGGACCTCAACCCCTCCAGGAACGCGAACAACGGGCCTTCCGCCTGAAGCCTCGCCTCCCTCAGACCCTCGGACATCACCGTGGCGTTGAACGCCTCGCTTTCACGACGCATCGCCTCGACGGGAACAGCAGCCATCACACACCTCACTCGATAAGAACATTTTGTTTCGAACCACTCCATCTTCAATCCGCAAACCACGTGCTGCGCCGGACACGATTGCGGCATGAAAAAAAGGGGGTTCGCAGAACAAGTCTGCGAACCCCCATATTGGACAGGTCTACGAGTCAGACGCGCGAACCGTTCCGGTTCACTCGCCGCTCAGGGTCTGTTCCTTCGCCTCCTCTCGCCGGCGGACGTGCAGGATGACGCCCGCGCCGGAGCCGAGCGCGATGGCCGCGACCAGGATCCAGATCACGCTGGAACCGGTCGAGGCCAGTCCCTTCTTGACCAGGCCGTTCCAATCGTCCTGATTCGATTCGACCAAGGTGTCGCCGCACAGCCACACCCCGTCGACCTTCACTCCATCCTTCGGCGTTGACGGCTTATCGACGCTCTGGCCGTCGAATGGGTGGTCGTCGGTGGTCGGGCATTCCAGGAGCGGGATGCCGGTGACCTTGGCGCGATCCGTGTGCTTGTCCGTCACGCCCTTCAGCGTGCCGGTCACCTCGATGCTCTCGCCTGGTTTCAGGATGAGCGTATCCCAATTCGACGGGTACTTGAGGTCGGTCACGGTGCCGTCGCCCACGATGGTCTTGTCCGTGAGCTTCAGGTCCTTGGCTTGGAAGTATGCGCCCTTGCCGGTTTCGGGATCCACCTTCGACGTGTTCTTGATGGTGAACACGATCTCGGTGTCGCCCTTCACGTTGATGGCGTCCTTGGAATCGTCGCGGTCGCCCTTGGGCCAGCCGGACTTGCGATCCCATTTCTCGATATGGATGGAAGGGGTCATGTCCGGCGTGCGGGTCCATACCTCGTTCGAGGGGATGTCCTTGCCGTTGTAATGCTCGACGAACGTGTTCGGCACCCTCTCGGACACCTTCACGCGCTTGCACTGAAGGTAGGCGCGCCAGCCGTTCTCGTGCGCGTTGTCCGCTGAGACCAATGCCTTGTACAGGTCGGTGGCCTCGACGGTGACCACATGATCCTCGCCCTGCACCGCCGTGAACAGGTCGCCGCCGAACCGGCCGGAATCAAAGCCGCTGCCGGCTATCTTCTCGCCCTTAGCAGCGAGAACCGTTCCGTCCTTGTACAGGTCGCGGGATGCGTACACGGCCCACTGGCCCGTGTACTGGTCGAACTCGGGGTTCAACGGGTCGCTGATGGACCAGTTGTCGACCTGCGGATAGGCGCGATTCGCCGGAATGATCGAGGAATCCAACTGGTAGAGGAACGTGGAGTCCAGCCAGATGTTGTGCCCGTTCACGCTTTCACCGCCGACCTTGACCGTCACGTCCTTCGCCGGGTTGATCGGCTTCAACGGATTCGACACCTCGTTCGTGGTCTTCCTCACGTCGTTGACGACCTGAGTTGCCTTGTTCTTGACCACGTAGCCACCGGTCACCTTGACGACCGTGTACGGCAGGACGACCTGGTAGGAGCGGCCCATGAGATTCTGGTCGATCGCGGGATCCTTCAACGGCTGATAGTCGTCGACGCTCTGCTCGCTGTAGGCCTTGAGATCGGAGGGCTGGGGGTCGCCCTTGACGGTTTCGCCCGTCGCGGGGATCTTCGTGTCCACCGTTTTGGCGAACACGTACATGACGCCGTCCTTCGATTGGACGTTGAACGACTTGGTGTAGTCGGTGCCGTCCGCTCCGAGAATCTCGACCTTCGTGGGGTCGATGCTCACGTACTCGTCGTCGAAATCATCGACTATGCCCAGACGCCAGACCTTGTACGCTTGGTGCTGCTGTTGAGCGTCAAGGTTCACGACGTAGTTGCCGGTATCGCCCAACAGGAGCGTCTTGCCATCGATCGAGATCGAAGGGTCGCCCTGCGCTGCGGACTGGTTGTCCTCCTTGCTTGGCTGGAAGTCGGGCGGAATGTTGAACACCTCGTTCGAGGGGGTCAGGGAATTGTTCAAAGTGAGCATCCACTGGTTGTTGACCTTCCGATCGGTGGGCGCGTCCTTGGAGACGGTGCCCTCGAAACGGATCTGCACGCGGGGATTGCTTCCCGCCTTCCACAAGGCCAGAACATCCGGATCGTTGATGGTCAGCTGGAACAGGTGCTTCGACTCGTCCCACTTGGTCGTGTAATGCGCCTTGCCAATCACTTTTCCTGTGCCCAGATCCATCAATTCGACGGTCTGCTTGTCCGGTACGAGATACTGATCGTAAGTGTCCGTGAACACCACGTTCTTCACGCCGTAGGCGAGCGATGAAGGTAGTTGCGGCGTGGTGAGCAGCTGGTATTCGACCTTCTGGCCGGGGTAGACGACCTTGCCGTCGACGCTTTCCTGCTCGCCGCCCTCGGATGCCTCGGAGATCACGTCCTTCGAGACCGGGGGCACGTAGCCGCAGATCCGCGGCTCGTTGGTGGGGACCTTCTGATCGTTGACCTGCTCGCTGCCGGAATTGGTGAACTTCACACCATCCGCATCACAGAATTGGAGTTCCGCGCCGGCAGCCACGCCGTGATCCTTGCGGACCTGCGCCGCGCCCTTGCCGTTGGCGAAGTTCACCGTCATCGGCACCAGGAGCGTGACCTGCAAGGGGGCTCCCATCTGGCGCAGTTTCTTCAGATAGTCGGCCTTCGCCGTGGCCGTCGCCACGCTGCCCTTCAACGTGACGTTGAAGCCGTCGGTCACGTCTCGGCCCTTGTTGGCGATGTCCGTGATGCTCGAAGCGCGGTAGTGGCCGTCCGCGTCGGCTGTGGCATCCGCCTCGTACACGCGGATGTCCTTCGCGGCATCGGGATCCACGAGATAGTCGGCTGCGGTGAAATCGTCGGTCAGGACGAACTTCTTCGGAGCCTCGATCAGATGCGGGTCGACGGTGCCGTTGACCACGCTGGCGACCTTGTCGCCGTCCAGGAACACGTTGTCGTCCGCGCCGGTCGCGTTCGTCTCATCGGGGTCCACGACCGCCTGCCGTGAGCCGTCCGCGCCCTGTTTGATCCAGGACTTGTCGGGATTCGGCTTCCATGTGGGGAACTCTTTGGAATCCGTCTTCACTTCGGGACGATCATTCCATGAGACCGACGCCACATCCGTGACCTTGCTGGTCTCGGGCTGCGACATGGTCACGTCGAAGCTGAATTCGTAGGTGTGCGCTAGGGGCAGGAATCCCTTGTCCTTGCCACGGGTAGCCGTGACCAGGTTGTTCGCCTTGTCCCAGTTGATGGCGAATTCGCCGGACACGTCGCGATTGTTGTCGGTAGTGTCCACGAGCTTGTAGTTCGATACCTCGTAGGTCATGCCATTGGGCTGGATCGTGTCCTTGAACGTCATCGCATACCCGCCCAGGCCTGTTCCCGTGCTGATGGTTGTGCGGTTGGTCATCGAATCCGCGCTTACGCCCTCCTCGATCTTCTTGACCGGAGGCTCGGGAGGAACGGCCGGGACGTTGAACGATTCGCTCGCCTGACGGTCCGCCGTGTCCACGGCCGCCTTCATCCGGCCCTGCTTGGACACCGTGATATCGAACCAATAGTTGCCTTCGGGCCACGTGTTCCAACCGAAATCCTTCGGCGTGAACGCGGGGCTCGCGCTCGTGCCCTGGTTGGGCAGCGACACGCTCTTCTTCACGGCCTTCGACGCGACCAGACCGGCCGGATGACCATCATAATTCAGCCACACGTCCGCGTTCACGTTCTCCGCGACCGAACTGCCGTTCCTGTTCGTGACGATCGAGTCGCTCACCGCGTCGGACGAACCCGCGTTCACCCCTGCGGGAGCCTGCTGGCGCGTGCTCACGGAAAGATCGTAGTTGTCGGGGACCGGCTGATTCTTCGCCAACACGATCACACGGACCGAAGCGCCCTCGTTCGCCATGACATTGTCATGAGCCATGGTGCCGACCGAATGGGTGCCGAGTTTGTCGGTCCATGTGGTGCCTGCGTTCCAGTTCACTCCGTTGTACGTGAACGTCTGATTATTGATGCCGGACACGTTCCACGCCTCGACCCACTTGTCCGCAGACCAGTTCGACAGGCCGGTATAGGCCCCGTACTGGTCGGAGAACGCGGCACCCACCGTCACCAGACGGCAACCGGGGTCGCCGGTACCCGTCCACGAGGTCCGGCACTCGTTCAACGCCTGGGTCAACGCCGTGTTGATGGCATCCGTGGCCGGCTGGTCGTCGGAAACGCGCCAACCCATGTCGCCCATCGCCTGAACCACACCCTGATAGGTCGCGGGCCATGAATCCTTGGCGGCCCACTTGACAGTCACGCTGCCGTCGCCGACACCACCGCCACCGGCCGAACCGTCACCGCCGCCATCGGCCGCCACCGCCGAAGCCGCCGGCGCGAGCAGCGTGGCGAGAGCCGCCAACACGGCGGTCGCCAGCTTGGCTCGTTTATGATCGAAAAGTCTGAATCCCATAAGGACCCTCCTCAATACTTCTGATAGATACAGGCCGGAATCGACCCGCACCACAACAGTCTGCCCCCACTAACGCAATGCTGCGCCGGACACTCCCGTACAAAAAACCGGGAACTATCATCATGCAAACAATCAAACAATCAGACAATCAGGCTTGCAGACAAGCCTGATCAGCCGGACGAATATAACAGAAACAACGAATCCGCATCCCTTCTTTTTGAGGGGGTGCGGATTCGTCCATTGAGAAATGCCGACCAATCAGCCCTTGAACTCGTATCCGGGAGGGCAGCCGAACACCAAGCACTGCTGGTCCGGAGGCAAAGAGTTGCTGGGTGGATTAATCCACCCATCATCACCGGAGGAACCGGAGCCGGACCCCGTTCCGGACCCCTGACCCCGTTCCGGACCCCTGACCCGTTGCCGGTGCAGGCGTGCTCGGAGCGGACTGCTGATACGACTGCGAGCCGCCGCCAGTCGAATACGACGGGGTATACGAGGGAACCGTGTTCTGCGCCGCTTGGGCCGCTTGGGCTTGCGCGGCGGCAGCGGCGGCGGCTTCCGCTTCGGCCCTGGCCTTCGCTTCTTCGTCGGCCTTCCTCTTCGCCGCAACCGAATCGTTCACCTGCTTGGTCGCCGAAGCGATTGCCTTTTCGTCGCGCGCATCGATGGCCTTCGTCAACGCCTCACGGGTCTCGTTGTCCGCGACCTTGCCGTCGGAGCTCTTGAGCAACGCCTTCGCCTGATCCACCAGAAGATCGGTGCGCGAATCCAGAACCGCCTTCACCCGCGTCTTGAGCACCCCGGTCTGCGTCCGGTACCATGCCGCGCCCTTCGCGTTCGCCGTCGTCTGTCCCTCCGGCGCGCCACGATCCACGGCGGAGCACGACAAGGCAGGAACCTGCCTTTCCAACGCCCGCGCGAGGGCGTCGTGCGTGCCCTTGTCCTTGAGCTGCTTGACGTCGATCGCCATCGCATCACTCGCCTCCCCTTCGGCGTAGGAGTCATGGGATCTCCTTGCCGTCTTCGCGTCGTTCAACGCCACGGAGCAGTCCGATTGAGCCACGGACATCCGATGCGAGTCGTAGGCGCGCCAGCCGAAGAACCCTCCGGCAGCCAACACGACCAAAACGACGACGAGAACCGCGATCCACGCCCTTGCATGGTTCGTTGTGTTTTCCTTGATGTCTTCCTCCCCTCCAGAGGAAGATGACTGATTCACTTCTATGTCCTGTTCCTTCTTCATAACAGTCTCCTTACTATCGTCAGATTGCATACATGCAGACATGTCTGCAAGCCTGATTGTCTGATTGTTTGATTGTTTCCATGGGGTTAGGCGTCTATTCCCCGCGCATCCATGCCTGGAGCGCCTGCCTGCCGGCATCCTCCATCGTCACTCCGCGCGCGGCGCATTCGCTCTTGAAGCGCGTCTTGAGATCCGCGTCTACACGAAGCGAAAGCATGACCTTGTTACTGACGGACGCATTCGGCTCACCAGTCATGACGGCCTTCATCGCCGAATCCGCGCGTCGTATCGGCCTGTAGTTGCCCTGCATCACTCCTCCTCCCCGTGCGATAGATCGCGTGCGATCTCTTCGAGTTCGGTGAGCAGGTCACGGTACTCGTAGAGGTTCACCGGATTCGTTCCCAACGCCTTCTTGATCTGCTGGCGTTTGGGAATGACCGTGTCGAAACGAGGGGATTCCGCCTCCCCGAGCGCGTGCATCGTCTCTCGGAACGCGACCGTGGCCGGTTCCGCCTTGACCACGAGGATCGCGGCGGGGCGCGAGGCCAGGGCCTCGTCCAGCATCGCCCACGCCTGCTGCAAGTCCAAGGGACTGTCGGACGTGGGAATCAGCACGAAATCCGCCGCGTGGATGCTGGCCTGCAACATCTTTCCCTGCGGTGGGGCATCCACGATCGACCACGAATCCACATCATCCCCTGCCAAGTGCGACAGCGTGCTCAGATTCGCCGGACGCACCTCGAAAGCAAGAGCGTCGCCCGCATCCCCGGCCGCGTCCGCCCACAGGCTCGCACTCGACTGCGGATCGGCGTCATACACGCACACCCGCCCGCCGCGATGCGCGATCGTGGCCGCCAGATACATGCTCGTCGTCGTCTTGGCGACCCCGCCCTTCGCGTTCGCTATCGCCAGTCTCATGACCTCACCCCCGATCCCGAAAACAGCAGAATTGCATGCAAGCTGGCTTGTCTGCATGTCTGATTGCATGATTGTTTGCATCATATTGGTATTCCTTTCCATATATATAGGTATCGAATAATCGATGGTGGTTCAGAAAAGCATCTGCTCGACCAAAGCCGAGGATTCGGATTCGATCT
The DNA here is from genome assembly GCA_022649135.1 of Bifidobacterium sp. Lineage (GTDB taxonomy): Bacteria > Actinomycetota > Actinomycetes > Actinomycetales > Bifidobacteriaceae > Bifidobacterium. The sequence continues at coordinate 34,404 of JALCNP010000013.1, forward strand.
GTTCGCTCCCGCGTCCCGTGTTGGAACGGTTGCGTCGCGCCGCACGGGAACTTGAATCCCGAAGCCGCGCATCGGCGATCGCGTCGGGATGAGCCTTGAGCCATGCCGTATAGTCACGGCGACGCCTCGCCTCGTCCTTCGCCTGGACGCTGCTGTACCGGCCGTCATGGCCGGCCACGGCATGCGATCTGCCGCCACGCTGACGAGCGACGCTCACGTCGCGCACGGCGAGACCTTTGGCCTCAGCCATGCGGGCCACGCTCTTGCGTTCCTCCACGCCCAGACCCCCGTAGATGCCCGTGTTCTCCATGCTCACCGTGGCGTCCGCGAGGCATTCCATGCGCACAGGGCAGGATTCGCACACCAGTCGCGCCGCCCGGCGCAGCACATGATCGGCCTTGGAATCGTCGGACTCGTCAAGGCCGAACATGCGATCGACCAGCATGTTCATCGCCTGACACTCCTCAACGCTCGCGTCGGTGCTTCCGGATCTCATGATGTGGCACATGCCGCTGCCCGCGTACCGCATCGCCGTGACCTCGTCTGTCTTCAAGCTCTTCGCATGCGGGAGCTGGGTTGTGGGTCTGAAACCGGTTCCCGTCATCCGAGCTCACCCCCGATCGTCGTACCCTCTTCGGCGATCAGCCGTTGCAGCGCCTTATCGCCGACATAATCCTTCGAGCCCTTGAAACGGCTGCCATGCGAGGCGACCGTCAAGGTCGCTTCGGAAGGTTCTACTGTGGCGGCTGCACGAACCGCGTCACCACCGTGGTGGTGTTCGCGGTTGCGTTCGTCGAACGCGCACAGCGGGCAGTCGGCCTGACGCACCAGCCCGTCGAGATGATCCTGACTCACGTTGAGGTCGAATATGCCGGCCCCGAACACCGGTGTCCTGGAACACGTACGGCTCGTCACCCGGATAGGCCGATGCGCATCCACCGGATCCGATTTCGACCGATCCAGCAACCGGGAACCCTGCGGATCGCACGCCATCTGGGCGAGCAGCGAGTCCCACTTGCGTTCCAGACGACTCGGCCCCGTGATGCAGCCACGCCACGAAAACCCCTTGGAATCCTGCGATTCCGGAGCCCTCAACGCCCACTCGGCGACCAGGCGGCAACGTTCGAGGCCATGCGCGGCGACCAGACGTCTGGCGGCGGACAGCTCACGCTTCGAGACTCCGCCCGAACCGTCATCGAGACGCGCCGGAACCGGCAGTCGAGGCTTCGAGCGCATCCGCTCGACCATCGAGGCGCACAGGCTCCTAGCGTCCGCGTCCGGGTCCGTTTCCGGCCGATTCGAGATTCGTTTCGGGGGAGCCTCCCCCGTGGGGAGGTCCCCCGTAGGGGGAGAGGGGTAATTGTTTGTTATTAGTCTTTTGGTGGACAATTTGTCCGGTCTCGTTGACAGATTGTCCACCCTAGAATCCGTGAGGGAGGACAATCTGTCCGGTCTCACATGGGGGGACAGATTGTCCGGTCTACCTTCGAGAGCCGAAGGCGATTCAACAACGCCGGCAGGGGAGTCGTATGACTCCGGTTTCACCGCACCGTCATGCTCCTCGATGTCTTCGGGATCGATATGCACGTGCTTCATGTTCACGTTCCACACCGTGGAACGATGTCCGGCACGGATCGTGCGACCCGTACGCGGATCCTTCGCGCTGAAATCCTGGTCACCCGGCTTGATCCAACGCTCCTCCTGCAACCAAGCCAACGCGCGACGCACGGTACGCTCATCACAACCGCAATGCTCGCCGATCGTCGCCAGGGAAGGCCAAGCGGCGCGACCATCATCGTAATACGCCTTACGCGCCAGGAAAACCAGCACGAACTTCGCCGTGCCCCTCACCTCGGTGACGTTCCACGCCCAAGCCTCGCATAACCCACTCATCGCAGATCCCCATCAAGAGAGGACGCCGCCTGCTGGAAATCAACGCCCTCGCGCGAGCGACGAAGCAGGGAACAAACCCCACGCACCGTGAACGCGACAAACCTCGCAACCCATGAGACCAGCAGCATGAGCAGTGAAAGTAGCGGAGCCAGCAGACCAATCACCAGCAACAGCATGAGCCCGAACAGCAATACGATCGAACCATCCATCACAACACCTCACTCCCATCGGAAACCGACATCAAATCACGAAACACAAAAAACGATGACGACAGAAAAGACACGATCACGCCGACCGCCAGAGACAGCAGCCAACCCACATGGAAGCCAAACAAACGAAGCAACCAGCGGGTCACCACCGTCGACAGCAGGAAAAAGGAGAGCGAAGCGATGACCAGCAGCGCCCATGTAATGCAATTCGAGAGAACGGGATGCCGATTCATGCGACCACCCCCGATGCGGCAGCGGCCTTATACCGCTCCAGTTCGCAATCCCTGAACTCCCTAGCGGCCTTCAAATCCAGGATCGAGGCCACCAGAAAAGCCATGGAAACGGCAAGAAAGACGAACGAGCAGACCAGCATCCAGACAATGCCCGACCCGTAGGAAGCAATCAGCGCGACGATGAGAAACACGCTGCGCCATACACCACGCAGAACCAACGACCTGTAACGAGAGGCCCGAGCCCTCCAATACTCCGACTCGGCCAACAATTGCTGCGCGCTCATCGCCCCACGCCCCTTCCGTTCGACGGATGAGACAACATGGCACGCTGCCGCGCCCGTGAAACTTCCGTGCATGTCCGGCGCAGTTCACGCGCCCATGCGTTACGCTTAGTGACAAGCACCAAGGTGCACCTGTTAAAATGGGTCATCGCAACGACTCCTTAGTAAATAGGCCACAACGAAAAAGAACCTTTCAATTTTCGATATTCGTGTGGTTATGGTTGTTGTAGCTGCCGTTCCCAATGCTCCTAACATCGGGAACGGCATTATTTTTCAGGGGAAAAAAATATAGAATCGATCACCTCCCTTTCTGTGCTAATGTCAGCGCGATCAAAGCTTCGATCTTCGCCAACTCCGTGTTCCTGGTAAAACCTTTGTCGTTGACGGGTGAATCGTTTTCCGCAGCCAGAAGGTGGTTGTTGGCTTGATCCAGCCAATAGCTGGAAGTCTTATTAAGCATCATGGTTGTATTCCCCTCCCTCGATGGAAAGAAAACCCAGAACAAAATCAGAAGAAAGACCAAACTCATCATGGAGTATTTCAAGATCCTTAGGTTGCCAAGCTACCCACCCGTTAACCTTGCCATTAACTGTGGCTGAAGATATACCAAGCAATTTAGCTAACGCGCGTTGAGATAAGTGGCGTTCCTCGAGCTATTGTTTCATAGGAGAATTCGATGTTCTCTCTCGTTGTTCAATCATATCTAATATAATAATGATAGATGTAGACTAACGCAAGTTAATAATGTAGTATTCAAATAGAAATGGTTAACTAAGGAGCAACAATGGCAGCATCACAAATTAGTTCATCTGCGGCGGACAAGGCTGAATATGTAGAAAAGGTCATCTCTTGGAACGTTAAAATGCTACTCGCATCAAAGGGATTGTCGCAGAACTCTCTTGCGAAAGCCATGGGTATACGCGGGTCGTCGATGTCTGTAAAACTCAAAGGAAGTAGTGTCTGGAGTGTCCCGGATCTCATTGTCGCAGCCGACTTTCTTAAGATCCGCCCAGAGGCATTGATGGATGACGATTTGATGCGTCAGATAGAAAGCCTTGAAGATAAGAATACCGTGGTCGCTGATGTGCGTCCACGGTATTTCGTTCTCCCGGTGCCCCCCGTGGGACTCGAACCCACAACCCACGACTTAAAAGGACGCTGCTCTAACCATTGAGCCAGAGGGGCAACGAAAGAACATTCTACAACAATTTGGAGCGCATGTAATGCGTGTTGCGCACAAACCCCTCGTCATTGTGTTCATGTGCGCGAGAGCCGTTCCTTGCACAGCCAAGGGAACGACGAAACGGGGCCTTAGAGGATGTGGAGCTCGGTGAGCTTCGCCTGGAGGTCGTTGTTCGACGGTTCCACGAGGAAGGATCCGTCCTCGAACTGGATGACGGGGATATGCGTCTGCCCGCTGATCTTCACGGAGGTTTCGGCGGCACCCTGCTCGCCTTCGATATCGTGCCATGTGTATGGTGTGCCGAAACGTTGCAGCGCCGCTTTCGCACGCTTGCAGTCGCCGCACCATGTGGCTCCATACATGTTGATCGGATGTTCGTCGGCCATGATATCTCCTTGGACTCGTATCGATGATCTCGACCACAATCTACATCATCGAACGGCGAACGCCCGGAGTTTCAGCCCACAGCGCTGCTCCGGCCGGGTGTGCGGGGCGCGTCTAATTGAATCCGACCATGCGTTCGGCGACCCGATACCCCCAACGGATGACCCACCGGCCGACGGGCCCGTGCAGGTTGATGGCTCGCGATGCGATCTTTCGCCGCACATCCGACCCTATTCCGGCTGGAAGCTCGTCAAGTCCCTCCCATAGCTTTCTCTTCGCCTCGTAGTTCTTCCGGTCCCGTGAAAGAATCAGGAACACGCTTGTCACCACGCTGTTGATCGCCAGGAAATGAATCATGTAGCTATACAGCCCGGCGGGAACGTCGGCTTTGCTCGGCGTCGCCAACGCCATGAGATGGTTGACCAGAAGCAGCTGTCCGACACGTCGGATCATCACGTCCGTTTGCACCGACTGGCCGTTTCTGCCGATGAAGTAGTGGTAGAGGGGGGTGTCGAGGTACATGATCGTCCGCACCCATGGAAAAGGCTGGTACGCATAGATGAAATCGACATAGAAGGTGTGCTCCGGAAGCTTCATCCCGCTGTCGCGCACGACCTTGGTGCGGAATATCAGGGCATGCATGATCATGTACTGGGCGATTCCGAAGCGGCGCAGGTCGTTCCAGCTCAATATCTGGTCGGCGTTCATCACATGGTTGAACCGCACCACGTGCTTGCGTCTGCGCCCGAGCTTGTCGTAGACGTAGTCGGTGACGATCAGATCGACGGGTTCGCTTTTGGCCGCCTGGGATCGCAGGGTGCCCATCAGACGGGTCAGGGACTCGGGACCCACCCAGTCGTCGGCGTCGACGACCTTGACATACACGCCGCGGGCCTGCGCGATGCCGGTGTTCACCGCCCCGCCATGACCCCTGTTGGGCTCGTGGATCGCCTTGACCGTCGACGGCATCCTCCGGGCGTATGTATCGATCAGGGAGGCCGTGCCGTCCGTGGACCCGTCGTCGACGATGATCACTTCGATGTCCTCGTTGTCCTGCAGCGCCACCAGGGAGTTGATGCATCGCTCCAGGTATGTTTCCATGTTGTACGCGGGCACCACAAATGTAATCGTCTTGGACATCATACCCAGGGTCTTCCTTGGTCGTCGGCCATCGGGCCGTTTCTTCGTTGCCGACACCAAATTAGCACCCGTTTCTGTGCGCCATGTGTGCAAATTGCAGGGATTGTGCGGATATTCGCCATGATTTGTCGGCGAGGTCTCCTCAGACCCCCGAATGCAGGGTCGCCCGACCCCGGGAATCGGGGCCGTCGGAGGCCGCGCCGTCGTGTTCCGGACCAGTGGGCGCCATGCCGTCTGATTCCGGACCGTCGGGGGGCATGGTGTCGCAATCCGTATCGTCGGGGAGTGGGACTTCCCGATTTTCGCCGTTCTCATCGTCACGGCCGGCGGCATCCGCGCGGCCGTCGTCGTCCGTATGGCCTCCGATGCCGGTGTGGGCTGTGGAGTCCGCGGAATCCTTCACGTCCGTGTTCCCGGAATCCGTGCGCCCGTTGTCGGCGTGCCCGTCGTCCATGTGAGCGTCGTCGCCGGATCCGCTGTCTTTGCCTGTTGCCGTTCCCCCCTCGGAGCGACGCTGTCGCGCTGTCGCCGCGTGAGCGGCCTTCGTTTTCGATGCGTTTTTCCCTGAAGGGGCCTGGGTCTCGGTCCCGTTTTCCGCCTCCTGCGCGTTCTGCGTCTCCTGGCTTGTACGGTTCTTGTCGTCCTTGGAATTCTTGTCATCCTTATGGTTCCGGGCGTCTTTACGGTTCCGGTCATCCTTGGCGTCGACGGGATCCTTCGTGCGGGCCGCCTGCCGGGTCGCCCGCCTGGCCTTGTCGCTTTCGTAGCGCAGCTCCGGTCTGGACTCGAGCCGAGACAGCCCGTACCACGCCAGATTGACGATATGCGCGGCCAGCTGCTCCTTGCTTATCTTGCGACGGTCCGCCCAGTACTGACCGGTGAAAACGGTCATCCCGACGAGCATCTGGGCATAGTACGGGGCCCCTTTCGACGGCAGATGCAGCCGCTTGAAGGAATCGGTGAGTATCTCCTCGACCCTCATGCTCACGTCCCCCAGCAGGGAGCTGAAGGATCCCGCGGGATCGGTGCTCGGCGAATCCCTGACGAGCACCTGGAAGCCCTCGGCATCCTCTTCGATGTAGGTGAGCAGGGCAAGCGCCGTGCGTTCGACTATCTGGCGTGGATGCGCCTCCGGCTGGGCCAGGGCTTTGGCCAGCGCATCCGTCAGAGCGCGCATCTCCCGATCCACCACTACGGCGTAAAGGCCCTCCTTGCCCCCAAAATGCTCGTAGACGATCGGCTTGCTCACTTTTGCGCTCGCGGCGATTTCCTCCACGCTCACCGCTTCGAAGCCCTTGGATGCGAAGAGAGAGCGCCCGACGCTGATAAGCTGCTCGCGTCGTTGGAACGATGTCATTCTGGAAGCATGTGCCATGATTCCCATGTTCCCACGGGAGGCGGATGAATGAGAGGAGGGCGCATGGGGCTGTCCTTTGAAAACCATAGGCTGTTCATTATGAATACATATGCTGTTGTCGGTGTCATCGTGCTTGCGGTCGCGGCGCTGCTGCTGGTCGTCGTCGGGGCGTCCGTGTGGATCGGGCGCTCGAAGCGCTCCGATCGCGCCCGGAGGATAGACGACGAGATCATCGATAGGAACACCTCCGATCTGGGGACTCTGGCACAGTCCCGAAGCTCCCGCGCGCCCGAGGCCCCGAATCGGAAGACCCCGGAGCCGGTGCCCGGCGCCGGTGCGAACGAGATTCCCGAATCCGTGCCGTCTCGTTCCGAGAGACTCAAGGCGAGGCTGTCGACAAGTTCGAATCCCCTGGGAAGGGCGCTTTTCAATATCCTCGCCAGGGACCATCTCGGGGAACAGGACTGGCAGGACGTCGAGGACACCCTGCTGCTTGCCGACGTCGGCGCCGATGCCAGCGCCGGACTCGTCGAGCAGCTTCGCGCAGACGCGCGCATCGCCGGGACATCCGATCCCGATGAGATCCGCCGGGCCCTGCGGTCAAAGCTGATGGGGCTGGTGAATCCGGAACTCGATCGCCGTCTCAACGCGGACAAGCCTGATTCCCCCAGACCGAGCGTCATCATCATGGTGGGCGTCAACGGCACCGGCAAGACCACGACGGCGGGCAAGCTGGCCCGTCTCTTCGTCGCCGGCGGCAAACGCGTCATCATGGGTGCGGCCGACACCTTCCGGGCCGCTGCTGCGGATCAGTTGGAAACATGGGGCGCGAAGGTGGGGGTGCCGGTGGTCCGGGCGGACCATGACGGTGCCGATCCTGCCTCCGTCGCCTTCGAGGCGGCGAAGCGCGCGAAGGAGGAGGACGTCGACGTGCTCATCATCGACACGGCCGGACGGCTTCAGAACAAGGCGAATCTCATGGATGAGCTCGGCAAGATCCGCCGCGTCGTCGAGAAGACACTGCCGGTCGACGAGGTGCTTCTCGTGCTTGACGCGACCACAGGGCAGAACGGCATGACCCAGGCGAAGGTCTTCGCCCAGGCCATCGGCATCACCGGCGTGGTCCTTTCCAAACTTGACGGCTCCGCCAAGGGCGGCATTGTGGTTTCCGTGCAGCGCGAGCTGGGGGTGCCCGTCAAGCTCGTCGGTCTCGGGGAGGGGCCGGACGACCTCGCCCCGTTCGATCCCGGGGATTTCGTCGACGGAATCCTCGGCTGAACCACGGTGTCGTGTGGGCCCTCCACGCGCAGGGGAGTGTCGTCATGTGAGGTTTCCGATGATCCGCGGCGCCGTTCCCCCGCGATTTTTTTCATGATGGTATGGGACAATTTCAACGAAAGCGGCACGAAAGGACGACCTGTGCGGGCGTGATCACCAAACGTTCTTTACATGATCGTAACCTCTCGTAACGTTTTGAAAACCCGACTAGCGTTCGATAACGGTGTTAGCCTCCCACAAGGGGGAGCGTAAACGAATGAGAAAACAGTCTGGTCCGCGAAAGCGGTCGGCTCAAACAAGAAGAGAGGGAGGTAGAGCATGGATACAGGAAATGCGGCTTGGATGCTGACGGCCTCGTCCCTGGTGCTCCTCATGACGCCTGCAGTGGCGTTTTTCTATGGTGGTATGGTTCGTGCCAAGGCCATTCTGAATATGCTGATGCTGTCCGTGGGTGCCATGGCGGTCACCAGCATCGTATGGACCCTGTGGGGTTGGTCCATCGCCTACGCGGGCAATGACATCGGCGGAATCTTCGGAGATCCGGCGACCGGGTTCCTGCTCAAGGATTCCATGGTCGCCCAGAACGGGGTCTTCACCGCCGCCAAAACCTCCGGGGCCTACCCGGGGAGCATCGACGTGGCGTTCCAGCTCACGTTCGCGATCATCACCGTGGCCCTCATCTCCGGGGCGCTGGCGGAGCGCATCAAATTCAGCACCTGGATGATCTTCGTGGCGCTGTGGATCACCTTCGACTACGCTCCGATGGCCCACATGGTGTGGAACGGCGGTCTGCTTTCGGGCAAGGGCGCGATCTCCCAGGCCATCGGCGCCGCGGCCCACGATTTCGCAGGCGGAACGGTCGTCCATATCAACGCGGCAGTGGCTGCCCTGGTCATCGTCCTGATCATCGGCAAGCGCAAGGGGTTCGGCAAGGAGCCCATCCGCCCGCATAACGTTCCCTTCGTCATGCTGGGCGCGTTCCTTCTGTGGTTCGGCTGGTTCGGGTTCAACGCCGGCTCCGCCTTCGCCGCCAACGGCACGGCGGGCTACGCCTGGGTGTCCACCACCATCGCCACCGCGGGTGCGACGCTGGGCTGGCTGGCCACGGAGAAGATACGCTCCGGTCATTTCACGGCCGTGGGCGCCGCGTCGGGCATGGTTGCCGGCCTCGTCGCCATCACTCCTGCCGCGGACGTGGTGTCGCCGCTGTGGGCGATGGTTCTCGGAGCCATCGCCGGTGTTCTCACCTGCTTCGCCTGCGGTTGGAAGTTCAAGCTCGGCTATGACGATTCCCTGGACGTCGTCGGAGTTCACGGCGTCGGAGGTGTGACGGGAACCGTCCTCATCGGTCTGTTCGGCGAGGGAACCGGTCTGCTCGCCGGAGGAAGCTGGCGTCAGCTGGTCGTCCAGATCTGCATCGCGGCCATCGCCATCCTTTTCTCCGGAGTGGTTACCGCGATCATCGCGTTCGCACTTGAGAAGACCATCGGCTGGAGGGTCACCGAGGCCCAGGAGGTCAGCGGCATCGATCTTGCCGATCAGGGTGAGCGCGCCTATGATTTCGCTGGCACCGCCAGCTCGGTTCTGAAAGAGGTGAAGTGAGATGAAGCTTATAACCGCTATCATTCAGCCGCATAAGCTCGATGACGTCAAGGAGGCTCTCGCGGCCGCCGGAGTGCATGGACTGACCGTCTCCGAGGCCAACGGCTACGGGCGTCAGCGCGGGCACACCGAGATATACCGTGGTGCCGAATACACCGTGGATCTGATTCCGAAGATCCGGGTGGAGCTGCTTGCCGACGACGCCGACACGGAGACGCTGGTCGGTGTGATCGTCAAGGCCGCCGAAAGCGGCACGATCGGCGATGGAAAGGTGTGGGTGACCCCGCTTGACTCCGTGACCCGCGTGCGCACCGGTGAAACCGGCTCGGCGGCAATCTGACACTCTCGATTCGACCGGCCGGGCAAGGCGACGCCTTCCGAGGCCGGCTGCGATGATCATGGCTCAATCCCCGCGTGCGGTGCATCCGGCGTGCGGGGATTGAGCCATATTCGGGCATCGTTGTCGCGTGCGCCCGAGCCGGGGTCGGCATCTGTCGTGGACCGCTCGGTGCGTGGATGGCAATGCTGTGGCCGCCGCCGATAACCGGCTTTCCGGGCACGGCGAATTCGGCGAAGGAACGGCATTATGGAATCTGCGGTTGACGGTCTCAAGCGGCGCTTCATGGAGATGAGCCGCCCGGACGATGACGGTGTGTACCGCAACGGCGCATTGAAGCGCCGCAGACGCACCGATGTCGCGATGCAAAGCCTACGTGAACTGTGGGGGCAGGCCACGCGGTCCGTGGCCTTCGACGTGCCCGAAACGGGGGTGGGGCTTGCTGCGGTGGGTTCCCTGGCACGCGGGCAGATCGGTCCGAGCTCCGATCTCGACCTGGTGCTGATCTACGAGAACCACGCCCTCAAGGACGGCCAGCTCAACGAACTGGCGAACAAGCTGTGGTACCCGCTCTGGGATTGCGGTCTTGACCTCGATCATGCCGCGCGCACCCGCCAGCAGTGCGAGTCGGTGACGGACAGCGATGTGCCGGCCGTCATGGGCTGGCTGAACGTGCGCCCGGTCGCCGGAGATCGCGGTCTGGTCGAGGCAACCGCGACATCCATTCTCGAGCGGTGGCGGAGGACCGCGCGCAAAAGGCTTCCCGAGGTGCTTGGCACGGCGGTCTCCCGACTCGACGAGTTCGGGCGTCTCGCGTATCTCAACCAGCCAAACATCAAGGAGTCGCGCGGAGGTCTGCGCGACACGATCCTCATCTCCGCCCTTGCCTCGTCATGGTTGGCCGACAGACCGCACGGGCGCTACGACGATGCCGTCGACAGGCTTCTGGACGTGCGCGACTGCGTACACCTCGCCGCGGGCAAGGACACCAACCTTTTGCTGTCCGCCTACCAGACGATGGTGGCGGGCATGCTTGGCCTCGCCGATCCCACGCTTCCCCAGGAGCAGCGGGACAGCCGGTCCGTCGACGATCTGCAAACGCTTCTCGCCAGAATCGGCCGCCAGATAGCGTTCTCGCTCGACCTCACCTCGTCGAGGGCCGACCACTCGCTGACCCATGATGCGCCCCGATTCGCGTTTTTCCAGATACTCAGGCCCCGTGAGGGAGGCAAACGCGAGCCCCCGAAGTTCAACGTTCTTGCGCCGGGTGTCGCCGAGCATGAGCGGGAGATCGTTCTCGCCCCCGATGCCAGGCCGGATCGGGATGCCGTGCTTCCTCTGCGGGTATCGGTCGCCGCCGCGCAGCGCGCCATGCCCATCAATCCCGTGACCCTGACGAATCTCAAGCGCTGCCCGATCCACGATTCCGTGTGGAGCGCCGAATCGCGCGATCTGTTCGTGCGGCTTCTCTCCTATGGCCCCGCTCTGCTGGACGTGTGGGAGGAGATCGACTTCGTCGACATCCCCGGACGGTGGATCCCCGAATGGCTGGGCGTGCGCAACAGGCCTTCGGCGTCGGCGGCCCACCGCTATACGATCGACAGGCACATGGTGGAGGTGACCTCCCGTCTGGGCCGGGAGTCCCCGAGCTTCGGCCGCTATGACGACGAGCACTACCGGGCGCTGCTTCTCGCCGGCATCCTGCACGACATCGGCAAACGTCCCTTCATCGCGGACCATGCGGCTGAGGGGGCCAGACACGTCCCGGTGATTCTTGGCCGCATGGGCTTCGACCCGGAGGTGATCCGCATGGCGACGCTGCTGGTGCGCGAGCATCTGACGCTTTCGCAGTTCGCGACATCCAAGGATCCGCATGATCCCTCCGTGGCCCGAGATCTGGCCGCCAGGCTCGAAGAGGATCCGGTGGTGCTCGACATGCTCTTCGATCTCACCCGGGCCGATGGCTCCTCTCTTGGGGCCACACCGGGGGAGACCATCACGAAGCAGTACGGCTGGTCCACATGGAGGGAGACGACGGTGCGCATGATGTACCGTGCGGTGCGCGAGGCTATGGCCGGCAGGGAGGGGTAGCCCGCGGCGGCCGGCTCATCGCATCCATGCGTCGGTGCGTATGCGCAGACCGTTGAACACGGCCCTCATGCCCACGAAGATGATGCTGATGGCCGACCACAGCGTCACCATGCGCAGCGTGTCACCCATGTCGGTCCTCGTGTCGAGCATGTTGATCAGGAGCAGAACGGGAAGGTACGTCGCTGCCGTCAGCGTGCAGGTGACGGCCAGATACGTGTAGTCACCAGCGCCGATGAGGATTCCGTCCACCGCCCACATCCAGCCTCCCAGAGGCAGAAACACACCCAGAACGACCATTCCCACGGTGATGAGCTGCTGGACGGACTCTGTGGGGCTGAACAGGGGTGCCGCGAGCAGTCCCATGGCCACCGTGCCCAGGCCGATGACGATGCCCGACCCGAATCCCGCCCTTGCGCACGCGGCGGTAAGCGTTCGCGCCCGGCGGATGTTGCGGGCCCCGAGTTCCGTGGCCACAAGCGTCTGCCCTGCTATCCCGACGGCATCGAGCATGTTGATGAGGAAATTCCATGTGGAGTTCACGGCCTGGTATGCGGCGAGAACACGCACTCCCATATGCGTCGCGAGAACGACCGTTCCCACTATGGCGGCCCTCAGGGCCAGGGTCCGTATGAACAGGGGGATGCCGTCGCCCGCCGTTCCCAGGATTCCCCGTAGCCTCGGCCTGCAGCTCGCGCCCTCCGCCCGCGACCACAGCACGGCCGGAACGACGAGGAACAGTCCCATGAACCATTGGGCGATGAGGGTCGCGAAGCCCGAACCCATGATTCCCCAGCGCAGCCCGTACACGAACAGCACGTCGAGCACCGTGTTCGCCACCGCCCCCAGAACGGCGGCGATCAGAGTGACCCGCACCTTCTTCAATCCCCGGAAGATGCCGTTTGCCGCATAGACGAGCAGCATCCCCGGCAGACCGAACACGATGGCCTGCACATAGGCCGTGGCATTGTCCAGAACCACTCCCTCCGCGCCCATGGCCGAGCATAGGGGCCTTGCCGTGGCGAAAAGCGCCAGGGAGATCACGACGCCGATGAGCAGTGCGAGCCACAGCCCGTCGATGCCCGCCTCGAGCCCTTCGCGACGCTTTCCGGCGCCCATGAGATGCGCCACCTGCGACGTGGTGCCGTAGGCGAGGAACACGCACAGGCCCACCGTGGTGAGAATGATCGTGGATCCCACCGACAGTCCCGCCATTGCGGCATCGCTGATGTGGCCGACGATTGCGGTGTCGATCAGAATGAATGCCGGTTCCGCGATGAGCTGGCCGAACGTCGGCAGGGCAAGGGCGAATATCTGACGGCTGATCCGGCGTCTGTCGTCGAGATCCCGCCCGGCGCCGGTGAAATCCGTCCCGGCCTCATCGCGCTGTCGGGGCGTCGCGTCGTCGGTTCCTTTCGTTCCGGTCGTTCCTTGTGGCAATTCATCTCCCTGCTGGTGGTGCATGCTTGCCCAGTGTAATTGTCGGAAGGCCTGTGCGCAGACCGGCCTGTTCGGTATTCGGATGTCTGCGGTATCCGGGTTGTGCGGCATGTGGATGCGCACGGCAGACGGACGGACATGCGTGGAACGGGGTGTGCGTGGAACGGGTGTGCGCGCAACGGACGCGCAACGCCGTCCCTGTACGCATCGGATCGATGGCCGACGGCGTGTCCCCCCGCATTCGTGTCCGGCCCGCCGACGCGTTTCGGCGGTAGATATGGCGGGCCGCCTGCGCGTCCGAAATGGTGCTGATCGGCTAGCACCATATTCGCATTTAGGCAAGCTCCTTTCACCGTCGGTTTTTCTTATCCCCACCCTGTGCACAGAGTTATCCCCAGCATGTGGATAACTTTGTGGATTGTCCCCTGTCACACGCCGAAAATGTGGATAACATTTTTTTCCATCCACAATGGATTGCTCCGCGCGAGTCGCGGGCGGTCGTCATCACCCGGAGGAAAAGATGTCGGCAACTCCGCCCGTGTTCCTATACTCGAAGCTATGGCAGATGGAACTTCATGGGCTGATTCGCGCCTCCAGGCGCACGGCAACGGCTACGCATCGGGCTCGGCGTATTCCGAGGGAGCCGGTGCGCATCCGCATGACGCCTTGTTCGATCGTGTGCCTCCGCATGACGACGATGCCGAGATGGCCGTCCTGGGCGGGATGCTCATGAGCAAGGACGCCATCGGCGAGGTCTCGCAGATGATAGACGTCTCGGATTTCTACCAGCCCAAGCATCAGACGATCTACGAATCGATCATCACCCTGTTCTCCTCGTCGCAGCCCGTGGACATAGTCCTGGTCGCCAACGAGCTGCTCAAGGCGGGAGATCTCGAGAAGGTGGGTGGCGCCGATTATCTCCACAGTCTCGTGGCCTCCGTTCCCACGGCGGCGAATGCCACGTATTACGCCGAAATCGTGCACCAGCGCGCCATTCTGCGCAACGTCATAGCGGCCGGCACCAAAATAGCCCAGCTTGGGTATTCCGCGGAGGGATCCCAGGCCGAGGACGTGGTCAACCTCGCCCAATCCGAAGTCTACGAGATGAGCGTGGGAAAGGTCCGCCAGGATTATTCGGCCATAGGGCCCGTCGTCCACGACACCCTCGATCAGCTCGACAAGATGCAGAACCATGAGATCGAGCGGGGCGTCCCCACGGGGTTCCGAGACATGGACGAAGTCACGCAGGGACTGCAGCCGGGGCAGATGATCGTGGTCGCGGGCCGGCCCGCAATGGGAAAGTCGACGCTGGGGATCGACTTCGCCCGTTCGGCGGCGTTGCACCACAACATGACCTCGATCGTGTTCTCGTTGGAGATGAGCAAGGTGGAGCTCGCCCAGCGCATCATCTCCGCCGAGACCAACATCCCGCTCGTCGCCATGCGCAAGGCCGACGACATCACCCCCGAGCGGTGGAACACGCTGAACAACTTCTGGAACACGATGCAGAGCGCCCCCCTGTTCATCGATGACAGCCCCAACATGAGCCTCATGGAGATACGGGCGAAATGTCGCAGACTCAAGCAGACCAACGACCTTCGACTCGTCATCATCGACTACCTGCAGCTGATGAGCTCCGGCAAGCGCGTGGAGAGCCGCCAGCAGGAGGTCTCCGAATTCTCCCGTGCCCTCAAGCTTCTCGCCAAGGAGCTTGAGGTCCCCGTCGTCGCGCTCAGCCAGCTCAACCGCGGGCCCGAAATGAGAAACGACAAGAAGCCGCAGCTTTCTGATCTGCGCGAATCCGGGTCGATCGAGCAGGACGCCGACGTGGTGTTTCTGGTTCACCGACCCGATTTCTACGACAAGGAGGACCGACCGGGGGAGGCCGACATCATCATGGCGAAACACCGTAACGGCCCCACCGAAACCTTCCACCTCGCATTCCTCGGATCGACTTCGAAATTCAAGGACATGCCGCAGGACTACAACCAGGGAGTGTGATGTCCATGTCGAGGTCCGTGTCCGAGCCACCAGCCCGGGGAAGCGCGCGCATCGCGCGCCCCTGGTACGCGTGGGCCACCCCTGCGATCGGCAAAACCGTGCGTGTTCTTTCGAGGCTTCTGCATCACGGCGGAAGCGCTCTGCCGGGGAGGGTCGTGGAACGCTTCGACCCCGGATTCCTGGCGCGCACACTCGATTCCGTTCCCTACGGGGTGGTTCTCGTCTCCGGAACGAATGGCAAAACCACCACGACGCGCATGATCGCGTCGATGCTCAGGGATCTGGGCCTTCGCGTGTTCACCAACCCCACAGGATCCAACTTCACGCGCGGGGTCGTGTCCGCATTGTCCCGGGAGGTGAGTCTGGGCGGCGGGCTCGATGCCGATATCGCCGTGCTGGAGCTTGATGAGGCCTACGCCGTCCATTTCGTCCGTCAGGTCAGGCCGCGCTACAGCCTTCTTCTGAATGTCATGCGCGATCAGCTGGACCGCTTCGGGGAGATAGACAACACCGCCAGGCTCCTTTCCCATGTGGCCCGCTCGACCACGGGAACGGTTGTCCTCAATCGGGAGGACTTGCGAATCGCCGCGCTGGCCGACGTCGTCCCCGACGGCGTGGACGTGCGGTACTTCGGCCTCAGCAGCGGGCTTCGGCCCCTGTTTCCCTCCGATGACGATATGCATTCCGATTCCCCGCGGCAGCCGGGCATCGCGACCCGCCCGGACGATTCCCCGGCGGCCGATGTGACGCTCCTTCGCGCGGGAGACCACGAGGCGGAGTTCCTCATCGACGGCAGAGCGGTCGCCACACAGGTCAAGATCGATGGCGTATACAACCTTTACAATGCGGCAGCGGCGCTCAGCGTCGTTCGCTGCGTAATCCGCGATGTCACGGGCATCAACGCCGCCCGCCCCGATGGATGCCGATCCGGCATGCACGCCCCGGAACGGCAGAGCGGAGGGAGGAAGGCCGGAGACATTGTCGCAGACCGGGTCGGCAAGTCGCTTCCGGATCAGCGGTCCGGCGGGGAGCCCGCGGAGGATGCTCGCCGGAGACCGATGATGGAGAAGGTCGACACGACTCGAGTCCTGCGGGCCCTGTCCCAGGTTACCGCGGCCTTCGGTCGCGGGGAGGTCATCAGCATCGGGAAGAGCACCGTCGAGCTGATACTGGTGAAGAATCCCATGGGGTTCAGACTCGCTCTCGCCTCGTTCGATCCGAACGGGTATGAGACCATGGTCGCCATCGGCGACGAATACGCCGACGGCAGGGACATGAGCTGGCTATGGGATGTCGACTTCACGTCGCTGCGATCCACCGGGGTCGCCATGGTGTCCGGGATCCGCGCCTGGGACATGACCTTGCGCCTGAAGTACGACCAGGTCGCCGTCGGCACCACGGACACGGACCTTGAGGCGGCGGTGAGGGAATTCGTCCTGCATGATCAGGGGATGCCCAAGCGCATATACTGCACGTACACCTCCATGCTGCGCGCACGTGCGCAGCTGGCGCAGCTCACCGAGGTGAGCGACGCCGGAGTGGGACGTTGAGCATGCGGATGCGGAATCGTGAACGGTAAGGTGGAGCGGAACATGACAGCGCAAATCGACATCGTCTCGTTGTATCCCAACGACATGAACATCTACGGCGACTCCGGCAACGTGCTTGCCGTCCGGCGCCGTCTCGAACTGTATGGATATAAGCCCGTGGTGCACGCGTACAATCAGGGCGACGAGTGGCCGGACCACGCCGACATAATCCTCGGCGGCGGCGGACAGGACAACGGGCAGAAGAAAATCACCGAGGACCTGTTCGCCCGCGCCGATCTTTTGCGCTCGCTGGCCGACGACGGAACCCCCATGCTCATGATTTGCGGCCTGTACCAGTTGTTCGGCGACTATTTCGAAACGGTCGACGGTACGCGTCTGGACGGTATCGGCATCCTTGGAGCCTATACCGTGGGCCAGGATAAGCGCATGATCGGCAATCTGGTGGAAAGCTCGCCCCAGTTCGGCACCGTCATCGGCTATGAGAACCATTCGGGGCAGACCTTCCTTCGTGAGGGTGTCGAGCCGTTCGGACGGGTGGACCATGACGGCATGGGGAATAACGGTGAGGACCACACGGAGGGGGCGCGTGTACGCAATGTGATCGGCACCTATCTGCATGGATCCCTGTTGCCGAAGAACTCGGCGGTCACCGATTTCCTCATCCGAACCGCGGCGACGAGACGCTACGGGACATTCCCGGAAGAGCAGACGTCAGAGCAGACGGAGGCTCTTCGTGCCTTGGATGACGTCGAATCCCGAGCCCGGCACGTTGCCGGCAGCAGACCTCGCTAGCCGGTCGTGCCGGACGAATGGGTCGGCGGAATCGTTAGCGTGTTCCGCAGTCCAACGGCAGTGTGCTGTTCGGGACCTGCGCAGCCGATATGTCATCGCCCAACCTCAAGGGGATTGCGGGGGCGTGGACGGATTCGGGGGAGGGACACGTGCCGCCGGGAGCAGCAGTCTGGTCGGCGGCCTTTCGTAAAACCCCGTTTTCCCGAGATTGCCTGATGGTAGAGTGAAGATACCTTAGCATAAAGGAGGAAATCATGGGTGATCTCGATTTTGGGGAAGGTCTGCGCAAGGTGTTCCTCGCAGGTGTGGGCGCTCTCGCGACGACCGTGGAGAAAAGCCAGGAAATCGTCGATGGTCTGGTCAAAAAAGGTGAGATCACGGTGGAACAGGGGAAGGCTCTCAACACCGAGCTCAAGCGCAGGGCAACGAACGTCAAGAACGCCGCTCAGGGGAAAACCGGCGATGACGAGCTTCATCGCAGCGCTGCAGACGGCTCCGGTCCGGTTGATGGTGGCGACGCCGCTTCCGGGGACGGCACCGACGGCACGACGGACGCCGACTAGCCCTGTCGCATCGCGCTTCGGCGCATGGATGCGTATGGTTTACCAATGCCCGAAAACACGCGATTTAATTCCTCGTCTCCCGGTGCGCAGCCGTCCGGCGCATGGTCGTCCGACTCGCCGTCCTCTGGCGCCACGGCTTCCTCCGACGACCGCCCGTCCGGCCCGCCGGTGCGGGATGCCGACTCCGCGCTGCGAAGGCGTCGGATGAGGAGATATCCCGAAAACGATACGATCGGTCTGTTCGGGTCGCGAAGGGGGTCGTTCTCCGAACGGTATCATCTTACGGCCCGCGGCAAGCTCAAGCGTCTGGCCCAGATAGCCCGCATCGCCAATCAGTTCGACGCCCTCCATGGACTCACTCCGGTGAAGATGAGGCTGATGTTCGAGGCGTTGGGGCCGACTTTCGTCAAAGTCGGGCAGATTCTCTCGATGCGTTCCGAGATACTTCCCCAGCCTTTCTGCGACGAGCTGGCCAAGCTCAGGGCCGGGGCCGACCCCATGCCCTATCAGATCGTGCTGAACACCCTCGCCGGGGAGTACGGCAGGCCGGTGGACGAGGTCTTTGACCACATCGATCCCACGCCCCTCGGATCGGCCTCGTTGGCGCAGGTGCATCGTGCGACCCTTTCCAGCGGAGAGGATGTGGCCGTCAAGGTGCAGCGTCCCGGGGTGCGGGAGGTCATGGCGCAGGACGTTTCGATCATGCGGTCCATCGCCAAGGCCGCAACGCGGCTGATGCCAAGCGCCCAGGTCGTGGATTTCCGCGGTGTCGTCGAGGAGCTGTGGGAGACGTTCGAATCCGAGACGGACTTTCTCGTGGAGGCCAGGAACCTCAGCGAATTCAAGCGTTTCTGCAGCGGGTACGCATACATGGATTGCCCCAAGCCCTACATGGATCTGTGCACCGAGCATGTGGTGGTGATGGACTATGCGGAGGGAATTTCGCTGTCGCATCCCCGACAGCTCGTCGACGCCGGGTACGATCTTCAGGAGATCGGGACGAAACTCGTCGATAACGTCGCCGCCCAGATTCTCGACGAGGGCTTCTTCCACGCGGATCCCCATCCCGGGAATGTGATCATCTCCGGCGGGAAAATCGTCCTGATCGATCTGGGCATGACCGGGCGCCTGAATCAGAGGACCCGCTCCGTTCTGCGCGAGATGATCTTCGCCGTGGCCAAGCAGGATTCGCCGGCATTGGCGGACGGCCTGCTCAGATTCGCGACGACGCGGTCGAATTCCGAGGACTACCCCGCGCTGCTCGCCGATCTCGACGTGATCGTGAAGGAATACGGAACCGTGGATCTTGCGGAGCTGGACATCGCCTCCTTCATCAGCGCGCTGACACAGATGGCCCGCAGACACGGCATCGAGGTTCCAAGCACCGTGACCACCGTGGCCCGCGCCCTGGTCACGCTGGAGGGTCTGCTCGACGAGTTCATCCCCAATGTCAACATGATCGAAATCATCTCCCACCACATCGAGGCGAGCGAGACCGTGGGCTCCATGGTCAGGCAGGAGACGAAACAGCTGGGAATAGAGGGTCAGCAGGCGCTCCATGGCGCTCTCAGTGCACTTTCCGAGGCGAAGGTCGCGACCCGGATGCTCACTCGCGGCCAGCTTCGTGTGAACATGGAGCTGGTGGGCGCTCAGGAACCCATGCAGAAGCTTTCCGACATGGTCAATCGGCTCACCATGGCTCTGATCGTGGTGGGGCTTTTCGTCGGGTCGTCCATCGTGTATTTCGCCGGAATGAAGCCGGTGGTGTTCGGGATCCCGGTCATCGGGTTTCTCGGCTACGTGGTGGCGTTCATTCTCTCCGCCTGGATTGTCTTCGACATCTATTTCAAGGGGCGCAAGGCGAAGAAGTAGAAGGGATCGAGTCGGGTTCCCGCTCCGGGGCGGGGCCGTCCGAACGCTCTCGCCGTGGATGGTCCGCTGATCGGCGCGTTCCGCTGATGGGTGCGGACCGATGGGAGCATGTGCAATTAGACTGGGTCATGTACACCCGTGCCGGGTGATCTACGACCATGCAGAAGGGAACGCCATGTCATCGAATACTTTGCTCAAACGTGCGCTGCTCGTTGGGGCGGCGGCAGCCACCGCCGGTGTGTGGGCTGTCGCGCCGCGCTCATTCACCGATAAACGGCGGAATTTCGTTCCCGACATTCCCGATGTCTGGTATGCCCACCGGGGGCTCCATGACGCCGGCTCCGGATTGACCCCACAGTACGCTGCGGGCAGTGGGGAATATGTCGCCCTTGCCAGAAGAATGGCCTTGAAGGCCGGTTACGCGACATCGGACTACTCCGGACCCATAGCGCCGGAGAACTCCTGCGCGGCCTTCGCGGCGGCCTGCGAGGCGGGATTCGGGATCGAACTCGATCTTCAACTGACGAAGGACGGACAGGTGGTGGTCGTCCACGATGCCGATCTTTCCCGCGTGGCCGGGGATCCGAGGAACATCGGGGATCTGACATACGAGGAGCTGACCCGCATCCCGCTGTTCGGGAAGGGAAGGCCCGGCGACTCCCGCGCCAAGCCCGTCGATGACGGTTCGGAGGATGGCGTCGCGACGGCCGCCGCGACGACCGGTTATTATCAGCATGTTCCGCTGCTCTGCGAAGTACTGCGCATAGTCGCAGGCAGGGTTCCCCTCATCGTGGAGTACAAGTTCACCACCAATGGCTGGGATGCAGGGTGCGAGCAGCTCATGAGCAAGGGCGACGAGCTGCTGCAGGCCTATGATGGACGCTACGTCATCGAGTCCTTCCACCCGGGCGCCGTGAACTGGTACAGGAACCATCGTCCCGAGGTCTGTCGCGGGCAGCTGGCCGAGGATGTGTCACTGGGCAAGGCGGACGTAGGACGGTGGGCGAGCGGAAAGCTTTTGTTCGACTGGCTCTCCAAACCTGATTTCATCGCCTATGACTGGCATGGCGGGAAGAGCCCGCAGGTGCGCCTTGCGCGTGCCATGGGCGCCGTCCCTGTGTCCTGGACGGTACGGAGCCAGGAGGAGCTGGAAGAATGCTCGCCGTGGTTCGACCACCACATCTTCGAGGCTTTCGTCCCCCGCCGATAGGCAGGCCATCCGTCCTGTCGGGCGGGGCTGCCCCGTGGCGACGAAACGTCATGACAGAGGCCCGCGGCACGATTCGTCAGTGCGACGGGCCTCGGCGCCCTCGATGACCGTGGTCCGCCGTCGGCCCGGGTGCAATCGGGCGTCAGAAGCCATCGGGCTTGTCCAATCCGGCGGGCGGCCACCGGTGCACGGTCGGATTTGGCCGGGAATCAGTCGATCAGGCCGTACAGCCGATCTCCCGCATCACCAAGCCCCGGGACGATATAGGCGTGCTCGTTGAGCCTGTCGTCAACGGCGCATACGACGACCTTGAAGTCGATGCTCGGATCGAGGTCCTTCTTCAACCGCTCCAGTCCTTCAGGGGCGGCGATGATGTTGATGGCCGTCACGTCCTTGGCTCCGCGTTCGGCAAGATAATGCGTGGCGGCCACCAGGGTCCCGCCCGTCGCCAGCATGGGGTCGAGAAGGAAGCACTGGCGTCCCGTCAGATCCTCGGGCAGGCGATTGGCGTAGGTCACGATGTCCAACGTGGCCTCATCCCGACGCATTCCCAGGAACCCGACCTCGGCCGTGGGAAGAAGCCTGGTCATGCCGTCAAGCATTCCCAGTCCTGCGCGAAGGATCGGGACCACCATCGGCCTCGGATTGGCGAGATGCTTTCCGACCATGGGGCAGATCGGCGTTTCGATCTTCTTGTCGACCAGCTGCAGATTGCGGGTGGCCTCATAAGCCTCCAGCATGACGAGTTCGGCGACCAGCTCGCGGAAGGTGTTGGAGGGGGTGTTCTTGTCCCGCAGCACGGTGAGCTTGTGCTCCACCAGCGGGTGATTTAAAACGTGAAGTTCCATACCTCCAAGGGTAATCCTCCCTGGGGGCGATTCGATCACAATCATCATGTTTCGTCCATCACCGTCATGTTTCGTTCGGCAAGGGGAGCGACGACAAGCGAAATCCCCCTCTGCCCGCACTCAGCGACGTCGTGGACGGGCGCGTGTCGCCGGTCGGGGGCGAGGGACGAAGAACGGCGAAACGAGGGGAGGGAACGGCGTGGCACATTCGACCAGGACCATGGCTGGGCGGCAGCGGTCATGCCGGTCGATGCTGCGACCGGCACCGCGATGAAGTAAGGACGCCGAACCGCGAAAGCGCCTGTCGGCGCGAACGCCGCTCGCAGCGGCAAAAAATGAAGCCCGGGGCTTAAGCACGGTTCGACGCGAATACCCAGTATAACGGTTATCGGGCTTCGGCGTGCACACTGTGTCGGGTGCGCTGAGAGCTGACTTCCCCGACATCGGCGCTCCGGCTATTCGAGCTTTCCCGCACGCCACAGTCCTGCGGCATGATGGAAATGGCGTGATGTGGTTTCCAGGTTGGATGCCGTATGCAGTATTCTCGCCGCGGCGGTGTGGGCGTCGTATGGACGCCCGGGGCTGTTTTTTTCGGCGATCTGCTCGCTGAGTGGATCGAGCTCCTCCCGGGCGTCGCCGTCGCGGGCCATTCGTCGGGCCTGGACATGCAATCCTCCGGCGACGACGATGGTGAACGACGAGGCGCGGTCAAGAGCTATGGCGAAGTCACCGGTGAACGCACCCGAAAGAATCGAGTCCGCGGTGCGGGCGATGTCCTCCTCGGTCGGTGCCTGGTCCACGCCGGCGATGGCGGATGCCGTCGTTGCCACAGGTTCCCCCAGCTTCCACAACCGGGCGATGGACTCCCGGTTCTTCCCGCACCACGTGCGGAGCAGGTACAGGCGCCACAGAATCCCCGGAAGGGAGTCGGGCTCCGCGTCGCTCCACAATCCCGCGATGATGTCCACGCCCTCGGTGTCGACGAGAGTGAGGACGCGTCGGACGACCTCGGGATCCTGCGTGTGGTGCACCCGGTCGAGCAAGGCGGCGGCCGAGGCGTGACTCATGTCGTTGATGGCCTGGGGGTCGGCTCCCCCCGCAAGATTGTCGACCACGCCGGGGGAAAGCTGCGCGGGACGGGCGGGGCGCAAAGACCCCAGCCGTGGAGGTGCAAACCCGGCGGAGCCGGAATGAATCGACTGTGATGCGTTATGGATGGAACTAGTAGACACGTGGCGCCAATCTCTGGATATCGATGATGTGCGGGCCGTCGGGTGTCGCAATGACGTGCAGGGCCGCCGCGGTGCCCGTTGGCATATAGGGCGATTTGGCGACCAGTTGCCCGGCGAGTTGCTTTGACACGCACATTGTACGCAGATGACCGAAGATTCCGCCCAGAACGGGACGGTGGGTGCACAGGACCCGGGTCTGCCGCAGCGCCAGAGTGGAGACGAGCTCCGAATCGAACCGCTTCCATGTCCGTTCGGAGTCCTCGGCAAAACCATCCTCCGTCAGCTCTTCGGCACGCATCACGGGGAGCTTGGTCTGCCAGGCGAGCGTCTGCAGCGTCTCCACGCACCTCAGCCACGGCGAGGAGATCAGATAGGCGGGATCGTAGCAGGCGATTTCACGGCTCAGGGCATAGGCGCAGGCCGCGCCCCTGGGCGTCACCGGTCGGTCGCATTCCTTTCCCCTCCACTGCTTTCGAGGCTCCGCCTTGCCGTGCCGGACAATGACCAGGACGGCACCGTTCAGGGCCCCCTCATCGACGCGGTCCACGAATGAATCAAGCATCTGCCGATCGAGTGCATGGGAAAGCAGACGTCGGGCACGTCGGACGCTCACCCAGACCGTCCGGTCGATCTCCTCGCCGTCCGCGGGCATCACCGGGCCGAGCGCCATGCTGCGTCTGTGGGCGTCCTGTCGCCGCATCGCCCGGCCCATCCAGTACACGACATGCTTGGTGTATTCGCCGGAACCGTGGGTTTTCGCGGATGCGTCGCCTTCGGAGGTCAGGGGATACTCGACCTCCCCGATTCTTGGCCCCAACGAGATGGGCGTTCCTGTCTCCTCCCCCATCTCGCGCACGGCTGCATGGATGCGGGTTTCGTTCGTCTCCAGTTTTCCCTTGGGCCAGCTCCAGTCTCCGTATCGGGGACGGTGCACCACGCACACCTCAAGATCGTCCAACGCGGCATGATTGTCGGTTGCAGAAGGAATCGCACCATCGTCCGGGTCCTTCATGCGGCCTTCGGAGCCGGCACGCCAGCGATAGGGGATTCCCCCCGCTGCCTCAATCACATGAGCCATCGTGAGCCTCGCTTCCGCGGCGTTCGTCCGGATCGTCCGGAACCGCCACCGTCACCATCGTAGGGCAGGGCGTTCAGCTGGCGGAGTGAGGCCGACGCTGATGCCTTTTGATGAGATACTCCTGGCAGTCCACCAGCGGGCGTCCCTCCTCGTCATGGGAGTGTCGGACGTAGTTCCCGTCGGGCTGCATGTGCCAGGAAATGGTCGAGTCGGCCATTTGCAGGTCGATGTAGTTGATCAGCTCGTCCACCTGCTCGGGGTCGGTGATGCGCACCAGCGCCTCCACGCGCCGATCGAGGTTGCGGTGCATGAGATCCGCCGATCCGATCCACACTTCTGGCCCCGAAATCGGACCTTCTCCGATCTGCGGTCCATCCGAATTGGCGAAGGCATAGATGCGGCTGTGCTCGAGGAACCGGCCGAGGACCGAACGCACCTTGATGGTTTCGCTGAGCCCGGGGATGCCGGGCTTCAGGGCGCAGATCCCCCGTTCGACGATGTCGATGGAGACCCCCGCCTGCCCGGCCCGGTAGAGCGCGTCGATCGTTTTCTCGTCGACGATGGAATTGACCTTGATCTTGATCCAGGCGTCCTTGCCCGCAAGTGCGGCGTCCTCCTCCCGGCGAATGCGCTGGATGAGGCCGGTGCGCACGGTGCGGGGAGCCACCAGAAGCCGGTGGAAGCTTGATTTCGGAGCGTACCCCGACAGCTGGTTGAACAGGCGGGTGAGATCCTGGCCGACGACGGGGTCGCATGTCAGCAGACCCAGATCGGTGTACTGCCTCGCCGTTTTCGGATTGTAGTTTCCTGTTCCCACATGGCAATAGCGTCTCAGACCCTCAGGCTCCTGGCGCACCACGAGCGAGAGCTTGCAGTGCGTCTTGAGCCCCACGATGCCGTAGACCACATGCACGCCGGCTCGTTCGAGCTTTCGCGCCCAGGCTATGTTGGCGTCCTCGTCGAAGCGAGCCTTTATCTCGACCAGCGCCAGAACCTGCTTCCCGGCATGGGCCGCATCGACGAGCGCGTCGATGATGGGGGAATTGCTCGACGTGCGGTACAGGGTCTGCTTGATGGCCAGGACCTTCGGGTCGGAGGCCGCTTGGGAAAGAAACGCCTGCACCGATGTGGAGAACGAGTCGTAGGGGTGGTGAAGCAGGATGTCGCGCTCGCGTATCGCCGCGAATATATCCTGCGCCCGGCTTGATTCCACTGATGCTATCTGGCGGTTCGTGGTCGGGATGAAGGGCCGGTATTTGAGGTCGGGCCTGTCGATGCTCTGCAGCTCGAACAGAACGGTCATGTCGATGGGGGCCGGGAGGCGATAGACCTCCTCGGCATTGACGCCCAGCTGGTCGGCGAGCAGCTGGGAGAGGAACGGGCTGGTCGCGTCCGAGATCTCGAGACGGATCGGGGGGCCGAACCTGCGGCGCAGCAGCTCCTTCTCCATGGCGTTGAGGAGGTTTTCGGCGTCATCCTCCTCGACGTCGATGTCCTCGTTGCGGGTGACACGGAAGGAGCGCGCCTCCTTGATGATCATGCCGGGGAAAAGCGACTCCAGATGGGCGATGATGAGGTTCTCCATCGCGATGAATCCGTAGCGCTCCTCACGGCTCTCCTCGTCGGTCAGATCGTCCACGGGGACAAGACGGTTCATGTTGTCCGGTATCTTCACCCGTGCGAAATGGGATTTTCCGGATGCGGGGTTCTCCACGAGGACCGCCAGATTCAGCGAATTTCCCGAAATATAGGGGAAGGGGTGGGCGGGATCCACCGCCAGCGGCGTCAGCACGGGGAAGACCTGATGACGATAGTAGCGTGACAGCCGCTCCTGCTCGGCGGTGGTGAGCTTGTCCCAGCTGAGCATGACGATGTGCTCGGCGGCGAGCGCCGGGAGAATGTGATTGATGACGTGGTTGGCGTGCTCCTCCTGAAGACGATGTGCCTGCTCGCTGATGGCGCGCAGCTGTTGGCGGGGGCTGAGGCCGGAGGCGGCGGTGACCGCGATGCCCGAATCGATGCGGCGCTTGAGGCCGGCCACCCGGACCATGAAGAACTCGTCGAGGTTCGAAGCGAAGATCGCCGCGAAATTGGCACGCTCCAACAGAGGCTGATCCGGGTCCTGGGCGAGTTCGAGGACGCGCTTGTTGAACTTCAGCCAGCTGAGCTCGCGATCGAAGAATCTGTCGGGGGGGAGGGGGCCGTTCTCTCCCGCATGGGCCTCGCCCTTGTCGGTTTTGTCCGTTTCCGCTATGTGCTCGGCGATCTGGCTGCGGAGGATAGCTTTCGAGGGTGCGTCAAAAATCTGTGCCATACACCATACTCTAAGCTCCGCCGGGCCTCTGGGCCTAGGGACTCGCCAAAAATTACGCGGGTGTTTACATTCATGCGTCGTGCCGCCTGGCATGGTCGCGACACGCCGATATGCCTCGCATCACACAAACGAACACGGAACGGGGGTAAAGGCTCACAGAACATGACAGAACCCCGGTTTTTCCAACCGTTGTCGAACATTTGCGACAATTAGCGAACAATGGGTTTCCGGGCTTGCATAATGGCTCGGAATGCGCATAATTATAAGTACAAGGAAAATTCAAAAGAGCAGAAGCCCACAAAGGTGTATGGTCACGA
Organism: Bifidobacterium sp.; assembly: GCA_022649135.1. Lineage (GTDB taxonomy): Bacteria > Actinomycetota > Actinomycetes > Actinomycetales > Bifidobacteriaceae > Bifidobacterium. The sequence continues at coordinate 61,606 of JALCNP010000013.1, forward strand.
GGACCAGTACGTTGGACGGGCAATGGAAAGACTTACCGTTGCAACGATGGTGTTGTGCAGAGATTCTGCTGAGAATTGACCTTGTATGAGGAGACCCGCTTCGGTGGGTCTCCTCATTTTTATGCCTGCCCTCGGTTGCGTCGGGGCCGGGGCCAAACTCCACGGATTGCAGCTGTGGGTACAGATGCCCCCGCTGTCGATGCGTCCGTTGCGCCCCTTCTGGTCGTGCGAATGCCAGAACCGCTTCCGCAGGGTCTGCGCCCCGCGAAGGCGTGCCGGGCGGCCGCCGTGGCATTCGACCACAGCAAGGCGTTTCGATTGCGCATGCGGTCTCCGGTGCGCTTGAATCGGGCTATGAGAGAAGAATACATGGATATGACGGCGGAAGGCTCTGTAGCGATGGTGGCTTCGCCGGAGACAGGGCCGAAGGACGCGCGCGCGGGCCGGAAGGGTCGGCTGTTTCGGGACGGTGTGGTCGCACCCGGCGGTGGGGCGATCGCGGATCGAACCCTGTCGTATGGAGCGCCGATGGACGAGGACATAACCGCGTCTCAGCAGATCGTCCGGGTTGTGTCGCCGCAACCGCAATCCGCACGGCACAGCATGCAGGCCCATGCCCCCATTGCGCAATTCGCGCCGCCTTCCGTGCCTCACCGTGCGCCGCCACGTGAAAGAGGTCGGGACGGAACCGCCGCGCGGACCCTGCATCGGGGAGGCGGTGCCGAAGACGCTTCGATTCAAGCGACTTCGGAGAGCATTGTCGTGGTGAGCTCGCCAAGCGGGGGAGTCGGTGTCACTACGCTCAGCGCGCTGATCGCGCGTGAGCTTTGTCTGCGGGGAGTGGCGTGCGCGGTGGTTGATGCGGCCTTCCGATCCGGGGGAATCGATGTGCTCCTGGGCATGGAGAACGATCCGGGTCTCCGCTTTCATGGGGTGAAGGCCCCCCTGGGACAGATCGAAGGCGAGGCTCTGAACCGCGAGCTTCCGGTATGGGAGGGCGTTCCGATTCTAGCTTGTGATCCGTGGAACGGCTCCGCCCCGCAATGGTGGCAGATTCAGTCGGTTCTGAGGGCTCTTGCCGGTGTCAAGGATCTGATTGTGGTCGACGCGGGCAATGCCGAGGTGTGCGAGAGAATCGCCGAGCTCTCGCGGGGGACCCATATCGTGGTGGCCGAGCTTTCCGTTCTCGGTCTGGCTCGGGCGAAGCCATACATCGCCCGACTGCGGGGCGGCTTCCCTGACGGAGGCTCCCATGGCCGCGGAATCAAAGGAGAGGATGTTCGGGGGAGTGGGGGCATCGGCCCTGACGCCCCAGGCGTCGTTGTCGTGGGGGCGGCCCCCGCCTTCGTGAATGGGAACGGCTCCTGCATATCGATCGCCGATGCCTCCGATTATCTCGAGTGCGACGTGATGGGCCCGCTCAGACGCGATCCCAGGGTGCAGCTCGACGTGTTCGAGGGCATGGGCATTCGATCCATGGGGAAGAACCTCCGCCGATCGATCGCCCTTATCGCCGATGAGACGGAGACGCTGGCGCGAATCGGTCGGCGGCACGAGGCCCGTCCCATCCGGAAGTCCGAAGAAGGGCTCGCCTCGAGATCCTGGGGTGCATGAGAATGGGCTGGCCGGAAAACGAAGCGACAGGTGAATCGCGGGACGCACTGAATCTGGGCCCGCTGTCCGATCTTGCCGATGTCACGGGAATCAGCGACATCGCAGTGAACTACGACGGCCGCATATGGGTCGATTACGGTGACGGCATGCGCGAGTACATGCCGTCGATCCCCTTCCGGCCGCCGCAGGCGATACGCCGGTTTGCTGTGCAGCTATGCGCCCAGCTCGGTCGCAGGCTGGATGACGCATGCCCGATAGCAGACGCCTCGAATGGCGAAGGGGTCCGGGTGCACGCCGTGATCGCGCCGCTGGTCCCGTATGGGGCCGCGATCTCCATCCGCCTGCCGTCTCGGGAGACGCACGGGCTTGAACGGCTGTGCGCCGGAGGGATGTTCCCTCTGTCGCTGATTCCCCTTCTCACGGGACTGGTCCGGGGCGGGGCGAACGTGATGATCACGGGCGGCACCGGCACCGGGAAGACGACTTTGCTCAAAGCCCTGCTCGCGCAGTGCGATCCACGGGAAAGAATCGTCAGCGTCGAGGAAATACGGGAGCTCGGGTCGATCGGGACCTTTCACCATGTCTCGCTGACGACCCGCGAACCCAACACCGAGGGAACCGGAGGGGTGACGCTTGCGGATCTGGTGAAGGCGACGTTGCGCATGCGGCCGGACCGGGTAGTGCTGGGAGAATGCCGGGGCGAGGAGATCGCCGACCTGCTTCGCGCCTTCAACTCCGGTCATCGCGGCGGATTCGTCACCCTTCATGCCGACGGGGTTGAACTGGTCCCCGCCAGATTGGTGGCCCTCGGCCTCCTGGCCGGTCTCAGCCCCCAGACCACCGAATCCCTTGCACGCGGGGCGTTCGATGCCATCATCCACCTGGATCGCTGTGACGGCAGGCGCCGACTCCTGCAGATCGGGGTGCTGGACATGCGGCGGGACCGTTTGATCGGCCGGGTCATTGCGCGGGCGGGCGGCGGCGGCATGTCTTTCGACGACGGGCAGTGGGAGCGATTCCTTCACCGCTGGACCCCGGGGGTGAACGATGTTCGGGATCGGCGGGGGGAAGGGAGAGGGACCATATGATGTCATATGCTGTGGCGTGGTGCGCTGTGAGCGTCCTTGCGGCGTTGTGGCAGTTCCGCCGGGACGTGGGAGGCCGTCGTCTGGTCGAGATCGGGAGACGGGAGATCCGCCCGGCCGTCGAACGCATCGGCATCCAATCCTATCTGTCCCAGGCCAGGGCCCACATATCCTCAGGAGGGCTTCTGGCGGATGCCCTCAGGCAGGATTCCCTCCCGGAGCATGTGCGGGGAAGGCCTGGGGTGCAGGAGCTGAAGGAACTCATGGCGCAGCGGGCGCTCGACAGGGAAAGCGCCGCGGAAATCAGACAAGTGGCCGTTTACGTAGACATGGTATCTTGCCTCAGCGAGATGCTGGGCTGTGAGGCCGGACGGTGTCTGTCCTCGGTCGCCGCCGCGCATAGGCGCTTGCAGCTTCTTCGCGATCTGAAATCCAATGTGTTCGCCGTTCCGAAGGCCACCGTGCGTCTTCTCTCCGGCCTGCCCATCGCAACCCTTGTGTTTTCGCAGCTGGTGGGGGCACGGCCCGTCGTCTTTTTGGTCTCGACCCGGGAAGGTCTGGTGTGCCTGGCGATCGGCGGATGCGCATATTGTGCGGGGATGGTGTGGACACGTCGCCTGATGCGCATGAAGCCCGCGGCTGACGAGATGACGTCCATCGGGACGGTCCTGTGATGACGCATGCGATTCTTGCCGGTGCGCTCATCTCGCTGACCATCCTGTTTCTGAGACCGTCGCGTTCCCATGCGTGCCGTGACGTCTTGTCCGACATGCAGGAGTCGATCCCTCCTGCGACCCCGTGGAATTCATGTGAGGCGCCGCCGGCAACTCTTGTTCTCGACATGTTCGCGGTGGCTCTTCGACAGGGGACGTCGATTGTCCGGGCGATGAATGCCATCGGGGCAATCATCGGGGGAACATTGGGAGAAGAACTGGTGCGTGTCTCGCGAAAACTGCGTGAGGGGGCGACCTGGCATGATTCGTGGGTCTGTGCGTCCGCTGCGGGACCGAGACGGGAAACGGTGGATGCCGTGCGTCGTTCGTTGGAGAAGTCCTGGGAGTGGGGATCGTCGCCGGTGGACGGTCTGGAGACGGCGATTCGGCGCATGGACTCGCACGAGCGGCTCATGATCAGGGAACATGCCTCCCGATTGTCCGTGCATCTGCTCATGCCCATGGGTCTGTGCTTTCTGCCGGCCTTCATCCTTGTCGGGGTGATTCCCTCCATTGTCTCCTTCGCCTCCTAGCGGGTCGATGCCCCTGCGCCGAGGTGAGGCTTGTCGAACACGCCGTTGTGTGGGGACCGCCTCCATTCGACCACATGCGTCGAACCGGAGCCAGTCTCAACGAGCGATCCGGCAGACTGGCATACATCGATTCATGAAACATCATCAGAGAAAGGAAAGAAACGATGAACGATTCACTGCGGGACGTGCGGAACGAGGAAAGGAACACGATATGCAGGGTGGCGGGCAGAGTGATGACACACATGGGATCGTGCATGGCTGTGCTGAAGCGTCGTGCTCGATCGCTGTTGTGCCGGCTGGATGTGACGGTCCGTCTTCTCCTGGCAGAGCCGGAGAAGGGGGCGGTGACTGCGGAGTACGCCGTTGTCCTGGTTGCGGCCACGGGGTTCGCCGCTCTTTTGGTCGCCTTGATGAAATCGGATGCGGTCAAAGCACTGCTGATGAATATCGTCAAAAAGGCGCTGAATGTATGAAACGTCGGTCGCAGGCCTTTCCCAATCGCGGTGGCGGGGATCGGGGGGCGGTCACGGCGGAGTTTGCCCTGATTCTTCCAAGTGTCGTGATGATGGCCGTCCTGCTGCTGTGCCTTGTCCGTGGCGCGACGGCTTCCATGGGCTGTCAGGATGCCGCATCCGCAGCCGCCAGACAGGTGGTGGCCCTGGAAAGCAGCATTCGTTCCGGAGGAGGGTACGCGCCTGGCGCTGATCCGGAGGCCGTGGCCGGGAAAACCGCCCATGCGATTGCTGGGGAAGGCGCCACGGTATCCACCCATGTCGATGCGGGCAGAATCGAGGTGACGGTCCAATGTCCGGTGCTGCCCGATTCTTTCGGTTTTCTGCCCGTGAACGTGCATGGCTCCGCAGTGGGAATAGCCTCGTGACCATGGAGCACGCCCACTGTTTCCATGCCTCCGATCGTGGTTCCGGAACGGTTGCCGGAGCGTTCCTCATCATGCTTGCCGCACTATTGATGGGCACTCTTGCGACTGCCGCGCATATCGTCATCTGCCAAGCCAAGGCTCGCTCGGTTGCCGACCTGACCGCGATCTCCGCCGCATACGCCCGGCGTCAGGGAGGGAGGGCGTGCGATATCGCCCTCACCGTTGTGCGTGGGCATGATATGGAGCTCGCCGGCTGCGACGTTCAGGGAGATGACGTGTCGGTCGAAGTGACGGTCTCGACTTCCGTTCCCTTCGCCCCGCACGTGACGCGATCCTCACGAGCGGGTCCTGCATCATGTCGCTGATGCGATTCCGGCCGCGAACCGCACTCCGCCGATGGACGTCCGAAAGGGGTGTGAGGGCTCTCACTGCCATTGCGTGGGCGTTTGGGGGCGTTCTGGGTTATCTTGACGATATGACTGAAATACGCGGGACTGCCTCCCGGGACGTCTCGATGGACGGCGACAAGGCTTCGATCACCGTGGCGGTGGTCGCCAATCCTCAATCGGATAAGGGAAGTGGTGCACGAATAAGCAGAAAGGTCCTGGAATATATACGCGGCAAAGGGCTGAAACATCATTTTGCGGTTCGGGACCTCACCGGGGACAGTTTCGAGGAATCGCTGTCCAATGCCCGCACACACAGAGAGGACTATGACTATCTGATCGTCGTGGGCGGCGACGGCATGATCGCCTTGGGCGTCAACGCCGTGCAGCTGAGCGGCAAGCCGCTCGGCATCGTCGCCATAGGATCCGGGAATGATTTCGCGCGTGGCCTTCACCTGCCGGTCAATCGCGTCCACACGGCACTGGAAGGTATTGTGGCGGCAATAGCCGAACGATCCTCGATGTGCGTCGACCTTGGCCGAATCACCCTGGTGGACGATGCCGGGAACGAGAAGGAAAGCCGATACTATGCGGGGATGCTGTCATGCGGGATCGACGCAAGCGTCAACCTTCGCGCGAACCGGTCGCATCTGCCCAACGGCAAGGTTCGCTATTTCGTGGCCCTGCTTGTGGAGCTGATGCACATGAAACGGTACGGCTATCATATGCGTGCGGTGCTCGAGGATGGGACGGTGGAGGAAAGAAACATGCTCAGCATGCTTCTCACCATTGCGAACTCGCGACACATCGGGGGAGGAATAGAGGTGTCCCCCTACTCGAAGCTGTCGGACGGCATGCTCGACCTTGTGTGGATGAACCACGTGCCCAACGTGAAGGAATGCGCCGTCGCCATCAGGAACGCATACAATGGGAAGCTGTTGCTCACCAGCGATGTATTCGGGTGGAAAAGGGTGCGCAGCATTGAGATTTCCGGATCGGGCGTCGGAGCCCGGCCCCCCGAGCTCATGGCCGACGGAGAGGGAGTCGGTTCTCTTCCCGTGAGAGTGGAGGTGGAGAGCAACGCCCTTCGTGTGCTCGCCCCTCCCTCGGCGGTCCAGGATGCATTGAGGCGGGATAAAGATAGTCAGGTGAATGTAGGTTAGGGAATATGGCACGTGCACTGTATCGACGGTATAGACCGGACACGTTTGACGGGATCATCGGACAGGACCAGGTCACGGTCCCCCTGTCGCGAGCCCTGGACGCGGGCAAGCTCACCCATGCGTATCTGTTTTCCGGGCCGCGGGGGTGCGGGAAGACGAGCTCGGCGCGCATTCTGGCGCGCTGCATCAACTGCGCACAGGGGCCGACGTCCCATCCCTGCGGGGAATGCGAAAGCTGCAGGGATCTCGCCACCGGCGGCCCGGGGTCGATCGATGTCGTCGAAATCGACGCCGCAAGTCACAACGGCGTCGACGACGCCCGGGAACTGCGCGAACGAGCGGGATTCGCACCGGCGCGCGACCGATACAAGATCTTCATTCTCGACGAAGCCCACATGGTCACCCAGCAGGGGTTCAACGCCCTGCTGAAAATCGTCGAAGAGCCGCCGGAGCATGTGATGTTCATCTTCGCGACGACCGAACCTGACAAGGTGATCGGCACGATCAGATCCCGCACGCACCACTATCCGTTCAGGCTTGTTCCCCCCGAGATAATGGGGCCGTATCTCGAAGACATCTGCGGCAAGGAGCATATCGCCACCGAGCCCGGTGTGCTCAGGCTCGCCATGCGAGCGGGAGGCGGATCGGTGCGCGACACCCTTTCCGTGCTCGACCAGCTCATGGTCGGATCCGTCAATGGCCTGATATCGCATGATTCCGCCGTGGCCCTGCTCGGCTTCACACCGGACGTACTCATCGGCAAGGCGATCGATTCCATCATCGGGCGCGACGGACAGTCTCTGTACGCGGTCATACAGAAGGTCATCATCGGAGGGTTCGATCCCCGCCGTTTCGTGGAGGATCTTCTGGCCAGAACACGGGACCTGCTCGTCCTCACTCTGGGGGGCGACAGTGCGGAGAAAGTGCTGAGCGATGACGCGGCGGTCGAGGACATGGCTGTTCTCCACCGGCAGGCCTCGGCACTCGGACTGAACGATCTCAGCGTCATGGCGGAGACGATCAACGACGCCCTTGGCGGCATGGCGGGCGCTGTCTCTCCGAGGATGCGGCTTGAGCTTCTGGCCGCCAGACTGCTTGCCGCCCGTGAGGCACAGGAACGAGAATCAGCCGGGGCGGGAGGCGTGGCAGCGTCATCGCCCACGCCGACGGGCGCCACGAGGCGGACCCCGCACGGCGGCTTCGCCGGCTCGCACCGTGAACAGCCCGCAAGCGGTGCCATTCATCCCACACCTGTGTCCGCCCCGGCATCAGAGTCCGTGTCCGCCCCGGCACCCGTGTCCGCCCCCGCACCACGGTCTTCCACGGTTTCGGACTCCTCCATGCCGTCTTCCTCGGCCGTGCGCCCGACCGAAGGGAACGCTCCCGCCGGAATGTCCCCATCCGGCGGATTTCTCCGGCCTCAGGCATCGCAGCAATCGCCCGTCGAAGGGAAAACGGCCAATCCTGGGCCGACGCAGGCGGGGGCCGAGCGGCACCCGGACATCGATCGGCAGTGGGATGCGGTGGTCGCGGCGCTTCCCGATGACATACGTGAATATGTCGTGCGGGACAAGGTGCCAACCGTGCGATTGGAGACCAACGCGGCCGGGAAATCACGTTTGTGCATGACCTTCGATCGCCCCCTCAGCCAGCATGCCTTCGCGCTAGCCGTCGCCTCGGACGAGAAGTATAACGGTCAGAAGGCCGCCAACGTCGTGCTGCATGCGGTTCGGGGGGCTCTTGGCGACGCGGTGATGATCGCCCCCACCAGCGTGGCGGCAAACGGGGAGAAAGTCGAATCCACGAGGCGGCTGACGGTCGAGCAGCTTGCACAGATCAAGAGACAGATCGTGCTGGCCAAGGCGGGCCAGGCGGCGGCCGGTCTGAGCCATGCGGTTCTGGGACATATGGGTCAGGCGAAGGAATCCGCGGACCACGGTTCCCCGGCGGCCCCGGAAAGCGACGACCCGACCCACCGAGGCGAAGGCCCGGCAGGTCGCAATCAGGGGAGGGCCGATCCCGCTGACGACGCGCGAGCCGCCGGTGTCGCCGCGGCCCATGGGGATCCCGCGAACGACGATGACGACCCGTGGGCGCATCCCCAGCCTCCTCGGCCGGACGCATCGAGACCTGTCGGCGACCCGCACGCCGATGGCGACGGAACCGTGCATCGGCACAAGCACGTCGCCGTTCCGGATATGAGCGATGACAGCGATCCCTGGGCCGTTCAGGAGGCCGCGGCGAATGCGCCGGTGGTCAGCGTCTCGGGACAGGACATGGGCAGCGGCCAGAGCGTTCGGGAAAACATGCGGCCGAACATGTCGACGCAGACGAATCATGGTCGTGATGCCGGTCCGATCCCACTACAACCCATTCCAACCCAATCGACCCCATCGGAGGGTTCTTCAGGGAACGGCGGTTCCCTTCCGGCGCAAACCGGTGAGGGCGGTCGGGAGCAGTCGGATTCGGCAGGTCCCTCCTCCCGGGGTGGGAATGGTCTTCCTCCCCTTGGCGTGCAGCGCGCCCCCCGGCCCCTCGCGCAGGAATCATCGATGAGGCGGACGGCGGCGACAGACGGATCGCAGCCTGAATCGCCGGACGGGCCGCGAGTGGCGCCGGAGGACGACGAATACTCCATGAGCGACCAGTCCCTGGGTGATGCCTCGGCGATGAGCCCTGAGGAGCTGGGGAAATTGTTTGAAGTCAAGAAAGTCGAGAAATTCGCGGCGGACGACCCGAACAACCCCAAGAACATCCGTCCCAACCACAAACATCAGGAAGGATAGACGCACACCATGGCACTGGCATATGACGGCGCGATCCAGCGATTGATCGATGCGTTCGCACGACTTCCCGGAATCGGGCCCAAAGGAGCGCAGCGCATAGCGTTCTACATACTGTCCGCTCCCCAGGAGGAGGCGCATGATCTCGCCGAGGCGATAGGCGAGGTGAAGGACAAGGTCCGATTCTGCGAGATCTGCGGAAACGTGTGCGAAAGCAGCCCCTGCCCCATCTGCGCCGACCCTCGCCGGGACCATGGCGTGATATGCGTGGTCGAGGAGCCGAAGGACGTCATGAGCATCGAGCGCACCCGAGAATTCTACGGAACGTACCATGTCCTTGGGGGGGCGATCAATCCCATGTCCAACGTGGGCCCTTCCGATCTCAATATGGCGAGTCTGCTCACACGCCTCTCCACGGACGAGGTGAAGGAGGTCATACTCGCGCTGGACCCGAATATCGAGGGGGAGGCGACGACGACCTATCTCAGCCGTCTGATCTCGCCTCTCGGGGTGAAGGTGACGCGGCTGGCCAGCGGACTGCCGGTGGGCAGCGATCTGGAATATGCGGATGAGATCACCCTGGGGCGCGCCCTTGTCGGACGACGAGACGCATAGGACCGATAATCGTGCCGTTTGCGTAGAATGATGCGCAAGCGGACCCCCATATGGAAGATTGGATACTCGTGGCTCTTATCGTGCAAAAATACGGTGGCTCTTCCGTTGCCGATACGGATTCCATCAAACGTGTCGCGAAGCGCATCGTCGAAACCAAAAAGGCGGGGAACAGCGTCGCCGTGGTGGTGTCCGCCATGGGAGACACCACGGACGATCTCATCGATCAGGCGATGAGCATCGACTCGAATCCCCCCGCGCGTGAAATGGACATGCTGATGACCGCGGGTGAGAGAATCTCCATGAGCCTGCTCGCCATGGCAATCCACTCCGCAGGATCCCACGCTTACTCCTTCACCGGATCGCAGGCCGGCTTCATGACCGATGCCCAGTTCGGGGCCGCCCACATCAAATCCGTAAGACCGGAACGGGTGCGCAGGGCTCTGGGCAAGGGAAGCGTCGCCATCGTCGCCGGATTTCAGGGAATGAACGACAGCGGGGACTACACCACTCTCGGACGGGGGGGCTCGGACACCTCGGCCGTGGCGCTGGCCGTGGCGCTGCACGCCGATGTGTGCGAGATATACACGGATGTCGATGGAATTTTCACCGCCGATCCGCGTATAGTCCCCACCGCGAAAAGAATCCCCGCAATCAGCTATGACGCGATTCTGGAAATGGCCTCATGCGGGTCGAAGGTCCTCGCCCTGCGCTGCGTGGAATACGCCCAGCGCTTCTCCATGCCGCTGCACGTGCGAAGCTCCTTCTCCCACAGGCCCGGGACATTGGTGCTGCCCGACGGGGTGGATCCGCGAACGCTTCCCAATCTGAGCTAGGTCCGTGAACCGCGCGCGTGCCGCAGACAGGAGAAGGACAGCGGCATGGAACCGAACAATCGACATAATCACCAGGCAAATCACACAAGGTAATCACAATGAGTAATAACGAGAATGCTTCCATGGGAGACTTGTTCCCCGATCTTGGTCCCGAATCACCGGTGATATCGGGAGTCGCCCACGATCGAACCGAATCGCTGGTCACCGTGCGCGGGGTGCCCAACGAACCCGGGATGGCGGCAAGGGTCTTTACAAAACTCGCCGAAGCCGGAGTCAACGTGGACATGATCGTCCAGGCGGGGGCGTCCACGGGAACCGCGGACATCTCCTTCACCGTTCCGGAATCGACCATCGACCGGGTGCGCGAGGCTCTTCAGGAGGCCCGCAAGGAGCTGGGATACCAGTCCTTTGATGCGAATGACAGCATCGGCAAGGTCGCGGTGGTGGGAGTCGGCATGAAAACCCATTCGGGACTCGCCGCAAAGTTCTTCAATGCGCTGAGCGCACACGGAATCAACGTTCTGATGATATCGACCTCCGAAATCCGCATCGCGGCGCTTGTCCCTCTCGATCAGCTGGATGACGCGGTGCGGGCCCTCCATACGGCGTATGGTCTGGACGCGGATCAGGTCGAAGCCGTCGTATACGGGGGGACGGGCCGCTAGCCCGGTCACGGCCGATACAGCGCGACGGACTATGGGAATGATGCCGGATTCCGGGCATGCCCAGCGGCATGCCGGTGAATCGTGGTATGTGTAAGTATGCAGGGCCGCGATGGTGACAGTGACCATGCAATAAAGTGTAGAGAGGCTGAAGGAGTCGGATATGGTGCGGATTAACGATCATGGCGTGAATGTCGCGGTTCTGGGGGCGACCGGCCAGGTGGGCATGGTCATGCGCCGTGTCCTCGCCGAGCGTGATTTCCCGGTCAGGGATCTGCGCTTTCTCGCATCCTCCCATTCCGCAGGCACGGTTCTGCCCTGGAACGGGCATGATGTCGTCGTCGAGGATGTGGCCACGGCCGATCTCGACGGCATCGACATCGCCATCTTCTCCGCGGGCGGCGGCACCTCGAAGGTCTGGGCCCCCCGATTCGCCGACGCGGGTGCCTACGTCGTCGACAATTCCTCGCAGTGGCGGATGCACGACGACGTGCCTCTGGTCGTCTCCGAGGTCAATCCCGACGATCTGGATGTCATCCCGAGACGCATCGTGGCCAATCCGAATTGCACGACCATGGCATGCATGCCGGTGCTTAAACCGCTTTCCGACGCATTCGGGTTGAAGCGTCTGATCGTCAGCTCCTATCAGGCTGTGTCCGGGGCCGGCCGCGCCGGTGCCCTGCAGTTGATGAACGAGGCGTCCGCGGCACTTGACCAGGGGGCGGACAAGCTGGTGTTCGACGGTTCGGCCATAGATTTCCCCGAGCCTACAAAAGTCGTGCGCACCATAGCCTTCAACGTGGTCCCGCTCATTGGCAGCATCGTCGACGACGGGTCGCAGGAAACCGACGAGGAGCAGAAGCTGCGCAATGAAAGCCGCAAAATCCTTCATCTGCCGAATCTGGCGGCCTCCTGCACATGCGTTCGTGTCGGGGTGTTCACTGCGCACGGCATGAGCGTGAACGCCGAATTCGACAGGGATGTCACCGTCGAGCAGGCTCGTGAGGTGCTGGGTAAGGCGCCGGGAGTGCAGTTCGATGACATACCGACGCCCCAGCTTGCGGCCGGGAGGGATCCGAGCTTCGTGGGCCGGATTCGTCAGGACCAGGCCGTTGACGGTCACCGGGGGCTTGCCCTGTTCATCGCGAATGACAACCTGCGCAAGGGAGCGGCCCTCAATGCGGTCGAACTTGCCCAGATCATCGCCGACAAGCACTTCGCCCGGCAGCTGTAGAGGAAGCTGCCCGAGGGTCCACACAGGACCGCTGCAGAGAAATCGACTCCACGGCGTGCGTGGCGTGCAAGGAGTGCCGAATGGCGGTGTGGCGTGGAGTGCCGTGCCGTGGCGTGGCGAGCAGCGGGCGGCCCGTTCGCCTGTACGCGCAGGAAGACTAGGGGCTTGCGGTCCGTGCGTGCAGCGGTGGGCGGGGTCGGTTACGGTTTCCCGTTTCCTTCCTGTCTTTCATGGGCGGTCGACCGCTGGAGGCTGGTGAACGGATGACGTTGGGGTGCGGACTGCCG
>JALCNP010000014.1 GCA_022649135.1 Bifidobacterium sp.
GGAAAATCGTCGCTGTCCTTGGTAAGGCCCAATCCGGCGGCCTTCCATGCGCTCAGAATGGATGCACGCCAGTCGCCCTCCGTATGGGCGGCCTGGAACCACCCCACCACGGATTGCGCGATTTCCTGCCCTATTCCATCGATGGAGGACAACTGTTCGACGGTGGCCCGCTCAATGGCCTCCAGGGAACCGAGCCTCGTGGCGATAAGCCGCGCCGTGGGGGGGCCCAGTCGACGAATGGACAGCGCGACGAGAACGCGCCAGAGTTCGGCGTGTCTGGCCTTGTCGATCTCCTCTATCATCTTTCGGGTGTTCTCACCGGGGCGGATGTACACCGGCTGCGTCGAGGAGACGCCGTCGCGCGTTCTGCGCTCCCGAACCCCGACGACGCGCGCGTCCGCAGGGACGGCATACCCAGGGTATCGAGCCGATTCATCGTGCGCGGCATCCACCGATCCCGCATCCGGCCTGGCTTCGGTGGGGGCGGTCCAGAAGGCGGGGATCTGATGCCACAGCCCGGAACCGCCCCGGCGTCGACGCTGCTTCTTCCTGCGACCGTTCGCGTCGATCGTCTCCCGCAGCTCGATGATCGGGGCCTCGCGCCAGACCCGGACAGAGGCGAGATCCTGCGCCGTCAGGGAGAAGAGCCCGGCCTCGCTGGTGAGCACCGGGGTCTGCGCATCGGGCAGATGCAGGCCTTCCACGGGTTCATACGCCTCGGGTTCGTCGCCCGGTTTGACGACTATCTCGTTGATATGCGGCGCATAGGTGTCGACGGAATCGGGTCGATTGTCCTCGGGGTTCGTCAGGGCCGTGGCGCTTTGCTCGCCGAGATGCTCGATGTCGAGTGCCTTGCGCGATGCCAGATTGATGATTCTTTCCGTGAGCTGCGCCGGGCACGCCTCCACGTTCGGGCACCGGATGTCCTTGTCGCCCTCCTTGGTGGGGGCGAGCACGGCTCCGCAGGAGGGACAGCATCGCGGCATGACGAAGGGGCGCAGCTCCCCCTCCCGGCCCGAGCGGCGCTGCAGAACGGGTCCGACGAGCTCCGGAATCACGTCCCCCGCCTTGCGGACGATCACGGTGTCGCCGATGAGTATGCCCTTGCGCTTGACTTCGAACGGGTTGTGCAGCGTGGTGCGCGAAACCGTCGAACCGGCCACGTAGACGGGTCTGAGCACCGCCACCGGAGTCACGCGGCCTGTTCTGCCGACCTGGACGGTGATGTCGAGCAGTTCGGTGTTGACCTCCTCCGGGGGATATTTGTAGGCGATGGCCCATCGCGGCGCGCGCGACGTCGCCCCCAGAGAACGCTGCAGCGCAAGGTCGTCCACCTTGACAACGATTCCATCCAGGGCGTGTTCGATGTCATCGCGGTGCTCGCCGTAGTAGTCGATCATCGCCAGAATGTCGTCGAAGCTCCTCACCTCACGGTTATGGGGGGAGACGGGAATGCCCCACCGACGATACAGCTCATAGGCCTGGGACTGGTCCTGCACCTCCTCATGGCCCGCACGGGAGCTTCCCGCCCCCCATTGCAGCCGACCCAGTCCATGCGCATAGAAGCTCAGGCGTCTGCGCGCCGTGATTCGGGGATCCTTCTGGCGCAGGGATCCGGCGGCTGCGTTGCGCGGGTTGGCGAACGCAGGATGCCCCTCATCCTCGTTGCGGGCGTTCAGGGCGCGGAAGTCATCCCACCTCATGAAGACCTCACCGCGGATCTCGACGAATTCGGGGACATCCTCCCGATCTCCCCCCAGACTACGCGGAATCGAATCAATGGTCCGCACGTTGAGTGTTATGTCCTCGCCGGTGACTCCGTCGCCGCGCGTGAGGCCCTGCTCAAGCACGCCGTCTCGATACAGCAGATTGAGGGCAAGACCGTCGATTTTCACCTCGCAGGTCATGGGCAGCGTCTTGCTCGAGGGCCAGTCGAGATCATGGATCACCCCGTCATACCAGTCGCGCAGCTCCTCGACGGAGAACACGTCGTCGAGGCTCATCATCCGCGAGGGGTGACGAACCGATGCGAAGTCGTTGGAGAACGATCCACCCACACGACGGGTCGGCGACTGGTCGGAGTCCAGGGACGGGAACGCCGCCTCCAATGCCTGCAGACACCGTAGGCGCAGGTCATAGGCCGCATCGGACGACACCGGCGAATCGTCGATGTAGTAGGCGATCTGATCCGATTCGACCCATGCCGCGACACGCGCCCACAGCTGCTGCGCGGTCTGTGCGCTCAGCGCCGTAACATCCAGCTCGCGCAGCTTCATGGCATCGGCATCGGTGGGCTGCAGGGAGGAGACCCATTCCTGGGATCCGACGGGGGCTTCCCGCCCCCCGACCTCCGTGGATGCCCCCGCCATGGACGACGTCGACCCGGACTGCATTGACACGGACTGCGACGGCCCGGGTGAGACGACCCGGTCACCGCCGGCCTCGTGCCCCACGGCATCGGCGCGCCCCTCCCGGTTCTCTTCGCTTCGCGACGGCCTGGAATGCTCTGAGCTATTCATCATGCTTCATCCTATTCGCAAGGAATGTATTGTCTTACTGATTGATTGTAGGACGCCGACGGGGGGCGAAGGGCGCGGACGGGCGATGGGGTGCAGACGCCTCAGGACATGCATGCGCCGCCTGGCCGCGCGCGGGGAGCGTGGATCGCAACCAGTGCCATGCTCGGCCCGTTTCGCGCCGCCTGGCCGCGCGCGGGGAGCGTGCAGGCGAACCCCAGCCCACGCGCGCGTTCAGGCGTTGAGCGAGCGCAGGAACTGAGCCTGGACGATGTCGATGCCATCGGTGTCGCCGTCGTTCATACGGGCTGCGGCCACCGACAATGTTCGGGCGGGCACGAACATGGCGTTGTCGACGCATACCCGCGCCGCGTCGCGCACGATCCGCGCCACCTCCGTATGGGGCCAGACGGGAAGCCCATGCTCGGCGAGAACGCGCTGGGCATCCTCCACCGTCCGCGGAATCGCGATGCACTGCGAATCGGCGCGCCCGATCAGCTCCTGCAGCTCGGCCGGAAGAGCCCCCGTCTGCCCGGGCGCGATGTGGTTGCTCAGGATGTACGAGGCGGCCGCCACGTCGAATTCGTCACGCATCCATTCCGCATAGGCGAAGCGATAGTAGGCGAAGGCCGCATCATCGCGATCGAGTGCCACGCGCAGCGCATTGAGGCAGGCCGCGCGCGCCGAATCCCAATCCTCGTCTCGCGCAAGCTGCACCGCGAGCTTCATGTGCGAGAGCGGGTATGCGGGCGCGTAGGAGACCATGGCGTTGAGATGCTCAAGAGAGGCCTTGGCGCCCTTAAGCTGCGACAGCACGTCGGCCAGCTCCATATGAGCATAGAAAAGATTGTCGGGAATCAGCACCGTCCGCTCGTGGGGCGTGGAGAAAAGACGGTTGTATACGACGCGTTCCGCATAGGAGTTGAAGTATCGGGGCACACCGTCGATATGGGCGAACATCGCGTCTATCCGGGAGATCTCGGCCTTCATGGACTCTATCGCCTCATCGGCCCTGCCGGAGAACAGCAGGTCGCGGGCCTTGGCGCGCCGGGCATCGATCTCCTGGGACAGCCCGAACTGGAAATCGGGCGTATCCCTGCCGTCTATCAGCGCCGAACCCAGCTGGACGGAAAGGCCATTGAGCTCAGGATCGTCGAGGCGCTCGACGATGCGCATCGCACGATGGGCCTTGGCCACGGATTCGAGTCCGTCGTCACCTGCGATGCGATGGAAGTCGCTGACCGCCCGCTGCAGCAGATCCTCGCGCTGAATCGACAGACCCACCGCGCTCGACGCCCCCAGTATGGCGGCCACGGGCGGATCGAAACGGGCGTCGGAAAGTTCCGGCTCCTCCTGGGAGCCGTCCGGAGTGAAGCGGCTGTCCCGCAGGTCGAATTCCGCGTTGACCGGCGTCAGTCCCGAATCCTCGTGGACGTTCATGGCGGCATCGAACATACGATACGTATCGATGGGATGCTCCAGCCCATCCTCCTGCAGCCGTGACATGAACTCGTCGCGGCGGAAAGTGACCGTCACCATGTTGCGCACCGTCGGATTGGCGTGAAGCGCCCGCAGGGGATCGGCGTCCTGCGCGGATCCGGGCATGCGGTCCCCCGGGGCCGGGGAGGGGCTCCCGTCCGCGGCGTCGTTCGGCGGCGTGTTCCGCGAGGTTGCGTCGAAGGCCTCTCCACCCGCGGAGGGGGAGCCGGGTTCGGAATCGAAAACCATGTCGTCGATGTCGACGCCCTTCATCAGATCCTCGAACTGACGGTTGATGGAATTCCCCGCCTGCCCATCCAATCCGGCGTCACGTCCGGGGTTCTCCGGGCCGTCGGACTCGCCGACGTCCGCAGAGCCCGATCGTCCGCTCCCCTGCCCGTCCCGGGGGTTTCCCTGCCCGTTTGCCGCCGTGGAAGCGGCGTCGTCATGATGGCGCCCCTGCGCGTCAGCGGAATCAGCCAGGGGGGCGGAATCCTCCGCGCCCGCGGCGCTCTCCCCGTCCGTTCGCTCGTCAGGCCTGCTTTTCCCATGGGCGCCGCCCGAATGCGGATCCGGGCGCGAGGGGGCATTGGACGTCTGCGCGGGATTCGTCGACGCGGCTGAGGAGCCGCCGCGGGCATCGCCGTCCCTGAACTCGATGTCGGAGGTCGAGGGCTTGGCCTGCGAGGGATCCCCGTGAACGTCGCCGTCCTTCGGATCGGCCTTCGTGCCGCCGATGCCGATGTCGGCGGTGCGCATGCGCTCGAAGGCGCTGAGGGCCTGCCCCATCATCCTCGCTATCGCCGTGTCCTGCTCGGCCACGGCCTCTTCCAGACCGATGGAATCGATGTGCACGGATATCGTCGTGACGTGGCTGTCCGCTCCGAATCCGAGGGCCGCGAGAATGAGACCGACCCGCAGGTTGTATCGCGCGCTCATGGCGGCCCTCTGCGATCCGCTGAGCGCGGCCCACTCGTGGGTGTCCTCGTGATAGACGTTCGCCGGCATGAGCGAGGTGCCCGCCGTGGTGAATGCCAGCGCCGCATTTCCTGATTCCAGATTCGAGCGCAGCTCGACGTCGAAACGATACGGCAGTTTCAGGCGACGCACAAGATCCGACAGCGTCTGGCGGTATATCCATTCGCCGCGTTTCGTGCGCCCACCGGGCGATGGAGCGGCCTGGGCGGGGTCGGGGTTGCGCTCGGCGAGATCGCGCGCCTCCTTGTGCGCGATGCCCGGGAAGGACGCCACCGCGCGCCACGTCGCATGCCCGTCGAAATCGACGTCGTGCGGATACGAGAGCGGGGAGCCGACGGGGGCGTCGTTGTTCAGCGCTATGAGGGCGGGGTTGTTCAGCAGGGCAAGGTCGATGCGTGCCGCCTGGACGCGTGTCACCGTGTCCTCCGTGGGCGTCCCCCCCTGACGTGCATTGCGTTCAAGCCAGGTGCTGACCCCGGCGAAGCGGTTGAGGTTCCCCTCGATGTTCAGGGCGCGCAGTGCGGGCGCGAATTCCAGCGAATCGTTCCAGGAGAAGAAATAGTTCCCCGAATAGCTTGAGGTGTACAGGTGAAGCGGCTCCGCCCCGTGAACGGCCTCCAGACCGGGCGTGACCTCGAGGGCACCCGCCTCGCGCATGAGATCGGCGAAGTAGTCCTCCAGCCCCGAGGCGCGCATCCCGTGGGCCCGGGCCTCGGCGGTGTCCCTCATGCTCCTGCGGATGGCTCCCATGGGGGCCTCCCTGTTCAGACGCCGGAAGATGTTTCCCGAGCCGAAGCCGACGAGCAGACCCTTGAACTGGGGAAGCATGTACGCGGCGAAGAAGGCGATGGCCATCGCGTCCCGGTACTCGAGATCCAGACGCAGCCGTTCGGGAAGCTCCGCACGAAGCTGCTCGAGGGTGTAGCGATTGCTTGATTTCAGCCATGACGCAAGCCAGGTCATCCGCCCGGTCTCGTCTCGTCCCACGATTCCGCCCTGAATCGCAGGGACACGGCTCTCGCGCCCGTATCCGTCGCGATCGCCCCGAGGCCTCAGGCCGATTCCCCCGAGCGCCTCATCACGCAGATGCGCCAGATCCGCAGGACCATGATGTCCGCGACGCCTGCCTGCCGGGGAAACGCTCAACTCGTTTTCCTTGATGAACATGAACCGCGGCTCCATGCCGACGATGTCCATGTCGCGATCCGCGCCCACGAACACGCGGCCCCGGGAATCGGCGAGTGCGATCTGGGAGAAGAGATTGTCGGACGCGAAGACCCCCAGGGAAAATGTCTGCCCATGGGCCTGGGGCAGCTGTGCCCAGCCCAGGGACACGCCTCGGGGAACGCCCGGGATCCCTTCCAGTATCCTGCGTTTGACGATCGGGCTCAGCGTCATCGAGTGTCTGATCAGCTCGGCGAAGACGTCGTCGGAATCCGCCTTCGGCGCGTGGCCCGCGCCCTCCGGGGAGCCGCCGTCACGCTTCAACGTCGCGAAAGCCTGCTGGAGTATGCCCGCAACCCGATGAACGAAAGCCGAACCCCTACGCTGCGTGCCGTGTTCATGAGAAAATGGTGAGAATTGAGGCATGGACTCTATTGTTTCAATCCGTTCAGACATAATGCTTATAGAATAATGGGGTGAACTCGAAACCCACCCAGTCTCCGAACCCCGCCCGAGGGGCGCTCCACGCGCTTATCGTGGGGATGATCATACTGGCCGTGGAGTGCGTCGGGTTCAACTTCCCGTTCTGGTCCACCCTCGCGGCAAGCACGGACAGCGCGGCGGCCCGCAACACGATGGGGACCGGGCTCCATCTGACGGGCGATGGCCTGCTGAAGGTGGCGGACCCCACGCAGGCCTATCTCGACGTGCCCGCGGACGGAACATCATCATATGTGCGCATCGACACGGTCCCCCTCCCCCGAATCGGGGATTCGACGGGTCGCACGGTCCTCTCCACCATCCATGTCCGTGTCGACGGCGACGGCCGTCCGGGCCGCTCCCAATCGGTATGCCCGTCCGTTCCCCGGTCGTTGTACGTCGCTTCGAACGCGCATTCGACGGTGCGCCTGTGGATCGAGGAGCCCAAGAACTCCGTGGTGCCCATCTTCGCGGTGCGCGCAAACGTGAGGGTGCCCTTCGATTTCAGCGTGATTCGCGTCTCGCTCATGGCGCTTTCGGCCGTGGCCGTGGCCCTGATCCGACCGCGTTCGCGTCTGTGGCGCATGCCTCTGAACACGGCAAGCGTCAGGCAGAGGCTCCTGTTCACGGCCTGTCTTCTTCCGGTTCTCGCCCTGACCGTGATCGACGTGGTCATCCAGATACATCAGGCTTCATCCACTGTCTTCCATATGCCCGGCAGCTACACCTACGACTTCAATCAGTACGGCCATGTCGCCGACTCGCTGCTGTCCGGACGCACCTGGCTCGATCTTCGCGTGCCCCAGGCGTTCGCCCATGCGTCCGATCCCTACGACCCCGCCGTCAGAGAGCGTCTGCTGAGCCGAGGAGTGACCCCCATCTACTGGGATTACGCGTTCTTCCACGGCCGCTGGTACTCGTATTTCGGCGTGCTCCCCGCGCTGGTCCTGTTTGCGCCCTACCGCATCGTCACCTCCCTGTGGATTCCGGGAGGAGCCATGCTGCCGGCCGGAGCGGCGGTGGTCGTGCTCATGCTGGGATTCGTCCTGTTCGGCTCCCTTCTGGTGATCCGTCTGCTCACCCGTCTCGCCCCCCATGTCTCGCTGGCGGGGACGCTGCTGTCTCTCGCCCTGTTCTTCATCGGCTCCAGCGCGATCTACCTGTATTTCAGGACGAATTTCTATTCCGTGCCCTTCGCCGCATCCCTGCTGCTCAGCACCCTGGGGTTGTGGCTATGGCTGGGAGCCCGACAGGCCCCGCCACAGCGAGCTTGCGGCGGCGCGAATGCAGACGGATCGCCGTCATGGGCCGAGGGTATGGCGGGCGAACTCTCGCTTCCCCATCTTGCCGGGGGATCGGTGTGCATCGCCGCGAACTTCGGGTGCAGACCGGCGTTCACCCTGGTCGCGCTGCTGGGCTTCACGATATTCGCCAGGCAGATCCGGGAACTGCTGCGCGCGGCGAGGAATGCGGCCACGGGGGGCGGGAAATCCGGAGGGATCACGCCGATGCGGTTTCTGCGCGCCCCTCTCGCCGTTCTGATCCCGGCGTGCGCCGTCGTCGCCCCCCTCACTGCATACAACGCGGTGCGCTTCGGTTCCGCGTTCGATTTCGGCAACGAGTATCAGATCACCGTCGCGAACATGGCTCGCTACCGCGAGCCGTGGGGCAATCTGGTGCGCACGCTCGGCTACTATATGGCCCTCCCCCTGCACGCGACCTCCCGCTTCCCGTTTCTGATGATCTCCCCGGCCCCCCTTGGGCAGTGGGGCTACACGGAGGCGATGGTGGGGGGAACGTTCCTGCTATGCCCGGTTCTGCTGCTGTGCTTCGCCGTGGTTGCGTCCCGCCGCAGGCTCTCGCGATCCGGCTGCTGGGGAACGCTGGTCGCATGCCTTGCCCTCGCGATGGCCCTTATGGTTCTCGACAGTTCGATGGGCGGCCTGGGCTGGCGCTATATGGTGGATTTCGGGTGGCTTCTGGCGCTTGCGGCGATGGCTCCCCTGCTCATCGTCACGGGGCAGATACCGAAGGAGGGGGATCCGGTCCCCGAACCGGTGACGGATCGTGTGACGCTACCGGTATGGTTCGCACGATCCGCGGTGATGCTGCTTCTGCTGGCGAGCGCGATCATCAACGTCTGCGCCCTTTTCGTCCCCGGCCGCGACGATGCGCTCATCAACACCGACCCGGTCCTTTTCCACACCGTCCAATCCTGGTTCTCGCTGCTCTAGCCCTACCATAGGGGATATGGCTTTTCTTGGATTCCTGGCACGGCCGCGGGCGACCGATCAGGGCGCACACCGCCTTCTCTTCGACATGGATCACGTGTCCTACCGGTATGGCGACGGGAGCATCGGGCTGTCGGACGTGTCCGTACGCATCGGGGAGCGGCGCGTCGCCGTGATCGGGCTGAACGGATCGGGCAAGACGACATTGCTGCGTGTGCTCGACGGCTCGCTGACGCCGTCGGAGGGATCGGTCCGGATCGGTCGGGGCCGGGAGCTTCTTGACCCGGCGCGCCGGGCGGATAGCCGCCGCATAGGCAAGCTCGTCGGACGGATTCGCGGAGACGATCCTGCGGCCGCGCTCCCTGCGGGGTCAAGCGTCGGTCAGATCCTGCGAAAAGAGGCCCGCTCGCACGGCTCGCCCGCGTCGAGGTCCCCCACGTTCGTCGGGGATCTGCTGTCGAGGTTCTCCCTGTCCGGCGCGGTCGATCTGCCGGTTTCCGCCCTGGATGGGGAGCAGCGGCACATGCTCGCCATGGCGCGGGCATCGGCCCATTCCCCGAGCTGCGTCATCGCCGATGAACCCACCGCAGGGCTCGATGAGGTCGGCAGCGCGCATGTGGCTTCGACGCTGTTCTCCGAAGCCTCCCAGATCGTCTTCTCCTCGCATGACCTGTCGATGGTCGCCGATCCCGGCCACGGCGTCGAGCGCGTTCTCGTGCTCGACCATGGCGCGGTCGTCTGCGACGACTCGCCGCGGAACGCGACGCGGTTCTATGCGGATCTCATACGATCCGCGTATGCCGCCGCGCGGCGCTGCGAGAGCACCGAACGCCGACACCGGTGAGCGGCCGCATCAGCAGGGCTCGGCATCGGAGCGCAGCATCTCGGCCACCGCGTCGAGCACCGCATGAATGTTGCGCGCGAACGTGTCGGGCTCGGGGAGCAGGGACACCGCAAGATAGCCGTCGGACGGCATGTCGAAGAAGTAGCCGGGCTGGGCGGTGAGGCGCCGCGTCTCTATAAGGTGCAGGACAAGGGAGTTCTCGTCGATGGTCGACGGCACCCGCAGGAGCACGTTCCACCCGCCCTCGGCCCGCAGAACCGAGACGACGGTGTCCGGATCGCCGTCGAGGATCGAATGCAGGGTGCGCAGGTTCCCCCTGACGCGACCGCCCACCCTCAGCGTCTGCCTGTGCCCCTCGGCGAGCATGGCGGGAAGATGGCGCATGATGATGTCACTCATCGGCAGATAGTCGTCGGCGATGAGGTCAAGCCGCCGTTCCGCCTCGGCCACGTCATCCGCGGGACCGCTGACCTCGATCCATCCGACTTTGGCGTTCGGCGCCGCAAGGGATTTCGAAAAGCCGTCCAATGCAAACGTAAGCACTCCACTTTCCCCAGCGAATCGTCGGTTGGTGGGCTCCGGTTCGAGCGCATAGTCGTAGAAGACCTCGTCGGCTATCAGGGCCACGCCGTGGCGCCGGCACATCTCGACGATCCGATCGCGTTCGCCGGGTCTGATGTACGAGCCGGAGGGATTGTTCGGATTGATGACGACCATGGCGCGGATGCGGCCATCGGGGTCATCGTCGAACAGGCTGCGCAGAGAGGGGATGTCGACATACCACGATCCGTCGAACCGAAGCTGGTAGTTGAGGGTTCGTGCGCATTCCAAGCGCGCTATGGATTCGACAAGAGGATATCCGGGGCGCGGGGCAAGCACCGCGTCGCCCGGATCGCACAGAAGCTTCATCAGCCACGAGTAGGCCTGCGATGTCGAGCTGAGAACATAGAGATTCCCCGGATCGACCACATGGGCGGGACCGTCGGATGCACCGGCCATGCTCTCGGACTCGGCCCGACGATTCAGCCATGCGGCAAGGCCCCTGCGCATGGGCATCGGTCCGCGGGGCTCGGCCCGGTACTCGCCGGGAAGCGAGGAGGGGGCAAGCCCGTAGCGCGTCGGATTGGAATCGTTGAGGCTGCGCACGGCGTCGCCGCGGCTCCTCATCTCGCGCTCGCGCATGGCTATCGGATTGAGGGATTCGAGATCGACCCGTGATGAAAAACGCACGTCTCCAAGACTAGTCCACCCCATCCGCCGCCGCCGGGACAAGGGGGTCGGTCGAAGGCAGACGACAAGATCCCCCGCACGGCGCGCGCCGTGCGGGGGATCTTCGGAGGATGCTATCCGCTGCCCCGCTACTTGGTGCGTTTGAGCATGGCGTAGTAGGCGGCGCCGATGATTCCCGCCTCGTTGCGCAGCTTCGCCGGCACCATGGGTGTTCTGACCTCGATGTAGGGAAGGAACTTGTCGCTTTGGCGGCTCACCCCCCCGCCGACGACGAACAGGTCGGGGCTGAAGTACTTCTCCAGAAGCCCATAGTATTTCGTCAGCCTTCGAGCCCATTTCTTGTAGCTGAGGCTTTTCTGGTCGCGCACCGATGACGCGGCGTACTTCTCGGCGTCCCCCCTGCCGTCGGCAAGCTCGATGTGGCCCAGTTCGGTGTTGGGGATGAGAACCCCGTCATAGATCAGGGCGGTGCCGATTCCGGTTCCCAGCGTGGTGGCGATGACAAGCCCGTCCTTGCCCTTCGCGGCGCCGAACTGCTGCTCCGCAAGGCCGGCGGCATCGGCGTCGTTCACCACCGTCACCGGACGCCCGCACTCCTGGGAGAACACCTCCGTGACGTCAGTGCCTATCCATGATTTATCGAGATTCGCCATGAAGTCCAGCTTGTGGCCCGGCTTGATCGGGGCGGGGAACGCGATGCCGACGGGGGTGTCCGGGGAGACCTCGAAATGGTCGAGCTCCTGGCGCACGATCCGGGCCACGGCCTGGGGCGTCGACTCGGCCGGAGTGAGGATCTTGAGCCGCGGCTGGGCGAACCGGCCCTCCTCGAGGTTGACCGGAGCCGCCTTGATGCCGGATCCGCCAATGTCGACGCCAAACGCCTGAGCTGTCTCAATCATTGCATGCCTTTCGATATACGTCCTTGTGCGCGAACAACTGCGGTATGGGCATTTTATCTCGCCAAACGGCCAACACGCGGATACGGAGCATGAAAACGGCAAACGTTTGCATACGAGGACGGTCATCAAGACACGGGATGCGGAACGCCCGCAAAAGTACGATAATGGGCATCATGACAGAACACACACAACTCATTGATGCCATTGACATTCGAACTGCAGTGCGGCAGTACGATGCGGAGCCGATCGACGACGATCAGGCACGTCAACTGACCATGCTGCTGGACGCGGTGAACCTTCTGGGGGATCTGCATCTTCAACTTATCCGCGGCTTCGGGGACGTCTTCGCCGAAGCCAACGACGAGGCTCACTTCACCAACGCCCGCGACTATCTTGCGGTGGTGGGACCGAAGCAATCCAACGAGGGCCGGGAGCGAGCCGGATTCTATGCCGAGCGCGTGGCCCTGACGGCCACCCTGCGCGGATGGGGAACGTGCTGGGTGGCGGGCAGCTGGAACGCCCGGCAGGCCGCACGGCACTGCGACATCCGCGCGAACGAGGAGCTCTATCTGGGCATCGTCGTCGGCCGTCCGCGCGACCAGCAGTCCTATATGGCCTCGGGTTTCGACAACCTCACCACATTCCAGACCGCGCACCGCCCCAGCAAAACCTACGAGCAGGTCACCGCGGGCATGGACGACGAGAGCAGGCAGGCCGCACCGGAATGGTTCCGTCACGGCGTCGAGGCCGTCCTCAAGGCGCCCAGCGCCATGAACCGACAGCCCGTGGAGCTGTCGTACAACGCCGAGGACGACGTGGCCACGGCCTTCATAGACGAACGCTGCCGAACCGACGGGGGCATCAGCCCGCTGCAGTACGTCGATCTGGGAATCGCGAAGCTGCATTTCCAGATCGGGGCCGGCTCGGGAACATGGGCCTGGGGCGACGGCGGCCTTTTCCTCCACCGATAGGGTGCATGGCCGCGGCCGATGCCGGGACCATGCGGAGCTAGGCGAGGGGGGGCATGGGCCTCCAGTCGGGATCGTGCATGAGCCTGCGCGAGTCACGCCACCCCCTGGCAAGCTGAATCAGACCCGTCCTCACATGCGCATGGTCGACGGCGACCAGCCTGATGAATTCCTTGGCCGCCGTGGCAAGCGTGCCAATGGCGAAAAGAAGCGGACGATAATCGCCGTACGCCATGAAATATCGGGCCATATACCCCCGGTTGCGCATGATGTAGTAGCGGTTCATGTCGGAAGTGGAATTAAGCTGACGGATCCCTGCGATGTCCCAGTTGCTGATCTCCCTGGTCCGGCGCAGCACCACATCGGGAATGACTATGGGGTTGGTGATCTTGCTGGCGCGATAGCCATAGAGGGTGTCGTCCCAGTAGATGAAGAAACGCGGGTCCGGCAGACCTATGCGCCTGACCACATCGCGACTGACAAGGCCGCCCTCGAAGCACATCGTGTTCATGACGCGGTATCCGGCGCGTCCGAATGCCGCCGGCGCAATCGGATTGGGTATGCCCAGAGGCACGATGAAATCGTATTGCCAGTAGAACGGGCCCCCGTCGTAGTCGTATCGGCTCCCCTGGATGACGTCATGTCTGCCGGCCCACCGCGACAGCTTGTCGATGGCATCGGGAAGCACGGCGACATCGTCGTCCATCACCCAAAACCATTGGGCGCCGAGCTCGTACGCCGTCCGGACCCCGGCGCTGAACCCCCCCGCGCCTCCACGATTGTCGTCCTGCGGAGCGTAGACGACCCGGCTCTCGTTCCCGCTGGCATCGGCGATGGTGCTCCCCCATTGGCCGTTCAACCGAGCCGACAGGTCGTTCACCATGGATCGCGTCTGCGCACTGTTCTCGTTGTCGACGACGATGATGCGCCAGGGTGCGACCGTGAGGCTCGCGATGGAATCGAACAGTGTGGACAGCAGCTCGCGCCGCTTGTAGGTGACGATTACCATGGCCAGTTTCCGCAGGTCGCCCACGCCCCTGCCCCCGTCCGTCTTGTCTGATGATGTCTTCAACGCTGTGCTCATGCATACCATTGTCGCACCGCCCATGAACCCACGGTGACGCGAGGAGTGCAGGAGACCGGACCGCGGCCGGATTCGCCAGCCGAAACAACGCCTTGCGCAATTCCACGGCTTAGTGTATAGCTGGAAAGGCAAGTTTCAGGGAAGGTGAGAATCCTTACTGGCGGTAAGGGCGATGCCACGTTCATAACGGCATGCCGCTCAAGCCCGCGACCCGCTTCGGCGGCTGATCCGGTGAGATTCCGGGGCCAACGGTTACAGTCCGGATGGAAGAAACGAGGAGCTCATATGAGCATGCCTTCACGTACCAATGGCCATTCGCCATCATCACATCGCAACGCGCATGAGACGGGCCCCTCCGACTCGGGCAGATGGTCGACCCGGCGCATCGCCATCTACGCTCTGTTCGTCGCGCTGACCATGGCGACGAGCTTCATCGAATTCCCCCTCATGCCGGCGGTCCCCTATCTCAAGTACGACCCGTCCGGCATCGTGTGCCTCATCGCCGGATTCGCCTATGGCCCCTCGGCGGCGCTGATCGTCAGCGTGCTCGGCTTCGTCCCCCATCTTTTCATGGATCCGTGGGGCGCCCTGATGGCCATACTGGTCGCCGTGATGCTCAGCGTCCCCGCCGCGTTGGTGTACCGCCGCTGGCACACACGCACCGGAGCGCTCGCCGCTCTCATCGCGGGCTCCGCATGCGCGCTCGCCGCGGCGATACTGGGAAATCTCGCCATCACCCCCCTGTATGCGCATATCACGCTCGCCCAGGTCGCAGCCATGATCGTACCGTTCCTGCTGCCGTTCAACCTCATCAAATTCGCCATACACGCAGTGGTCACCTTCATCATCTACAAGCCGATCTCCAATCTGCTCGACCGCTGAGACCCTTGGACGCAAGGACAGGACGCACGATCCCTATGACGACCCTCACGCACCACACCGTACAAGCGGCGGATCTTGCACGGCCGCAGCCCGAGGAGGACAAGGCCGTCGAGATGCATCATGTGAGCTTCAGCTATGACGACGGGATGCACTGGGCCGTGAGGGACGCCAGTCTGTCCGTGAATCGCGGCGAATGGCTCTGCCTCGTCGGGGCGAACGGATCGGGAAAGTCCACTCTGGCCAGGGTTCTCGCCGGTCTCAGGGCGCCCGATTCGGGCACCGTGAAGCTTCTGGGCCACGCGGTTTTCGATGGGCTCGCCAACTCGGGCGAATACCGCACGGCCAGACGGGGAATCGCCGCCGTCTTCCAGAATCCGGAGGACCAGATCGTCACGACGGTGGTGGAGGACGACGTGGCGTTCGGCCCCGAGAATCTGGGGATGGAACGTGCCGACATATCCCGTAACATAGCGCACTCCCTGCATGACGTGGGACTGGACGATCGCCGCGGACACGACCCGACGCGCATGAGCGGAGGCCAGCAGCAGCGTGTCGCCATAGCCGGGATGCTGGCCATGGACCCGACCATGATGGTCCTCGACGAGCCCACGGCGATGCTCGACTCCATCGCCCGCCAGGAGGTCATGGGGATACTCGATTACCTCCATGCGCGGGGAACGACCATAATCGAGGTCACCCACCGCATGGAGGAGACACGACACGCCGACCGCATCGTGAGAATGAAGGACGGCCGGATCGTGAGCGACGCCCCGAAGGACTCCGCCGGCACCGGAACCACCGGAGGCGATGACGTGGATCCCGACGGACGGCTTCGCACCGGGACCGGGGCGACGGGCACGGAGACGGATGCGCATCGAGCCCCGGGGAGTCACCCTGCCGGGTCCTTGCCCGATCGGATCCACTGCGCCGCCCCCTCCCCCGACGTGATCATCGACGTCTCGCACGTCTGCCTGCGCTACCCCGACTCGGACCGTGATGCGCTCCACGATGTCAGCCTGCAGGTGCATCGAGGCGAGACGGTGGCGGTCATGGGGCGCAACGGGGCAGGCAAGTCGACGCTTGCACGGCTGCTGGGCGCGCTGGAACGTCCCACGAGGGGAACGGTAACCGTGGCGGGGATCAACGTTGCAGGGCATGCGCGCCCCGCTCGCCGGTCCCTGCGCCGCCAGGTCGGATATGTGATGCAGAATCCCGAACGTCAGTTGTTCGCCTCGAGCGTCAGGAGGGACATCGCCTACGGTCCCATCAATCAGGGATTGAACGATCGGCAGGTCGATGCACGGGTGTCCGACGCCATGCGGCTTCTGAACATCGAGGGTCTCGCCGAGAGATCCCCCTTCAGCCTTTCCGGAGGTCAGCAAAGGCTTGTCGCCATCGCCGGAGTGGTGGCATGCGACCCCTCGGTGCTGATCCTCGACGAGCCCGCGGCGAGTCTGGATGCCGAGGCGGGCCGCCTCATCCATGATCTCATCCGATCCCTGCAAAGCCGGTCGGTCACCATAATCCTCATCACGCATTCGATGCATGAGGCACAGTCCCTTGCCGACAGGATCATCACCCTGCCCAGCGCGCCGAGAAAGCCGCGAGACGGCTCGACCACCGGGCGGGATTCGATCATCCTCGCGAGGCGCGGAAAGCCCCCGGTCGCCGCCGCGGGGCCCTCGGGCGCGAGGGCCGACACGGAGACGGTCCCCGTCAGGCGGTCCCGGTCCTTCACCGCCTGCCTCGACCCGCGGGTGAAGATGGTCTGTTTCCTCGTTCTGATGTTCACGGCGTTCCTGGTCACCACACCACCCCAGCTTGCCCTCACGGCGACGCTGGTCCTCTCTCTCATCGCTCTGTCCGCCATACGCCCCATGAGGCTTCTTGCCTCCATCCATGGCTATCTTGTCCTGTTCGGGGCGATGGCTCTCCTCAACATGGTCGTCGTCCGAACGGGAGAGACACTGGTCCATGCCGGCCCCATAGTCATCACCACGGGCGGCATCTCGGTGGCGGTGCTCTACACGTGCCGACTCGCCCTGATGATCATTCTCGGGGCGGTGCTGATCGACACGACCACCCCGACGGAGCTCACGGATGGATTCGCCTCCCTGTTGTCCCCTTTGGACAGGCACGGACTGCACGTGCAGGAACTGGCCCTTGTCATGAGTCTCGCGCTTCGTTTCCTGCCGACTTTGGGACGCGAGTCACGCAGCATCGCCGATGCCCAATCCGCACGCGGGGGCAGCATCGAAACGGGGTCGCCGTGGATGCGAATCCGCGCGTTGGTGGCCATCGTCGTCCCCGTGCTGGTGGGCACGCTGCGTCATGCCGACAATCTCAGCCTCGCCCTGGACGCCCGCTGCTACGAGGAGGGCGTGCGTCGAACCCACTGGCGCGAGCTTCATGTTCGCCTCGGGGACTACGCCTTCATGGCCATCAGCGCTCTCTACATCGCGTTTCTACTGACGATTGGATAGCGGCTCACCCGCGGCATACGCCCGCACATTGCGCAGCGCTATGGAAATGATGGCGTCCGCCGTGCCGGGGAGATGGTTCCCGCCCGCGACGTGCGGCGTCACCAGACAGTTCGGCATCGTCCACAGCGCACTGTCATCCGGCAGGGGCTCGGGTTCGGTGACATCGAGACCCGCCGCCCGTATGGACCCGCGATCCAGTGCCGACACCAGAGCATCGCCATCGACGGCCCCTCCCCGTCCGACGTTGAGAAGCAGGGCGGACGGCTTCATCAGCGACAGGCGTCTCGCATCGAGAAGATGATGGGTCGAGGAGGTCGAGGGAACGCAGAGGGCCACCACATCGGCGCCGTGCAGCTCATGGTCGAGGTCCCCGATGCCGTGCATGACGTCGATGCCGTCGGCGGGCGTGCCCGCACTGCGGCGTATGCCGACGGTGTTCATCCCCACGGCCTTGGCAAGCAGGGCGAAATGGGAGCCTATGTCCCCCGTCCCCACGATCAGGGCAGTGGCGCCCCTGGGGCTGAATGCGCGGCCCGCATCGTGCCACCGGCGTTCGTGCTGGCTCACGGCATAGGCGGGAAGATTCTTCATCAGAGCCCACATCATGGCGAACATATGCTCGGCCACGGCCTGTCCGTAGGCACCGGATGCCGTGCTGACAACGGTCCCGGGAGGCAGGACGCCAGGAACGAGATAACGGTCGACCCCGGCGCTCCATGTCTGCAGCCATTCGAGCCGGTGGGCGTGGGCGAGTTCACCGGGTTCGACGTTGCCGATGATCGCGGTCGCCCGTCCGAGCAGATCGGAGGGAATGTGCGCCCTCCACAGCAGATCGAGGCGGCGTTCGGGATCCCCGATAAATTCCTGAGCTATGGCGGGCGCGGCCTGTTCGAAGGAGACCCTTTCCCTCCCGCTCAGGGGCAGGCAGTTGACGATCAGCCGCGGGAGAGCGGGATCATGGGACGCGTCATGGGCACGGGAGCGGGCCGATGGGATGCCGGAGGCCGAGAAAATCTGCATACCTGCGAATGTAGACCATTGCGGTTACGTGCGCGAGCCGGACGGACGATGACGCTGTTGGCATAGAGGCTTGACGCCGGCGATGCGGCCTGCTGCACCCGGGTGTCCGGATCCGCCCGACCGGTCCGCGTGACGACGGCACGAATCACGCAGGACTAGCGCAGGGCGAGCTCCCGAGTGCGGCGCAGGCGGAAGGCCCGCTGCAGGTTCAGCCATCCGACGACGCAGATCAGAAGCATCACGGCAAACGTCCACGCACCACCCACCGCGGTGGCATGCCGGAAGGATGCGCTTGACACGGCTCCCGCACCCGACTGGGCCACGGCGAGAATGGTCGCGCACAGAGTCGTTCCCGCGGCCCCCCCGAACTGGAACGCGGTGTTGAAGATCGCATTGCCGTCCGCCGTAAATTCGGCTGGAACATCGGACAGCGCACTGGTCATGACATTGGCGCTGCCGATGGAATACCCCAGCGCGAATATGAAATAGAACCCTCCGATCATCAGCGGCGTGAGATGCATCGAGAAGATCAGAAGCAGAAGCGGACCGATGGCGGCAACGGCAAAGGAGTAGAGAATCGGCCTCACCGCCCCGAACCTGTCATAAAGCCATCCGCCCAGCGGCGCGCACAGCGAGCCGACGAGAGCTCCGGGAAGAACCAGGGAGCCCGCCACGAACGAGGTTGTTCCCAGGGAGAGCTGTGCGACGTTGGTGATGACGTACCCGAATCCTATCGTGACCATCGGCATGATCATGTAGGTGAGCATATGCAGCAGAACGACGCGATCGCGCAGAATGGAGATTCTGAGCAATTGGGAGAATCCATGTCGCGAAATGAACCCGAACGCCAGAAGGGAGGCCACGCCGACCACCCAGCTAGTGCCGGCGAGCACGGAATCGCTCACCGATCGGTGACCGGACACGGCGGCGCTCACCGCGATCCCCGTCTGGTTCACGGCAAAGACAAGGGAGACAAGAGCGAGAAGAACGGTGAGGAACTGAAGGGGATTGAGGTGGGCGTCCTCGGTGGGAGCCTTCTGATCGATGCACACAAGTCCGACGATCAAAGAGACCAGCATCACCGGAATCACGACGACGTAGATGGCACGCCAGGGAAGAACGCTCGCCACGGCACCCCCCACAGTGGGTCCGATGGCGGGCGCGACGGTGATGACAAGGGAGCCCACTCCCATGAGACGTCCGATTTTGCTGCGCGGGGACTGCTCGAGGATGATGTTCATCATCAGAGGTGTGGCGATGCCCGATCCCATGCCCTGAATCACGCGGGCGACGATGAGCAGCGCAAAGCTGTGCACGATGATCATCATGAGCGAACCAAGAACGGCCAGCGCCACCGCGGCCACGAAAATCGTTCTGAGCCGAAAACGCCGCTTCAGATAGGACGAAAGCGGCATCGTGACCGCCACCGCAAGCAGATAGATGGTGGTGATCCACTGCACGGTGGAGGTGTCCACGCTGAATTCACGCATAAGCTGAGGAAAGAGCACGGTCATGACCGTCTCCGTAAGGATCCCGATGAAGGCGAGCGACCCCGTGGCTATGATCGCGCCGATGAGCCTGGCCGGCACCCGGTCCGCGGAGCGAGTGCCATGGCTCTCCCCCGCCATGACGTTCCTCGATGCCGGGTCCTGGGACATCCGCCCCCGGAACGTCCGATCTCCGGGAACCCGATTCTGCGACGTCTCCGTATCTCTCGTCTCCGCACCCTTCTTGTCCGTATCTCTCGTCTCCGTATCCTTTTTCTCCTCGGCCGCCGTGCGGGTTTCTTCGTCCATGCTCCTCGTCCTTCTTTGCCTCATGATGAATCGTCTCGCCTTCTCCTCTATCTATTACGCTCTGCCACCGAAGCCTGCGGGCCTGGTCTCCCCCTGCCTCGGTCGCGCGTTGCCGGCAGACGCCATACGCCCGCGCAGCATACGCCCGCATAGCACACGCCCGCGCAGCCACACGACGAGAGCGGGTGCGTCGTACGCCACATCCACGCAGGACGGTGGACTTCCTATTGCGCGCTCGCCTTTCCCAATATCGCGCGAATCGCGGCGAGCCGCTGGCCTATCTCCCTTTCATACCCTCGGTCGTTGGGATGATAGTACTCATGCCCGACCAGCTCGTCGGGCATGTACTGCTGCGCGGCAACCGCCCCCGGTGCATCATGCGCATACTGATACCCCTCATGGTTCCCCCAGCTTTTCATAAGCGATGTCGGGGCGTTGCGAAGATGGAGGGGAACCTCGCCTATCAGCCCGGCGTCCACATCGGCGAGCGCCTGGTTGATGGCGTTGTAGCTCGCATTCGATTTCGGCGCGGTGGCGACGGCGATCACCGCCTCCGAAAGAATGATCCGGGCCTCCGGCATCCCTATCATGGCGACGCCCTGAGCGGCGGCCACGGTGACCTGCAGAATCTGAGGAGCGGCCATACCCACCTCTTCGGCGGAGGCTATCATGATCCTGCGCGCGATGAACCGCGGATCCTCCCCCGCACGGAGCATCCGAGCCAGGTAATGCAGAGAGGCGTCGACGTCGGAGCCCCTCATGGATTTGATGAACGCCGAAGCGACGTCGTAATGGTCGTCACCGGCCTTGTCGTAGCGTACAGCGGCCGCGTCGGCGACACGACCGACGACCTCCGGCGTGATGATGGGCCGCTTGGCGCCCTTCTTGCGCGGTGCGTTCCCGGTCACGGCCCCCGCGGCGGACTCCAGCAGGGTCAGGGTCTTCCGGGCGTCGCCGCTGGCCAGCCGGATGATCTGGTCAACGGCCTGAGGCGTGGCCCTGACCTCGCCGCGCAGCCCCCGCTCGTCCTCAAGCGCCCGGGAGACCAGCGTCGCGAGATCCTCGACGCCCAAAGAGGCAAGTCGGACCACCACGGAACGGCTCAGAAGAGGGGCGATAACCGAAAAGCTCGGGTTCTCCGTGGTAGCCCCGATAAAAGTCACGTCGCGGTTCTCCACGCTGGGAAGAAGGGCATCCTGCTGCGATTTGGAAAAACGATGCACCTCGTCGATGAACAGAACCGTCTCCCTGCCCTGCGAGACAAGACGATCATGCGCCCGCTGCAGTACCGCGCGCACATCCTTGACCCCCGAGGTCACGGCGGAAAGCTCCTCGAAGACACGACCTGACTGCTGGGCGACGATGTAGGCGAGAGTGGTTTTCCCCACTCCCGGGGGGCCGAACAGGATCACGGCGCTCGGGGAGCTCAGGGAGCCCCGCGAGGATGGATTTGCCAGCTGACGCAGAGGGGAGCCCTCTCCCAGGACATGATCCTGTCCCACCACCTCATCCAATGTGGAGGGACGCATGCGCACGGCCAGCGGCCTGGTGAACTCCCCGGGCGCCTGGGTCGCATCAAACAAATCCTGAGTCATGCTCCCCAGTCTACTCCACGCAATCGAACGTTCGTTCGAACTTTAGTCCAGGCTGCTCGCAACCCGATAGTCATCGAGCACAACCTCCCCGCTGTCCTGGGTGGCATCGAGATCGACGCTTGCGCTTATCGACCAGTCGTGGTCCCCGTCGCTGTCGTCGAGGATCTGGCGCACACGCCATGTGTGTCTGTCTCTCTCCTGGGAGTCGTCAAGCACGAACAGCTTCGGGCTGCGAGCCTGCGCGTCGATGCCGAGGTACTCGTGATCCGCATAGAAACCATCAAGGGCGTCCTCCCACTCGTGCACCCCGTAGCCCCAGTCGCGGTCGAGTTCTCCAAGCTCCTCGGGCCTGTCGAGATCCATAAGCTGCACGCGACGGAAGAGGGCGTTGCGGATCAGGACGATGAGACCGCGCCTGTTCGCGACGACATCATGCGCGGCCCCGGGAGCGGCGGCGGACAGAGCCCCGTCCTCCTCCCGCCTCGAGCCCTGCGCGTTCTCCCATTCATCGACAAGACTGGAGTCGATCGAACGCACCACGACGCGCAGCCAGGACACGATGTCGTCGAGACGCTCGTCGCGTTTGTCGTCGGGAACCGTGCGAGACAGGCACCGATATGCGTCGGACAGATAGCGCAGAAGCGTTCCCTCGGAGCGGGCGATGCCGTATCTGGTAATGTACCCGTTGAAATCCGACGCCGTTTCCACCATGTCCCTGACTACGGATTTGGGCTTGAGCTCGAAATCGGCGGCCCAGGGGACATCCTTCTTGTACTGGTCGAACGAGGCGGCGAGCAGGTCGCGCAACGGCTGGGGATAGGTGATCTTCTGTATGCGATCCATGCGTTCGTCGTATTCGACGCCATCGGCCTTCATCTCCGCCATCGCCGCGTCGCGCGCCTGACGCTCCTGCGCGCGAAGCACCTGCCGCGGATCCTCCAAGGTCGCCTCGGCCATGGAGATGACATCAAGCGCGTAGGAGGGCGATTCGGGATCGAGCAGCTCCACAGCCGCAAGAAGGAACGGCGACAGCGGCTGGTCGAGCGCGAAATCATCGGGGATGTCGACGTCGAGCTCGTATTCGGCCGGGGTGTTTTCCCCGTCTATCACATCGATGACCCGGGAGTCTATCAGGGTCTGGAAGATGTCATCGGCCCGCTCGTGCAGATAGTCCTTCTGCTCCGGGCGCTGCGCGCTGTCATCGATCAGACGCTCCACACGGCTTCGGGCGTCCCCTCCCTGCGCCACCTCGTTGAGGACCATCGAATGGGTGATCTGCATGTGTGGGGTCAGCGTCTCGGGCTGCGAATCGATGAGCTTGGTGAACGTGCCCTCGTTCCATGTCACGAACCCCTCGGGCGGCTTCTTGCGCTTCACGCGCTTCATCTTCTTCGGATCGTTTCCCGCCTTGGCGAGCGCCTTCGCGTTTTCGATCTCATACTCCGGGGCCTGTGCCACGACCAGACCCTCGGTATCGAACCCCATGCGCCCGGCACGCCCGGCGATCTGGTGGAATTCGCGCGACCGCAGACGCCTCATGCGCGATCCGTCGAACTTGGTCAGCGCGGTGAGCAGCACCGTGCGGATCGGAACGTTGATTCCCACTCCCAGGGTATCCGTTCCGCAGATGACGGGCAGAAGCCCCTGCTGCGCGAGCTGCTCGACAAGACGCCGGTATCGGGGCAGCATCCCGGCGTGGTGGATACCCACCCCGGTGCGCAGCAGACGCTGCAGTATCTTTCCGAATGCGGTGCTGAATCTCACCCCCTTCATGGCCTGCGCAATAGCCGTGCGCTGCTCCTTGCTGGACACCCCGCTGCCTGCCAGCGCCTGTGCGGTCTCCAATGCGGCGTCCTGGGAGAAGTGCACGACGTAGACCGGCGTGTCTCCATGGGAGAACAGCAGCTCCACGACAGCGGCCAGGGACTTGTCCGTATATCGGTAGGTCAGGGGAACGGGTCTCTTCGCATCGTCCACGACATCGACATCGACGCCGGTCGATCGTTCCAGATTGTCCGCGATGGCATCCACGTTCCCCAGGGTGGCGCTCATCAGCAGGAACTGGGTCCGGGGCAGTGTGAGCAGGGGGACCTGCCATGCCCAGCCCCTCTGGGGGTCGCCATAGTAGTGGAACTCATCCATGGCGACGCAGCCGATATCGGCTCCCCCGCCCTCACGCAACGCCTGGTTCGCCAGAATCTCCGCGGTGCAGCACACTATCGGGGCGTCGGCATTGATATGGGTGTCACCGGTGATCATGCCGACGTTGTCTCGGCCGAACACGCCGATGAGATCGAAGAACTTTTCGGATACGAGGGCCTTGATGGGCGCCGTGTAGTAGGAGCGACGGCCCGTGCACAGGGCCGCGAAATGCATACCCATGGCGACCAGGGATTTCCCCGATCCCGTCGGCGTGCTCAGTATGACGTGGTCACCCGCGAGAAGGTCCATAATGGCCTCCTCCTGGTGGGGCCACGGTTCGATCCCCCGAACGTCATGCACCCATTGGAAGAAACGCGTGTATATCTCATCCGCATCGATTCTGCGGTCATCATCACCCCAGCGGGGGGCGAGCTCGTCTAATCCCTGTGTCATGGCCCTTTCACACGATCATTCATCAGGCGCCCGCGCCCGCGTATGCCGATCCGGCCGGTGCGGACGCTGCGATCCCATCCTTCTGCATCCCCATGCTACCGGCCACCGGCTACCGATCACCGACCATCCCGCCGATTACCGCCGCCGATCCTTCTCGGCCGCCACCCTGCCCGGCCGCCACCCTGCCCGACCGCCACCAATCGGAGGGCGACGTCCGCCGGCAACCCGCTAGCGGGATTCGCCGCGCCCCGCGTCGTCGCCAGAATCGTCGCCCTGGCCGGAGGGCTTGATCTCCGCCTGACTCTCCGGATGGGTCTCGTCATACCCCTGGACGTAGCGGGTGCGCCGCCAGTCGTGAATGGAGGCGTTCGTCCCGCGATGGTGGACGTGATACTGTCGCGGGGCTCCCCCCAGGGGCTGCTGTTCGATCTCCCTGGCCACCGCGATCTGGTTGACGTTCGAGGGATCGAGAATCGCGATGGGAGCGACGGCCTCCGGCTCGGCGGGTTCCGCGGTTCTGCGCTGCATGTGCTCGGGAAGCCATTCGGCCAGTCTGGACAGCAGCCAGCAGATGATGAAATACACCACGGCGGCCACGACAAGCGTCTGCAGGATGTTGAAGTGGGCCGACCCCAGACGACGGGCCTGCTGAAGCAGATCCGTGTACATGATGATCGAGCCCAGCGCCGTGTCCTTGAGCACGACGACAAGCTGTGTCACCCCGGCGGGAAGCATGGCGATGATGGCCTGGGGAACCTCCACGGAGATCAGCGAACGCAGCGGGCTCATCCCCAGGGCAACCGCGGCCTCCCTCTGGCCCTTGGGCAGATTGCCGACGCCGGAACGCACCAGCTCGGCGATGACGGATCCATTGTAGAGGATCAGGCTCACGACCACCGCGTAGAAGGATGCGCTGTCGCCCATGTCAAGCGCCGCGAACCAGCGCCAGAAGAAAATCATGAAGAGCAGCACGGGCACGGCGCGGCAGAATTCGACGACGACGGAGCATATCCAACGCACCGGCCACAGGGGCATAAGACGCCCGATGCCGAAGATGATCCCGAAAAGGACGGCGCCGACCACGGCGACCACGGCCGCCCTTACGGTGTTGACTAAACCGGGAAGATAGAAATCGACCCAGGCCTCCGACGACACCGCAGGCCCCCACAACGCGCCGCTCAGCTGGTTCTGGCCCTGCGGAGGATTCGCCAGGCGCATGAGAACAATCGCGGCGACGGCCAGGAGAACAAGGATCCCTATGGTGTTCCCGACGGCTATGAGCCTTCGGGCACGTGGCCCGGGCTCATCGAAGAGAACCGAAGCCGACTGCCCGTCCTTGCGGGGGCGCCGTGCTGCGGACGACTGGATGGGGGCCGCGCCCCGGTCATGACCGTTGTTCATCGTCGCCTCGCTCATCGTCTCACCGCCAGTGTGTTGGACAGCCATGTCGTCAGCAGTCCTATCGGAATGATCAGGATGACGTAGCCGAACGCGAAGATCAGGAAGATCGTCACGATGACGTTGGCGTTGTATTCGATCATCGTGCTCATGAGGCTCGAGGTCTCGGTCGACACCGATGCGGCCGCGGCGACGGTGGAGTTCTTGAGCAGTGCGATGAAGGTGTTGCCCAGGGGCGCGACCGCCCCGCGAAAGGCCTGGGGAAGGATGATCATGGTCGCGGACTGGGTGAAGTTCAGACCGAGCGACCTCGCGGCCTCGGCCTGTCCGAGGGGAACGGTGTTGATTCCCGAGCGCAGCGACTCGCACACGAACGCCGCGGTGTAGAGGGTCAGACCGGTGACGGCGAGCCAGAAGAAGTTGACGCTGAAGGTCTTGGAGAACTGAATCTTCAGCTGCCCGAAGACGGCAAGGACCATAAGCACCATGATGATGGTCAGCGGCATGTTCTTGAACAGTTCGACATACGCGGAGGAGAACCCGCGCAGAGAGGGGATCGGAGATATCCTCATCATCACGAGAACGACGCCGAGGATGAGGGAGAACAACCCGCTCCACAACGTCAGTTCGATATTGACGGCAAACGCGCCCAGCACGTTATACTGTCCCACAAGCGTCAGCAAATCATCCATCGCTTCTCTTTTCCTTCTTCATCATGCGGCGCGCGCCATTGCGGTGGCCCACGCATCCCACACGGGACGCATGCCCGCCGACCGGGGCCGGCCCGCGACGCCTCCCCCGGTCGAATCGCCTCATCCGGTTCCGGCGCGCTTCCCCGCCGCTCATTGTCTGGCGGCGATGCCCGCCGATCCTACTCAGGGGACGGCGTGCATCGCATTACGGTCAGTGGCTCGCCCGATCCTAGAAATCCGTCGAGGAGCTCTGGGCGTCAAAGTCCGTGGGAGGATTGTACTTGGAGTTCGGTTTGTATCCCGTCCCCTTGGTCGCGCTCGCGAGGTCCTTCTGCCACGAGCCGTCCGCCTCCATCTTCTTCAAAGCCGCGTTGATCTTCTTCACCATGGCGGTGTCACCCTTCTTCACGCCGATGCCATAGCGCTCCTGGGTGAAGGGCTTGCCGACGAGCTTGAGGTTGCCGCCACCCTTCGCGGAGGCAAGACCGGCGAGAATGATGTCATCGGTCGTCACGGCGTCCACCGTGCCGGAGATGAGAGCCGTGACGCACTCCGCGTACCCCGTCTGCTCCATGAGCTGCACCTTGTTCGCGAAATGATCCTTCACCGTCTGCGCGGATGTGGATCCGGTGACGGAGCACAGGTTCTTTCCGTTCAGCGAATTCGGCCCCTTGATGGATTTCTCGTTCGCACGCACCAGAAGATCCTGGCCGGCCACGAAATAGGGGCCCGCGAAATCGACGACCTGCTTGCGCTTGTCGGTTATGGAGTATGTCGCCACGACCATGTCGACGTCACCGTTTTGCAGCAACGCCTCGCGCTGCTTGGAGGGGGCCTCCTTCCACACGATCTGGCTGTCGCTGTACCCCAGATCCTTGGCCACGTACCTGGCGACATCCACATCGAACCCGGTATAGCTGCTGCCCTGTTTGAAGCCCAGTCCGGGCTGGTCGAACTTGATTCCTATGGTGATTTTCTTGCCGCCGGAATCCGTCGCGGCTGAGGATCCCCCGCATGCGGTCAGCGAGGCGACCGCTGATACGGCAGCCGCCACGGCCAGCGCCTTCTGTGCGAAACTTCTCATTGATCTCTCTCTTTTCTTCCTGTTGTCTGTCCCTGAATGAGGTGAGGCGACGATCGCCGGCGAAAACGCCTAGTGGGCGAGGATCTTGCCCAGGAAGTCCTTGGCGCGATCGGTTTTCGTGTGATCGAAGAACTCTTCTGGAGTGCCTTCCTCAAGAATCTCCCCGTCGGCCATGAAGACCACCCGGTCCGCGGCCTGACGGGCGAAGCCCATTTCGTGGGTGACGACGATCATCGTCATCCCCTCGTTCGCCAGCTTCACCATGACGTCCAGAACCTCGTTGATCATTTCGGGGTCAAGAGCCGAGGTGGGCTCGTCGAACAGCATCACTTTGGGATGCATGGCGAGGGAACGGGCGATGGCCACCCTCTGCTGCTGCCCTCCCGAGAGCTGCGACGGGAGCTTGCCCGACTGCGAGTCGACGCCGACCCGGGCGAGCAGATCCATTCCCTCGCGCTTCGCCTGGGATACGGAGATGCCCCGCACCTTGCGCGGCGCAAGCGTCACGTTCTCCAGAATGGTCTTGTGCGAGAACAGATTGAACGACTGGAACACCATGCCGACTTCGGCCCTGAGCCGGGTGAGTTGACGGCCCTCCTGGGGAAGAGGCTCGCCATCGATGCGAATCTCACCCGAATCAATGGATTCGAGTCTGTTGATGGTGCGGCACAGCGTCGACTTCCCGGAGCCGGACGGCCCTATGATGACCAGCACCTCGCCTGTGGACACCGAGAGGCTGATGTCCTTGAGAACATGGAGAGTGCCGAAATACTTGTCGACATGATCCAGCTCGACCAGAGGACGATCGCCCTGCGACGCATCTGCCCGACCATTCGCCGCTCCGGCATCGGCCGAGCCCTCATACGCCGCGCGGGCGGCGGAAGTCTCACGATCCCCCCGTGCGGCGGAACCCTCCTGCTTGTCCGAATCCCCCACTGCCATAAGCGTGCTCCTCTCGCCGATCAATCATCTCTGTATACGCTAGCCGCGAAATATTACCGCCATTATTACGGCGGTCGCCGCGAATCTTCGCACGCCACCGCCACCGGGAAGGCGACGCGCCACACGGCGGACACCACCACCCGCAATCCGTGCCGAACCGTGACGGCAATGGCCGTATCCATGGCTGGCCAACGGCTGCGCTGAACCCGCAACCTATGCGAATGCGCATAGGCCCGCAGGCCGTATGCGCATTCAACGCGGCATATGATCTACCCAGTATGCCACAGAACCGGGAAGAGGTTCAATCAGGCATCGTCGCCGTCGGGATCGAAGTCGACTCCGGTTTCCGCACGCTGCTCGTCCGAAATCGGAGCGGGAGCGCCGGTCAGGGGATCCCTGCCGCCCCCCGCCTTGGGGAATGCGATGACGTCGCGGATGGTGCTCGCGCCCGCCAGTATGGACACGGTCCTATCCCATCCCAGGGCGATTCCGGCGTGCGGAGGAGCCCCGTATTTGAAGGCCTCAAGAAGGAATCCGAACTTCTCCTGAGCCTCGGCGGGACCGATGCCGAGAACGTTCAGAACACGGTCCTGGATGTCGTCGCGGTGGATGCGCACGGAGCCACCGCCCATCTCCTCGCCGTTGCACACGATGTCGTAGGAGTCGCTCATGGCGTGCTCCGGATCCTTGTCGAATCTGTCCATCCAATCGCGCGAAGGCATGGTGAAGGGATGGTGCATCGAGGTCCATGAGGAATGGCCCACGGCGACATCGTCGTCATCCGGATCGTCGGTGCGCTTGAACAGCGGGAAGTCGACGACCCAGGTGAAGGCGAAGTCGTCATCATGAAGCAGGCCGGCCCGACGCGCGAGCTCGACGCGGACCGAGCCCAGCAGCAGCTGGGAGGACTCCCGGGATCCGGCCGCGAAGAACACGGCGTCACCCTCGTCGGCCCCCACGGCGGCCTTCAGACCCGAACGTTCCTGCGGCGAAAGGTTCTTGGCCACGGGCCCCTTCAGCTCCCCGTTCTCGCCGAAGACGACATAGGCCAGACCCTTGGCCCCGCGCTGCTTGGCCCAGTCCTGCCAGGCGTCGAACTGGCGTCGCGGCGTCGCGGCCCCGCCCTTGAACAGGACGGCGCCGACATAGGGCGATTGGAAGACGCGGAAGGGGGTGTCCCTGAAGTAGTCGGTCAGTTCGATCAGCGGGTTGCCGAAGCGAAGATCCGGCTTGTCCGAACCGTACTTGTCCATCGCATCATGCCAGGTGATGCGGGGCAGGGGCAGCGTGACGTCGATTCCCTGCGTCTTCCAGATGGCGGCGATGACCTTCTCCGCCATGGCCATGACATCCTCCTGATCGACATAGCTCATCTCCATGTCGAGCTGGGTGAATTCCGGCTGGCGGTCGGCCCGGAAATCCTCGTCGCGGTAGCAGCGGGCAAGCTGATAGTAGCGTTCGACGCCACCCACCATGAGAAGCTGCTTGAGCAGCTGGGGGGACTGGGGAAGCGCATACCACGCTCCCGGAACCAGCCGTGCGGGCACCACGAAGTCCCGTGCGCCCTCCGGTGTCGATTTGATGAAGGTAGGCGTTTCGACCTCGGTGAAGTCCATATCCTCCAGGGCATGCCGGGCGGCCCGGGTCATGTCTGAACGCAGCTTCAGGTTACGCTGCATGGAGGGGCGCCGAAGATCAAGATAGCGGTATTTGAGCCGGACATCCTCCCCGGGAAGCCTGTTCTCGGACTCGTTCTCCAACGCGGTCGACACCTGGAAGGGAAGCGCGTCCGCCTTGGAGAGGACCGTGAGCCTGTCGACGACGACCTCGATGGCGCCGGTCGCCAAATGCTTGTTCTCGTTGCCTTCCGGGCGCGCGCGCACCTCCCCCTCGACCTGGATGACGTATTCGCTGCGCAGCGGGCGGGCCACCTCCTCGTCGTAGATGACGATCTGAACCAGCCCGGTGCTGTCCCTCAGATCGATGAAGGCCACGCCGCCGTGGTCGCGCCGCCTGTCGACCCAGCCCGCGAGCGTCACCGTGCTCCCGATCAGCTCCTTGGTCACCTCTGTGGCATGATGTGTTCTATAAGCCGTCTGGCTCATGCTTCCTCTATTCTTGCTCTGTCGACCGCGGGACGTCCTGAATCCGCCGCGCCTTCTAGGCTTTGAGATTGATGGATTGCTGGGCATATACAATATCGGGCTCCCACGACGTGGAATCGGCCCTTTCCTGCTCGCCCGTGACGATGTTCTTCACCTCGTCCCCCGCCTGCGGATCGCCCTGTGAATCCTGTTCGACCTGCGCGGGGAACCAGACATACGGGATGCCCAGCCTGTCGGCGTATCTGATCTGCTTCCCTATTTTCACGGCGCTCGGGGCGACGTCGGCGGCTATGCCGCGCGCGCGAAGATCGTCGGCGATGACGTTGGAGGAATGGCGGTCGCTTTCGTTCCACACCGTGACCAGGACTGCCGCGGGGGAAACCCGGGACGGCCGTGCGCCAGCGGTGTGAAGCATGTAGGACACCAGGCGGGAGAGCCCGATGGACAGCCCCACGCCCGGATAGCGTCTGTTGCCCTGCGAGGCGAGATTGTCATATCGTCCTCCCGAGCATACGGAACCGAGGGAGGGGGCCCCCTCCAGGAAGGTCTCGTAGACGGATCCGGTGTAGTAGTCGAGACCGCGCGCGATCTTCAGATCCGCGATCACACAGCCGGGGCGTATGCGGGCCGCCTCGTCGACGATCATGGCCAGGGTGTCAAGGCCCTGCCGCGCAAGACGGTAGGCAGGCGAATCCTGCCCTATGGAATGGATCCGGCACAGGTCGTCGAACCGCGACAGAAGCTCGCCTCCGTCGGAGGTGCGAAGATCGGCCAGCTCCAGGCACGCCCTCGCCTGATCCTCATCGGCCCCGCACTGATCCACCAGCAGTTTCGACACCTCGTCGGCGCCGATCTTGTCGAGCTTGTCGATCTCACGCAGCACGCCCTCGATGTCCGTCAGCCCCAGCCCCCGGTAAAATCCTTCGGAAAGCTTGCGATTGTTGACATGCACCGTGGCCTTGGGCAGGCCGAGGCCACGAAGGCGCTCCAGCGCGCCGACCATGACGAGCGGCAGCTCGACCTCGTAGTGCTCGGGCAGCTCGCCGTTGCCGACGACGTCGATGTCGGCCTGCACAAACTCGCGGAAACGGCCCTCCTGCGGCCTTTCACCACGCCAGACCTTCTGCATCTGCCAGCGTTTGAAGGGGAAGGCCAGCTCGCCCGAATGCTCGACCACGTATCTGCTGAGGGGAACGGTGAGATCGAAATGAAGACCCAGCCGATCCTCGACGGGAACGCTCTCCTCGTGGCCCACGTCCTGAAGACGGGAAAGAAGGTATATCTCCTTGCTTGTCTCCCCCTTTTTGAGCAGACTCGCCCCCTGCTCCACCGCGCGTGTCTCGATACCGATGAAGCCATTGAGCTCGAAAACCCCGCGTACGGTATCGATGACACGCTGCTCCACGACACGCTCAGAGGGGAGCCACTCTGGAAATCCTGATATTGATGCACCTTTTGCCATGATTCCCTATAATAAATGAGGTTGCGGAAATCATGGGCTCATCTTCTCATATTCCCGCATCATCTCCAGAACATGAAGCTTAAGGAGCTGGCCATGGCCGATGCAAACGTCACCGAACCCGAGAACACCACCCAAACCGACAAGCAGACAGCGACGCCTGCCCCTCAGGACAAGACACAAGGCCCTTCGCAGCAACCGCAGACACCGCAGCCCGGGCCCGCAGCCCCGGCGGACACCCCCAAGCCGCACGTGCCGTCCCCCGCGGCC
This sequence comes from Bifidobacterium sp., assembly GCA_022649135.1. Lineage (GTDB taxonomy): Bacteria > Actinomycetota > Actinomycetes > Actinomycetales > Bifidobacteriaceae > Bifidobacterium. The sequence goes on from JALCNP010000014.1 coordinate 32,195, forward strand.
TTCGCGCGGAAGCCGAAGAACCGGCACCACAGCGTCGCCGTTCCCACGGCGACGTACTCCCAGGACGATGTGGCGAAGGCGCAGTCCTTCGGCAGGCTCGCCCCCGATGGAACGGTGTTCGTCCGAGAGGACGGCCAGGAGCGTGCCGTGGGGCAGTTCCCCAACGCATCCGAGGATGAGGCCCTCAGCCTGTACGCCCACAGATACCTTGATCTGAAGGCGAAGCTCGACGTTTTCGCCACGCGTCTGCAGGCGGCGAACATCAAGCCCCATGAAATCGACGAATCACTCAAGACCCTGGGCGAGGAGACGAGCGAACCGGCCGTGGTCGGAGACATCGCCGCACTGAAGTCCCGGTTCGAGGAGCTCAGATCGGTGGCCGCCGACAAGAAGGCCCAGCTCTCCCAGGAGCACAGGAAGGCCGTTGCCAAGGCGATCGAGGAGCGCACCGCGATCGTGGTCAAGGCCGAGGAGATCACCGCATCGCTGGGGGACGGCACCAACTGGCGTTCGACGGCGGACAGATTCCGTTCCCTCTTCGACCAGTGGCAGCAGCATCAGCGCACATCGGCGCACATCGACAAGCCCCAGGCGGACGCTTTGTGGAAGAGGTTCTCCTCGGCCCGCACCGCATTCAACCAGGCCCGCCGCAAGTGGGCGCAGGAGCGGGACAGCGAGCGCATGCAGGCCAGGAAGACGAAGGAGCAGATTATCGGCGAGGCCAATGATCTGCAGACGTCTACCGAATGGGGAGAGACCTCTCACAAGTTCAACGAGCTGATGGATCGCTGGAAGAAGGCCGGGCGCGCCGGACACAATGAGGACGACCAGCTGTGGGCCCAGTTCCGGGCGGCCGCGGACACCTTCTTCAACGCACGCCAGACCGACCGCGAGCAGATATCCTCGTCCGAGCGCGAGAACCTCGCGAAGAAGGAGGAGCTCCTCACCAAGGCCGAGGCACTGGTTCCGGTTTCCGACGACAACGCCGCCAAAAAGGCGAGGCAGGCGCTCGCCTCGATTCAGGAGGAGTGGGATCAGATCGGCTACGTCCCCCGCGACGACATGCACCGCATCGAGGGACGTCTCGATGCGGTCGACCGGCAGATCAAGGCCGTCGAGGATGCCGCCTGGAAGAAGAGCGACCCCGAGGCCGATGCGCGCAAATCATCGTTCGAGGGGCAGCTTCAGGCCCAGCTTTCCGAGCTTGACGACCGGATCGCGGCCGCATCGGATCCTTCCGAGAGGGCGAGGCTCGAAGCCGAAAAGGCCACGAAGGAACAGTGGCTCAACGCAGTGAAGTAGCCCTACGCGGGGATGTCCCGAACCGCGTGGACCTCACGCTGGGCTTGCGCTGAAGTCGCCATCGCGGTGGAGGATGTCCCGAACCGCATGGACCTCACTCGCCACTCGCGGCAGAGGGTGAAATCCACGCGCAAACCGGGTGCATTCCCGGGGATGGACATGAGTCCGGAGCACGAGCAGGGGCCCGTGAATGATCAATGTCATTCACGGGCCCCTGCTCGTATGAGGCTGCGGATCGGACGGGGCTGCGATCAGCCGGCATCCGACTCGCCGACGCCGGACCCTGGATGGTCGACGTCATCCGCCCGAGAGGCGGAGGCGCCCACCAGTAACCCGGGAGCGTCGGTGGGAGCGTCCTTGGATCCGTCGTGCGCGGCATCGGAGTCGAAGTCGGACCCTTCGAAGGTGAACTCGCCGAGTATCCCCTCGCCCTGGGCGTCAACGACGACACGCTGTCCGTCCGTGAGATCTCCCATAAGGATCTTCTCGGAAATGGCGTCCTCGATGTCGCGCTGGATGACCCTGCGCAGCGGGCGGGCGCCAAGCAGCGGGTCGAAGCCCTTCTCAGCCAGAAGATCCTTCGCCTTGTCGGTCAGCTCGAGCGACATGTGCCTGTCGAACAGACGATCGTTGAGCTGCTTGATGTCCAGATCGACGATCTGGCGAACCTGCGGCTCGGTGAGCTGCCGGAACACGATGATGTCGTCGAGGCGGTTCAGGAACTCCGGCCGGAACTGCTGCTTGAGTTCTCCGGTGACCTGCTCCTTCATCCGCTCGTAGCTGGAATCCGTGTTGCTGGCGAGATTGAATCCGGTGTTGGCCGCCTTGGCGATGTCCCTGGTTCCCAGATTGGTGGTCAGGATGATGATCGTGTTCTTGAAATCGACCTTGCGTCCCTGGCCATCCGTGAGATGCCCGTCGTCGAGAACCTGCAGCAGGGTGTTGAAGATATCGGGATGGGCCTTCTCGATCTCATCGAACAGAACCACGGAGAAGGGCTTGCGACGGACCTTCTCGGTAAGCTCGCCGCCTTCCTCGTACCCCACGTATCCCGGAGGGGCACCGAAGAGACGGGACGCGGCGTACTTCTCGGAGAATTCCGACATGTCCACGCGGATCAGCGCGTCCTCGTCGTCGAACAGGAAACGCGCGAGCGTCTTCGCCAGCTCCGTCTTTCCCACGCCCGTGGGTCCGGCGAAGATGAAGGAGCCGGCCGGACGCTTGGGATCCTTGAGCCCCACGCGCGTGCGGCGAATCGAACGGGACAACGCCGACACGGCCTCGTCCTGCCCGATGATGCGCTTGTGCAGCTCGGACTCCATGCCCAGCAGCTTCTTGGATTCCGCCTGGGTGAGCTTGAACACGGGGATTCCCGTCGTGCTGGACACGACCTGCGCGATCACATCCTCATCAACGACCATCTTCACGTCGGATTCGCCTTGGCGCCACGCGGATTCCTTCTCCTTGCGCTCAGCCTCGAGCTTCTCCTGCGTGTCGCGAAGCTCCGCGGCCTTTTCGAAGTCCTGGTCCTTGATCGCCTGGTCCTTCTGCGTCGAAACCTTCGACACCTTGGCGTCGAGCTCTTTGAGCTCGGGCGGTGCGGTCAGGCGCTTGATTCTGAGGCGGGCGCCCGCCTCGTCGATCAGATCGATCGCCTTGTCCGGCAGATTGCGGTCCTGGATGTAGCGTGAGGAAAGCTCCGCCGCCGCCTGCAGGGCTCCGTCGGTTATGGTCACATGATGGTGGTGCTCGTAACGCTGGCGCAGACCCTTGAGGATCTCTATGGTCTCGGCGATGGTGGGCTCAGGCACCTGAATGGGCTGGAAGCGGCGCTCCAAGGCCGCGTCCTTCTCGATGTACTTGCGGTACTCGTCCGTTGTCGTGGCGCCGATCGTCTGCAGTTCACCGCGGGCGAGCAGGGGCTTGAGCATGTCCGAGGCGCCCAGGGCACCGTCCGCGCTTCCTGCACCGACGATGGTGTGTATCTCGTCGATGAACAGCACGATGTCACCGCGCGTCTTGATCTCCTTGAGCACCTTCTTGAGGCGTTCCTCGAAATCACCGCGATACCGGGAGCCTGCGACCATCGACCCCAGATCCAGGGAATAGACCTGCTTGTCCCTGAGGGTCTCCGGAACATCGCCGGCGTTTATCTTCTCGGCGAGACCCTCCACCACCGCGGTTTTGCCGACCCCGGGCTCTCCGATCAGAACAGGATTGTTCTTCGTGCGTCGCGACAGAACGACCATCACGCGTTCGATCTCCCTGGTGCGGCCGATAACCGGGTCGAGCTTGCCCTCCGCCGCCTCGGCGGTGAGGTTGCGCCCGAACTGGTCCAGAATGGCCGAACCGGTCTGTCCGTGCTTGTCCTGAACGCCTCCGGCATTGGCCAGATCCCCGGGGGCGGACGCATCCGGCGTTCCCGAATTGCCGCGGATCAAATCGATGGTGGTGCTGCGGAGCTCGCCGAGATCGACATCCATCTTGATGAGGACCTGGGTTCCCACGCCTTCGCCCTCGCGAATCAGGCCGAGCAGGATATGCTCGGTTCCGATATAGCTGTGCCCTAGTTGCAGCGCCTCTCGCAAACTGAGCTCCAGAACCTGCTTGGCGTGCGGGGTGAAGGGAATGTGACCATTGGGCGAGGCGTTACCCTTGCCGATCATCTCTTCAACCTGTTTGCGGGTGTCCTCCAAGGTCACGCCCTTGGCGGCGAGCGCCTTGGCGGCGACACCCTCTCCCTCACGAATCAGGCCGAGCAACAGATGTTCGGTGCCGATGTAGTTGTGCTGGAGGGCACGAGCCTCTTCCTGAGCCAATACAATCACGCGCCGGGCACGGTCGGTAAACCGTTCGAACATGCTTGTCCTTCCGTTCTTGATAGTCCACCTCACTCTACAGATTCGCGGTGACGTTTATTTCAAGCGCCCGTCGAATTGCGCTGAGAACGCAACCAGCGGCTATGCTGGTGGTGAAGACGCACGGTCAGGGAGGTCATTATGGTTCACGGTGCCGGGACAACGGACGACGCACATGACATCGTCGTCGGCCTTGACGGTTCGAGGGAATCCTTTGCGGCTCTGCGCTGGGCGCTGAGGGAGGCGGGTCTGACGGGTCTGCGCGTGAACGCCGTCTACGGATGGACCCGCTCGTGGGACATGGGCGATGAGCCGCAGACCGCCGAGGACTGGGAGCGGATCCGCATCGGCATACGCAGCAAGCTCCAGTCCTGGACCCGCGAGGCATGCGAGGGAATGAACTTCGACGAGGATGACCTGATCTTCACCTCCGTGCACGGCTCGGGAACAACCGCGCTGCTGCAGATCGGCGGCAAGGCGCAGCAGATCGTCGTCGGAAGGCGTTCCATGGGACGCGTGATGCGATGGTTCTCCGGTTCGCTGTCCGAGACCCTCGCCGAGGCGTCCGAGGTTCCGGTCACCGTCGTTCGCTGCCCGGAGGATGACGACAGCAGCGTCGAAGCCGACATAGAAAACGCCCTGTCCTTCGAGGAACCGGAGCATGCGGTCACATCCGACGGCGTACGTGCGTCATCACGACATCATGGCGACGACGACATGCAGCTTCCCGTGGTGGTCGGAGTCGACGGATCCGACACCTCACGCAGGGCGTTGAGCTTCGCCCTTGACGTGGCACGAGTCCATCGGGTGCCCCTTCACGCGCTGTTCTGCTGGCAGATCAAGGATGTGGGTGTCATAGCCGGATACGAGAACGCGGTGGCTCCCGTAAGCGTGGCCCAAAAGCACGCCGAGGCGATGCTGCGCGACTGGATCGCACGAATGCCGTCCTCGCCCGATGTCGATGTGGAACCGCACGCCTTTCACATCCCCGCATCAAAAGGCCTTATCCGGGCCTCGCAGTACGCAAGCCGCGTGGTTGTCGGCTCCCGCGGCCTCAGCGGGCTGGATGCTCACTTCTTCGGATCCGTTTCCAAGCAGATCGTCAGCTTCGCCCAGTGCACCGTCACGGTGGTTCACTGATTATCCAGGTCCACCGATTATCCAGGTAATTATCCAGGTCCACCGATTATCCAAGTTCACCGATAGCAGGTTCCCCGGTATGCAGGTTCCCCGCACGGTGATTCCCCGACATGCAGCTTCACTGGCGCACAGCTTCCCTGACGCACAGATGGAGCGGCGATTAGGCCGCTTCCGGGCAGCGGATTTCCCGCGGCGCACCGGATCGCGTTCATCCATACAGGCTGCGGGGACATGGTTCACGCCGCTTTCCGTCGTTCGCGCCGCCGCCTGCGCCATGTCTCTGCACTGACGAGCCCTTCTCGGCAGGGCATCATCGTACGTCGCCCGAGGATGGGTATGGATCCATGACATGGCGGTGGGTCGGGGGCACACTGCCTTCCCGACCCACCGTCATGTGCCGCATGCGTTTCTCCGCGGCTATCTGGATTGCACTCCCGACGAATCATGATTTCCACGAGAACTGTCGCCGGTGGAATCCACGGAAGAGCCCGCCGAAGAGCCCCCTGCGGATCCTTCGCCATCCGCCGCGCCGGCCTTCTCCTCATCCCGCGCATGAGAATTCGACCGTGAGGTCTCCCCCCGGCGCCGTCTTCTGCGTATCGCGGTTGCGTTCCGGTGGGTGGCGGCACCGTCCGGAGCGCCATCCTCGCCATTGGCGTCGACCGTCACCGATGTCGACACCTCCTCACCGGGCAGATCCTTGGGAAGACCCTGATCAAGATGCTCGATCAGTTCCACCTCCCCGCGCTCCTCCCTCGCCGATTGGGCGACGACGTCGATGTGCAGGTCGTCATAGGCCGGCTCCGACTGAATCCACAGCCGGGAGGTCTGGGGCGGGTCTATTTCGGAGTGCTCGCCGCACCCATGGTCCAGGGACACCACGCGTCCGTCGTCGGGGCTCCATTTATTGGCGCACACTCCGAACATGCGTCCGAGATCACCGGTCAGGGGAACGAAGAAGCCGCAGTCGGAGCATGCGTTGCCGTCGGACGTTTTCGTCGACAGCGACTTCGGACCGTGAGGTCCCTCATACCAGCGTTTTGCCGCTTGGGCACGTCCCTGAGCGCTCAGCACATGGCGCCGGGAAAGCCGAAACTCATCCACGGCCTGCTCAAGATCGTTCTCCTCGTCGTCGGTCGACGCACCCTGCTCGGATATGGCGTCACCGTCATCGGTCGCGGTCGCGTCGCGGATCGGAGAACCATGGGGAACCGTGTCCCCGTTCCCACGATCCCGCCCGTTCCCCGGCAGATTCCCGTCGCCCGAATCGTCGTGCACGGCATGATCCGATGCCGCCGGATCCGCTCGTCGCCAGCCCTCTTCGAGGCGCGAATCATCCGGGTCGGTCCCGATCGAATCGGTGACGGACAGATCACCCGGCTCCAGCCGATCCTTCCATGGCACCCAGGGGGGTGGAAGCAGGGCCTGCTTGGTTGGCACCAGCGATGACTCGTTCACCGTCCACTGCCCCCGCTCGATGTCGTGATACAGGGTGACCGACCACTGCCACCCTTCGTACCCCCGCATGAGGCAGGTGAACCGGAAATCGGTGACGTCGCCCCCCAGATCGACGGACTGGACAAAGTCACCGATCTGATCGGGACTGTCCGCCACCCGGACGGCCACCTCCCGTGCCATTTCCTGAGGTTCCATATACCCTTGCTCCAAACTGTCGTCAGTCCTGCACATCAAAATCGTCGGCCACGGCCCTCAGCAGCGCCGCGAGTTTCGTGCTTTCGCCGGCCGGCGGGTAACGATGCCTGCGAAGGCCGTTGCCCGCCGAATCAAGCAGCTTAATCAGATCCTCGACAATCGCCGCCATGTCATCGGGCTTCGGCCGTGTCGCCTTGACCATCGATGGGGCCGCCGCCACAAGGCTCACGTCTATGGCCTGCGGTCCCTTGCGTCCATCGACAACGGAGAACTCAACCCGGGCGCCCTTGCGAAGCACCGTGGCACCCGCAGGAAGCGCCCCGGCGGGGAGGAACACGTCCTTGCCCTCATCGCTGGCGATAAAGCCATAGCCCTTGTTCGCATCAAACCAACGTACCTTGCCGCTGGGCATGTCACACCTCACTATTTCATCGCAAGACCATGCTTGCGGTTAACGAAACCAAAGAACCAGCTTACCTCACGAAGCCCGGTTTGCGCTGTGCGAACTGCCGGGGAAAGCGCCATTTCAGCGTTGCCGGCCTCTTTTGCTCTTTTTCTCCGCCTTGGGACCCTTCGCATGATGCTCGAGTGCGACGGGGATCGGCTCCACAGGCGCGATGGGAAGGATGACGGTAAGGGTCAGCCCGCCGCCCGGCGTCGTCGACGCACATGTGAAGCCGTGATGGGCCTTGACGACGGATCGGGCGATCGCCATCCCCAGGCCCGTTCCGCCCTTGAGGCGGGCCCGGGAGGGATCGGCGGTATAGAAACGTTCGAATATCTGGGATTGCGAGTCCTCCGGGACGCCGGGGCCGTGGTCGATGAATCGCATGACCGCATAGTTCATGCCGATCCGCATGGACTGGCCGACCTCGACGGCCTGGAGAAAACGGCCGAGGGATCCGGCGTTCGACGGCATCCTCGTGAGGGATTCCGGGCTGATCGATGCGGTGAGAACCCCGAGGGCGATTTCCACGGCCGAATCCGGTGACGTATACCGGTGGATGTTGCCCACGATATTGGTCACGACCTGCCGCAGCCGCGACCCGTCCCCATCGAGGACGACGTCCGGCATCGCGCCGGGAGCGAAGTCCAGATGAACAGGGACCGTGCCCTGGGACGGGATCACGCGCACGCTTCCCTGGCGGATGCCCCTCTCGGGGTCCAACGCATGGAGATCGTCGGCGGCGTCATGGACCAGCGAGGTGAGGGGCACCTTCTGAGAGATGTCGATTCCGCGTCCCTCATCCAGCCTGGCCAGGGAGAGCAGATCCTCCACCAGCACGGTCATTCTGGTGCTGGATGCCTCGATGTGGCTGATCGACGCGTCGGCGCGCTCGAGAGCGCCGGGAAGATCGCGCTGCATCGTGTACAGCTCCGCATAGCCGTGCACGGCCGCCAGAGGGGTTCGCAGCTCATGGCTGGCATCGGAGACGAACCTCTTCATCTTCGACGTCGTCTCCTCCTGCTCCCTGAAGCTGTGCTCGATGCGGGACAGCATGGTGTTCAGCGAAAGGGCAAGGGAACCGACCTCCGTGTTCTCCGGCGCAGAGGGGACGCGCTGGCTGAGATCTCCTCCGGCGATTTTCGCCGCCGTCTTCTCGATTCGCTTGAGGGGCAGAAGCGTGCGCTGGATCATGAGCGTCGCTATCACCGCGCCGAGCAGAACGATCGCTATCCCCACCATGATGCAGTAGCGCGTCAGCGTGTTGACCGTATCGATCTGATCGCTGAGAGACAGGCCTATGTAGACCACTCCCCCGACCTTTTTGGTGCTGTCGTCGACCTTCTCCACCCATTGCAGCGCCAGGACACGCCACGGCGCGTTCGCGGTCTCGACGGCCTGGCTGGATACGGCGCCCTTGCCCCGGGTGACCTGCGCCTGCGTGGTGAAAGGCTGCCCCAGCTGGACGTCGCCCATGGACCCGTTGGACGGCAGGCTGGGAACGGATACGATCCCATCCTGAAGAACGGGCACGAGAGGGGTGACGATTATCCTGTCATTCGCATCACGGATCTGCAGGAAATAATCGTTTGGTCCGGCGACCGCCTGATTGTTGTCCTTGCTCCGCAGATAGCCGATGTTGTTGTATACCAGCTCGGCCTGCTGCGCCAGCTGGGTGTCGGTCTTGTCAAGGAGATAGCTTCCCACGAACTGCCGTATGCACAAGGAGATGCTGGCCGCTCCGATGAGCAGCAGTATCAGCATGCAGGACACGAGCTTCGTGCTGAGGGGGACGGAGTCGAGCCATCCGAAAAGTATCGTTCTGAAACCGCGTTTCACCCGCCCCTGAGGGCGCGAGCCGTTCCCGGCGTCGTGGGGGGTCTGCCGACCGGCGGACGCCCGGTTCGTGTCGCCCTGGACCGGCGGGCTGCTGATTGCTGGCTGCTGCGGATTCATCACACACCTTATGCGTTCTTGGGCTCTCGAATCATGTATCCGATGCCTCGCTTGGTCTCGATCAGGGGAGTTACCTTGTGCGTGGCTCCCGTGCCGTCATCGATCTCGATGCCGTCCACCTTCTTGCGCAGATAAGAGATGTATGATTCGACGATCGCGGCGTCGCCCCCCCAATCGTATTGCCAGACGTGATCGAGTATCTGAGCCTTCGACAGGACGCGCCCCTCGTTGTCCATGAGATAGCGCAGGAGCTTGTACTCCGTGGGGCTCAGATCGATGGGCTGACCGGCGCGGGTCACGTCGTGGGAGTCCTCGTTGATCTCGAGATCGGCCACGCGAATGATCGGATCGTCCTCGACCTGCTCGTGGGTTCGGCGCAGGATGGCCCGGATCCGGGCCACGACCTCCTCGAGGCTGAAGGGCTTCGTCACATAGTCGTCGCCGCCCACGGTGAGCCCCATGACCTTGTCCTGGGTGTCGTCGCGTGCGGTGAGGAACAGCACGGGTGCGTTGATGCCACCCTGCCGTATTCGCCGCGTCACGGTGAAGCCGTCGATGTCGGGCAGCATGACGTCAAGGACTATCAGATCGGGCTGGGTTTTTTCGATGACCTCTATGGCCTCGGATCCGGAGGCGGCCGTCGCCACCTCGAAGCCGGCGAAATGCAGGGAGGCGACCAGAAGCTCTCGGATCGAGGGCTCGTCGTCGACTACAACGATTGATGCTTCAATTGGTTTGCTCATGGTTTTTAGCATCGCTCCGTTCTCTGGAGGTTTCCTGAATACCCACTGAATCTTCGTCAACAATGGGATGACGGGACTCAGAAGGCGCCCCGCGGCGGGCATGCCTTCTACGGCGTCCGTCTCCGGGGACGGCCCCGGCAGGGCGCGAGGTCCTTTGCGCCGGACGGTGATCCCTGCGACCGCGCTGTCCGCCCTGATGCCGTCCTCCGCGGCGGCGGCGACGACGGACGACTCCGGCGACAACGACGATCAGGAGGATAGCAAGCACCCCCCCGAAGATCGCCACGCCGATGGTGCTGGCCCGTGAATTCGTCGAGGTCTTCTTCGCGGTGACGATCTCGTTCATCATGGCGATGGCGGAGCCGGACCAGTCGGGGTCATTGTCGGTGTTCAGGGGCTTGAGGGCCGCGCTGGACAAGGCGTCGACGGTGGATTTTCTGCTCAGCCATTCATCGGAATTGGGCGAAACGGCGACGACCAGGCTTCCGTCGCTCGACGCGACGGCAAGCAGCACCGTGTTGGGTTGGGGGTCCGTCGAGCGCAACAGGTCGGAAGCCCATTTTTCGGCGGATACCTTGCTGTTGAACGAGGAAAGGTAGAGAAGCCTGACACTGACCCCGGTGCTTTTCTTCGTTCGGGAGATCGCATCCGTGACGGATGAGACGTTGGACCCCAGCAGATTCTCGGTGTCCGTAATGCTGTCGGTGGCGATAAGACGGCTGGACGACGACGGACTCGAGCTCGGACTCGAGCTCGGACTCGAGCTCGCGGCAAAGCAGTTCGGCACGACGGACACGATCATCAGAGCCGCGAGGAAGACGCCGCACAGGGCAGGAACGACACGACGCGACCGCCGCGCCACGCCTCGCATGAGCGGGACACGCGAATACACGGCGGATCTGAAGGTCTCGACCACAGCGTTGCCATGGTCGCATTCATCGGACAACAATCGCATACCGTCCACCTTAGCGGCCGGGTCCAACCATCCACGGCCGCCGATAACGATCCATAAAGGGAAAGGTAATGATGATGGCTCAATTTCAAGTCGATTCGGACACCGTCGCCGCGTCGGGCAACGCCGTGAGCGCATCCGTGAGCGCGATCCGCGAGGCCGTGGGCGCAATGTACGCGAATCTCGGCAATCTGCAGGAGGTCTGGACCGGCGCGGCGGCCACGCAGTTCGCAGCGGCGGCGGCTCAGTGGCGCGGCGCCCAACAGCAGATGGAGACGTCCCTCGAGGCAATCCAGCAATCCCTCAGCCATGCCTCGACGCTGTACAGCGATGCGGAGAACAGGGCATCGCGCCTGTTTACCACATCCTGACGGCAGGAGCGCGGCGGGGTGTGAACGAAATCCGCTCTCATACCACACCCATCGCACGGGCATATCCCCGACCGATACTCGGACGTCCCTCCCGTTCCTTCGTCCCGGCGGATGCGTCTGCCCGAGGATGCGACCGGGAGCGACGCACCTCTTGCCGTGCGAATACCGTGTGCCGGGCGAATACGGACGGGAATCGGATAAGGCGAGGGGGAGGAATCGCAGACGTGCTACGATTCCTCCCCCTCGCCCGAATCATGCGCATATGTAATTCTTATGCGCTATACGGTTCCGTGTCCGTCAGTAGCCCATGTCGGGGCTCTGAGCCGGCGCGGCAGGTGCCGGCGGCTCAGGCTTGTTGGCGACGACGGCCTCCGTCGTCAGGAACAGACCTGCGATCGACGCCGCGTTCTGCAGGGCCGAACGGGTGACCTTCACCGGGTCGGCGACACCGGCGGCCAGAAGATCCTCGTAGGTGTCGGTGGCGGCGTTGAAGCCCTGGCCCTCCGGCAGCTCGCGCACCTTGTTGAACACCACATCGCCGGAGACACCGGAGTTGTCCGCGATCTGCTTGATCGGGGCCTCGATGGCGCGGAATACGATGGCCGCGCCCGTCGCCTCCTCCTCGGTCAGCGAAGTGATATCCGAGGACTTCTCGGCACGCTTGGCAGCCTGCACAAGAGCCACACCGCCACCGGGAAGCAGACCCTCCTCGATGGCCGCCTTCGCGTTGCGCACGGCATCTTCGATGCGGTGCTTGCGTTCCTTGGCCTCAACCTCGGTTGCCGCACCGACCTTGATGACGGCGACGCCGCCGGCCAGCTTGGCAAGACGCTCCTGAAGCTTCTCGCGATCGTAATCGGAATCCGTGCTGTCGATCTCGGCGCGGATCTGCGCGACACGCGCGTTCACATCGTCCTTGGAGCCGGAACCGGACACGATCGTCGTCTCGTCCTTGGAGACGATGACCTTCTTGGCGGAGCCGAGCACGGACATGTCGATGGAATCGAGCTTGAGTCCGAGCTCATCGGAAACCACCTGGGCTCCGGTGAGAATGGCCATGTCCTGCAGCATCGCCTTGCGACGATCCCCGAAGCCCGGCGCCTTGACCGCGCAGGAATTGAAGGTTCCGCGAATCTTGTTGAGGATCAGAGTCGGCAGGGCCTCCCCGTCGACATCCTCAGCGACGATCAGCAGCGGCTTGCCGGACTTCATGACGAGCTCGGCGATGTGGACGACGTCCTGCTGGCTCGAAAGCTTGCCCGACGTGAGAAGAATGTACGGATCCTCCAGAACAGCCGTCTGGTCGTCCGCGTTCGTCACGAAGTAGGGGGCGATGTAGCCCTTGTCGAACCGCATTCCCTCGGTGAACTCCAGATCGAGTCCGAAACGGTTGTTGTCCTCCACGGTCACGACGCCGTCCTGGCCGACCTTGTCGAGGGCCTCGGCGATCTTCTCGCCGACTTCGGGGTCGGCGGCGGAGATGGTGGCCGTCGCGGCGATCTGATCCTTGGTCTCCACGTCCTTCGCGGCGCTGATCAGCTCCTTGACGATGGAGTCGGACGCCTTCTCGATGCCACGACGCAGTGCGATCGGATTGGATCCGGCGACGACGTTCTTCAGTCCCTCATGGACCAGTGCCTGCGCAAGCACGGTTGCGGTGGTGGTTCCGTCTCCCGCCACGTCATCGGTCTTCTTGGCGACCTCTTTGACGAGTTCGGCGCCGATGCGCTCGAAGGGATCTTCGAGATCGATCTCCTTGGCGATCGAGACGCCGTCATTGGTGATGGTCGGCGCGCCGTACGTCTTGTCGAGAACGACGTTGCGACCTTTGGGCCCCAACGTGACCTTGACGGTATTGGCGAGCTTGTCCAGCCCCGCGAGCATTCCTTGGCGAGCTTCCTCGTCGTACTTAATGATTTTTGCCATCGTTCCTCCACATATGGCTACCAGGTATGTATTCCACCCGTGACCCCTGAATGGTGACCGGCCGTCAGCTGCTGGTTATCACTCTCATGTCCCGAGTGCTAATTGGGAGATTAGCACTCTATCCGCCGGAGTGCCAACCGTCATTGTGGCGATTGCGCTCTTGGCATGAAAAGACCCCGGTGAATCACCGGGGTCTTTCTCGACGACTAACGAAGTGTCGAATTCAGAGCTTCACGACCGAAGTGGCCTGCAGACCCTTGGGACCGCGCTCAGCTTCAAATTCAACCTTGTCTCCGTCTTCGAGCTTCTTGAATCCTTCGGATTGAATCACGGAATAGTGGACGAAAACGTCCTCGCTTCCGTCATCGGGGTCGATGAAACCGAACCCTTTACCCGCGTTGAAGAATTTCACGGTACCCTGTGTCATAATCAGTTATCCCTCGTTCAATTGCCGCGCATGCATTTCTTACTTCGAAGCTCGATTGATTTCCAGCTCCATCGCCACGCGACTGAAACATTATTGTAGTGTCTCTGCGCAAAGAAAACGCCGGGCGACACACAAAATATTCGCCTACAGCGGAAAAATGGGTCACCGCGGTCACTGCAGCAGAACCACGACCACGGGACTGGCGATGTTGCCGACCTGCTCGACCTGGCTGATCCCCAGCGTGCTCGCCACATCCTGCGCGGTGGCCTTGTCGGTCTCGTTCTGGTACCAGACCACGGATGTCGTGGGGACCTGCCCCGTGGGATTGTCCGCCGATACGTTGGTGTACCCGTCACCGGTCAGAATCTTCGCCTTCTGAGCGGCATACCCGGTTATTCCCGTGGCGTTGATCACGCGCACCGCGGACGACTTGTTCACACTCTGGACGGTCTGCGTCGCGCTCGCGGACGAACTGCCGTCCGTCGACGCCGACGCCGTGGCCGATGATGAGGACGCGGAGGAGGAAGCCGTCTTCTTGGCGCCCGCGCTCTTGTCCGACTTCGTGGACGTGGACCGCGAAGCCGCCTGGGAGCTCGACCCGGACGCCTGCCAGGGGAACCGTATCTTCCCGGCCTCGCCGGAGAACAGCCCCCAGGCGAGCATGCCCAGCAGGGCGGCGACGACAACCACCACAACGAAGGGGATCACGCGGGCCGCCACCGACATGTTCCCCCGATGAACGCCAACCGGACCCGCCGGAGGATTGTCAAACACATCCTTCGGATACGATGTGCCATCGTTTCGATCATTGCGCGCCATGTTCATCCCTTCCTGTTACTACCACCCGAGTGTAATGCCACCCCACCCGCCAGAGGGAAACGCCACGAGGCCTGTACGGGATGTACACAGCCGGGTACGGTGCGAGCGGGTTCCGCACGAAGGCGCCGATGGCATTATTCGCATGGGCCTCTACAGTGGGTGTCATGACTCATTCTCCCGTGAAACCCCTATCGCAGCTCGTCGAGGCAGGCTGGGCGCAGGCCCTGTCGGGCGTCGAACCCAACATCCACGCAATGGGGGACTTTCTACGCGACGAACTGGCCGCCGGACGCCGATACCTGCCCGCAAGCCACAACATACTGCGGGCGTTCACGATCCCCTTCGACGGCATCAAGGTTCTGATCGTGGGCCAGGACCCATATCCGACTCCGGGCCATCCCGTCGGTCTGAGCTTTTGCGTCGCGCCCGACGTACATCCCCTTCCCAAGAGCCTGGTCAACATATTCAAGGAGCTGCACGACGACCTGAACGTCCCCGAGCCCGCGAACGGAGATCTGACCCCGTGGACCAGGCAGGGGGTGATGCTTCTCAACCGTTGTCTGACGGTGCAGGTCGGACGGCCGAACAGCCATCAGGGCAAAGGGTGGGAGATCGTCACCCAGGCCGCCATTGAGGCGCTCAACGCCCGCACCGACGCCGACGGAAGGCCCCGTCCCCTCGTCGCCATACTCTGGGGCCGCAACGCCCAGAACCTGGAGCCCCTGCTCACCAACGCCTACATCATCAAATCCCCCCACCCCAGCCCCTTGTCCGCATCTCGGGGATTCTTCGGCTCGAAACCCTTCTCCCGAGCCAACGCCGCACTCGAAAGGGCCGGGGAGAGCCCCGTGAACTGGGAGCTTCCCTCAGGAGACTCTCACCGACGGTAGCTACAATGCTGAAAACGACAAAGAACAACCAAACACCGAAAGCACAAACACACTCCCGATAGAGTAGATAACCATGGCCTTATTCCCACCGCAACCGCAAGTCCCATCACCGTCCCCCTCCGCCGGGGGCGCCCCGTCGCAGTCGGCCTACGCGATTTCACCCGACGACGTCGCGCTCGCCCGTCAGCTGGCGGACCGCATACGCTCCCGCTTCGCGCTCACCCTGGTGGGTCAGGACGCACTGCGCGAATCCCTCATCGCCACTCTCATAGCCGGGGGCCACATCCTGATCGAATCCGTACCCGGGCTGGCGAAGACCACGGCCGCGCAGACTCTGGCGACCTCCGTCTCCGGCAGCTTCAAGCGGGTCCAGTGCACTCCCGATCTCATGCCCTCGGATCTGGTCGGCACGCAGGTCTTCGATTTCTCGTCCCAGAAGTTTACGACCCAGATCGGGCCGATTCATGCCAACTTCGTGCTTCTGGACGAGATCAACCGCTCAAACGCGAAAACGCAGTCCGCCATGCTCGAGGCCATGGCCGAAGGCGCCACCACCATCGGCGGCGAGCGCATCGCCCTTCCCCGCCCGTTCATGGTGATAGCCACCGAGAACCCCATAGAGGAGGAGGGCACCTTCACCCTGCCCGAAGCCCAGCTCGACCGCTTCATGATGAAGGCCGTGATGACCTACCCCACCGCGGAGGAGGAGCAGAGCATGCTCGCCATGCTCATGGGCCGGGGGTCGGACACCGTGAACATGGATGCGCTGGGGTCCGACGTCATCTCCATCCACAACGTGGACTTCCTCAGAAGAACGGCCCGGCAGGTGCATGTCTCCGATTCGATCATGCGCTATGCGGTCGATATCGTCTCCACCTCCCGTGGTTCGGGAAGCCACCCGGTCCAGGGCCTTGCCTCCCTGGTGAGACTCGGGGCAAGCCCCAGGGCCTCCATAGCGCTGATGCGCGTGGGCCAGGCGAACGCCCTGCTGGCGGGACGCGACTACGTGATTCCCGAAGACGTCAGGAAATTCTCGCATGAGGTTCTGCGCCACCGCATCATACTGACGTTCGAGGCTCTCGCGGATGGGGCGTCAACCGACCAGGTCATCGATTCCATCGTGCAGGCGGTTCCCGTCCCATGATCCGCTCTTCGCAACATGCGGCTGCGACACGGCGCAAGATAGAGGCGCTCGGAACATCCCTGAGCCTTCCCACGGTGCGAAGGGCGCTGGGCGTGCTGGAGGGCGAGCACTCCTCGGACAGACGTCTCGGCAGCGATGACGTCATGGACATACGCGCCTACACGCCGGAGGACGAGGCCCGGCGGATCGATTGGAAAACCAGCGCCCGGGCAGGACGGCCCATGATCGTGCAGCGGGAGCGCCTGGTCACCTCCCGCGTGTGGCTGCTCCTGGACGTCGGCCGCGAAATGACCGGCCTGTGCCCCTCGGGCGAACGGGCCTACGAGGTGGCGGCCAATGCGCTTCGCATGTTCGCGGCCCTGAGTCTGCGCCGCTCCGATGACCTTTCTCTGGTTCTCGCGGATTCGGCGAGCATCACCCGAGTTCCTTTTCACGGCGGGTTCGCGCAGTTCGAGCGCACTCTCGACACGGCCCTCGACGGCACGGGGAAAAACCCTCGCAACATGGACGCCCTGCTGACATACGCGAGAAGAATCGCAGACCGCGAATCCCTTGTCGTCGTGGCAACAGACGAGCGGGCCGTGCAGGAACGTCACTTCCATGACATCCGGCTCATCGCACATGCCCATCCCGTCGTCATGGTCGACGTGGCCACCGCGAACCCCTTCGTTCCCCACGCCGGGCTTCGCGTGGCGGACGGGGTCTCGCACCGCCGCGTCCCTGCGTTCCTCATCGACCACAGGGCGGCGCAGGAGGTGCATTCCCATCGGGAATACGCCGCGGCGGCCCTCCAGCACGAGCTTGACCATTACGGATCGCGCGTGATCCGAGCGGAATCAAGCGAGCGAATGTTCGCGAACTTCATCGGGATCCTTTCGCGCGGCGTCGACCAGCGCGGCCGCGACCGGCTCGGCGGAACCGGCATACCGATGGTGAAGGGCGCATGATGACCATGCTTCTCGTGGCGCAGAACACGCAGAACTATAAGCCCGCGCAGCAGCTCGGGGGAACGCCGACACTGGTCGCCGCACTGCTGGCCTGCATCGTTCTCGCAGCACTTCTCATCCTTGCGGTGGTGCTGCTCTCCCGACCTCGGAGGGGCCGCACACGACAGAGACCGCGCGGGGTGCACAACGGTATGTCGGCGAACACGGTGTGGCGAGAACGAATCGGATCCATCGTCGACCGTTACGAGGCCGGGGACGTGACCCGGGATGAGGCGTTCTCGCTTCTCGCCGAAACCGCGCGGGACTTCGCAACCGCCTCCAGCGGGAGGGATATGAGCGCCCACACCCTTTACGATCTGAGCATCGAGCCACGCCACCGGTTGAACAAACGCGGGCTGGATCTGCTGCGGCAAACGATCCGCGCCCTGTACCCGGCCGAATTCGCCGATGAGCGCCACAATGAGTCCGCGCGACGGACGACGGTGCAGCAGGCGGCGGAATGGGTGTCGACGCTTGTCGAAAGGTGGCGCTGATGCAGCTGTCCTGGCACTGGCCGTGGGCCGCACTCGCGGGGGTGGCGGTCTGCGTCGCCGTCATCCTCATCATGATCGTTGTGCAGGACCGCGGCGCCGCATCCCGTGACGACGCCCCCGTATTCGGCCTGGACGACGACCTCTCCTCCGAGCATGCCTCGCACCTTTTCCGTGTCTGGAAGAACCTCGGCAGGCTGGCCACCGTCGCGCTGTGCGCCGCGATCCTGCTCTCGGTCGCCCTGGTGGCACGCCCCTCCCAGGTGGACCGGGCGGACGAGAGATCCAGCAATCGGGACATCGTGCTATGTCTTGATGTTTCCGGCTCGACGCTGCCCTACGATCGCGAGGTGATTAAAACGTACGCGAATCTGATCAGCAACTTCCAGGGCGAACGCATCGGGCTGAGCATCTTCAACTCCACATCGAAAACCGTGTTCCCCCTCACCGACGACTACGCGCTTGTCACCAAGCAGCTCTCCCACGCCGCAGCGATACTCAAAGGGGTCGAATCGCAGGACGACATCGACAAAATGAGCGACAGGCAATACCAACAGATATCGGATTGGCTCGACGGAACCCAGAACCGCACCGACGCGACATCGCTCATAGGAGACGGCGTGGTGGGATGCGAGGCCATGCTTCCGGGCTTCGCCTACGGGGGACGGGCGAGCACAAGCGCCAAAAGAAACAGGGCGGCATCCGTCGTCCTCGCCACCGACAACGTTCTCTCCGGCACACCCACGTACACGCTTGCGCAGGCGCTCGATCTCGCCCGAAGCGCGCAGATCGGTGTGGACGGCCTGTATTCCGGCCCCAAGGAGGATGTCGATGCCGATACGACGACGCAGATGAAATCCGCAATCGAATCACACGGCGGGGTGTTTCTGACGCAGTCCACGGGAACATCCATCGACGAGCTGGTCAGACGCATCGAACAGCGCAGAACGCGAGAGATCAACCGCACCGATCAGGCCGCCCTCATCGACGCGCCCGGCTGGTGGGTGGCGGCGCTGGGAGTGCTCGTCCTCGCCTGGCTCGTTCTCGCCTGGAGGCTGAAGCGATGACAGGTCTGACCCTCTCCCCCTCCCTCGGATGGATCGCCGGATCCATTCTTGCGGCCTCGCTCGTCATCGCGGCGATCGCGTGCATCGTCCTCCACGTCCGACGCCGCTCCAACACCGATGAAACAGCCTGGGCCTGCGCCCGCAGGGTCGTGCTGTGCCTGGTGCTCGCGGTGATGGCGCTCACCCCCAGCATCGTGTCAACCACCACAAGCACCGCCGTGAACAACACGGACGTCCTGCTCGCCGTCGATGTGACGGGATCGATGGCGGTCACGGACGCCCATTACGGATCCACGCAATCCATAAGCCGGCTTGACGCTGCGAAAAAGGCGATCGGCGACATCACCGACTCGTACGCCAACTCGAGCTTCGTCGGCCTGCATTTCGGATCCGGCGCCGCCGTCGACGTCCCCCTTACGCCCGACACGCTCGCCGTCAACGACTGGGCGAACAAGCTCACCGTGGAGGCCACGTCCCTCTCGGCGGGCTCAAGCCTCGACACCCCCCTCAACCAGCTGCTGGTGACGCTGAAATCAATCAGGGACTCGCATCCGAACGACAGGATCGTGCTGTACATGATAACCGACGGGGAGCAGACGTCGCAGAAGACCCGCCGCACATACTCATCGCTGCGACAGTATCTCGACGACGCCTTCACCATCGGCGTGGGATCAACGAGCGGCGGGAACATCCCCCTCGTGAAAAGCGACGTCGGAACGACCGATACGACGAACCAATGGGTGACGGATCCGTCCACGGGCAAACCCGGCGTCTCGCGCATGGACAGGAAGAATCTCACCGACATGGCCGATGAAATGGGCGGAACGTGCATAATCACCGGCACGGGAAAGACGCTGCAGGGCCAAATCTCGTCAAAGGCGTCGAAACAGTGGAGCATCTCCCAGACGGTGAGAAGAAGGGAACGCGTCTCGCCTGTGGTCTGGCCCTTCGCCATGGCAGCCATGCTTCTGCTCGCACTCGAGCTCGGATCATGGGCGTCGTACACAAGGAGGTCATTGTGAAGCACGTCGGAACGCGCCGTGCCGGCGGGGCCGGCACCACAGGCATCCCCAACGGGCGCCGCGACCCGGAGCCCGTTGACGGACGCGGCGGCGCGAAGGGCCGCTCCACCTCTCCGATCCTCCGGATGATACTCATTGCGCTTGCCGCCGCACTCGTGGCGGCGGCAAGCGTGTGCACCGCCAACATCATGGCCATCTCCACCTACAATCAGGCCACCTCCCAACTCAACATCGGCATTCACAAAGCCAACCAGCCCAATCCCGACCTCAACGCCCTGCAGGTCCTTCAATCGCAGACCGACGCGCAGTTCTCGCAGGCCGGCTCCCTGGGCTTCCTGCTGCTACCGAAGGTCAAGCAGGCGATATCCACCAATCAACGAATCTCCAGGACGCTGACCCGGCACACGCACCAGGAGATCATCACGGAGCAGAAGAAGGCCGCGAGCCACACATCATCGGGAAATCCCTCCTCCGCGAGCTCCGGGTCCACCGGGGGGCTGACGGAGAGCCAACGCAAGCAGGTAGAGGACATGCTCAAGGCGAATCAGCAGTCGAGCGATTCCCCCAGCAGCTCAAGCAGCTCCTCCCCCTCCTCCAGCAGTTCACACAACACCACGTCGGATGGTTCCGCCAAACCCTGGTGAGCGTCGACACGTTCGATGACGTGGCTGCACGACACCGGGCGTCGGCGTCGTGCAGCATTCGACCACAGGTCCCCGCCCGTACGACGCCGATGCGCGACATCGTGTGTAATGAGGGCATGAATCATTTACAACCAGCAGGCTTCTCAGGAATATTCGACACCGCGATGCCGTCGCCGCAAACGCAAATGCACGGTCCGCCGGCGCACGGCCGCCGACCAGATTCGTTCTCGCCGTCGCCGGCGGTGAATCAGTGCCCCTGCCATCGGGCGGTAGCGGAGGCGACGGCCCTGATGGATTCGCTCTCACGCGCCACGTTCGCGACCCTCGACTCCCTTCTGGACACGGTTCAGCAATCGCCTATCGATGATTGGCGGGGCAATGCCGCGGACCTCTTCCGCGCGACGCTCAACAGGATATCCCTGCAGGCCCACGCGCTGCGCAATGAGATAGCGCAGACGCGGTCGCTGACGTAACGAGACGCGCATGGGATGGGAAATAACAACAGGGATTCGCGGGGGCCACGCATACAGCGCGGCGCGAATCGACGAATACTCCGCCGCGGCGCACATGCTTGACACTCAGTGCGAGCTCGCGAAAGCCGCCGCCGCATCATGGGACGACGCGGTGATGCAGCTGTCGAGACTTCTGGGCAGCGCGCCAGCCTGCGCGATACTGCGAAGCGCCGACATCGCATCCGCCAGCGACCAGCACGAGACCCTTGCCTTCGGCTGGATCCGCGAACGCTGCAGGGAACATGCCGACCATCTCGCCGCACTGGGAAATCAGCTGGCCATGATCGCCGATCTTCTCATCCGCGCGCATTCCCTTTATTCTCAGGCCGATACGGCGATGCGCACCATAGTGGGGGCGATGGTGGAGGCATCCGGCACGGTGGCGCCCAGGGCCACGGCTCTGGGAATCGGGCTTCTTGCGGCAGGAGGGATCGCAGGGCAAAGCCTGAGGGAAGGCCATGTCAACCCGGCCGGAGCGCTGAGGTCAACAGCGTGGGCCCAGGAAGGCCTCATGCGAGGACTGAGCAACGCGATGACGGGACGGCCGCCCTATCACGGCAGCAATGTGGGAATCGCGTCCGAGACCATCTCCCGGGTGAGCGGACCCATCAACGACCACATACAGGGCGACACGCTGACGCTCAGCGCGACGACGGCCGATTCCGGGACATTCCGCGATCCGCATTCCGTGGGCGAGGCGTTGGATTCTCTGAGATTCATAGCCGAACGGCGCTTCCACAGCAGCGACACGGAACCGGAGATACCCTATGGAACGATAGCGATCCAACGCTATGCGACATCGAGGGGAGCTCACTCCTGGCTGGTAAGCATTCCCGGCACGGACGGGATGCCGGACTCCCCGTTCGGCTGGGAGCAGAATCTCGAGCTGATGAGCGCCAGCAGGGAAAGGCGCGTGAGGGCCGACAGCTCGGCCATGGTCGTTCGGGCGATGAGGGAATCGGGAATCAAACCGGATGAACCCGTCGCCATAATAGGGCATTCCCAGGGAGGTATCGTCGCCGCCGCGATAGCATCCGACAACGCGGACGAATTCTCCATCAGCCACATAGTCACGGCAGGCTCGCCCGTGGCGAATCACCCCATACCCCCATCCACCTGGGTCACCAGCATCGAAATCGACGATGAACTGGTGGCGGCGCTCGACGGTGCCCCCAATCCCGCCACAGATCACTGGCTGACCATACGCGGGACGAAGCGGGCAGGCGACGGCCCGGCACCGGAAACGTCCTCATGCTCCCCGAAGGCTCCGGAGCATGCCCGTGCGGGAACCGCCAAACCCTGCGAATCGCAGACCGTCAGCGAGGCGGGCGCGGATATGGAGATAAGCCACTCGCTGAAATATCATCAGGCCGCCTATCGCAACGCCATGGACAAGGGGCATGGAGCGGTGACGAACCATGAACGGCATTTCCGCAGCATCGTCTCCGGATCGCTGGAGGAGACGACCCTGTGGCAGGGGCGCATGACGCGCTGACGGCGCCGTCGACTCGCAGCAACCGTGTCGGCACCGCATTCCGGCGGCGGTCACGGCATATGTGGGAGGCCGTATGCCGTGACCGCCGCGGGTCCCTGCAATCGTCGGGAATGAGTAGACTTTGGATAGACGAATGACACAGGATTGGGATGCACATGGCACTAGGTCACGAAACGATGTTACGCAAGGACATTCAACGAGTCGTTGAAACCCTGCACCATGAGGAGATCTCCGTCCGGCCATACGCGGATCAATACCGCAGCCTCCTCGACAACCACGGGAAAATGATCCGAGCCTCCCTGGTTCTGGTCTTCGCCCGAGCCGACGCGTCCGATCCCGCCCGCGATACGCTGGACGAGCGTGTGATCACGGCAGCCGCGGCGATCGAAATGCTTCATCTGGCGACGCTGGTCCATGACGACGTCCTGGACGGTGCCCCCATACGCCGCAACGAGCCCACCGTGCAGACCGTTCTGGGGAACAAAACAGCCATATACCTTGGAGACCTCATACTGTCACGGTACATGCAGATCATGGCTGACATCGCGCCCGATCTCGCCTTCATCCGCGAGCAATCGTCCACCCTTCGCGAAATCGTGACGGGAGAGCTCCTTCAGGAGTCGGTGAGGCACCAGACCACGACGACGGTGGACCATTACATGCAGGCGATCGGCGGCAAAACGGCGGCGCTCTTCAGACTCGCATGCCTCACGGGACTGCGTCTCACCGCAGACCCGCCCGAGGAGACATGGATCCGCGCCGCATCCGAATTCGGAGACCATCTGGGGACCGCATTCCAAATCGTCGACGACATCGATGACTTCGACCTCTCCCACGATACGGGCAAGCCGAAGCTCGAGGACGTCTCCGACGGGATCTATACGCTTCCGGTGCTCCTGGCCCTTCGCGAACAGCCTTCCTTCTCGCACACCCTCGAGAGCGACAATCCCCACGCCGTGCTGGACTATCTATGCGCGCACCCGGAAACGATGAAGCAAAGCAGGGACATCGCGCTATGGCATGTGCAGGAGGCAAGGGACGCCCTCACCACCATACCCCTCAGCAGCGGGGTGAAGGCCATGCTCACCGACATGCTCGAGCGCTTCTCCCGAACGATCCACTAGCACAATCCGCTGGTACGAACAAAGCAGACCCGCACCCGTCCCTGCCCCGCATGAGCCCAGGCACCAGCCGTCACCCACGCCCATGATTCAATGGAGACCACCGCGCGCACCGATCGTCTGCGAACCGGTGGCATCATACGGATGGAATGGATGGGCCACCCCGCTCACACCGAGCGTCTGGCGGCATTCTCGCGCATATCACCGATATCGCCCACATCCATGCGATACAGGGATCTGAACCGGGCGTTACTGCGATACAGCTCACGGGGCCGCCCCTGCATGACGATGCGCCCGTCCTCCACGAATACGATCTGGTCCGCATCCTCCAGACCCTGCAGGTGATGGGCCACCCACAGCAGGGTGCGCCCCTCGCTGACGCGGAAGAGCATGGACATGATATCGCGTTCCGTGATCGGATCCATCCCCACGGTGGGCTCGTCAAGGACGACGATCGGGGTGTCCTTCACGAGGATCCGCGCCACCGCAACACGCTGCCTCTGCCCTCCCGACAGCCTGCTTCCGGACTCCTCGACCTCCGCGTTCACGCCGCCGGGCATCCGACGCACACGACCGTCGAGCTGCACAAGCTCCAATGCATGCCATACCTCGTCGTCCCCGGCCTCGGGCCTGCCCAGCCGTATGTTATCCGCAACGCTCATGTTGAATATGAAAGGCTCCTGATTAAGAAAACCGAAAAGCTGCGGCCGAATATCCTGCAGGGCCCTCACGGGGATGCCGTTGATGAGAATCTCGCCGCTGTCCGCAACGAGATCCCCCATCAGAAGCTGCAGAATCGTCGTCTTGCCGTCGCCGCTTGGCCCCAGAAGCGCGACTTTCTCACCGGCCTCGACGTGAAGGGAGAAGTCGCGGAGAAGAAACGGATCATCCGGCCCATACCGGAATGTCACATGGTCGAAGTCTATGGTCCGCACCGGCCCGTCCAGATGCCTCTGACGCACCTCCTGCATGCGGTGCCCCTCGACGCGATGGCTCAGATCGTTGAGATGACCGAGGGAATCGCTGTAGAGGGGGATCTCGGCCGCCGCCTGGGCCACAACGATGAAGCAGTCGATCAGGGGGAACAGGGAGAGAACGACCGCGGCAGCGTAATCGGCAAGCGAGGGCGATGATGTCAGAAACAGACCGGAGCCGACCATGAGGGCGACGGCCGCGAAGGCGAAGACCATCTGCATCCCCAGATTGCGCCAGCGTTCAAAGCGTTCACGTTCATGCCGGCTGCGCATGATGGAATCGAACCGATCCGAGCCTATGGAGGTGAAGGAGTCGGCACGATGGGTGATGATCCAATCGCCCAGACCCAGGCATCCCTCGGTTATCTGCGCATATTCGTCCTGACGGGCGGCCTTCTCCCGATGGTATCGCGCGTCCGAAAAACTCAGCGACACGAGAGGGGCGAGAACCAGCACCAGTGCGAACAGAAGAAGCATGAGAATGCTGGTCGGCCAGGAGAACACGCCTATTGCGACGGTGACCAGCACCCACATGATGAAGGCGACCACGGCGGGAAATATCGTGCGCAGATAGAAGTTCTCCAGATGATCAAGATCATCCGCGAGCACGCCCAGCACATCGCCCGTGCGCTCGTGTTCACGCAGGAACGCGGCATCGCGCGACAGGGTGCGGTACAGCTGCACCCTCAATGCCGAGACGACGCGCAGCACCCAGTTATGGCTCTGGATCCTCTCCATGTAGTTGAACGTCGGTCTTCCCAGACCGAAGGCCCTCGTCAGAACGATCGGCACATAGACCATGAGTATGTTATAAGGGTGCCGGGCCGATCTGCTGATGAGATAGCCCGAGGTGAACATGAGACCGGCGGCACATACGAAGGTGAGCGCCCCGAGCAGGAAGATGAGGAGGAGACGGACGCGGTTCCTCCTCAGATACGGCCAGAACCACCGGTCCCCGCGCCATGCGCGCAGATATCGCTTCAGGCCGGTGGCCCCGCGCCGGACATCCCGCCCGCCGTGCGCGCCCTCCGGCCCCTCCCGACGTTGCCGTCGCCCGTCGCGTCGCGCCTGCGCCGCGTCGGCCCCCGCCCCATATGCAGTGTCGGTCGTTGCATCAGTCCTCGAGGCGTCCATCAATGTGGTTCGCTCCCATCTGCTCCATCAGGGCATCCAAAGCCCCTCCGCGCCCCACCAGGTCGCATGGGGCCCCTGCCTGCACGACGCTTCCCCGATCGAGGACCACGACCCTGTCCACGCTGTCAAGCCAATGAAGCCGGTGCGTGGCGAGAAGGACCAGACGATTGCGCATCACGGGCAGCAGTGTGGATTTGAGATCGTATTCGGTTTCGATGTCCAGATGGGCCGTCGGCTCATCAAGAAGCAGGATTGTTCGGCTCTCGTCGAGAACCGCCCTGGCCAGGGCGATGCGCTGGGCCTGTCCCCCGCTGATCGCACGGTTCCCTTCACCTATGGGCGTGTCCATCCCCCGGGGCAGGCTGCGCAGCCACCCGTCGAGACCGGCCTGGGATGCCGCCGACCGCACTCGCGAATCATCGGCGTGGCGGTCGTAGAAACGAATGTTGTCGGCTATCGTTCCGTGGAAGATATAGGGCTGCTGGGGAATATAGCTGATATGGCCCTGCCAGGCGTCGGAATTGAGACGGTCGATACGCTGCCCGTCAAGGACGATGCCGCCGTGCTGAGCGATGATGAAACCGGCGAGGAGATTGATCAGCGTGGATTTTCCCGCACCGGATCTGCCTACTATCGCGACGGTCTCATAACCGTGCAGGTCAAGGGATACGTCCCTCAACGCGGCACCGGCAACATCATTGGACCGTGAATCGTGACCCATCCCGTCGCGGGCCGGTGCCGAAACGGACTCATGGGGCTCGTAAGCGAAATCCACATGGGAAAGACTCAGGCTGCTGCTCTGCCCCCACCCCGACCAGGACAGGCGATCGTCCCGTGCGGGCTCCGGCGTGTCCAGCACCGTCATGATGTCGTTCAGGGCGTTCTTGCCGTTCAACGTCACGTGGTAGTCGCTGCCGAACTGACGTATGGGAAGGAAATACTCGGGGGCAAGAATCAACGACAGCAGCGAGGGGAAAAGCGATATCGTGCCGTTGATCAGACTGGTTCCGAGAAACACCGCCACGATGGCGATGCTGAGCGTGGTGAAGAAGTCAAGCGCAAAGGTCGATGCCATGGCCACCCTGATCACCCCCATGGTGCGTGTGCGGAACCGCTCGCTCACGCCGTGGATCTCCTTCTCATAGGCCTTGTCGACACCAAGCATCTTGAGTGTGGGAAGTCCCAGGATCGTATCGACGAAGCGGTTGTTGAGCGCACGGAACTCCCCGTACTGCCGGTCGGCCTTGTCACGAGCCGCCAGTCCGAGAATCACCATGAAAAACAGCAGCATGGGAAGCACAAGCAGAAGCACGAGACCGCTGAGCCAGCTTCGGGACCACACCACGGCGAGCACGATGACGGGGACGATGGTCATATCGGTGATCTTCGGCATGATCGTCTGGATGTAGGTCGTGGTCTGATCCATCCCGTCGATGAGCATGGTCACATTGGCTCCCGTCCCCCGGCGGGCCATGGAAATCGGGCCGAGGGAGAAAAGCTTGCGCTGGACCCGGGGCCTGAGACCCGTGACGACGCCGTCGGCGTACCCTGTGGACACCCGCTGCTTGGCGACTTCGCACAGCTGCCTCGCGGCAAAAGCACACACGAAGATTCCCACCGGCACCGGCAGGGACGAAACGGGGCGCTGCCTCCATATCGCGACCAGCGAGAGGGTCAGCCCATAGGCCTGAGCCACGATGGCGACCCCTTGGAGCGCAGAGAGGAGGGCCAGCAGCAGCATCGTCGGACGGAACCGGGCGAATCCGAACAATTGTCTGTCAATCACGAGCATCGGCCCCATTCATTCGCCAACGCCCGTCTGCCGTGCACGTTCCACATGCGTGTGGTGCTCGGTGTGCGGGCGTTGACGATAACGTCGCGCATGCCCTCAGTATCCCGGCTCCGCCAGGGAACGATCGGTGATGCGCCTGCGCTGAATCGCGTAGCTCCATATGAAATAGAACAGGACGATCGGGAGCAGGACGCATAGGACGATCGTCATGATAGTGAGCGTGTTCGGCGATGCCGACGCATCCTTGATCAGCAGGTCGTGCAGGCCATCGGAGGAAATCATCACACGGGGAAACAGTCCGTTGAAGATGAAGGCGATGATGGCGGCGAGCGTCACCCCCGACGAGACGAAGGCGTATCCCCCGTGCCTGGTCGAAGCCGCGACATGCCCAACGATCGTGGCCACGAGGATGACAACCGTGATCAGCCAGCTCGAAACAGCACGGTCACGGTAGAAATCCGTGAAGAAGAAGGCGAGCAGCACGAACGCGATCAGGGCGGGATAGGCTATCCAATACAGCTTGCGCGAGGCGTTGAGCATATGGCGCGAACGCGTGTCATCGAGCTTGAGGCTCAGATAGTGCAGGCCATGCACGAAGCAGAAGAAGACGACGGCGACGCCCCCGACCACCGACAGCCAATTCACGACGTCGAAAAAGCCGGCCCACACATTGCCGCTTTTGTCCATGGGCACTCCCTGGATCATGCTGGTGAGCATCATCCCCAAAAAGAACGGCGCGGCCACACAGCCGATGAAATTCGCCCACTGCCATAGGTTTCGTTCGCGATCGGTAAGCGCATGCGCCGAGAACTCAAAGGAGACGCCACGCAGGATAAGGGCCACGAGCACAAGGAAGAGCAGCAGGTAGTAGCCGGAGAACAGGCTGGCGTACCACAGCGGGAACGCGGCGAACATCGCGCCGCCGGCGGTGATCAGCCATACCTCGTTGCCGTCCCAGTGGGGACCGATCGCCCGCATGTACAGACGGCGA
Organism: Bifidobacterium sp.; assembly: GCA_022649135.1. Taxonomy (GTDB): domain Bacteria; phylum Actinomycetota; class Actinomycetes; order Actinomycetales; family Bifidobacteriaceae; genus Bifidobacterium. The sequence goes on from JALCNP010000014.1 coordinate 61,050, forward strand.
TCGGTGTCGCCGTCGGCCAGCCAGCGAGTGGCCATGCCCACGCCGAAATCCAGCCCATCGAGGAAAAGGAACAGCGCAAACAACAGCGCGATGACAAAGAACCACAAACCTTGTAGAACACTCATGCGAGCGCCACACTCCTTTCGGCGGACGACGCGTCCGCCACACGATCGCCGTGCCTGCCCGGAACGGCTCCGTCCCCGTCAGGCCCCTGATAGAGCACGCGGCGGGAGTAGATGATCATCACCGCTCCCAGCAGAAGGAACAGCAGGAAATAGACGATGTTGGTGAAAAGCATGCTGGCGACCGTCGCCGTCGGGGACACGCCGTCGGCTATCGTCAGCAATCCGTAGACGATCCAGGGATAGCGGCCCAGCTCGGTGATCAGCCAGCCGCCGGTGTTTCCGATGAAGGGCAGGAAGGTGCACACTCCAAGCACCCACAGCTTCCACCGACTGGCATAAAGGGTGTTCTTGCGCCTGCGTGTGAACCACAGGGCAAGAATCGCCAGCAGCGCCACCCCGAAGCCCACCGCCGCCATGAAGCGGAAGCTCCAGAAGAGCACGTTGACGGGAACGTAATAGTTCATGCTCGCGCCGAATTTTCCGTCGTACCGCTGGTGCAGCTCCTGGTTGATCGTGTTCATCCCCTTGACCGAGCCCGAGGTCTTATGGTAGGTGAGAAGGGAGAGCATATAGGGGATCTCGATGCCCTTCGAGGTCTTGTCGCCCTCGTTGATCAACGACACCACGGACCACGATGCCGGATCGGAGGAATCCTCATAGAGGCCTTCGGTGGCGGCGAACTTCATGGGCTGGTCATGCACGATGAACTGCGTCTGCATGTCGCCGGCGCCGATGGCAAGCAGCGAGCCGACGAGGGCGATGACGGCTCCGGCGCGCACGGACTTGGTGAAGAACACGCGGTCCGATTCGCTGCCCTGCGTCTTCTTGTGCAGCAGTCCGAAGGCTGCCATGCCGAGTATGACCATGCCGCCGGTCATGACCGCCGCGAAGATCACATGCGGGAAGGCACGCCACAGCTGCGGGTTGCCGATCACATCGGCAAAGCTCCTCAGCCGCACATGACCTGTGGCCTTGTTGATCTCGAACCCGGTGGGATGCTGCATGAAGCTGTTCGCGGCCAGAATCCAGACCGCGGAAAGAATCGACCCCAGACATGTCAGCCATATGAACAGGGCGTGGACTCCCGGCTTGAAGCGGTTCCATGTGAACATCCACACGCCGATGAAGGTCGACTCCATGAAAAACGCCAGAAGGGCCTCGATGGCAAGGGGGGCGCCGAATATGTCCCCCATGAACCGCGAGTAGTTCGACCAGTTCATGCCGAACTGGAATTCCTGGATGATCCCCGTCACCACGCCGACGGCGAAGCTGAGCAGGAAGACCTTCCCCCAGAATTTCGCCATCTTCAGATAGACTTCGTCCTTCCTCACCGCGTAGATCGTCTCGAAGATGGCCACGGCCAGGGCCAGGCCGATGGAAAGTGGAACATAGAAGAAATGGAATATGGTCGTCATCGCGAATTGAAATCGCGACAACCCTAGGATACTCACGAGATTGCTTCCTTTCTCAAGTCTTCACATTGGTTACGGCACGATGGCCGTCAGTTGCTCGCCAGCATTTCCCTGACATGGGACAGCTCAAGCACGGAGCGGTCATTGACAAGTTTCTTGACGATGCCGACCTTGCGTCCCTTGAGATGCCAATGGCCGACCATGTCGATGGAGGCCACTCCCGCGTGCGGCCCCAGTGAGCACACCGTGCCCACGCTGGTGAAGGCGAACGGGGTGGTGGCGCGACCGCGGAGCAGCGCGGCGATGTTGGCGGCGGCCGTGTCGGCCTGCGCTATCGCGATCTGCGCGGTGGTGGGATACATGCGACCCGAGGAGGGGTCCGGGACGGCGCTCACGTCGCCGATAAGGAACTCCTCGGGATGGTCCTTCACGGACAGATCCCCCTGGACGACGACGCGGTTGCGCTTCTGGCTGTATCCGGAATCCCCGATCACGCGGCTCCCCCGCACGCCGGTCGTCCAGATGATCGTATTGGCGTGGAACTCCTGATCCGCGCTGACCACGACCCCCGGCCTGACCTCGGTAATGACGGTTCCCGTGTGCAGCTGCACGCCATGCTCCGTCAGATAGTCGACGGCCCACGCGGACAGATGTTCGGGGAGCATGGGCAGAAGCTTCTTGCCCCCCTCCACGCAATACAGCGTGATGCCGTCCTGAGGCAGCGAGTACCTGCTGGTCCATTCGGGAATCATGGTGATCAGCTCGCCAAGAAGCTCGACCCCGGTGAAGCCCGCCCCGCATACGATGATGCGCAGGTCGTTCTCGTCATGGCTGGTGCCGTAGCGGGCCAGCGTGCGCTCTATGTGCTCGTGCGCCGCGACGGCGGAATCGACATCGCTGAAGGACAGCGTGTTCTCGGTCACGCCCTTGATGCCGAAGCTTTCCGATTCGAATCCGAGAGCGTTGACGAGATAGTCGTATTCCACGGGCTTGGATGCCGCGAGCATGACGCGCCTGTGCTCCCGGTCGATCGACGTGACGCTGTCTATAATCACCTCGACCTTGTCGGACACCGCCGACCTGATATCGAAGGTGATGTCCGAGGGCTCCTTGCTCCCCGCCACGATCTCATGCAACTGCGTGGATTCGTAATGATACGGATTTTTATTGATCAGCACGATATGCGCATCCACTTTGTCATGTATCAGACGTTTCACCGTCCGCAGACCCGCATAGCCGGCACCAAGAACCGCTATAGTCGCCATTGTCTCCGCCTTAGCATCAACTCATTCTTACGTCGGGCAGCGCAACTGACGCCTCTGCTTCCCCGTCGGCGCGGAAGGCTGCCTCATTGCCTACAAGTATATACAGAATCGAAGGGGCACGGGCCGGCCCTCATCCGATGGGTCGAGACATACCGGGGTTTTGAGTGATATCTCACATTTGTGCCGCATCCCGTCGCATGCACCGATCCGAGCGCGCCATCCCTCGCCGGCACATGGTCGGAGAAACCCGCGGTTCACGGCTGGAAGTATTCTGGTGCCTATGAAGCTGACTGACATCTCCCCCGCAATCGCATTAACCCCGCTCGACGGTCGATACCATAAGCAGACCGCTCCATTGGTCGAATATCTGAGCGAGCCTGCGCTCAACCGGGAACGGATGAGGGTCGAGGTGGAGTGGATGATTCTTCTCTCCAACGGCTTCGAGGCCAACGGGAACAGACCGGTGCTCACGGGGGTCAACCCCCTGACCCGCGAGGAGATTGATTTCCTGCGCTCCATCCCTGAGGACTTCGGGGCGGAGGGAATCGCCCGGCACGCGGCGCACGAGGCCGTCACGCATCACGACGTGAAGGCGGTCGAATACTACATCGATGACCAGCTGGCCGAGGCCGAACGAATACTGGGCCATCCCACGGAGCTCACCTCGATAAGCACCCTCGTCCATTTCGCGTGCACGTCGGAGGACATCAACAACCTCTCCATCGCCCGCTGCGTGCGCGGTGCCGTGGAAAACGTATGGATCCCCGGTGTGCAGGCGGTCGTGGACCATCTGCATGCCAAGGCGGACGCCTACCGGGACAAGGCCATGCTCTCGCTGACCCACGGCCAGCCGGCCACCCCGACGACCCTCGGCAAGGAGCTCGCCGTATACGTCTACCGCTTCAACCGGCAGCTGTCGCACATACGCTCACAGGAGTATCTCGGGAAGCTCAACGGTGCGACGGGAACGTTCGGGGCCCATGTCGCCGCATGCCCCGATGTGGATTGGATAGCGCTCTCCCGCGAATTCGTCGAGAACCGCATGGGACTGACGTGGAACCCTCTGACGACGCAGATCGAGAGCCATGACTGGCAGGCCGAACTCTACGGCTCCATCAGCCACGTCAACCGAATCGCCCACAACCTGGCGGTGGACATCTGGATGTACATATCGCGCGGCGTCTTCGCACAGGAGGCCGTCAAGGGTGCAACGGGGTCCTCGACCATGCCCCACAAGATCAATCCCATCCGATTCGAAAACGCCGAGGCAAATCTTGAGATCTCGTGCTCGCTGCTCGACACACTGTCCGCGACCCTGGTGGAAAGCCGGTGGCAACGCGATCTGACCGATTCGACCACACAGCGCAACATCGGTTCGGCCCTGGGGTACTCCGTGCTGGCATTCGGCAATCTGTTCGCCGGACTTGTCTCGATCCATCCCAACGACATCGTCATCGACCGCGAGCTGAACTCCAACTGGGAGGTTCTCGGGGAGCCCATCCAGACGGCCATGCGCGCATGCGAGCTGGCCGGGCTTGAGGGAATGGACCACCCCTATGAAAAGGTCAAGGCGCTGATGCGCGGCCATGAGATATCGCATGCGGATGTGAGCTCCTTCATCGACTCCCTGGCCTTCGATCCCGCCACCGCGCAACGGCTCAAGGCGCTCACCCCCTCGACATACACGGGTGAGGCCGGCAGTCTGGTGGACTACGCCGACTGATGGGCGAACGACACACGCCGGCTCCGGCGTCCCCCCAGACATTCGAAGCATCGTCGCCGCGTCCCACGGCCCACATCGATGACACGGCGCCGCGACGCACGAGAAACCTCGGCGACCTGACCCACGCGGTCGCGGCTCTGGTCCTCGCCGCCGTGGTGATCGTTCTCGCCACCTATATGCGGGGCATCACCTCGGGCGTGGAGTCCGACGCGCGCAGCGCCGGGAAGGTCCTCAACTGGCTGATGGACGTGCCCGCCTCCCTGCTGCAGCAGCTGGCCACGGTGGTGATCGTCGTCGGCGTGCTCATTCATCTGCTCGTCAACCGCGAATGGATGCAGTCGGCCTTCTCCGTCATCGCGATGTTCTGCGGCTACGGTGCCGTCCGCGGCGTCTCCCTGCTGCTGTCCCACATCAGCAATCCCGTGCTTCTGGCCTCCATGCAGTCCGTGGGAGGAAACGTCGGCGGCGGGCTGCTGCCCGACATCTACGCAGGCGTCGGAGCCTTTCTCACCGTCGCAGGCCCCCGCCGGATACGCTCATCGGTGAGATGGGGATGGAACATCCTCTATTCCGTCGGGATCATATTGGTCGTCGTCTCGTGGGACTCCGTCGTCGGTCTTATCACGTCCTATGCCATAGGCCGGCTTGTAGGCATGCTTCTGAGATTCATCATCGGCATGCAGAGCAAGGGGCTGTGGGGATCCCAGATCATCCAGACGCTGCGGGGCATCGACTGCGATTGCGTATCGCTGATTCGCCGGAAGGGAACGAACGAGGAGTCGGGAATCCTGCGGGCGACCCTTGACGACGACCTCATAGAGAACTCCAGAATCTACGACGCGGTCGATGCACGGGGGCGACGCTACATCGTCTCCGTGCTCGACAGCCAGGTGCACATCGCGGGGTACCTCAACCAGCTGTGGCAGTGGATACGGCTCAGCGGCGTGCCCATGAGGCACGACCGCTCCGCGAACGACGCGAACCATCATCACCTCTCGATGATACTGGGCCTGAGAAACATCGGTCTCGACACGCCCGACGTGTACGGCGTGGTGGATGGCGGCGAATCCTCGATTCTCGTCTTCGGAGCGGATCGAGCCCCCCTGCCCTGCAATCTTCACACGTTGAGCGACGACGACTCCCGGAGGCTGATGGCCTATCTGTCCGCCGCAAATATGCGCGGGTACACCCACCGGCGCATCACGCCGGACACCCTCGCCCGGTTCGAGAACGGGACCCCTCTGATCGCGGGCTGGCAGAACGGCGACTGCGCCAGCGGCGGAGCGAACGCCACGCTCGACAAGGTGCAGCTTCTCACCCTGCTGTGCGCGCTCAACGGGATCGACCGGTCGGTAGCCACGGCGCGCAGTGTCTGGGGCGACGACGTGCTTCTCGCCCTCACCCCCTTCATACAGAAGGCGGCCGTTCCCGCGGCGACCCGCGCCCTTGCGCAATGGAACAGACACATGCTCAAGGAGCTTCGCACGGCGATACAGGGCATCGCTCCCGACGATGCTCCGGAACCCGCGGAAACCGTGACGCTGTCGCGGTTCAGCATCCGCTCGTTCATCGCCATCACCCTTTCCGTCATCGCCGTGGCCGTCATCTTCACCCAGCTGCGGCCCAACGAGGTCATAGCCGCACTGACGCACGCGAAACCGACCATGGCTGTTCTGTGCATCGTCTTCAGCCTGATCGCCTGGATGGGTTCGGCCGTCAGCCTGGGGGCGTTCATGGAACGCGACAAACGAGACAATGTCGCGCTGTTCTGCTCCCAGGCGGCCCAGGGGTTCACCGCCGTCTCGATGCCCGCAGGCGTGGGCCCGGCCTTCGTCAATCTTCAATTCCTGAGGAAAAACGGATACCGCAACACCGCAGCGACCGCAATCACCAGCGCGACATGGATCATCCAGGCCCTCACGACGGTCATGCTTCTGCTGATCATCGGCATCTTCACCGGACGAAGCACGCTATCGGGCATGATCCCGACCAATACGCTGATCACCGTCATCGGCATCGTCACGCTTCTGGCATGCGCGGCCATGGCGATTCCGGCGGTGCGCCGTATGCTCACCGAGAAGTACCTGCCCATCGTCGCAACGTACGCGCGGCAGCTTCTCGACGTCCTGACCCAACCGAAGGAGCTCACCTTCGCGGTTCTTGGCTCTCTGGTCCTCAACGTCGCCACCGGGCTGGGTTTCTGGGCATCCCTTCTCGCATTCGGATGCCATACGAATCCGATGGAGACGATTTTCATCTTCCTTCTGGCCAACACCCTGGGATCGGCCGTTCCCACGCCCGGAGGCCTGGGTGCGGTGGAGGCGGCGCTGACCTTCGCGTTCACATCCGTCGGCGTCCCCGCCGCCGTGGCCCTATCCGCCACCCTGCTGTATCGGGTGGGCTTCTACTGGCTTCGCATACCCATGGGCGCGCTGGCCATGAAGTGGCTTGACGCGCATAATTTGATTTGATTGTGCCTTTTCCTGTGAAACATACCCGAAAACCGTTGATTAATGCGGTAATTACCGGCAATCTGCGCTAATATCGAATCTTGAACGTGGCCTTCCGAGGAAAAGAGGAGGCCCCCGACAAAGAAGGATGCTTTATGGCATACAACAAGTCTGATCTCGTCTCGAAGATCGCCCAAAAGTCCAATCTGACCAAGGCTCAGGCTGAAGCAGCCGTCAATGCTTTCCAAGATGTGTTCGTCGAGGCGATGCAGTCCGGCGAAGGCCTGAAGCTCACCGGCCTCTTCTCCGCCGAGAGGGTGAAGCGCGCGGCACGCACCGGGCGCAACCCGCGCACCGGCGAAACGATCAAGATCCCCGCCTCCTATGGCGTGCGCATCTCCGCAGGCTCTCTTCTGAAGAAGGCCGTGACCAAGTAGCAGATCATCATCAGTCTTCGATATACCAGTGGTGGGGGGGGGGGCCCCCCCGGCGGGGCCCCCCCCGGACCCAGTTCGGCGGCCACCACTGGTATGGGGCCGTCACCGCCACGAATCTTCACGGCGCGGCGCGGGAGGGACGTACACCGCGATCCCCCAAGGCATCGGGTCCGCTATATGGGACGATCCAGGGGACGGGGCGAGCCCATCATGGCCAGGATGTCCTCGTACTGCTCGGTTCGCTCGACGCCGAAAGGATTGAGCAGGGTGATCTCGCGGCGCTCCGGGGAGGAGAGGACAAGCCGTGTCCAGTCGCAGGAGAATTCCACGCCCTCGCTCAGGGCCCGGCGGATGAACTCGCCCCTCAGCGCCGCCCTCGTGTCGTGCGGCGCGTGGTCCATGGCGTCATCGATTCCTCGCCGATCGATCAGCGACATCATCGCTCCGTGCGTAAGAAGGGATCCGTAGACGGCATCATCGACCACGTCATGATAGCCCAGATCCATCTGTTCAAGCCGTGCGCGGGCAACCCGGTGGTCACGACCACGCAGGGCGCGGATAAGCTCGTACTTGGCGATCCAGTCGACGCGATCGGCAAGGACGCCGGAACGTCCGGATCGCAACGCCTCGAGAAGAGCGCGCCACTGGTCCAGAACCCACCGGTAATCGGTATGCGGCGCGGCAGCCTGAACCTGCTCTCCATGCCTGTCCATGAAGGCCTCGACCACGGCGAGATAGTAGAACTGGATGTCCAAGGCGAGCGGCCCCCGTCCCTCGGTGCCGTCGTATCCCATCGCCGTTGATGACATTCGGAACGCCTCGGGGTCGCATAGCTCCAGCCGTGACTCCCGGCAGCCCAGGTCCCGGCTGATAGACCGATTGGCATAAGCCGGATCGGCAAGGGCGCATACGCCGAGTCCCGACGAGCTCCCCTCGCGAATGGCGTTCTCGATGACGCACAGAACCAGATGGGTCACCGCAAGCTTCATCATCGTCGCGAACTGCGATCGGTTCGAATCCCCTATGATCACATGCAGACGCCTGAACTGGTCGGGATCGGCGTGGGGCTCGTCTCGGGTGTTGACCATGGGGCGCGCTCTCGTCGTCGCCGAGGAAACGGCCTCATCGACGTATGCGGCACGCTGGGAGATCTCGAATCCTTGCGCCGCAAGACGTCCCGCCCCCGCATACAGCTGTCGCGTGATGAGGAACGGCAGCAGCTCATGCTCGACGGCCTCCAACGAGACGAAACGCCGCACCAGATAGTTTTCATGGCAGCCGAAGGAGTGCCCGGCATGATCCACATTGTTCTTGAAGACATGGATCCGCACCGCTTCGCCCTCGTCGGCACGCAGACGAGCCCGGGCACCGCAGGCCAGTCGACGCATGATGCGTTCCCCTGCGAGATCCTGGGCGAGTGCGTCACGGGGATCGGCGGCCTCCGCGGTGGCGTATTCGGGATGGGCGCCAACGTCGAGATATAGTCTCGAGCCATTGGGCAGGTATGCGTTCGTCGAACGGGAACGCGAGACGACCGGCCTGAACATGGCCGTTGCTATGCGATTCGCCGTGCATCCGTTCCGCGCGCCGGTGGCGCTGACACCGTACTCCGTCTCAATCCCGAAAATGCGATGGAAACCCTCATACTGAGGGACCCGGACCTTCCGGGCGTCCATGCCGCGGCTGCCGCTATCGCGCAGCTGGGGCATTATTCGCCGCCCTTCTGGACGAAACTGCTGACGTATTCCTCGGCGTTCGTGGACAGGGTCGACTCGATGTCATCGAGCACGGCGTCCAGGGCATCCGCCTGCTTCTGCGCCTGCGGTTCGGATGCGGCGTCGGTGCGAGCGCCCTGCGATTGCTGGTTCCGCTCCCCCTCGCGGGTGGATCTGCCCGATTGGGGCTGAGCGAATTGTTGCGGCATATCGGCTGCCTCTATTCCTGTGACTGGGTGAACGACTGCCTTGGACCAAGTTCCGAGGCAACTTCAGCCTATCAAAACGACCCGGCCCGTGCGCGCGATTGTTCACACCAGCAGAAATGGCCGGAGCTCGGCCCCGATCAGACCGTTGGAAGCCACCACATCATTCTCCCGACGCCAGTGGATCAGGCTGCCGTTCCACTGGCTCACCTGCCCCTGGGCCTCCCAGACGACGACGGTTCCCGCCGAGACGGCGGAGATGTCCCATTCATGGAGATGGGGCTCGAAATACGCGTCATAGGTGCCATCGGCGACCTTGCACAGATCCAGCGAGGCCGGGCCCACACGCTTGATGTCCGCGGGCTTGCCTGCTATGGCCGCGACGACGTCGAGGGCACGTCGCGATTCGGCGAAGACATAGGACATTCCATAGCTCACCACGGATCCCTCGAGCCTGCTGGTGGTCGAGGGCATGATCTTCTCGCGTTTGTCCCCCGTGGGGGTCCTCCGCACGCGAATGGCGCCCTCGCCTCGGGCTGCGACATAGGTCAGTCCCAGAGCGGGCGCATGCACGATTCCGATGATGGGCTGGGCGGATCCCTTCTCATTGAATTCGAACAGGGAAATGGTCACGGACCATTCGGACATGTTGCGCAGGAAATTGATCACCCCATCGATGCCCCCCACGCACCAGAAGCGGTCACCCGGCCTGCAGTGTTCGGGACGTGATCTCCAGAACCCGTCGAGCGGATCGAGCGCGGCGAGCTTGGCCTCCATATAGGGCACAAGGCGACTGTCGACATCCACCGTGTACTGACGTTTTCCCTCGCTCACCGGCATATGCGCCAGATCGTGGGGGTTCATCTGGTCCTGCAGCGCATGCCCGCCCGCATCGGACGCGATGCGCATCGCCTGCATGGCCAATTCTCGTAAATTCATTGTCTCACTCGCCCATCCTCTAACCGTCGTTCCCCTATGCAGGGGCGGCGCCGGGGGAATCCTCCTCGACACCGGGCGACCGGAAGCGATTCCGGTCGCAGGGAGGCGGAAACCCGGCGACGCGTATGCCGCTGCGATACGAGTGGCATCTTACACGAGATTCTACCTGCCATGTGTGATGGTACGGAGAAGATCCGCGACGGTCATCGTCTCCCCGTCGCATCTCGCGATCGCATCGGCGCACTCGTCACGGGTGAATCCGGTCGGGTCGGACATGTCGCAGGTGAAAAGGCCCCGCTCGGACCCGGGATCGCGCACGGTGACGTGCGTCCAGGAGAATGCCACGACCTGGGGGGCGAACCGGTGCACGAGTTCGGACCGCAGCCATGCCCTCGTGTCCGGGGGCGCCTGACCGCAGGCACGGAGCATGTCGGACTCGTCACACAGGCTGACGGCGCGTTCCGAGAGACGGTCGAAAACGCACGAGGAATGGTCGAGGGCGGCCCATCGGATGTCGGCCTCGGCGAGACGGGGGTCGCGCCATGACCCCGCGCCCCTGCGGCGGAGACGCTCCAGAAGCTGCCATTTAAGCAGCCATTCGAGGCGGGACGCCTCCTGCTCCATCCCCAGACGCTGAGTGTCATCGGCATGGCGCACGCGGGCGACGTCGCCGAGAGCCGTGCGCCACATACGCATGATGCGCGCGGTCGGGGCATCGGGCCATTGGGGCTCCCCCCTGCTGTCCGTGCCGAAGGAGGACGCTGCCGTTTCGAAGACCGCTTCAAGCAATCTCACCTGGATCTGCCACGCCGTGGCATGCCCGCCTGCACGCAGGGCCACCTCACGGCCCAGCGTCAGATCGTGGGATATGACGTGCATGGCCTCGACCGGATCCTCAAGCTCCACCTCGTCGAGAAGACGCGCGAGCGCGGTGCCGGAGGGACCGGAACGCTCCAGCATCCACAGGAGCATGCTCGTGGTGCCCAGCTTGAGCGCCTGGGGAACGTCCATGCGGTTGGCGTCCGCGGTGATGACATGCAGCCTTCTGTACTCATCGGTGCTGTGGGGTTCATCGCGCGTGTTGACGATGGGGCGGTCAAACGTGGTCTGCAGGCCTATGGGGGCATGGATGTAATCGGCCCTCTGACTGAGCTGGAACCCCGAGGATTCGCTGCGCTCCCCCAGCCCCACCCTTCCGGAACCGATGAATATCTGCCTGGTCACCAGATGCAGCGTCATCAGGGCGGCCACCTCGTCGAAGGGCACGTCGCGCAGCATCATGTAGTTCTCGTGAGACCCCCAGCTCGCCCCCTTGCCGTCGACATTGTTCTTGTACAGGCGTATGCCGCTTCCGCAACGATCACCGGCGCGCTCCTGCGCCCGCCGCATGATGGCCTCGCCGGCCCTGTCATAGGCGAGGGCCTCGAAGGGATCCATCGTTTCGGGGGCGCTGTATTCGGGATGGGCGTGGTCGATGTATATGCGCCCTCCGTTGGCCGCGATCGTATTGGTGATGGTGCGCTGCGGAACATCGGTGAGCATCTCGCGGGGCGCATCGGCACGCGCCACACGATGCCCCCGCGCATCGTTGACCGGATCCTCCTGACGATAGTCCCAACGAATGTGCGCCGCGGAGGAATCGGCGGCGGCCCGAACGACCTCGGAGGAGAGACGAACCGGATCGTACCGGGCACCGCGCGCAGGGCTGACGGCGAACTCGGTTTCGGTTCCCATCACACGGCGAACGCTCATGCCGCCTCCCTCGAACCCGGCGCCGGGGCGATTCTCACGCCGTGGCCTCCGGCGATCGCGTTGATGCGGGACCATTGCGCCGGATCCACGTCGAGGACGGAATCCTGCGTCTCGCCGAACTCGTCATCCACCGCCCGCGCAAGGATGGCCATGTCCAGAGCCACATCGTCCCCGGTTTCGATGGAGGCCTTGACGGCGCTGGTCTTCGCGCGGTCGACGATGTTCTTGAGCATGGCGCCGGAGACCACATCCCCCATGTACACGGTGGTCCAGCGCCCCTGCTCGTCGCAGATCTCACAGAGCTCGCGACCCGGGGTGCGCGCGTACAGATCGCGGACGAGGCCATCGCAGAGCGCGGAGGCATCGGCTCCCGGGGCGATGGGCAGGTCATCGGTGAGATAGTGCTTCACTATACGGCCGCCCTGGGCCATGGTCGGACGGTCCACCCGAATCTTCACATCGAGACGTCCCGGTCGAAGAACGGCCGGGTCTATCATGTCTATGCGGTTCGAGGCTCCGATGACCATGACGTTGTCCAATCGCTCGACACCGTCGAGCTCGGCGAGGAACTGGGGGACGATCGTCTTCTCGACATCGCTGGACACCCCCGACCCCCGTGTGCGCAGAAGGGAATCCATCTCGTCGATGAACACGATGACGGGACGACCCGACGCGGCGCGTTCCCTCGCACGTTTGAAAATGACGCGGATAAG